>NZ_PYNU01000059.1:0-823 GCF_003026075.1 Photobacterium sp. GB-210 | reverse complement strand
CACCAGAAGTAGATAGCTTAACCTTCGGGAGGGCGTTTACCACGGTGTGGTTCATGACTGGGGTGAAGTCGTAACAAGGTAGCCCTAGGGGAACCTGGGGCTGGATCACCTCCTTACCTAAAGACTTGCTGTTTAATGCAGTGTCCACACAGATTGCTTGGTTAAAATGTAGAACGTAAAAAGACTTGGGTCTGTAGCTCAGGTGGTTAGAGCGCACCCCTGATAAGGGTGAGGTCGGTGGTTCAAGTCCACTCAGACCCACCACTTTCTCTCCCAGAGAAGGTGGCGGTTTAGTCTTTTATATCGTTGGGGTTATAGCTCAGCTGGGAGAGCGCCTGCCTTGCACGCAGGAGGTCTGCGGTTCGATCCCGCATAGCTCCACCACTCTTTAAACACATTCTTATAAGTGTTTTTAAAAAGTGGTTATCTAACGATGATTACATGTTCTTTAACAATCTGGAAAGCTGACTAGTAAATTCAATCAATAGATTGATTTTAAAAATGTTCTTCGAAAGAAGAACGAGTTCTCAAAACATACACATTCAAGTGTCTGTGTTTGCTTTCACTTTTTAAAAGTGAAAACAAAACAATGAGTCCGGCGAAAAACCAACGTTTAATACTTTCTTGATCGAAGTGTTGAACACAAACCTTGGTTGTTTGACCAACTTACTCCACTTTTTAAGTGGAAACTAAGAGCGAAACCTCTTGGGGTTGTATGGTTAAGTGACTAAGCGTACACGGTGGATGCCTTGGCAGTCAGAGGCGATGAAGGACGTATTAACTTGCGATAAGCCCAGAGAAGGTAGTAAAAACCGGTGACTCT
>NZ_PYNU01000058.1:0-879 GCF_003026075.1 Photobacterium sp. GB-210 | reverse complement strand
AAACATCTTGTTACCAAGATCTTTAAGGCCAAGACCTTTGTATACTTCTGGTGCTGATGCAACTAACTCAGGTAATAGTGTTTCGATATCTGCGTTAGCATCGTAGTGACGCTTGAATGACAACAATGTGTTGATCAATGTGTCACGCTTACCTTTAGTAATACCCATTGAGAATAGGAACATTACTTGGAAGTCAGTAGTACGTGTTGGTACGATACCGAAACGACCTAGGTATGCAGTCACAAGTGCTGCTGGAACACCTGTTTCTAGGAAGTTGCCGTTGTCGTCAAGTCCAGGAGTTAGCAAGCTAACTTTGATTGGATCAAGCATACACCAGTCATTGTCGATTTCGTCAAAGCCGTGCCACTTGTCGCCAGGAGTTAGTTTCCAGTTCTCTTGGATAGTCATTAGAGACTCAACAGATGCATCTTCAAAGTTAACCTTGTCACCGTTCATTTCTGTAACAGTTTCTGCGTTCCAAGGTTTGAAGAACCAATCGTTGTCATTGGTGTAGTTGTTGAATAGCTGACGCATGTTTTGACGGAAGATGATCGCTTCGCGGTTTACTTCGTCAGTCAGTGTTTTACCACTTTCGCCTTTCATCATGTTAGCTGCAACATCGTTAGACGCACAGATTGCGTATAGTGGCGATGTTGAAGTGTGCATCATGTATGCTTGGTTGAAACGGTCAAAGTTGATCGCGTCTTCACCGTTACGTACGTGAATGTATGATGCTTGAGACAATGCATTCAATAACTTGTGAGTTGAGTGAGTTGCAAATACTGTTGGACCTTTGTGGTCTTTAGCATCGCCACGCATTGCGAAGTGACCCTTGTAGATAGGGTTAAAACGTGCGTAACCGAACCATGCTTCATCCAT
>NZ_PYNU01000057.1:0-944 GCF_003026075.1 Photobacterium sp. GB-210 | reverse complement strand
TGCGTGCTTTTTTATGGAGGTCATATCTCATAATCAGGCCAATTATTGCCCAGTCTATTTAACGTGTATTCTCACTCTGAGAATCGTTAACGCCGAAGAAAGATAGAAAATAACCATGAAGCATAACTCTTATAACTCTCAGCACATTCCGCCGCAAGCGCCGGGGAATCAGCAAGGCTTTTGGTCTCAAGTCGCCAGAAAAGGTGTGCACTTCCCATTTACTTGCAATAATCATCATGTGTCAAGTAAAGTGTTGCGATCCCGTAAACCCTCTGAGCTTAGAACGTTAGACCCATCTGAAGGCGGCTACAACGAACGTCAAATTAGAGACATCACATTGCCATGGTGGGGCTTGGTCTATTTTTATGCCGTGACATTCGGAAAATTTATTGCTCTCTATATGATGCCAGTAGCTTTTTTGGTTTGTGTTATGGCAAATATTCTAACTGAAGCTCCACAAAGTGACGTTAATACAGCATATCTTGGGTTAATCTGTATATCTGTGGTGTGTCTACTCATTTGGTGGTCTTTCTCTTTTTTTAATGGAAAATTACCCATTAAAACGTTATTTTCATTAAGCCGAGAAACGGGTATGGTCACACTTTATGGTTTCGGTAATAAGGTGCGATTTAGTCACCCTTTTGTTGAGTTTGATTGCTACCTGACAACATCGCCAACCCCTCAAGGTTTTATTAATTATCAACTGTTTCTTGTTCATCGTTATAATGGTTACAAACATGGGGTTCCCATTGGCCGTTTTATTAATGGCTCAAGAGATCTTGATGAATACAAGCGCTTATGGAACATGATCCAAGCCTATATGGATGTAAGCCAGCCTTTACCCGACATTCCAATGAATGAGCCTTTTCGCCATAAAGACAGTGCAACCGTTGCTTATGATAAGGCGCATCATCGAAAGCCAGATTTTTGGTTCAGTATGGATG
>NZ_PYNU01000056.1:0-980 GCF_003026075.1 Photobacterium sp. GB-210 | reverse complement strand
GTGCATCTTCGTAAGAAGTGGCAGTAACGATTTCGATAGTACGGCTTTCTAATTCAGCGATTAATGATTTAGTTGCACGATCGGCAAAGCTGTTTGGAGTAATGTTTTGGTGCTCAATAACGAGAGCGCGCATTTTATTAGTACTATTATTGTTGTTCATAATAACGCCTGAATAGAATGGTTGATTCTGATATATATCGATTTATAAGTGATATAAAGCAATAAAATATCTGGCAGAATTTATTGAGAATAAAATAAACAACCTCTTAATTAATATCACTATTAAAGGTAAGGGAATTGATGTTTATTATTTTTATTCTTACTACTTGTTTATTAACAAGTGATTTTTTGTATTTAAATTCGAGAAATTTAAATAATTAAAATATAACTCTTATTTTTAAGAATGATATTTTAAGTTGAATAGTTATCTTGTCTTCGAGGTATATAATGCGCTCTTTTCACAAAAATAAAACCATATAAACGGAATGAATTATTGCATTTTTACTAAAAAATAAGCCGATAAGTATCATTATTCGACCATGTTTTTTCATAAATCGTTCTCTAATGTTACCTTTGATGTCTCTTTTGAGGTTAAATCCTTTTTTTACAATAACTTATCTTTGTGTTGTCTGATGTCATATCAAATGCAAATAATGGCTATGTTTTTATTATGCAAAAATAATGAAAATAAATTCACACAAGAATGTGTATTTATTTTCGTAAGTGTAGGTAAAGTAAGATTTAATTTGTATTCCTCTTTATTTAGTCTAAGTAAACTCAGTGTGTGAGGAATATCTGGCATGATTTAAACGCATAAAAAAATCCCCACTCAATGAGTGGGGATTTAGGGTAGTCACGTTATCGACTTAGTCGATTATAGAGCGTCTTTTTTGATACAAAGAACGTGGTATTTACCGTCTTCGATCTCTGCGCCTTCAGTTTCGTGTTCGAAACCTGGGAATTCTGCATCCCATGCTTCT
>NZ_PYNU01000055.1:0-987 GCF_003026075.1 Photobacterium sp. GB-210 | reverse complement strand
AAATAGAAGCGAAAGTAAAAAAGCTCTACCCTGATGCAGATACCAAACTTCAACATCAAATCGTCGAAGTTGCTGTTGAATCACTTGAAAGCATGGTATTTATCAAAGGTGGAACCTTCATGATGGGCGCATTTAAAGCCCCTTGTAACCCCATTTCTACGGATAGAATGGATTGGTCGCCAGATGCTAAGTGTAATACCGCTTTGTCGAATGCTGAAACTGGCGCTAATTTTATGCATAAAGTAACCTTAAGTAACTACTCTTTAGCTAATCATGAAACGACTTATCACGGTTTTGATGCTTTTCAAAAAGCATATGAACGCCCAGTTGTTAAAGCAGGAATGAGAGAAAAACATGACCTTTCTGACGATAAGTTTAAAGATCTAGCGACACCGACTAAAACCTGGCAAGAGGCAAAAGATTACTGTTTATGGCTGGGTGAATTAACGGGTTCTCCGATTGATTTACCCACAGAAGCACAATGGGAATATGCAGCAAGAAATCGTGGGAAGCATCTATACCATGCAACCAATAACGGTTACCTTCAGCGTAAAGGTGACCAGCATTTGGTTGATGGAAGGTATGTTGATTACACAAAAGATGAATGGAATATTGGTAGCTCTATAGATTTAAATCAAATTAAATTGTATCCGCCAAATCCATTAGGTTTGTATGATATGGCAGGAAATGTAAAGGAATGGATGAATGACTGGTATAGCGAAGATTATTATCAACGCTCCCCTGAACTCGACCCTCAAGGGCCATCGAGAGGATCTAAAAAAGTCATGAGAGGAGGGGGGTTAACAACATCTCGAGCAGGCCAAGCCATAGCTCAAGATGGATATATCTCACTCAATGGTTTTCGTTGCGCGGTTCAACAAACGACACCAGTAAAGTAGTATTCAGTTAGTGCCGACAATACCACTTGGCTATTGTCGGCAGCTCCAAATTAAATTTCTAATACTCTTTTCTTTTGTTTTCTATGTT
>NZ_PYNU01000054.1:0-1011 GCF_003026075.1 Photobacterium sp. GB-210 | reverse complement strand
CATCATGACAAAACGAACAAGACGATTATTTAGTGCTGAATTTAAATTAGAGGCAGCACAATTAGTTATCGATCAAAACTATTCAGTAACTGAAGCTGCTCAGGCCATGAATGTGGGTAAATCTACGATGGATAAGTGGGTTCGTCAGTTAAAAGAAGAGCGCCAAGGTAAATCACCGAAAGCTTCACCGATGACGCCTGAACAGATTGAAATACGAGAGTTAAAGAAGAAATTAGCCACTCTTGAAGAGCATAATGAAATCTTAAAAAAAGCCACCGCTCTCTTGATGTCAGACTCATTGAACAATTCTCGTTAATCGAGAAACTCAGGAAGAGCCACAGCATAACAACGTTATGCAAAGTATTTGATGTTCATCGCAGTAGCTATAAATATTGGCAAAGACGCCCAAAATCTATTTCTATTGAATTGATTAAACTGCGTAGTTTAATCAAAGAGGTACATGCTGCAAGCAATGGTTCTGCTGGAGCAAGAACCATTGCAGATATGGTTACGACTCAAGGTATTCCCTTGAGTCGGTATCGTGCATCCAAACAAATGAAAGCCCTTAATCTTGTTAGTTGCCAATCACCGAAACATAGATACCGAAAAGCAAATCAAGAGCATATTGCAATTCCAAATCATCTGAATCGTCAATTTGCAGTTACATCACCTAATCAAGTTTGGGTTGGTGATGTGACTTATGTGTGGACTGGACATCGCTGGATGTATCTTGCTGTGGTTATCGATTTATTTTCGAGAAAGCCTGTTGGTTGGGCGATGTCTCTATCGCCTGACAGTCACTTAACAGGTAAGGCTCTTATGATGGCTTATGAATCACGACATAAACCTAAAGGGGTTATGTTTCACAGTGATCAAGGTAGTCATTATACCAGCAGTTACTACAGACAATTACTATGGCGATGCCAGATTAAACAAAGCTTATCACGACGAGGAAATTGTTGGGATAACGCCCCCATGGAACGCTTCTTTAGAAGTTTAAAAACAGAATGG
>NZ_PYNU01000053.1:0-1014 GCF_003026075.1 Photobacterium sp. GB-210 | reverse complement strand
ATAGTTGCTAGGATTAGACCCGAAACCGAGTGATCTAGCCATGGGCAGGTTGAAGGTGAGGTAACACTTACTGGAGGACCGAACCGACTAATGTTGAAAAATTAGCGGATGACTTGTGGCTAGGGGTGAAAGGCCAATCAAACTCGGAGATAGCTGGTTCTCCCCGAAAGCTATTTAGGTAGCGCCTCGGACGAATACTACTGGGGGTAGAGCACTGTTAAGGCTAGGGGGTCATCCCGACTTACCAACCCTTTGCAAACTCCGAATACCAGTAAGTACTATCCGGGAGACACACGGCGGGTGCTAACGTCCGTCGTGAAG
Source organism: Photobacterium sp. GB-210 (assembly GCF_003026075.1). Lineage (NCBI taxonomy): Bacteria > Pseudomonadati > Pseudomonadota > Gammaproteobacteria > Vibrionales > Vibrionaceae > Photobacterium > Photobacterium sp. GB-210. The sequence continues at coordinate 693 of NZ_PYNU01000053.1, read as the reverse complement.
AGGGAAACAACCCAGACCGCCAGCTAAGGTCCCAAAGTTATAGCTAAGTGGGAAACGATGTGGGAAGGCTCAGACAGCCAGGATGTTGGCTTAGAAGCAGCCATCATTTAAAGAAAGCGTAATAGCTCACTGGTCGAGTCGGCCTGCGCGGAAGATTTAACGGGGCTAAGCTATACACCGAAGCTGCGGCAATGAAGTTTACTTCATTGGGTAGGGGAGCGTTCTGTAAGCCGTTGAAGGTGAATCGTAAGGTTTGCTGGAGGTATCAGAAGTGCGAATGCTGACATGAGTAACGATAAAGGGAGTGAAAAACTCCCTCGCCGGAAGATCAAGGGTTCCTGTCCAACGTTAATCGGGGCAGGGTAAGTCGACCCCTAAGGCGAGGCCGAAAGGCGTAGTCGATGGGAAACGGGTTAATATTCCCGTACTTCTTATAATTGCGATGGAGGGACGGAGAAGGCTAGGTGAGCCTGGCGACGGTTGTCCAGGTCCAAGTATGTAGGCTGATGGTTTAGGCAAATCCGGACCATCTTAAGGCTGAGATACGATGTCGAGTCACTACGGTGACGAAGTCATTGATGCCATGCTTCCGGGAAAAGCTTCTAAGCTTCAGATTATAAGAAATCGTACCCCAAACCGACACAGGTGATCAGGTAGAGAATACCAAGGCGCTTGAGAGAACTCGGGTGAAGG
>NZ_PYNU01000052.1:0-1317 GCF_003026075.1 Photobacterium sp. GB-210 | reverse complement strand
CAGCACTTACACACCCGACCTATCAACGTTGTAGTCTTCAACAACCCTTTAGAGACCTTAAAGGTCTAGGGATGACTCATCTTGAGGCTCGCTTCCCGCTTAGATGCTTTCAGCGGTTATCGATTCCGAACTTAGCTACCGGGCAATGCGTCTGGCGACACAACCCGAACACCAGCGGTTCGTCCACTCCGGTCCTCTCGTACTAGGAGCAGCCCCTCTCAATCATCCAACGCCCACGGCAGATAGGGACCGAACTGTCTCACGACGTTCTAAACCCAGCTCGCGTACCACTTTAAATGGCGAACAGCCATACCCTTGGGACCGACTTCAGCCCCAGGATGTGATGAGCCGACATCGAGGTGCCAAACACCGCCGTCGATATGAACTCTTGGGCGGTATCAGCCTGTTATCCCCGGAGTACCTTTTATCCGTTGAGCGATGGCCCTTCCATTCAGAACCACCGGATCACTATGACCTGCTTTCGCACCTGCTCGAATTGTCATTCTCGCAGTCAAGCGGGCTTATGCCATTGCACTAACCTCACGATGTCCGACCGTGATTAGCCCACCTTCGTGCTCCTCCGTTACTCTTTGGGAGGAGACCGCCCCAGTCAAACTACCCACCAGGCACTGTCCGTAACCCCGATAAGGGGCCAACGTTAGAACATCAAGCATACAAGGGTGGTATTTCAAGATTGACTCCACAACCACTGGCGCGGTTGCTTCAACGTCTCCCACCTATCCTACACATGTAGGGTCAATGTTCAGTGCCAAGCTATAGTAAAGGTTCACGGGGTCTTTCCGTCTAGCCGCGGGGACGCAGCATCTTCACTGCGATTTCAATTTCACTGAGTCTCGGGTGGAGACAGCGTGGCCATCATTACGCCATTCGTGCAGGTCGGAACTTACCCGACAAGGAATTTCGCTACCTTAGGACCGTTATAGTTACGGCCGCCGTTTACCGGGGCTTCGATCAAGAGCTTCGACCGAAGTCTAACCCCATCAATTAACCTTCCGGCACCGGGCAGGCGTCACACCGTATACGTCATCTTTCGATTTTGCACAGTGCTGTGTTTTTAATAAACAGTTGCAGCCACCTGGTATCTGCGACTCCCGGCAGCTTAGAGAGCAAGTCTCATCACCGCTAGGAGCGTACCTTCTCCCGAAGTTACGGTACCATTTTGCCTAGTTCCTTCACCCGAGTTCTCTCAAGCGCCTTGGTATTCTCTACCTGATCACCTGTGTCGGTTTGGGGTACGATTTCTTATAATCTGAAGCTTAGAAGCTTTTCCCGGAAGCATGGCATCAATGACTTCGT
>NZ_PYNU01000051.1:0-1362 GCF_003026075.1 Photobacterium sp. GB-210 | reverse complement strand
AAGAACCGTACGTGCAACTTTCACTGCATACGGCTCAAGCCTCCACTAAGGCACCGATTGGCACCCAGCAACTTACAAAGCAGCGAGAGCAGGTTCATGCCAAGAGTTGCGGCATTGCTTCTTTGATTTTCTCTTTGCCAAGTATTCTTGGTATTGAGGATCAAAGGGCGTAGCGGCACTCTTGATTTTTACATGTCGCTCGATGGGCACTTTTGCTATTTGGAATAGGTTAAACAGGCAATCCATGTTCATGACTTTCTGCCAACCGTGAAATTGCCATTGGCCTTTACGGTTAAGGAAGTATTTATGAACAACCCAGTCCTTGGACTTGGTTGGATGACGTCTAACTGCCCAGTGCCATAATGCTTGGAATAGATTGTGGCCGACATACCCGAATATCTGCTTAGCAACACAGTGGCGATAGTAATTCGCCCATCCCCTGAGTTTCGGATTTATCAACTTGATAAGATCGTTAACAGGAATGGTTGCGTGCTTTTTGATGAGTTCACGTAGGTTTCTCAAAAATAACAGCGTGTTGGATTTGCTCGGCTTGATGAGCAGTTTCCCTTTGTACTTCCTGTGATTGAAGCCCAGAAAGTCAAAGCCGTCATCAATATGAGTGATCTTCGTTTTCTCTTCGGAGAGGGTTAACCCTCTTTCTGCCAGAAAATCAGAAATCAACGGTTTGATGTCGTTCACGAGCACTTCCTTTGAAGAGCAGGTGACCACGAAATCATCTGCATAACCAATAAAGTTAGCTCTAGCACTCTTTTTGAGCGCAGTGGATTTTATGTACTGCTCTAGCCCTGCGAGAGTCATTAACATCAAGGTCGGAGATATGATTCCGCCTTGTGGTGTACCCTCATCAGTATCATAGAACAAACCTTTGTCCATAAAGCCAGACTTTAGCCATTGTTCCAACATTCGCTTATCTACAGCGATGTTATCAAGAAGCCATTGATGGCCGATCTTGTCGAAACAGGCTTTGATATCCCCTTCAAGTACCCATTTGGCTGATTTCTTTAGTGCCAAGCATTTGAAGCATTGACTGACCGCGTCAGCAGTGCTGCGATTTGGCCTAAATCCATAGCTATTGGGGTCAGCAAGTGTTTCAGATACAGGCTCTAGTGCTAGTAGATGGAGTGCTTGTTGCGCTCTATCAATCATGCACGGAATGCCTAATGGCCTGAGCTTGCCGTTCTTTTTGGGAATGTAGATGCGTTTGAGTGGTTTCGCTTTATAAGTCTTGCGACTAAGCTGATTGACTGCTTTCATACGGCGTGCATCTGTGTTCCAGATGACACCATCTATTCCAGGCGTTTTACTGCCTTTGTTTTGAGATACACGCTTAACCGCAAGAAG
>NZ_PYNU01000050.1:0-1401 GCF_003026075.1 Photobacterium sp. GB-210 | reverse complement strand
CGCTTTCGCCATGAACTATCAAATTGGAGCGACACACGAGGTTCGAACTCGTGACCTCAACCTTGGCAAGGTTGCGCTCTACCAGCTGAGCTAGTGTCGCATAGCTAGGTCTTTCACCTAACGTTCACCGCTTTCGCCATGAACTATCAAATTGGAGCGACACACGAGGTTCGAACTCGTGACCTCAACCTTGGCAAGGTTGCGCTCTACCAGCTGAGCTAGTGTCGCATAGCTAGGTCTTTCACCTAACGTTCACCGCTTTCGCCATGAACTATCAAATTGGAGCGACACACGAGGTTCGAACTCGTGACCTCAACCTTGGCAAGGTTGCGCTCTACCAGCTGAGCTAGTGTCGCATCACATCTCTTAAAAGAGATTGGTTGCGGGGGCTGGATTTGAACCAACGACCTTCGGGTTATGAGCCCGACGAGCTACCAAGCTGCTCCACCCCGCGTCCGATTTTTCACCTATTTTAAGTTGGGTGACAACTATTTTTATCCATCGCCGTAGCCATGAATATCACTTCTCTAGCAAGTAAAAAAGTGGAGCGACACACGAGGTTCGAACTCGTGACCTCAACCTTGGCAAGGTTGCGCTCTACCAGCTGAGCTAGTGTCGCATCATATCTCTTTAAAAGAGATTGGTTGCGGGGGCCGGATTTGAACCAACGACCTTCGGGTTATGAGCCCGACGAGCTACCAAGCTGCTCCACCCCGCGTCCGATTTTGCACCTGTTTTAAGTTGGGTGACAACTATTTTTATTCACCGCCGTAGCCATGAATATCAATTTGGAGCGACACACGAGGTTCGAACTCGTGACCTCAACCTTGGCAAGGTTGCGCTCTACCAGCTGAGCTAGTGTCGCATCACATCTCTTAAAGAGATTGGTTGCGGGGGCTGGATTTGAACCAACGACCTTCGGGTTATGAGCCCGACGAGCTACCAAGCTGCTCCACCCCGCGTCCGATTTTTCACCTGTTTTAAGTTGGGTGACAACTATTTTTATCCATCGCCGTAGCCATGAATATCACTTCTCTACCAAGTAAAAAAGTGGAGCGACACACGAGGTTCGAACTCGTGACCTCAACCTTGGCAAGGTTGCGCTCTACCAGCTGAGCTAGTGTCGCATCACATCTCTTTAAAAGAGATTGGTTGCGGGGGCCGGATTTGAACCAACGACCTTCGGGTTATGAGCCCGACGAGCTACCAAGCTGCTCCACCCCGCGTCCGATTTTGCACCTATTTTAAGTTGGGTAACAACTATTTTTATTCATCGCCGTAGCCATGAATATCAATTTGGAGCGACACACGAGGTTCGAACTCGTGACCTCAACCTTGGCAAGGTTGCGCTCTACCAGCTGAGCTAGTGTCGCATCACATCTCTTAAAAGAGATTGGTTGC
>NZ_PYNU01000005.1:0-198133 GCF_003026075.1 Photobacterium sp. GB-210 | reverse complement strand
CGTAGATTTACCCACATTCATGGCCTGAGCAGCTTCAGTTACTGAATAGTTTTGATCGATAACTAATTGTGCTGCCTCTAATTTAAATTCAGCACTAAATAATCGTCTTGTTCGTTTTGTCATGATGTCACCTATCCATGTTAAGAGGTGATGATATCACCTCTGAGTAGGTGGCCAAATTTAATGTACCACTACAAACAGCCTGACATCATTCTTCTCGCTAGCTGTGATATAGCTCTCTACTAGTTCATGACAATAACTCTGAGCCTTTGGATTTCCATTAATAACTAATACGTTCTTACACATAGATGCCTCTCCCTTTTTAAGCTCAGCTTACACCTTGCCCTATAGGGAAGAGTCAATTAGTTTCTAAACATTTTTCCTCTGAAATTCATCGTATCGAGAAAGATAAAGTGAACTCAATGTACGAAATGTAAAATAGTTTTTGAAAACATATAAATAGCCAGTCCCTCTGCTAAAGAGCTTAGACTAGGTTAATAAATTAATTAATGATAAAGGTATAGTTAACTCTCCACCTAAACAAATAACTTAATATTAAAAGTTATAGATGGAGAATTACGTTAGTTTGTTAAATATAAGTTTCAATAAAAATATAGTTTTTATACTTTATTATTTCGGGTCAAGGCCAAGTGCTTTAAGTACTTTAATAAAGTTATCACGACGACCTTCTATTTCGTCTACTTCACCAGTTTCACAATGATCGGAAGGACATCCTCTATTTACAATGCCAGATACAGCATCAATAAAGTTATTTCCAACAAGGCCATCATCTACATATTTTTTCAACTCATCGTAATAATTCCAACTTTCATATGGGCCACCCGGATTGCTATAGGCTTGAACGGATGTCATCCAGAAAAATAAACCAGCTATCCATTTTAATTCTGGATATTCTTCAGTTGTACATATTAGTTGAGGATTAGAGCAAAGGTCCAACTTGGCATATATTGGATCACTAGGAGGCGCAATAACTACAATATCGCCATCGATAGTAGTACCAAATGTACTTGGGTCAACATGGCTTCTACCTAAAAAGTGATTTAAGGTACCAAAATTTCTTCGACCAGTTGTTTGAATTACACCTCTTCCCCACCAAGAGCAACCTTCAACAGATGTATCAGAGCTACCATCCCATACAAACTTGCCATCTTTCTGACCTACATATACCTTACATGAGTCACGTTCCCACGCCTGTTTAGTATGATCGATTTCAACTGGTGATGACTCACACCAAGAGCTTGACAAATCCCATCGACCAACAGAACCATCGACTAATAAGCCAGCAGACTCAAGAACAGAATCAGGTGCGGCAAATATAGGAGCAGGTGCGCCATACCATTTAGCGTGAGTCGTTGCCGTAACTTCCATTTTCGGTGTTCGCGGACAAGAATAAGGATGATCAAGATTTGTATTTTTATTAATACCATAGTCAGCATACTTTTGCCCTAACTGACCACATGATGCGCTCATAGGATAATCAACAGGAGCACCATATTTTATTTGAGCCCAATTATTTTCATCACAAGCATCATATTGTATGGTTTCTTGCATAGATTGTGCTAAAAATGCAGCAATTGCGACTTTGGCATATTGAATATTTTTCTCATCTATTGCATCAATATCAGTAAGCCAAAATCTAAAATCAGAAACACCAATGTTATGCATTGTATTAAGAGCGGTTAAAAAATCATCCCATTTATATACATTTGAAGGTTCCCAACCGTCATTTGGCGTTTCGTAAAGAAGAACTTGATTATTCATTTTCGTTGTAACGCTCATTAATTCGTCATTTAACGAAGTAATACTTGTTATTACGTTATCCGAAATTGAAATACCACTTCCCGAATTGTAGAGAGGTAACTTATTTTGTAAGTAAGATTCTATTTTATTCTGCAAAGATGTATCTACAGTATCAAAATGGATTGAGAAGATATTATGATATGCTGCGTGTCTAAGTTTTCTATCTGCCGAAGTCGAACCTAAAAAGTAATTTCCAGCCTGATTACTTGGTATCGAAGCTAACATTGCAGGGACACTCATAGTATCTGTTACTTGTTTAATAAATCGCAGAGCATTATCCCACTGGTCGTTATCTAATGCTGGAGTCATTGATGATTTACTAAATGCAACAAAATGAGCAGAGTACTCACCACTATAAAGTTCGTAATCTGTAAGCAAATTAACTACCGGTAATGAAGCCATGTTCCAAACTGAACGATAACCACCAGAGTGTTGATCATAGGCAAAATCACCAATTATCACCTGCCACCCAATATTTGCATCAGGAAGTAATTGACTAATTAGTAAATTATGTGCTTTAAGTAAACCTTTGACATCATCTGATAATGAATTTAGTAATGAGCTATCTAAAGGAATATTATTTACTGCAATAGCGTTAGTCAGAGCTAAATTTACAGGAATATTATCTAATGTTGAAAGTTCGTCCTGATAATTCATATCAAACATATCACTGGAAAGCAAAATAGTAATATTGCTTTCTTCATTAAGTAATAATTGTTCAGCCAAAGATTTAAAATGATCGGTTAAGTGATTACTATCTGTAAGTTGGTTTAAAACTGGTAATTCGAATCTAACAGTACTTGGTATATTTTCTGAAAGATTTAAATTTGGTGCCGATATAGAAAGATAATTTGGCCAATGTCGCATGTTAAGATCAATAGGATCTTTGGGGTTTGGCATTTTTAGAGAAGTTTGTGACGAGGGCTCTACGCCGTCACATCGTAAATGTAATGTCCATGATTCATCACTACCTGGTATTGTGTTTGTCCACCATGATGCTTTGTAAGCAATATCATCATAAACTACGATATCTCCACCATCAGCATGATCATTTGCAGGCCAGTTCGGGTAAATATTGAAAGATTGACACAGTGCATTTGTAGGAGTGTTCAAATCATTATCATCACTTACGTCTCCATTGTCTATACCATCTGAATCATCAACGCCATCACCTACATCTGCAGTGTCTGTACCATCTGAATCACCAACGCCATCACCTACATCTGCAGTGTCTGTACCATCTGAATCACCAACGGCATCACCATCACCTACAGTCTCTGTATCTTTTGAGTCATCATTAACAATAGGGCTATCGCCATCCTCCAAAATAACTACATCAGGATATTTGTCCTTAACACACTTTTCGTACCCACCTATATCAAACGTTGTGTAAGCTGTTTGATAGTTAACTAATTTACATTTATATGGGCTTGACCAATCTTGCTCCCAATAAATAGGAACAGAGCCGGAACCACCGGTAACATCAGAGAATTGAGCCATATTTTTACAACCAAGCACCTCATCGGCTGGAGTTGTCACTGATAAGTAATTAGCAAATTCGTTATAATAATTTATACGATTTTGAGCTCTCGCATCTTCGTTACCAGAGCCGCATTCAAGCCCACCATTTATTATGTGAATGGTCATACCGAAACCGTTATTTAAACCTGCATCGATATCAGCTTGATTAGGTGTCCAAGAGCCATCAATGACACTCAACATTGATGGTTTAGGTGGCTGTGGATACACATAAAAAAAGATAGCGGAAGCGATATTAAGCCATGTATCAGCAACCATCTCTGGATTATTAAGCAATATAGACACATCACCGTACATCGCGTTAGAGAAAGGTCCGTAGTTATAGTTGTAACTTAATTGTTTAGCCCCACGACCAAAATAGGACTTGTAGTCACCGTTTTCAAACTTACCACACGGCCACACTCGACTGGCAAAATCGCTAGAAACATCACAATTGCCGTTGTATCCATCTCGTGAGGTTTCAGTCCATCCCATCTCTCGAACGTAGTGCAAGCCTTGTTTCCATGTATCACCATCATATTCAGAGTTTTTACCGGTTTCCTGCACAAAATGAGCAAACATAGTTGCGAGTGACTTACGACAAATAGCGTCGCTATCACGTCCATCGGTGTAGGTATCACACAATGCAGGGAACTTAGCGACAGCCTTTAAGAAGTTAGTATAAGAGTATTCAGGCGCAGCGTGAGAAAACAATTCATCCCAATTACTTTGATTAAACATGCTTTCAACACGCTTGACGTTATCAGGGTTAGTTGTATTTAGTGGGGAGACTGCCTCAACAATAGTATTATCCCGTGTTCTGAGTAGGCTTTTAGCAGCATTAATACTTTCTTTGTATGCACTTTCTGCATTCGTTTGATGTTGATTGAGCTCTGAACGATAAATAATGTGAGAATCAGGAACCACATTTTGATCTAGATCTGGTGCTGGAGTTGTATCTGTTCCAGTTCCAATGTCTACGATTATACCATCCACTACACGAACAGTTTGCCCTGGCGAAGGAAGGCTAACGGCTGCATTGAGGATAGTAGCAATGCTACTACCTGAACCACTACCAGATGAGAAATTATTGAGTCCACTATAAAGCTCTGCACACAAATTCTCTTCGTCATCTTTAAATGGAATACCGCAGGCGGAGTAGGTTATCGCACGCTCAGATGGCACATCACCATTAAGGCCAAATCCATCTTGCATTGCGGTAACAATGCGACCATCATCTTGCTCAATAGTCCAAACGAAAGCGCCCGCTAACCCCAAAACATCAGCCAACTTTGCTTTCATATAGGCGGTTCGTGGCGTGTCTATCGAAATGTAATCGCCAGTGACTTTATTGAAATATACATCAGCGTGAGCTTCAAAATCGCTATAAAGTGCAAAATCGCCACGCCCCTGTAGATCTTCACCAGCTACATTGCGCCAAAGATCGTAGCCTTCCACTACTCCACTTTCAAACGTACCTGACGATGGTGATGTAGAGGTTTTCGTCCCGCCAAGCGCACCTTGCTGATTGATGGTTAAATCAAGAGATTTAAAACCTCGACCGTAATTGGCAATCCCCATCAATAAACGATCACGCTTAAAACCGGCTTGCTCAAATAACTTGATAGCGGCATTGACACTCCACCGTGTATCATCGTCATTAGGTATTCCCCCTGTTAGTGAAGAGGACGGCATCACACTCGTTTGATGACCAATTTTATCATCCCATGCGCCGAAGTAGTCGTAATTCATCATATAAATGTAATCAAGACAGCCTTGGTCATAAATGGTTTTATAATATGCGCCGATATGATCAATATATGTTTTCGTTGCCCCTACCGCACTAGATACTTCAATGTCATCACCAAGGCCTGCCTTCACAGCACAGACCAAGTCCTTAAAATATTGACCATCATTTGATGTGAATTTACCCGAAGCACCACCATGACCAGGAAATTCCCAGTCGATATCAAAACCAGTAAAGCCATATTTATCTTGTAATTCTTTTAATGAATTAACGAAGGTTGCAATATGTACCGGATTGGCTGCCATGCGATGGAATGGCTCTGACATAGTCCAGCCACCAATACTGGCTGAGATGCTAATGTTAGGGACTCGTTTTTTAATGTAATCGAGCTGTTCAATAATCCCCTTACTAAAACCATCAACATAAGGGTTACCCTTTTGGCGAGAACTGACGCTTAAACCAAAGTCTGCCCATGGATCTAAAAAGACCACCTCAAAATCTTTTTTACCTTCCGCGGCACACTGCGCTCGAATTTTTCCAGAAAGCGAACCTTGATCACCACAAATAGCTAAAAATGCAAAAACCAGTTTGTTATAGGGAAAGGTATCATCTTTTAGTAAGCGTTCAACGTCAAAACCACGACCATATACACTCCAATCAGATAGATAACCTGCAACGACTTTACCTTTAAAATCACTCGGTGAAGTAAACGTCATATTCTTTGGAGTTTTACTTTGAGTCACACCACTGCCTTTCACCAACGCAGCAGGAATATCTGTGGGTGTATTGTCGACCACAATAGACTCGTTACCTGAATCGACAGTCTCATTATCATCAATGATAACTGCAGGGGTTATACCAACACTATTAATATTAGAAAGATCTTCTACACTGGTTGCATTTTCGTTAGCTATCAACTGACAAGGGTAATTAGTGCTATCAAGCGTTAAAGTACAGCTATCACTCGATATTGCGCCATAAGTGCCCTTACCTTGAACACTGGCACCAATTGAATTTTCAATATTAGGAGTCAAAACGCCATTCCAGCTTTTGTTGCTAACATTGATAAACGATTGTCCACCCACCGTTTGTAATCCCCCTCCGTGTGACCACATGCTAATATCATTCACATCAGCAGGCTTTAAAAACGTCAAAGTCCAAGAAGAGGTCGCCACTGGCGATATGAATTTGATCACACCATTAAACCCCGTTGACCAAGGTGAGCCAGATTTTTCTAAGGTAATGTCGATAACTGTATTTTGGTCATCGACAATTGGTTCTCGGCCAAGATTTGCCCCACTCTCGTTAACGTCATCGGTGATATCACCATCTTCAACAACTTCTTCACTATCGACACTAATCACAAAAGAACTGCCACCAACGTAAGTTGATAATGTGTCATCGTATTTGATGATGCAGCTATCATTTTCATAGCGGCAGCGGGTTAAGTCATTTACCTCCGATGCAATGCCTTTACCATTAAAACCAATGACTCGGTGTTCATCTTTTTGCAAAGGCTGGGCGTAATGAGGGATCGTAAACGTGTATTTGGTTTTATTATTATCTATTTTTTTCTCTTGAAGCTCAGCGCCCCAAGCACCGCTCATGCTCAGCTTTTCTGAAATCATCGTTATGGATTTATTTGCCACATCTAAAGGGGTGTCGGTAAGGTTTATCAATTTGATCTTACCGCTGTATCCAGCCCATGAATCACCTGGCTGGCCCCAAGAAGCATCATATGAAAAGAGTACCACCACAGGGCCGGCTTCTTTAATACTTGCTGTAAAGTCAAAATCGGCGGTTGGGCTAGTTTTCAATTCATCAAGAGCAAAGCCCGCCTGTGTTAGTTTATCTATTAATGTCTCATTAATAGTAAATTCAGTTTCAACCCCTAGCTCGATCACTTTCTCTTTGACTTTATCACTTGCAAAATCAACAGCACAATTTGAATCATTACAATCAAACGTGACTGCTTCAATTAGTTCATCATGACCACTTGATTCTACAAAGAAATCACCAAACAACAGAGAGTCAATATCAAGCGAAGAGCCTAACGCCTCTGCAACAGGATTGAGTATGGCTACAACACTACTGGCAACTTGATCGTACTCTCGCCTCATAGAAGCTAAATCTAATGCTGTTTCACTTTTAAGCAGGCTTTTTGCGATGAGATTGGTGAAAGGCGTTATCTTTACTGATTTATCAAAGTCTTGCCCAAAAATAATTGACTCGATAACAACAGTATCAGGTGATTCTAAATCTTTAACTTGTGCAAGGAACACTCTTGAACTCGTATCCGTCGACATTGGGATTGAAACTTCAAACTTACTCGACTCATCTAGCGTTATTGTTTCTAATAATTTCGGTTGAGAGCTATTAGTTGGATCGAGTTCAAACAAATCCAAAGAATGTCCTTTTAAACCAGCACCAACTGCCGCAGTACCAGAGACGGTTGCTTTACCTGATTGAGTTGCATCTGTTCCTGTATCAATAACTGAGGCGCTATTGTCATCAATTCCTGTGTCTATAACTGACACGCTATTGTTATCAGTTACTGTATCTGTAACGCTATTGTCATTATTACAAGCAGTTATAAAAAATACCAATATGAATATATTAAGAGAAATATACTGTTTCATGAGCCACTCACGTCATATTTCAGAATAAAGAAATAATATTCTTATTGATAGTATACTCACACTATTAGATGAAATGTGAAAATCTCGGAAATATAAACACATATTCGCAACATTTTTACTAAGATCTTTTGTTTTTAACAGCTCTATGAAAGTAGTGATATCACTATTTTAGCCAATTACAACTACATCAATATAATGGCGGATTAATATCTAATAAGTCTGACAACCATATTGGTAAACCTCTAAAATAAGACCAGTATTTATTGACTACTACACTTATTTTTGGCTGAATTTTTGATTATATTTCTTGGTATAAAAAATAAAATATAGAAAATAATTACATCGTCTAAAATAATAAGTTCATGGTGTTAGAATGCTAATACACTACTTCATTGCTTCGATCACGTATAACTATGTATTTATGTTCATTTAGAATTAGTTACATGTCTAACACTACAATCTTCGTTTACTCCCCCTAGAATATAATTTTCTATTTACTATTGAAGCTTAATACACATAAATATCTCTCCCTTTTTAAGCTCAGTTTACACCTTGCCCTGTAGGGAAGAATCAATTAGTTTCTAAACACTTATTAATATTGTCTTGGTATGTTTTGATCATCGATTGCTGCTGGTGCAATAGGTTAATTTGTTCTTCAATTGCTCTACTTTTCTGATCAAGAAATGTGCTTACAACATCCCAACTTAGCACTGTTTTATCTCCTAGCAGCCTCTTAAATTCAGCAAGACTAACCCCGATAGATTGTGCATCTTTAATCAAAATAACGGTTCTAACATGGTTATCATCATAAATCCGATAACTCCCCTTTCTTACTACTGTTCCCAACAAACCTAACGATTCATATAAGCGTATGGTTTTGGCTGATGCCCCTGTTAATTTAGACACTTCACCGATATACATCAGTTACCTCCTTGTTAATTGTCTTCCTTGTCTATCTATACGCTATTTAACAGGGCCTTTCTCAAACTGTATTAAGTTATCGGTTATGTCATTCCATGGTGCTTTAGATGCCGTGAAAACATGAAAACTCGGCTTATGCGTTGGAATATCATCTAAAATTCCTAAACGAATATTATGCTTGCCTGTTTTTAGTTTCTTTGAAAACAAACTTGAACCACAGATTCGACAAAAAGCGAGTTCCGTTTCTTCACTTTTTTGAAATAGCGACACAGTATCTTCACCTGTTTTAAAGCGAAATTTCTCTGAGCTTAATCCTCCCACCGATGAGTAATCTGACCCCGTAAATTTACGACATTCAGAACAATGACAATTTCCCATATACTCAAAATCATCAGGCACTTCTATCTGCACCTTGCCACATAAACAGGAACCATTTAGTTTTTTCATTTCATCTTTCTCTCTAAAATCAAAGACAAAACCCTAGTATTTAAATAAGCCAATTACAATAATGAATCTCATATTCTTAAAAATAAAAAAGCCGACGTATTTAACGTCGGCTTAATATTTACTCTACTGTTCAAAAACTACTTGATAGAGCGTGCTAACTGAGTCGTTAACTCATCCACACCTTTTGACAGTGCTTCCACTTGCGCTGAATAACCATCTTTTGCTAAAGGTACACGGAATGAAAATGGATGTACGGTTTGTAAATCGCCATTACCATTAATCAATAACCATTCACCTGCCACTTCAGCAACACCGCTATAAACACCATTAAACTGGTTAATACGCACTTGTAAGCGTGGTATACCTGCAGTAGACAATGTTGGTGTTAGCTGTGTTGCCCAAAACTTAGTTTGTTTTTGGCGTAAATCAAATGTGATTCGACGCGTTAACTGCGTACTCAGTGATTCACCCCAAAGGTTTTGCTGCGCTTCAACAATTTCAGTGGGGCTGGTTTGATACACTAAACCAGTACCAGCAAGATGTGCCGCAACTTCAACAGGGCGCACAATTAACAATGATTTATTACTAATGTTATGTGCCGTATTCGCACTGGTTGGCATCGGTAACATATATGTTTTTAATGCCGGTTCTGTTGAGCTACATCCTGTTCCAGCAAGCGCTACCGCTGCAATTAATAACCACTTTTTCATTATTTACGGCCTCCAACTGGAATAGGATCTTTCGCTTTCTCATCACCAAACACTAATGAATTTGGCTTCTCATTTAATTGACGAAGTACGGGTTGTAGTTCCGTCATCACTTGCTCAAATTGTACGAGTGCACCTTGTAAATTTTGGTACGCTGCTGCATTTGGGCTAAAGCCATTTAAGGTGTTTTGGATCTCTTTCAAACTCGCTTTAATATCAGACGGTAATGTCTGAGTATCTTTTTGATTAAGAATACGATCAAGATCTTGTGTAACACGCGCTGCTGAATTCATTGTTTTCTCAGATGCCTTTAAAGTCGCAGTCATTGAATTCAATGTATCTTCTACAGGAAGTTTATTAAATTTATTGAGTAAATTAGTTAACTGCTTCTGCACTTCAGCAAGATCGCCCGCTTTAGTTGGAAAGACTTCGTAACCATCATATTTAGCCAGTTTTTCAGGTTTCTCGCCTTTGTACACATCAGTGCCAATATATAGCGCACCTGTTAATAAATTACCGGTTTTCAATGTTGCACGAAGTCCGTTCTTAAACTCTTTTTCAAGATTTACACGCAGATTATCCAATGTACCTTCATCTGAATGGTTATATACTCGACCTAAATCGATACGTACCAGTACAGGGATTTGTTCGCTTGTAAAACCTTCTTCACTGTTTGGTAAACGCAATGGCACTTTCTGTACCGTACCAATTTGAATACCACGGTATTCAATCGGTGCTCCCGCTTTCAAACCACGAATGGATTCTTTAAATAACATGACAAAGTTTAAGTACTTATCGTACATTTTCTCGTGATAATCTTGCTCACTATCGAATAAACGGTAATGTTTTAATTGTTTATTCTGAGCCATACCTTGATCATCAGATGGTGTTTGGAATGTGACACCACCAGTAATTAACGATTCCAATGATCCAATCTTGACGTTAAAACCTTCAGCACTCATTTGTACATTCATACCAGATTGCATAATGAACTTACTGGTTGTGCGTACTAGTCGATTATAAGGTTCAAAGATAAACAATTGGTAATTTGCTAGTTTACTATTGATATCAAAGCTCGTTTTCTCAACGCGACCAACAGTAAAGCCATCATATAATACTGGGTCACCAACACTCAATTTACCGGCTTCATGACTTGTCAGTACAACACGTAATCCTTTCGCATCCGCAGGTGCAACAGGGGGGACTTCTAGCGCTTTAAAATGATATTTATCATCTTTACCTTGGCCTGGTTGCATTTCAATATACGCACCAGAAAGAAGCGTATCTAAACCAGACACTCCTTCTTTGCCAATTCGTGGCTTAACAACCCAGAACTTAGTATCGTTTTTCAACATACGCTCTGTATCATTATCCATCTGTGCGGTCACTGTTATATAGCTATAGTCTTTACTTAGCTGAACTTTGGTGACAACACCGACTTTCACATTTAGAGATTTAATCGCGGTTTTACCCACTTCAATACCAGAGGCATTAGGAAGGCGAATCGTTATTTCAGGCCCTTTACTATTAAGATATTGAACAAACATCCAAATACCAATAGCCAAAGCCACAACAGGAATGATCCAAATTGCAGATACTTGCTTCAGGTTTTGTACTTTAGCCTCATTTGGCTGGTTATCACTCATTTTCTGTTTCTCGTTAATACTGGCTAGTGACTACTGATTAGATTCAGTAGTGTTTAACTCTGAACCATAATTAATTTTATTTTTTTCACCCCAAAACACCCGAGGATCGAAACTCATTGCCGATAACATGGTAAATACCACTACTGTTGCAAAGCAGATTGCAGCAGGTCCTGGTGAAATAGCCATCAAGTTTTTCAACTGCACAAGTGCAACTAATATCGCGACAACAAAAATATCAACCATAGACCATCGACCGATAAATTCTGTCATACGATAGATTTTCAAACGTTTTACAGACTCTCGTGTTGAGTCATTCGGCTTTTTACCTGCACAGTAATAAAGCCACGCTAAGGCAAACATTTTTGCCATAGGAATGAAGATACTGGCAATAAAAATCACCACCGCGATTGGCCAAGACCCCATTTTCCATAACATCACCACACCACCCATGATAGTGGAACCTTCGGTTTGTCCTAGGCTTACGGTATACATCATAGGATACAAATTTGCTGGAATATAAAAAATAATCGAAGCGATTAAATAAGCCCATGAATACTGTAATGAATGTGATGGATTAAAACCATGAAGCTTGCTTTCACAACGAATACATTTGGCATGATGGCTATTAGGCAGAGGATTTATTTGGTTACAAACATGGCATCCCACATGATTATTTGATAAATGTGTGTCGCCATCATGTACCCCCTCTATGTGTTTCATGACAAAAAACTGATCCCACAACCATGTTCGATCAACTAATGAAACACATTTTACAACCAAAACGCTGTAAATACAGAATGCCCAGAATGAGTATCCCATTCCAATATGCGCTAACGCTGAAATTTTGACCAAACTGACTAATACGCCAATGAGAAATACATCTACCATTAGCCAAGGCTGAATTTTAAATAATATTCGGCACAACAGCTTTATAGTTTCAGGGTTACCGCGTACATACCCAATTCGTTTAACATGCGCTGCACGGTAATAGAGATACATGACTAATATGATGTAGACCGCAGGAAAAACCAATACGGTTAACATCAACAGTAATGCAAGGAAGCTATTCTCAAAATGCTGTAATGTTTCTGCGGCATTCAGCAGCATGATTTGTTGCCCCATTCCATTCACGCTAAATGAAAGAAAAGGGAAAGAAAGGCTGAGTACCAACATAATCAAACATGCAAGACCGTACGCTAAAGGGCGATGAAATGGCATGATGATTCTTTTCGCTAAGGTATGTCCACAGCGAGGACAGTCCGCCTTTTGTCCATCTTTGATATCTGGGATATCGACTACCAATCCGCATTCTTCGCAAGCGATCATCAATTCTGATGGAGTTTGTTGCTGTGGCGTTTGTGTTGTCATTGTTAATTTCTTTCTATCGCTATTCTTACTGCAATCGTACCAGACTGTTGAATACATTTAATAAATGTTAAAACAACGAGACACAGTAAAAGTAGTGTTGCTTAGACAAAACCTAAACATACTAAATATAAACAGGCGCGTATTGTCTTCCTTCATTGCATTTAGAGCAAGAAACTTTAAGTTAGAAAAACAAATAAAGCCTTATTTTTAATGCAAATTCCGATTTAAAACATCGTATTATAACAAGAAAACAAATGATATACGCACGATTTATGCGGATTTAACTCAAATACAATTTTTCAGTGTTCTTTGCACAGATAACATCATTTAAATGAATCCCCTTAATGTCGTGAGTCCACCATGTTACTGTTACTTTTCCCCACTCTAAAACAAGCGTCGGATGATGAAATTCTTCTTCTGCTAATTGCGACACTTTATTGCTAAATTCCCACGCTTGTTTGTAATTACTGAATTTAAATGTACGAGTTATACGATTTACACCGTTAGGATTAATAATTTGCCATTCTGGTAATGTCGCCATGTATTCAGCTAAAATATCATCACTTAATTTTGGTGAGCCTGAATGGCATGCTTCACATTTCAATTTATCTAAACTCGTCATTAATCGTTTCCTTTTAGCTAAAGGTGGCAGCGCGTAATCCTTTTCGCTGTGCTTCTGCTACCAACCCGAAAATATCTTGGTTAGTCACTTGGTAAAGTTGCTCCATACTTTGCAATACAAAATATTTAGGCTGTAGTATGTCAATTCTATATGGCGTTCTCATTACCTCTATAGGATCAAAAGCAACACGTTGCGGTATGGTACTGACCGTCGCGTAATGTGTTTCTTGTGGCGATGATAAAATACCACCACCATAAACTTGGTATTTACCATTTTGATTTAGTAAACCAAATTCAACCGTAAACCAGTATAGTCTAGCTAAATAAACTCTTTCCTCATGCGTCGCTTTTACACCGAGTTTTCCATAAAAATGCGTAAATTGTGCAAAATATGGGTTGGTTAGCATTGCGCAATGTCCAAATACTTCATGAAAAAAATCAGGCTCTTGCAAATAATCTATATCAGCCTTAGTACGAATAAAGGTGGCAACAGGAAATTGCTTGCGTGCGAGTAAAGAAAAGAAATGATCAAAACTTATTAAGGCAGGTACAGCAACGCATTGCCAACCTGTGGTATCGAGTAATACTCGATTTATTTCTTTTAGTTGAGGGATATGATCGTGAGGTAAATCTAATTCAGCTAAACCCGCTATATACTCATCGCATGCCTTGCCTTGCACACAATGAAGTTGGCGAGTTATAAGATGATGCCAAATAGCATTTTCTTCTTCATTCCAAGTAATAACCCCATTACGATCTACAGGCTTTGAGACATAACAATGCTTTGTCGGATTACTACTCTGTTTCTTTTGCATAATAGCCTCCGTTTATAGACTAACCACCAACCGACACTATTATTTTTATTATTAACTCTATAAATATTAGAAGTGATCCTTATTATCAGCCATTTTTATCACTAAAAAACAGGCTTTAATGCCTAATTTGACTAACACTTAATCTGATTAATGATGCAAAAAATGTAAACAAGAATGAACATCTTTCATTCTGCATCTAATCAATAATATTGCGATTTCTGCACTTTCAACCACAGTTAAGTGATAGCAAGAGTAAATAATGAGGCAAGGAATGCATAAATGGTTTCAGTTTCCAATTATTGAAGGGCTATCAAGCAAACAAGCACATTGTGACTTACCCAATGACAGTTTCGAACGCGAATGCGGTCGAGAAGGTTTTTTTGGCCCAGCAACGCACATGTACCATAAACATCCGCCAACAAGTTGGGTCTCATGGTGTGGTGAACATAAACCAAGAGCATTTGATGCCTTAGCTTTGCCCCAAATCGGGGATACACCTTGGGATGCACCACTACTGCTATCCAATAGCGATATTAAACTGCGTGTTTGGCAAACCAATAAAAGTATGGATCATCTGGTGCGAAATGGTGATGGTGACGAATTATTGTTTGTTCATCAAGGTAGTGGAGATTTGTATTGCGATTATGGTCATCTGCCTTTTAATGAAGGGGATTACCTTGTGCTTCCTCGCTCTACAACATGGCGAATTGAAACGCCCAACACGGTTACTTTGTTGATGATTGAAGCAACCAATAACAGTTTTAAAAGTGTTGATCATGGGATTGTCGGTGAACATGCCCTCTTTGATCCCGCAATACTTGAATACCCTAAAATCAATGCTGCATTTAAAGTACAACAAACAGAAGATAATTGGCAGGTATTGTTAAAAGCGCGTAACCAAATTAATACAATTTGCTACCCGTTTAATCCCTTAGATAGCATCGGCTGGAAAGGAAATCTAACGGTACTAAAACTTAATTGGCGTGACATTCGCCCACTCATGAGCCATCGGTATCACCTTCCACCATCAGCACACTCTACCTTTGTCAGTGATAATTTTATTGTGTGTACCTTTGTACCTCGTCCTGTTGAAAGCGATCCTAACGCTTTAAAAGTGCCCTTTTTTCACAGTAATAATGATTATGATGAAGTGATTTTTTATCACCATGGCGATTTTTTCAGTCGAGACAATATTAAACCCGGCATGATCACGTTTCATCCTTGCGGATTTCCACATGGTCCACACCCTAACGCTTTAATAAAAAGCCAACAAGCACCTAAAACATTTATCGATGAAGTAGCAGTAATGATAGATACTCGAAACCCTCTCGATATTGCACCCAATGTTAGTGAGGTTGAATTACATAATTATGTGGCGTCATGGCAACGTCATCAACATCCTGAATAACAATAAAAGTAAGGATAACAACAATGAAACTTGCTTCATTACAACAAAGTAGAGATGGAAAGCTCATTGTCGTTTCTCGCGATCTTAAATGGGCGGTATCAGCTCAACATATTGCCCCTACCATGCAATATGCACTGGACCATTGGGCTGATGTTGAACCCATTCTTAATGATCTTTATCACGCACTAAATAGAAAAATGCTTGAGCATCGTTTTGTTTTTCAGCCAATGCATTGTGCATCTCCCCTTCCTCGCGCTTTTCAATGGGCAGATGGTAGTGCCTACGTTAATCATGTTGAGTTGGTGCGCAAAGCAAGAGGTGCAGAGATGCCAAAAAGCTTTTGGCAAGACCCTTTAATATATCAAGGTATGTCAGATCAGTTTTTAAACCCTACACAGCCCATCGAAGTTGAAGATCTTAATTGGGGCGTTGATTTTGAAGCTGAAATAGCCGTTATTACAGATGATGTCCCTATGGCGACAAGCGTAAAAAATGCTGAGAAACACATTAAACTGTTAATGCTTGTTAACGATGTGTCGCTAAGAAATTTAATCCCAACAGAACTGGCTAAAGGCTTTGGTTTTTTTCAATCTAAACCTTCATCGGCTTTTTCTCCTGTCGCGGTGACACCTGATGAGTTAGGCGAGTCATGGAAAGAGAACAAGGTCAATAATCGACTTTATGTTCACTTAAATCAGCAGCTCTTTGGTAACCCCAACGCAGGTGTTGATATGACATTTAACTTTGCCCAATTAATTCATCATGCTGCCAAAAGTCGTCCATTAACCGCTGGCACTATCATAGGTTCAGGAACAGTTTCTAACGTAGATAGGTTATCTGGCTCTTGTTGTATTGCTGAACAACGAATGCTGGAAATGATAGAACAAGGCGAGCCTCAAACTCCCTTCATGCAATACGGTGATAGCGTAAAAATAGAAATGTTTGATGCTGATAAACATTCTATTTTTGGGGCTATTGAACAAGCCGTTATTCCCTTTATTAAGCATTAACTTCAAGTACCTTAATTACTCAAAGAGAGCTGAATATGGCATTTACCCTATATGATTACTCTCGCTCATCAGCCTCATATCGAGTAAGAATTGCCTTAAACATTAAGCAGCTAGATTATACCTGTGTGCCGATCTCGCTGCTTGATAATCAGCAAAACAGTCGCCACTACAAAAACATGAATGC
Source organism: Photobacterium sp. GB-210 (assembly GCF_003026075.1). NCBI lineage: Bacteria > Pseudomonadati > Pseudomonadota > Gammaproteobacteria > Vibrionales > Vibrionaceae > Photobacterium > Photobacterium sp. GB-210. Next base: position 181,281 of record NZ_PYNU01000005.1, on the reverse strand, counting down.
GACGGGTTTATTACCTACACTTGAGCATAACCAATGTTACATATATCAATCTCTCGCTATTATCGAATATCTTGAGCAATGTTATCCAACACCAAGTTTACTGCATTGTAACACCATAGAAAGTGCGCAATGCCGAGCCTTTGCGTTATCCATCGCTTGTGATATCCATCCGTTAAATAACTTACGTGTACTCAACTATTTAGAGCGCAAATTAACCGTTACAGCAGAACAAAAAAAACAATGGTATCACCACTGGATAGATCAAGGTTTTACAGCATTAGAACAGCAGCTTGCCAGTAACAATAATCCTGAAAAGTTCTGTTTTGGACTTGCCCCAACCTTAGCCGATATATTTTTGATCCCTCAAGTGTATAACGCCCGACGTTTTAATATTGATTTATCAAATTTTCCAACCATTAACGCTATAGAAAAACACTGTAACCAGCTTGAGCCTTTCATCAAAGCAGCACCTCATCTTTAATTCTTCAACAAAAATAGCGCATTTTAAGAAGGACGGAGAACATACTAATGACTGATGATTATAAGCAATGTCTCTGGAAGCCAAGTCGAAAACGCATTCAAAATAGTTTGCTGTATCAATTTATGGTGCAGATCAGTGAACAACACAAACGTCTATTTCATGATTATACCCAATTGCATCGCTGGTCTATAAAACATAGTGATCAATTCTGGCAACAGCTATGGCAATTTTGCAATGTAATTGGCAACCAAGGTGAAAACATTGTCTATTGTCCAACACACAGCCCTATTCCCAATAAAGATCAACGCTGGTTTCCTGATGCCACGCTCAATTTCGCCGAAAATTTACTTGCTTACAGCACGAAGCTAAGCCAACAAGATGCAATTGTTTTTTATAACGAACACAGTTTTAAAGATACAGATAAGCAACATGCCCAGCAGCGACTATCTTGGCAACAACTCCACCAGCAAGTAGCAATAGTCGCACAGTATTTACAACAACAAGGGGTACAAAAAGGCGATGTGGTTGCCGCTTACATGCCTAATATTCCGCAAACAGTTATTGCTATGCTAGCGACCACCTCTTTAGGTGCAGTATGGACATCCACGTCTCCTGATTTCGGGACTGAAAGTGTTGTCGAACGCTTTAGTCAGACCCGACCTAAAGTTATTTTTACTACCGATGGCTATATTTATAACAACAAAACAATAACCAGTTTAACCACATTGGCAGAGGCTTTATCTTCCCTTCCTAGTGTCAAAAAATTAATTGTTTATCCTTATATAAACCAAAATCCTATCGATAAACTACTGTTACAAAGTCCTTCCTTACCTTCTCATATCACCGTGAGTACATGGCAAGAAATGGAAGATGTTATTCATTACCCTGATTTAGCGTTTACTCCTACGCCCTTTGATCATCCGCTGTATATATTGTATTCATCAGGTACCACGGGGAAACCCAAGTGTATTATTCACTCTGTCGGTGGAACCCTATTAAATCACCTGAAAGAGCACCAATTACACTGCAATATTAAACCTTCCGATCCCATTTTTTATTTTACGACTTGCGGTTGGATGATGTGGAACTGGTTAGTCAGTGGCTTGGCATCAGGCGCAACACTCGTATTATATGATGGATCGCCTTTATCCCCAGATCCTTATCAATTGTGGAAAATGGCAGACAAAGAGAACCTTCGCTTATTTGGCACTTCCGCCAAATACTTAGAGACCATAGAAAAAATGCAGATCATACCGAACAAGTACGTGACATTGTCACAACTTGCTATCATTTGCTCTACAGGTTCAGTACTCGCACCTGAGCAGTTTGATTATGTCTATAAGCACATCAAACAAGATATTCAGCTCTCATCAATTGCAGGCGGAACCGATATTTGTGGTTGCTTTGCCATTGGCAATCCAATCGGTGCTGTGTGGCGTGGGGAGTGCCAAGTCAAAGCCTTAGCAATGGACGTTAATGTATTTAATCAAGCAGGAGAAGCTATCTTTGATACATGCGGTGAACTTGTCTGTTGCAACAGTTTTCCCAATCAACCCATCGCATTTAGTCAAGATCCAAAGGGGGAAAAATATTTCCATGCTTATTGGAATACCTACCCCAACACTTGGCATCATGGCGATTATGTCAGTGTGTCTCATCACGGTGGGCTCACCTTTTATGGGCGCTCTGATTCAATCTTAAATCCCGGTGGTATTCGCATTGGCACTGCTGAAATTTATCGTCAAGTCAATCCGTTTCATGAAGTCGTCGATTCTGTTGTTGTTGGACAGCAGTATCAAAACGATGTTCGAATTGTTCTCTTTGTTCAGCTACAACCAGATGTAACGCTCGATAATATCTTAATCAATCGTATCAACACGCAACTTCGCAATCAGTGCTCTCCCCATCATGTTCCCGCAAAAATATTACAAGTTTCTGCAATACCCAGAACTAAATCAGGGAAAATAGCAGAAAAAGCGGTGAGAGATGCCATCCACCAACGAAATGTTGTAAACACAAGTGCTATCGCCAACCCAGAAAGTTTAGAGCAGTATAAAAATAGATCAGACTTAGCGTGATAATACGTACAAGGGAATAGGTAAGTTTATCTTCTATTCTTCTAACACAGCATTGATTGCTTCTTTAATTTCATCACTAGAAAAGCCTTTGCTTGATAGATAACCATAAGCTTTGCTCTTTTCTTTAAAGTCGGTGAGATCGTAACGTTTCTTGGCTAGAGCTAATTGGCAGTTGTAGTAGAAATCTATTTCACCTGATTCAGTTAGTTCATCTAGTACATTATCGAGCTCTGAGATATCAACATGCTTCATTTTTAGCTCTTGCGCGATTAATGAGCGCCCTTTTAGCTTTTTGGCAAGTTTAATCACTTCAGCTTCAAGATTGGCGTTCTTGCCTTTGATTTGTGCTTTGGTCAATAAGGTATCTGACGCGCTATGCTCTGAAATACCACGAGAAATGTCCTCCATACTAAAACCACGTTTTAATAAGTCATTGACGACTTTCTCTGCCGATGTGGTTGAGAAGTCTTTAAAACGTGCCAAGCGTGTGTTAATCATCGATTGCTCACAAATCGCCATTCGCTGCATTGTTTCCGTGATGACTTGCTCTATGGTGAGTTCATCGATGCCTTTGGTTTTAAGTTTTTGCTGGATGTATTTACGTCCATATTGGCTATTAAAAGCTAACTCACAGAAGTGTATGGAAAATGCATGGTCGCTTTTTAGGTAACCATAGCTTTTCATTTGTTCAAGTACGGTTTCGACCCACTCTTTATTCTCTGTTTTTGCTTCAAGTTTTTTGCGCAATTCAAATTCTGAGTGATCACGTAGGTTTAAGTGGTAAATCGCGCTATTAATAACGTTTTGAATGGTGGAAGCAGGATAAGGCTTTTTCATACAGCATCGGAGAATTTCTAAAAGTTATTGCTATGATAACAGTTTACGACACTGAAACGAAAAAAGAGGCACTCATTGAGCGCCTCTTTATATTTGTTGTTAAGTTTCTATCTCATACCATTGGCTAGTATTGAAACTTTGCGTTTTGATTAACAGTGTAAATCAAAACGGTCAGCGTTCATTACTTTAACCCAAGCATTGACGAAGTCGTTGACGAACTTCTCTTCTGAGTCAGAACATGCGTAAACTTCTGCAAGTGCACGTAGTTGTGAGTTAGAACCAAATACTAGGTCAACACGTGATGCCATCCACTTCTGCTCGCCAGTCTTACGATCTGTACCTACGAACACATCTTGGTCTACCGATGTTGGTTTCCACTGTGTTGCCATGTCTAGTAGGTTAACGAAGAAGTCATTAGTTAATGCTTCTTTACGCTCAGTGAACACTCCGTACTCGCTGTTGTCGTAGTTCGCACCTAGTACACGCATACCAGCTACAAGCACTGACATTTCAGGTGCTGTTAGCGTTAGTAGTTGTGCGCGGTCTAGTAATAGCTCTTCTGCTGCAACTGTGAACTTCGCTTTTTCGAAGTTACGGAAACCATCAGCAATTGGTTCAAGAACAGCAAATGATTCTACATCGGTCTCTTCTTGTGATGCATCCATACGACCAGCAGTAAATGGTACTGTGATGTCACGGCCTGCATTCTTCGCAGCCATTTCCACACCTACACCACCAGCAAGTACGATTAAGTCAGCAAGAGATACTGTTTTCTCGAAGTTTGCTTGAATGCCTTCAAGTACGTTTAGCACTTTCGCTAGTTGCTCAGGTTGGTTTACTTCCCAATCTTTCTGCGGCGCTAGACGAATACGTGCACCGTTTGCACCACCACGCTTGTCTGAACCACGGAATGTAGAAGCAGATGCCCAAGCTGTTGATACTAGCTCACTGATTGATAGACCAGATGCAGCTATTTGTTGTTTAAGTTTTGCAATATCAGCATCGTTTACTAGCTCGTGATCAACCGCTGGGATTGGATCTTGCCATGTGAACACTTTAGCTGGTACTTCAGGCCCTAAGTAACGTGATACAGGACCCATATCACGGTGAGTTAATTTAAACCATGCACGTGCAAATGCATCAGCGAACTCTTCTGGGTGTTCGTAGAAGCGACGAGAGATTTTCTCGTATGCTGGGTCAAAACGTAGAGACAAGTCAGTTGTTAGCATAGTACCTCGGTGCATACCATCACCAAATGCATCTGGGTACTCTAGCTTGCCATCTTTAGCAATCCACTGATAAGCACCTGCAGGACTCTTTTCTAATTCCCATTCATGGCTAAATAAGCTATGGAAGAAACCATTACCCCATTCCGTAGGTGTTGTTGTCCACGTTACCTCAAGACCACTTGAAATTGTATCGCCAGCTTTACCGCTACCATAGCTTGATGTCCAACCGAAACCTTGCTCTTCAATTGAAGCACCTTCAGGTTCTACACCTACGTGTGCTGCATCTGCTGCACCGTGTGTTTTACCGAATGTGTGACCACCAGCGATAAGCGCTACTGTTTCTTCATCGTTCATTGCCATACGCGCAAATGTTTCACGAATGTCGTGTGCTGCTAGAAGTGGATCTGGGTTACCGTCTGGACCTTCTGGGTTAACATAGATAAGACCCATTTGTACTGCTGCTAGTGGGTTTTCAAGATCACGTTGCTCGCTGTCTTTTTCGTAACGTGTGTCATCAGCAAGCCATGTTTTTTCTTTACCCCAGTAAACGTCTAGCTCTGGTGCCCAAATGTCTTCACGACCACCAGCAAAACCAAATGTTTTAAAGCCCATTGATTCTAGTGCAACGTTACCTGTTAGAATAATAAGGTCAGCCCAAGAGATCTTGTTGCCATATTTTTGCTTGATAGGCCAAATTAGGCGACGTGCTTTATCAAGGTTTACGTTATCAGGCCAGCTGTTTAGTGGTGCAAAACGTTGGTTACCTGTGCTCGCGCCGCCACGACCATCAGCAGTACGGTATGTACCTGCACTGTGCCATGCCATACGAATGAAGAAAGGGCCGTAGTGACCGAAGTCTGCTGGCCACCAGTCTTGAGAATCTGTCATTAGTTCACGTAGATCTTGCTTCACAGCTTCAAGATCTAGCTTTTTGAATTCAGCGGCATAATCGAAATCTTCGCCCATTGGGTTTGATTTACGATCGTGCTGGTGAAGAATGTCTAGTTTAAGTTGGTTAGGCCACCAATCACTTGGAGACGTACCATTACCAGGGTTAATTGACGGATTAACCGCGTGCGTGTTGTGGAATGGACATTTAGACATTGAGTGTTCACCTTTTTATTTTAATTAGTATTATTGCCATTAATTCTTAGCTCCATTCAATATAGCTCTTAGGTATTGAGAAGCAATTAAAAAGATTCGTTAAATTTGAAATTTTAAAATTTGATATAATTCTTTTTAGCGATTTAAAATAAAAAATCAACAGGAATTCTTCATCTTTAACTAAAACATTAAACTGCACCAAAACAAAACTTTCGATTTGATATAAATCAAAAAAAATTTATTTACAAAATACAATCTCGTTTAATGGCGTAAATTTAAATCAATTGAATGCGTACAGCTAATACTATAAATCTATTGATTCAATAGATGGTGGTTATCAAAAGATAATGAACACAACAGCACTATTCTCCAAAGGAATCTTGGTGCGGTATTGAACATCTAGTCCTGGAAGTTATAATAAAAAAAGTGATAGCCAGAAAGGATATCACTCTTATGTTTTTATCTTGAGGCTACTTTTTTATTGTTTCTATAATCGGTAACAATAACGATATTTTTAAACCTCCCTCAACTGAACGACCCGCTTCTACTTGTCCTCCAGTGACTAGCATCGCTTCCTTTACAATGGCGAGCCCCAAACCATAACCCCCAGATTGTTTATCTCGTGCACCCTCTATGCGCGTGAACGGATCAAAGATATGTTTTAAATGTTGCTCAGGGATCCCATCACCATCATCTGAAACCGATACAACAACATAAGACTGATCCGCGTTATTTCTTATACTGGTATGAATGATAATATTGGCTTCACTTCCAGCATATTTAATCGCATTACCTATTAAATTTTTAATTGCTCGTACTAATAATCGCGTATCGGTCTGAACCATTGGCAGTGCTCTATCAATATCTTTAATGATCGATTGGCCATGCGCTTTTAGCTGTAAACATTGTTCAACCGTTGAATCACAAAAAGTTTGGACGTCGACAGGAATAAGCTTGATATTCGCTTTTGCATTTTCAAATTGACTAAATTCAAGGATTTCTGTGACGAGTTCATTCATCTCTTCTGATTCTTGCTCTAACCGATCCACTAAATGCAAATGTTCAGATGAGGTACGCTTTCGGATTAAATGCAATGATAAATTATGTCTAGCCAAAGGCGTTCGAAGTTCATGAGAAACATCACGAATTAAACGCCGTTGTTTCTCTGTTAGCAATTGTATTTGATTTGCCATGTTATCGAAATCTGTCGCTAATTCATTAAACTCTTTTACTTTCTCTCCCATAACATGAGCGACACGCACTGAAAAGTCACCATTAGCTAAAGAACGACTCGCGTGTCTTAAAGTATCTAATGGTCGCTGCAAATAGCGTGCGATAATTAATGAAAACATTAAGGTGATCAGAATCGCAATCACTACCTGTATTAAACCAAAATACAAAGAAAAATTTTTGGCCGGGTGTAATTCATGAGGTAACTGAACCACCAATTTATTACCATTTTTTAGAGGTATCGTAAAAATGGGTTGATTAACACGAGAATCTAAAATTGAATTCAATGGTCGAGCATATTTAAGTTTAAACTTAAAATGAGGATGCATTATTCGGGTACTTATCTCTTTGTTATCACTGTAAAGTACAAAAGCATAATATTTTTGTTTACTCTCCCACTCAGCAAGTCGCTGCGGATCACCGTTTTCAGCTAAAGGTTCAACTTCTGCTGCCATCTTCAAAATGTCTTGCTGAACCTGTTGCGGGACATGTAACAATGTTTTGACTAAAGCGACCTCTGCTAAATTCTGAAGCCCTAATATGACCAGTAAGCCTACGGTAAAATAAGAAAAAAGTCGGAAAACTAAGCTTTGCTTATGCAAAGGAAGTCGATGCTTTCCTTGTATCACTTTAGAAACATTCACTTGTTTATACTCCTAAACACTTGCTTCTCTTTTTATCTATAGTAACTAGCAATTCAGCCTATCCTAGTCACAAAAAACACGTCACAGATAGACGATACTGTATTTTTACATGACAATAGTTATGGCGTTTATTTCTTAGCATTTTACTCATTTAACATTATGCTTCTTAACTCTATTCATCACAGCAAAAGGAAGTTCTATGATGAAGACCATTATTTGTTTACTGACATTATTATTAGTCGGCTGTTCATCAGGTTTACAAGTCTCTGTTCCTGATTCTGTTTATGAGAATAATCAAGCCACAGGTTATCTTGTTGGTACTCTGGGTGCTAATACCGAATGGCCGAAAACAGGTAAAAACCTGCTCACAACGATTAACATTCGCCCTCTAAGTAGCAATAAATTGAGTATTGGAGAGGGTAATATTATTACGATCACCAATAACAATGAAGATGGACATTTTGAGGATTCAACAATTAGCGGTCATTTGTTTAATATTGAGTTACCTGTAGGACAATACGAAATTTTCAGTATTCAACTTGAAGGGTCAGATGGTAATAAAACGCTGATATCCAAAAACATAGGTAAAATGGATGTTACATTTTCAATTACTGCCAACCAAGCCAGCTATATTGGACAGTTTCTTGCCGTTAGCCGTATAGCGAAAAGTGAACTTTGGAATCTTGAGTATCCAAGTGGCTATGGCTATTTACAGCATAGTTATGATCAACAACGTGATGAAACATTATTTTCTCAGCAGTACCCTAAGCTGCAAGCGACCCCTTTTAATCTTGAATTACTCACTTTTAGCGATAATCGTGTATTAAAGAATTAATGATGGCTCTATTATCTAAGCCGAAAAATAAGACGATCGAGTATCGTCTTATTTTTTATATTTGAAGAAAACGCATTACTCCGAAACACATGAAGAGTAACTATACCCTCTCCCACGCACTGTTTTAATGTGCTGTTTAGACATTCCTGCTAACACCATTTTACGACGTATATTACTGATATGCATATCAAGGTTACGATCAAACGGGCTAAGCTCTTTCTTCAAAACATCTTTTTGTAATGTGGCTTTTGAGACGACAATATCGTTATTCTTAATTAAGTATTTAAGTAAATCGAGCTCTGTACCAGTTAACGGTAAGCGAGAAAGCTGACTTTCTAATTCCACCGATGTTGAGGGCAAACAATGGCGCTGGCGCTCTAGTCCCACTCTTCGTAAGATTGCCGATATACGTACTAGCAATTCATCAACTTTAAATGGTTTAACCAAGAACTGATCAGCGCCAGCTTGCAAACCATCAAGCATCGTTGCTTCATCTCCTAGTGCTGTAAGCATAAGGATTGGCGTTGCAAAACGCTGACAAATACGGCGAGCAACCTGCATACCGTCAAGAGTAGGTAACATTACATCCAGCAATATCAGATCGACACCTGTTGATTGAAGGTATGTTAACGCAGATTCACCACAATGAACGCAGCTAACTTCATGACCTTCATCTTCGAGAACTTCAGTTAATAACACACATAATTGTACGTCATCATCAACCACTAATATCTTAGACACAATACAACACCTAAACACAATGAATGTGCATATTAATCACCTGCTAAACAGATAACAATAGCTATAACATCTATCCTATTAAGAAAAATTAAGAACTTACCGCTACAAACAAAAAAACGATGCTCTATCTCTAGAGCATCGCTTTTAATACGCTTATCTGATTATTCTTGGCAAATTAAGCTTGCAACTTTTGCTTCTCTTTGTGGCACATACCATGAATCTAACCCCGCCTGAACTAACTGTGTAGCTTGTTCTGGTGTCATTGTACCATTTAACACAGCAACACTGGTTTGGTCGATTTGAGCCTCAAAACTCTGTTTACCTCGAGATAAAATCTGCGCTGCACTTCGAATAGTAGAATCACACTCATTACGCCATCCCATCATTTCTTTCGCTATCGGGTTTTCAACTTCAAAGAAATGGTTAGATAATGAGAAGAAACCAGGAATAGAGTTAGTCAATAACTCAGCATACTCCGCCGTTGTCATCCATTCTAGTAACGCTTTTGCCGCTGGATTATTCTGTGCTTTAGTATTTAACCCTATACCAATATCAGTATGATCGCTGAAATAACATTCATCACCGCGATTTTCTACTGGAGGTGGAAATACGCCAAAATCTAGCTGGCCTGTAAAGGTGCTGATATCCCAAGAGCCAGCAGGATAAATAGCCGCCTTCCCTGTTTTGAACAATTCAATGGAATCGGCATATTTACGTGTCTGATAACCATTGCCTAAAAACTTATTCCAATTCGCTAATTCCTGAAATACTTGTCGGTATTTTGGTGAATCAAAACGCTCAGTGCCATTAATCAACCCTAATCGTCCATCTTCGCCCTTCCAGTAATTAGGGCCTATATTTTGAAAGCCCATCGTACTGGCTTCCCATTTATCATTCGTGCCTATTGCTAAAGGCACATACTGACCACTGTTTTTAATCATATTCAACACATGATTAAACTCAGCCGTTGTTTTAGGTACACTTAAATCGAGTTTTTTAAATGCATCTTTATTGTAGAAAAAACCATGGATTACAGAGGCCATAGGCAAACAGAAGGTCTGTGCACCTGAATCAGTTTGCCAAGGGCTTAATGCAAAGCTCGGGAAGTTCTCCATCCCAGCCATTTCTGTAATATCGCTAAGGTGCCCCTGCGTAAACAGCTTTAACGAACCATCAAATGGACGACAGGCAATCAAGTCGCCAGCATTACCATTGGCAAGATTGGTATTCAAATCATCAAGAAATGAGGTCAACCCTTCTGGTGAGCGATAGGTGATTTTAATATTCGGGTAATGCTTATTAAATGCTGGAATTATTTTATCTTTCCAAATCGCATCATCTTGTCGCCAAGAATCAACCAATACAGTACCTTTTAATGAGGAATCATACTGTTGTGCAGTTACCGATAGTGGTGAAAGACCAGCTAACGCGATACCACTAATAACAAAACTGCGACATAAGGTTGATTGAACCTTTGTATAAAAAGGGGAAGCCATTCTCTGTTTCATATTTATACCTTAAATCGTTCAATCAATTGACGTTGTTCTGCAGCTAGTTTAGATAGCGACTCACTACTGTTTGCAGACTCACGCGCTTCTGACTCTGCGTTGTAAGCAACACTCGCAATCCCATTAATATGCTCAGCAACATCTTGACTCACTGAAATTTGCTCTTCGGTTGCATGAGCAACTTGCTCTGCCATTTCAAGAATAACGCGCATACGATCAGCTATCGTTTGTAGTGTTTCATCTGTCAAACGTGTTTGTTCAACACATTGCTCCGTTTGTTTATGACTTCTCGCCATGACCTTAGTTACCATTTCAGCGCTGTGCTGAAGGTTATCGATCATCTCATTTATTTCTTCTGTTGATTGTTGAGTTCGATTTGCTAAAGCACGGACTTCATCAGCAACGACAGCAAAACCACGCCCTTGCTCACCCGCACGTGCTGCCTCAATCGCCGCGTTAAGTGCCAATAAATTCGTTTGCTCAGCAATGCCGCGGATAACATCTAAGATACTACCTATATTCACCGTAAAGCTTTCTAATTTGCGTGTGATATCAACCGCTTCAGTAATATCAATCGATAGTTGCTCTGTGATGTTTCGACTATTAAATACTAAGTCTCGCCCTTGTTGCGCAGCCTGATTTACTTCATTGACTTCATTCACAGTCAGATCTGATGAACGTGAAATTTCTTTCGCACTGACTTCTAATTCAGAAATAGCAGCGGCTACTTGATCTGTACGTTGTTTTTGATCTTCAACACGGCTCATCGCCTGTTCACTTGTAGCAGCGGTTTTATTTGCCTCTGTTACTAGTTGTAAAGAGCCATCGTTAATTTTGGTGAGAATATCAGCCATACTTTCAGACAGTTGGTCGATTGAGCGAGACAGCGCACCAAATTCACACTGAGATTGGTAATTAGTACGTTGAGTCATATCACCCGCTGTCATCTTACGTAATACCGCATTAATACGTGCTAATGGCGTGTGGATACTTTTTGCCGTAGTAAAGGCAATAATTAAAGCAATAACACCTGAAACCAAACAGGCAATAATAATACTGTACGTCGCTTGGTTGGCTGCAGCATCAGCAGCATTTCGACTATTATATGCATTGCTACTCGCATACTGCATATAATCATTAAGTGCTGTTTGAGTAATAACAACTTGCTGATTAGACTGTTGATTCAAAGCTGACAGTTGACTTTCTAGCTGGTTATTTTCAGCCATAACCGCCAGTAATCCTGTTTTACCCAATGCTAAATCATGGACGCGTTGTAAATTACGCGCATAACGCGCTTTCACATCTTCAGGTACATTAATGCGCTCTAAACCTTGTTTTGCTAATTCAATATCTTTAGCAAGCACTTGGCTTAGTTTTTCAAAGTTAGTATTTTTATTAGCACGACGGACATTTTTTAAGTCACGACTAATACCACTGGTAATAAGTTCAGCTCGATTGCTTAAAGAGCGTTTTACACTCGCACGTTGAAGTAATAAATTCGCAGACCATTGATAAGTATCTTCTAATCGAAGAAACGACAAATTAAGCTCTGTCAATCGGTCATTAACAGCAATCCATTGATTATGCGCATTAATTGTTTTTTGTGATAATTCAAAAAATTTATCAGCTGCAGCAAGTGCCGTTGATAGCTTTAGTCTCGCTTCCTCATCAACAGCATATTGCAATGCTTGTTGTTTTGCAGTGTTAAATTCACGTTGAGCCTGTAATACCGCCTCTTTTCGCTCATTTAATAAGTTCGATGATTGAGTCGTACGGTAATCAACAACTGATAGCTGATTTTCACGTAAGCTCGCGAGTAATTGACTTGCCGATGTAACCATAGGTGTCGACACCTCAGTGACATCAGTAAGGCGATCATGGATTCGACTGGTATTGATATAACTAATACTTCCAACTACGGCAATAAGAATAAACATTATTATAAAGCCGACAATGGTGCGCTGTACTATTGATAATGACATAACATGCTTCTATTTATGATTAAATCACGCCGCAGCTGATTAAATAAGATAAGTATGAATATACTTATTTCGCGGTTCTAAATAAAAAGTTAACAACAGAATCAATATCAAGATCACACTTTATTATTTAAATAGTGATAAAGGTATTTATTATTTTTAATAAAATCCCGTTTAAATTCCAATTTGGTATTAAATGACAGTATTTTTAAATTTAAAAATAACTAATGCGATGTACCTCATATAAATACTTTTAATTTTTAGTTATCTCACTTAATTAAACTTGGCGTATATGCAACAATGTATTTTTATAATTCAAAGATTGATGATAAGAGATAATTTCATGAAACTGTCTATCTATTATTCAGAATCAACCGATCCAAGCTTCAATCAAGCGATTGAAGAAACATTACTGAAACAAGCGAATGGCAACAATATTATTGCTTTTTTATGGCAAAATCAGCGCTCTGTTAATATAGGAAAAGACCAAAATCCTTGGCGTGTATGTAAGCCGAAGCTACTTCGTCGTGAAAATATTAACATTGTCAGGCGTCATACAATTGGCGGTGCTATCTATCAAGATTTAACACACACAAATATTGCGTTAATCGGCCCTACTCATTATTTAACACAATGCTTAATTGAAAAAATATTAATAGGTACATTTGAGCCATTGAAAATAGATATCGCAGTCTCTGACAATCTTGAATGCTTAGTTGAAAATAGAAAAATTTCTAATACTGCGCTATCAGTCTCTGAAGAATATTTATTTTTTCATACTACTTTAAGAGTAAATACCTCTCTTGCTGATATATCAAAGTACATGAACAGTCGTTATTCTATTCTCAATCATCAAAACCTTGAACGATCTTATACCTCTATTAACCAACATATTCGTCCATTAGAACATAATGAATTATGTCATTACATTAGTGACAGTATTCAAAAAACACTAAAGCTTGATGTCGAAAATACGGTTATTGTAAATAACCAGCATCCCGATTGGTTCGAATTTAGTACAAATTTTTATCGTCTGAAAAGTTGGGATTGGAATTACGGTCAATCACCTAGTTTTATTGAATCATTAGAAACTGAATTTTCATGGGGACACGTAGAACTGAAATTGAATGTTGATGCTGGAGTGATCACCAAAGTCTACTATGATGCGCCTACCCAATACCACAATATGATGAATGACCTAAGTCAAGCGGCAATTGGTTATCCATTTAATGCCAAATCTGTTATATCCATTGTCTGTGGCTTATTGCTCACGCATTCAGAAGATTATGATGAGTTGATGGCACTTTCTGAATGGCTACAACAAGAAATTGCATAAGAGTAAAGATGCTAACTTTTAAGGAAAAATTTAGTTTTATGTCTATATATTGAACTAAATCAATTGGACATCAATTACACTATTTTTATCATTAACAACTTCTTGACTTTAGCAGAGGCGGCACCAAATCTAGCCTATCTGCTTTTCCCACAGACTTATACACAGCTTCTGTGGATAATAGGGACTATTTGTTTCTCCTTACGATACGTATTCCATGGGTATTTTTATAACAAGAGTGACTTATACAAATAAAAATTAAACAATAAGAATCATAAGGTTAAATAAAAAAAATGAAATTATTAACTCTAAATAGTTATTAATTTCACTTTATTTATGACATAAAAATACTGTGAATAAATCGTTTTAATTACTCATAATTCAACACAACTTTTGATAAATTTATGCTAAGTAATTTCATCAATATCATTCATAAAAAACCACCAGCTTGTACTGATGGTTTGTGTAAATTAATAGTGAGTCATTTAGCTCTTTTTACGCCTTAAGTAAGTCATCATTCCAAGTAACGTAAGCGATAAAGCACCGATATGGCCGCCACTTCCACCATCATCTTCAGTGATATTACAGTTATTAGCAGAGATACTGTCATTACAGTTCATTTCTGCGTCTGCCTTTTCTTTGGCTAAAAATTCAGGCAATGTGATTACTTGTTCTGGTACAACAGCAACAGACTCATTGATCCAGTCATAATAAGTTCCCACACGGGTATAAAACGTTGGTCGTGTAAGTGATCCACATTGAGGCTCACCTGCTGAACCGCCGCTCACAATACCAATTTGTACCCAGTTGCTATTATTATCTTGGGTTAATAGTGGTCCGCCACTATCGCCAAAACAAGCATCAGGACCGAGCAAATCAGGGCCTTCAAGTTTACGCGCTGGCAATGTACAAAGTTTAGTTGTATTTGATGGGCTATCAATAAAAATACCGGCAGGATCTTGAGACTCAAAACGTTCATAACATTTATCAATTGGGAAACTTGCTAACATTGTTTCTAGCAAGGTATCTGAAGTATCACCTTCATAAGCTAAGCTATTTTCTTCCGCCGTCTCTTCATCTTCTGACGTTGATATTGCTTCTGTTACCCCCCAGCCTTGGACTTTGACATTTTCAGGAAGATTTTTCTCGTTCCACTCTGCCTTTAATTTATCATCAAGCTCCACGGCTAAGCTGGTTGACGCTAGCGTAACTTTACCAACACCATCAAAATCACGGTTTACACGTATAAGCGCGACATCATTATCTAATGCAGTATTAATAATCTCGGTTTCAAGATCAACGCCGTTATCTGTTGAAACTTGAAGTAAAATAAGAGGGTTATAATCAGGATGAACAACAACATGAGTCGCTGAATAAATATCTTTAATATTTGCTGATGCATTATCAACAAGGCCTGTGGTAACGGTTATATCGGATGGTGCTACCACTGCCAAGCCTGATGCTCCAGCTCCTCCGCCACCAACAACGCAGTGAGCTGCAGTGACTAACCAGCGATCATTTAAAACGGTGGCACCACAAAAATGTGATTCATTTGCTTTATTCATACGCAGCGACGCCATGAAATTATCTTCAGTTGCAACCGCGACTTCATCACCACCAATAATATAAGGAACGAGTTTTTGCTGTTCTGTTTGAGCGTAGACAGAACTACTTACCCCTAAAGCAATGCAGACACTCAAAGAATGAGCTAATTTGTTCACCATCATTAAATCCTTTTAAAATACAGCTAATTTAATGATACCGAATACTCTTCATTGCTTGCTTAGAAAGATAAACGAGTTGCGACAGGCTTCTTTTTTCTATGTAACTTGTTCTAACAAACATAGAAAATATTAAATCAAGTCCACAGCAACTCGTTTCAATAGTTATTAGCTACGCTTTCTTCGTAACCAGCCCATTGCCAGTAATGACATCATTAAACCTGCACCAACAGAACCGCCACCACCACCGTTATCGCTATTATCTTTAAGTATTGGTGTTTTCTCTGCAATTACGTTATTAATCCAGTCATCGTAAGCACCTACACGGGTATAGACATCAGGTGAATCAGTTCCACATGGCGGTAGACCAAAACTGGTAATTCCTAATTGAACAGTTTCTCCTGCAGTACTTTGATAATAAAGAGGCCCCCCACTATCTCCAAAACATACCCCCATAAGATCATCCTTCTCAAATGTGCACATCTTTAATGTATCTGCAGGGCTAGAGAACCAATTTTCTCCCGGTGATTGCAAATAACATTGGCTCATTGGTAAATAACTGAGATTTACTTCCATCAAAACATCAGATCCACCTTCATTATTCGTTGCTGTACGCCCCCACCCTTGAGCCAGTAACTTACCATCTTCTTCACTTAACGCAGTTTCAATTTCAAAGGCTTCTTGCTCTGTAGGTAAAGAAACAATCTTCGCCGTGTCTATGTTTCTAGATACAGCTATTAAAGCAATATCGTAAGCAAATTTAGTGTTATTTTTACTATCAAGGCTACCATCCTCATTTTTTAAAGGTTCAGGTAAATAATCTGGATGCACAATAACTTCAACAGCCTGATAAGTATTGTCCGGCTCAAAATCAGAACGCCCTGTTACACCTGCATAAATTTTAATATTTTCTGTAGGTATCGTTTGCAATGAGGCATTTTGCGGGCCCGTTCTTATACAGTGTGCTGCGGTTAATACCCAACGTTTAGCAATTAAACTTCCAGTACATTCCCAAGTCCCAGCTTGAATATACACAGTTGATAACTCTTCAGGATTTGTTTGAACCTGATTACCACCAATAATATATGCACTAATATCACTTTCTGATGCTGTTGCAGTGAGAGGAAAAGACAGTATTCCCGCAATAGCTAGCCCAAACGTTGTCATTTTATTCATACAAGCCTTCTTAATTATTTTCCTTTTAATTAGGCTTATAAAGTAACAAATTATGACCAAACGAGCAGAAGTAAGAAGTAAAAAAGTGACACCATTCATAACCTGAAATAATAATATCTATTACTTAAAGCAGCAATTTTAGCAATCATGCCCATTAAATAAATACGACATCGTAAACATAACTTTGGCTTTGGTTAAAAAGGTTAAAATCTGATTACTTTTTAGTTGTCTCTTGGATAATTTCCTATGATATTTTTCTTCCTTTGGACACTAAACAGTCTGATGTACTATATATTTCGTGATCTCACGCTTGTTTTCTTCCCTTATGATTATTTGATGTGCATAATGTGCCCACAATCACTCTATGGACAATTCCCATGACTATCGAACAAGCTTTAAAAGATCGTAGCGAATCAAAATGTGAACTATGTTCTTCTGAAAATAACCTAGCTGTATACGCAGTTCCAGCGTCTGAAGATAAGAGCGCAGGCTGTAGTGTATACCTTTGTGATACTTGCCGTGGTCAGCTTGAAGCTCCAGAGACAACAGATGAAAACCACTGGCGTTGCCTAAACGACTCTATGTGGAGTCAAGTTCCAGCTGTACAAGTAATGGCTTACCGTCAACTTAAGCGTCTATCTTCAAAAACTGACTGGGCAATGGACCTAGTTGACATGATGTACCTAGAAGATGATGTTAAAGAATGGGCAGATAAAGGCCTTGTTGAAGAAGAACAAGCTTCTGTTCCAACACTTGATGCAAACGGCGCCAAGCTACAAGCTGGTGACAACGTAACAATCATCAAAGACCTTCCAGTTAAAGGTTCTAGCATGGTAATTAAGCGTGGTACTCCGGTACGTAACATCAGCCTAACTGATAACCCTCTTCATATCCAAGGTCGTGCAGACGGCGTTCAAATGGTTATCATTGCGGCATACACTAAGAAATAATTTTTAGTTTCGCTGAACATAGATAAAAGAAAGCCCTTAGCATTCTCATCGTTAAGGGCTTTTTATTATCTCGTTATTTATATCCAACAAAGATCTTTTATTTAGATTTCTTGATAACAACCGTATTGGCTAATTTATCATGCCATCCTTGTTTTCGTTTATCCCAGCCAACGGCAAGTAAGCCTATTCCTAAAGGGATTGCTGATAAATAACGAATAATAAATTGCTTAACCGTCGGTTTATCCCCTGTTGTCGCATCAACAATGATCGATTTTATTGCCATTTTCCCTGGTGTCGCTGATTTGTATAACCAAAAAAGCATCACGCCAATAAATGGCAGACCATAATTAACGAGTAAGCTCGCAGGATCAAATGTAGCGCTCGACCCAGTCGAGAAGAAATCACCGTATAAACTGTACAATAATGGTGCCGTGACTAATGAAACAACCAATGTATCAACAATCGTCGCGACTACACGTTGCCAAAAGCCCACATAAATTACGTTATTAGTAATGCAATCAGTCATACTTTCCAAACTTTCGATTAACAATAAAGTTAATCATGCGTTTACCTAATGATGAATACGGTGAATATAATAGCTTCAATGCTGAAAAAGACGCTTGATACATTACAGGGCGCATCTTCGATAAACGTTCAAAGCCTTCTTTTCCATGATAATGACCTATCCCACTATGGCCGGAACCACCAAAGGGTAAATCATCTTGCGCCACATGTAACATTACATCATTAATTGTGACGCCACCTGAACGCGTCTGCTGAATAACCTTTTGTTGTATATCTTTATTGTTAGAAAAGAGATATAGAGCCAGTGGCCTATCACCTTTATTTATTGATGATATAACCTGCTCTATCGACTGATAGCCAAGGATGGGTAAAATAGGACCAAAAATCTCACGCTGCATGACTTGCATACTCTCATCCACTCCAATAACAAGGTGGAGTGGGAATTTACGCGAGTTCATATCAGGAGATGAATTGGGGATCAAGTTATAAATATCGGCCCCTTTCGCTTTTGCATCTTCTAAAGTCGTCACTAATCGTTCAAAGGACTGACTATCAATAATTGATGTGTAATCTTGGTGGTTAATATCGACAAAGCGCTTAGCTATAATCTTTTTTGCTTTTGTTACAACTTCTGGTAACAAAGCCTCAGGAACATACAGGTAATCTGGCGCTACACATGTTTGACCACTATTATACGTTTTTCCGCCTAAAATTCGCTCTAATGCCTTATTGAGATCATAATCATCAGCAATAATGGCTGGCGATTTCCCTCCAAGCTCCAAGGTCACTGGTACAAGGTTTTTCGCCGCATTTGCCATTACAGCTTTGCCCGTTGCACTTGAGCCCGTAAAGACTAAATGATCAAACGGTAATGCTGAAAATGCTTTACCTGTGTTGCCTTCTTCTGCAATAAAGCGAACCTTTTCTAACGAAAATGTATCTGTAAATAACTGTTGTAGCAATCGACAGAGCTCTGGGGAGTTTTCAGACATCTTCACCATCACTGAATTACCCGCAGCAATCGCGGCAACCAAAGGCGCAATAGCTAAAAATAAGGGATAGTTCCATGGCACTATAATACCAACAACGCCAACAGGTTGAGGTATCACTCTATTTTTAGCAGGTTGAAACCATATCGAGGTATGACGTTTTTGTACTCTCATCCAACGAGACAGATTTTTTTGTGTATATTTAATACATTCAATGCTGGTAAATATTTCAAGCAATGCTGTTTCTGAAGCCGAACGCTGACCAAAGTCCTGTGCAATCGCATGACAAATAGCATGTTGATTCTGCGTAATTAATAATGAGATCTTATCTAAATCGGTTAATCTTTCTTGTAAATCAGGCATTGGACATTGTAAAAATGCCTGTTTTTGTTGTGTTATATATTGATCTAACTGCTCATTCATCCGTATTACTCTCATCACAGAATCAAATTAAAACAAGGCTAAAATGTTATATGTATTGTAAGCATATCGTAAACACAGATCTTTATACTCTAATTCGTTAGCTTATGGTAATGAATCAATACAATACGTTACATAGATATACGCACCATGCTCTATTTTAGACTACCCTCAATTACAAAGGGGATAAGTTGAAGGTTTTAGATATGTCAGTACCTATTTTATATACACTACGACAATGTCCTTACGCCATTAGAGCAAGGTTGAGTCTGGCACTTGCTGAACTTGAATTTGAGCAACGTGATATTGATTTAAGGCGAAAGCCTGCCGAAATGTTAGACATAACACAGAAAGGAACGGTACCTTTACTAGTATTAGAAAATGGTGACTATATTGATGAAAGTTTAGAAATCATGATCTGGTCTTTGAACAAAAATGATCCTCATAATTTACTGTTAACTCATGCCCCCCACTTCTTTGCTGAGATGCTTAGCCTTATAGCAAGAAATGATCATAAGTACATATTAGCTTTAGATCACTATAAATCCGATGCTCGCCATTATAATCCAGAAGTAACAATCTATCGTAAACTTTGTGAATCATTTCTATCTGATCTCGAAAGCCGTCTGTCTAATCACAAGTATTTAATGACAGATACATTGAGCTTAGCTGATTACGCCATATTGCCTTTTATACGACAATTTTCGCATGTTGAACGTCAATGGTTTAGACAAGCCGATTATCCAAATATAAAGCAATGGTTAAGCAGTCTTTATCAAGAGCCTATCTTTTCACAAGCAATGAAAAAGTATCCATTATGGGATAATAGTAGAAGCACAGTTACCAATTAATACAATGACTTCACCATGACAAATTAGTGAATTAGTGGTGAATTTTACGAAGCGAATGTCAGCGCTGTGTTAATAACCATACTAACAATAATAGCTTAATAGTTATGAAATATTCCTTATTCAAATTAGCTTAAGGTTAATCAATAACCTGAGTTTTAATAAGGAATTATTATGGTAAACGATAGTCGTCGCTCATTTATAAAAAAGTCTGCCGTTGTTGGCGCAGGGGCTGCAGCAATAAGTACAACCCCAAATGTGTTTGCAAGTATTGAAAAGGCACTTTCAATCCCTGCGAACCGCAAGCACGGTAGTATCAAAGATGTTGAGCATGTCGTTATTTTAATGCAAGAAAACCGCTCCTTTGATCATTACTTTGGCACAATGACAGGTGTTCGAGGCTTTGCAGACCGCTTCCCGTTAAGGCAACCTAATGGGGATTTTGTTTGGAATCAGCATAACTCTAATCCAGACGAAGAAAGTACATTTAAAAAGACATTATTACCTTGGTATTTTAATACCAGCAAAAATATTGGCTACGAATTTTTTGCAGGTACTCCCCATCTTTTTAATAATGCACAATATGCAAATGCACACGGTAAAATGGACCAATGGCTACCGAATAAAACCGATAGAACAATGGGTTATTTTACAGAAAAAGAAGTCCCTTTTCAGTTTGCTCTCGCGAATGCGTTTACCTTATGTGAAGCTTATTATTGCTCAACACAAACAGGTACTAATCCTAACCGTGTCGTCCACTGGTCTGGTACAAATGATCCTCACGCAAAGAAAAATGGGCCTGTTATTAATAATAATCATGAAAACTTTGATAGCCCAGATGAAATCGAAAACGGTTATAAATGGACAACCTATCCTGAGAGGCTTCAACAAGCGGGTATATCGTGGCGTTTAGTGCAGAATATTAACAATAACTACACAGACAACCCCCTTGCTGGTTTTAAAACCTTTAGAGATGCGCATTATAATAATCCATCAGCGCCTTTCTACTTAAATGGTATAGGAACAGAAACTCAAGCTTCTATCGAAACATTCAAAGCACTTTATAACAGTGATGAAGGCTTACCTAAAGTTACTTGGATTGTAACTGAGGATGAATTCTCCGAGCATCCGGGTTGCTCGACGCCAACATTAGGCGCAGCCTATACATCTGAAGTCTTGGATATACTCACTTCAGATCCTAGCGTTTGGGCTAAAACCGTATTCATTGTTAATTTCGATGAGAATGATGGCTTATTTGACCATATGCCACCACCGTCGGTTCCTCACAAAACACCTGATAACAAGGTGTACGGTAAGTCAAATATCAATACCCATAATGAATATTATTATGATACCGATTATTCAAAAACGGAGGAAAATGTCGATAATTTTGTAAATAACGCTTCACATGGATTAGGACCACGAGTGCCTTGTTACGTAATATCGCCATGGAGTATTGGCGGGAATATTAACTCACAGGTGTTTGATCATACTTCTGTGTTGCGCTTCTTAGAAAAAGTAACAGGCGTTGAAGAGCCAAATATCTCGACCTGGCGTCGTGAAATTTGTGGCGACCTCACCTCTTGTTTTGATTTTGAAAAGCGGAGTCACACAATTGATTTTCCACAGGGTAAATCAGAATT
The DNA here is from genome assembly GCF_003026075.1 of Photobacterium sp. GB-210. Classification (NCBI taxonomy): domain Bacteria; kingdom Pseudomonadati; phylum Pseudomonadota; class Gammaproteobacteria; order Vibrionales; family Vibrionaceae; genus Photobacterium; species Photobacterium sp. GB-210. Next base: position 159,010 of record NZ_PYNU01000005.1, on the reverse strand, counting down.
TGAAGCCCTTCAGTTAAAAGCGGCAGCAGAAAAAGAGCATCAGAAACATCTGCCTAAACCTGGTCATGAACATGAATATGGATACGATGAGTCAGGAAAAAGAACCAAACCACAAATGAGTTTAATTGGTTTACCCGTGGTTACACAAAATGGTTCTCGCCCATCTTGCCAGCTTCCATATGCGCCTAAAGTAGATATTAAATTTAAATCTGATGCCGTAATGTTTGAGTTCGCTAACCAAGGCAAACAAGGCATCGTATATCAAACCTATAACTACCTTGCCCATAATGAGCCCCAGCAAGACAAATTTCTCGCTCCAGAAAATAGCCCATATGATATGACCATGCCACGTCAATACAGTGTAGCGTCAAAAGGAGCCAATAAGCTTGAACCTGCAGTTTCAGATAAATGGACAATTGGTGATCATAGAGACTTTGATTTAATGACCTTTGGTCCCAATGGCTTCATTCGTCGAGTAAAAGGTTTTACATCTGAGCATAGAGAGATGCCAATTGTTTCAATCGTTCACAGAGAGTCAAGAGCAGGTCATGCTACCCCTCACCTATCGTTTAAAATTGAAAATCGCTCTAAACAAACTCAAATCATTACAATAACAGATAATATTTACGGCAAAGATCCTGTGGAAATTAAGATAAAGGCGGGGAAAGTAGAACATATCGCTTATAAAACCTGTAAACACTGTTGGTATGATTTATCAATAACAGCAGATAATTGTAAATATTTCTCATTACAAGCAGCAGGACGTATTGAGATGAATCACAAACACAACTTTCAAGCTGTTACAGATCCTGAGATGGGTAACTTTTCTTGCGATAGTGAGCTAAATAGCTTACGGAGTTAATATTTGAAATAGAAACCAGACAAGTTATTGTCTTCATTACCTTGTCTGGTTTTTCTAATTACTGATTACGGCTTAAGAAATATTCATCCTGTAAGATATACATTCGCTTAATATCACAGTACTTACCATTAATGAAAATTTCTTTCACTAGATGGCCTTCCTCTACAAAACCACATTCTTCATACAAGTGGATCGCTTTTTCATTCGCAACCGATACATGCAAATATACTTTATGTAGATTAAGAATCGTAAACGCATAGTTTAGCGCACGATTAATTAAAGTACGCGCATAACCATTACCCTGAAATTCAGGCGCAATAATAATCTGAAATTCCGCTGTACGGTGGATATTGTTAATTTCAACCAGTTCAACAAGACCAATTGACTCTTCATCTTCATTTTCAACAATAAAGCGACGCTCAGTACTATCATGAATGTGTTTACGATATAGCTCTTCAAGCTCTGCAAACGATTCATAAGGCTCTTCAAACCAGTACGCCATAATCGTGCGGTTGTTATTTAATTGATGAATAAAGCGAAGATCAGTTTTCTCTAGTGCACGCAGACGAATAGCATTGCTCATTTATCTATACCCTTGATAGTAATGAAGCAGTAAATACAGAAGACTTACTACTAATACAGAAAAAATACCACTTTACATCACAAAAAAAAAGAAAACTTGTAACAAGATATTCGACGAAGCATGCCAATGCTTAGTAAGCTAAAACGGTGTCACTATTTCTGTTATTAAATCTAGGAAGCAGCTTACTTTCGATGCGACATGTTTACGTGTTGGATAGAGCGCATAAACATCAATTTCAGGGAAAATGTAATCATCAAATAATAGCGTTAATTCACCTGATTGTAGTTGTGCCTCTATATAAAATTCAGGTACACGGATAATACCCAATCCATTATCAACCAGTGCTAGTGACATTTCCGTACTATTACTCAATACGCGTTGTTGTACTTCGACTAGTGTTTTGTTTCCTGCTTTATCTCGGTATTCCCAGACATTGAATTTTTTCAAATTAGTATAACAAAAGCAGCTATGAGCGGATAATTCCGAAGGATGTTGTGGGTAACCATAGACTTTTAAGTATTGTTTTGATGCCACTGTGCAAATTCTGCTGCTATAAATACGCTTACAAATCAAACTCGAGTCATCTAATTTAGCAGTAGCGCGGATAACTAAATCATAACCGTCGGCAATCACATCAATAGGCTTATCACTCATATCTAGATCGAGCGTAACTTCAGGGTATCGAGATAAATATGTTGTGAAAACATCGGCTAAATACTGTTTACCAAACCAGACAGGGCAACTAACTTTTAACGTTCCTTTTGGCTCAACGGTACTTTGTGTTATTTCCGCAACGGCTTGCTCTGCATCACTAATCAGTTGTACACACTCTTGATAATAAGTCTTCCCTTCAGGAGTTAAAGCAATGCTCCTTGTGGTGCGATTAAGGAGTCGAACCCCTAAGCGACTTTCAAGTTTGGCGATTTCTTTACTTACATAAGAATTAGAGTGTCCAGTAGCTTCGGCAGCGGCACCAAAACCACCGCACTTCACTACTTGAACAAACACAGTGATACCATCAAACAATCGATTATTAGCCATATGGAATCTATCTAATCACTTTTAGCCTATTAATTACATTTGAACTCTAATATACACTCTGTACAAAGGTTAACAACGGTATGTTGTTAAAAGACTTATCGATGAGGATTTAAAAATGAAACTACTTGCTTTTGCGGCATCTAACAGCCAACACTCTATCAACCATGCATTAGTGACATATGCGGCATCACAAGCTAATGCTGATGACGTTGAAATTTTAGACCTTAATGATTTTGAAATGGCGATTTACAGTATCGATCGTGAAAATAACTCAGGCATTCCAGAACAAGCACAAATCTTTTTCGATAAGATTGGCCAAGCGGATGCTATTTTAATTTCATTTGCAGAATATAACGGTTCATATACATCGGCTTATAAGAATGTTTTCGATTGGACCTCACGTATAGATCAAAAGGTATTCCAAAATAAACCAGTGATCATGCTAGCTACTTCTCCGGGTCCTGGTGGCGCTGCGAGTGTATTAAATAGTGCTGTTACGTCTGCACCTTATTTTGACGCCAAGGTGGTAGGATCATTATCTATACCTAGTTTCTATGAAAACTTTGATTTAGAAAAAAACACATTAATTAACGATGATTTAAACCAGCAATTAACAGAGCTAATTAATAAGTTAGAACGTTAACAGCCTACAAAAATAAAATTAAGTTGATGGTTTTTCATAATCAAATCACTTTACATACGAGAGTGGCAACAGTCGCACAACTCACGAATACTCACTCTAATTAGCTTCATGATAAATTATAAGGTTGCTGTATCTAAATATTAAATATAGCAATCTTCTTTTCACTGCCATTATTCAGTTTTCACCATCACACTTGACGCTTTACTCACAAAACTGAACAGCCCTCCTCCTAAATCCTGTTATAGTTTAGATAAACGGTTAAAAAGTAGGCAGATTACACGTAAAATATATCTACCGAACAATACATCATAAAAAATAGATCCTTACTAGTATGTCGTAACTTGCTATTTTCTTTATAAAAACATGCTTTTTCGATAATATTGTTCACATTTAAACGTTTAAAACGTGAAATTCGTATAATCTTGTATCATGCTTAAAGAGCAGTAGCGTTAAAGGAGTACGCTTATGAGCACAAGGTTATGCGAAACTGCCAGCCTAGAACTCGAAGTTCAAAGTGCTGTGCAGCAAATCCTAACCACTATGGCATTAAATCCGTCATCTAATAGCCATAGTGCAAAAAAAAATGCGTGTATCTTTCAAAATAAGATCACTTACACGCTCTATCTACTTCTGCAATCATTTCAAGGAGCGTCTCTTAATACCATCAGCAAACAATGCCATTATGGATTTAGTGCCAACTTTCAGAATTTTGATCAAATAAGTCAGGAATTGACTGAGGTTATTCGTCAATCACAACAAGACTTTGCTATTAAAGCGGCGAACAGGCGTGGAACACTGACCCACATCACTCAGAAAGAAACAACTGATTTGGTTAAAAATACATTTAATACTGAATGTGAAATGGTCATGTCTGCTTTATCTATTCAACAAATCACATCACTCATTAACGCATTTACAACACAAGAGGATATAACAAAAAGTCTCGACCTTGTATTTAGTCGAGTTATTGTGAATCAAGATATTGATAAAGGCTTTCAACTATCAAAGCAAGCGACATATAAACTTGTCGAACAAATTTCACACTCGATTACTGGAGAACTATGTCGACTTATTTTAACGCAACATATAAGTCAACTACACCAAGAGGATTTTGAGTTATACTTACAGACGGTCAGAACGCTTGCTGAGCATTTTATCAGCCAATCTTATTTACTCAATGCCCCTTTTCTAATAGATAAGACCGATTTCGATAATTTAGAATAGCTTCAAGTAGCAGGATTATTCCTGCTACTTATCAATGATAAGTATCTTGAACATTACTTAATCACACGTATGATCGAAAAATCCTATTACTCTTATATAAAAGCAATCCTTTCTTATGCCTACATTGTTACGTTTTATAGAAATACACTGGAAAGTTATTACTTTACTAACGCTAATGTTAATTACAGTTTTATCACTATTACCTCAACCCAGCTTACCCCAAGTACCAGGAACAGATAAAACACATCACTTTATCGCTTATAGCGCATTAATTTTTGCTATTGGCCTAAAAATGCCTAAATATTGGTTTTGGTTATTTGTCGGGTGTATTACATGGAGCGGAGTAATTGAATTAATCCAGCCTTATGTTAATCGCTATGGCGAATGGCTAGATTTAGCTGCAAATACCGGAGGATTAATCACAGGCTTTATTCTTTCTCGTATTTGTTACAAGCTATTTTTATCAAAGTAACCATAAGTTTTCACATTAATGATGGCAGTTAATTATCATATATATCTTCCACATAGAACAGAATGAGGTCTGTAAAGTTAACGTCAAACATGCTGGCAATATTTTATTTATTCACATGTTTTTAAACTACTTCTTTCCGATAACGAACAGAGGTAATAAAAATAATGGCATACAATATTGGCAGAGCGGTTTATTACCCTGCCCTAAATCTTTTCAAGATAATCAGAAAATCATGAGTTTCATGATGTGAAAGTTCTAAATTTCCTTATCAAAGACACCTAAGATTAAAGGTGCGATTACCGAACGAAATATAAAAATAGAACACAATGCATATAACGCAATAACCACAAAAAAGGTGGCAGATATAACCACTTACTCGTCTTCGAGTATAATGGAATCGTTCAGCGCACTGCCGATAACAACGTCAACTTTAGTGTTAATAGTTATGTATTAAACGACATATCAAAAACAACGCATAAAAATGCCCTGTCTGATACTTATCAAGTAATATTAATCAAGGAAAAGGGAAACAGCTTTATTACAATGCAAATATTGGCGTTTTGAGGTAAAAAAGCAGAACAAATTAGTTATTTACACTCATCTAACTTATATACGTGACACCGCACACATAAATGGGCAAAAAAACAACAGTTAGATGTGCAAAATTTATAAGTTTATATGATTTGTACTAAATATAAGATTGCTATTTTTAAAATAAACGCACTAGTAATAAAATAAATTGAATTTAAATCAATAGATTAAGTTAATATTACAGAATACTCTGTAGCAGGTGCAATCTATACCAACACTCAATTATCTTGTATTACAAATAAAATCCTAGCACTATTCACGATCTATTTTGATAATTGGAAATGTGTAACGACTACGTACCTTAAATTGAATAAGACAAATTTTACACGTCCATAGTCTTTACAACATTTTAAAAAATGTATTTTGAATCAACAACAAAACAATTAAAACGCTATACTAAAACAGTTTGGGGAAAAACAATGAATCCTGAAGATAAACAATTTGCCGTTATTGGTCTTGGCAGATTTGGTATGTCACTTTGTCAAGAACTTAGCGAGCGTGGCGCTCAAGTACTTGCTATCGATCTTGATGAAACCTGTGTGCGTAAAGCGGCAGATGTCGCAACTCAAGCTGTTGTTGCTGATTGTTCAAATGAAGCCACCATTTCTGAGCTAAAATTGGACGATTATGATCTTGTTATGGTATCAATTGGTGAAGATGTTAATGCCAGTATTCTTACTACTCTTCTTTTAAAAGAGGCGGGAGTGAAAACAGTTTGGGTTAAAGCAAAGGATACACCTCATAGCAAAATCTTATCTAAAATTGGCGCAGATAAGATCATCCGTCCAGAACGTGATATGGGGATTCGTATAGCTCGCAATATGTTAGATAAACGTATTTTTGAGTTCTCTGAACTAGGAAGTGGTATTTCACTCGCAGAAGTGGTCGTTACAGCAAAAAATATGGGACGTAAAATATATGAACACCCATGTGGTGCTCATAAAGAAACCCAAGTATTAGCACTTAAACGTGGCCCTGAAGTACGTAAAGCTCCTGATCCAAGCACTGAATTACAAGTAGGCGATATTTTAATTATCACAGGACCTGAAAAAATATTAACTGAGACTTTAAGAAAGCTATGAGTTTCATTCCAAACAGGGGCATGTATGTCCCTATCAAAACTGACAACCATAAAAAAAGATGGTCTGAACCTAAGATCATCATTTTTAGTTTTTTAGCCATTTTAATGCCAGCAGCAATCCTGCTCACGTTACCTGCATTTTCAGTTTCAGGGCTTAGTTTTGTCGATGCTCTATTTACTGCAACTTCTGCGATCAGTGTAACGGGCTTAGGTGTAGTAGATACAGGCTCGCATTTTTCCATTAGTGGTAAAGTGTTATTAATGCTACTCATGCAAATTGGCGGTTTAGGACAAATGACATTGTCTGCCGTTTTACTTTACATGTTTGGTTTGCGGTTAAGCTTACGTCAACAAGCATTAACGAAAGAACAATTAGGACAAGATAAATTCACAAATATTCGCCGCCTTGTAAAACACATCATTATCTTTGTGCTTATTTGTGAATTGATCGGTATATTTTTTCTGTCGCTACGCTGGGTACCTGAGATGGGTTGGGAGCAAGGTCTATTCTTTGCTGTCTTTCATTCGATTTCAGCCTTTAACAATGCGGGTTTTTCTTTATTTTCAGATGGCTTAACACGCTATGTTGATGATCCTCTTGTTATTATTACGATTTCATCATTATTCATATTAGGCGGTTTAGGTTTTACTGTTATTTCTGATATCAAAAGAAATGCACACCGTGGGTTCCATTTTTTATCTTTGCATTCAAAAATAATGATAATAGCAACACCCATCCTATTATTTGTTGGTACCGTAATGATTTGGCTTTTAGAACACCATAATAGCCACACTCTTGGGTCACTTAATGAATCAGGGCAATGGTTAGCAGCCTTTTTCCAATCAGCTACAGCACGTACAGCCGGTTTCAACAGTGTTGATATTGGTAAGTTTACTGAACCAACTATGTTGGTCATGATGCTATTAATGCTTATTGGTGCTGGTTCAACATCTACAGGTGGCGGTATTAAGGTATCAACCTTTGTCGTAGCTATTTTGGCAACATGGTCGTTCTTAAAGCAACGTGATCGTGTAGTGCTATTTAAGCGCACAATTTCAAACCAAACGGTGACAAAATCATTAGCCATCATTGTGGTTAGTGGCATTGTACTTACCATTGCAATGTTTGCCTTAATGATCACGGAAAAAGCCCCATTCTATGAGGTAATGTTTGAAACCATTTCAGCATTTGCAACCGTAGGCGTTACTGCTGGTTTAACAGCAACCTTATCTGAACCCGGTAAATACATCATGATAGTCGTCATGATCATCGGTCGTTTAGGCCCACTAACCTTGGCATACATGTTAGCTCGTCCTAAACCAACCTTGCTGAAATATCCTGAAGATAACGTCGCAGCAGGTTAAAATAAGAAAAACATAAAAAGGCTTGTCACTATGTATCGTGACAAGCCTTTTTTATTGCTAAATCGATTCATTCACTACAATAAATCAATGTTGAATCGTAACACTATCCAATTGTTCTTTAAGATCTTGATCGTATTCATCTAACCAGGCGTAACGTTCACGATACATTTTACGCTTTGGTCGTTTGATATCTTCCATTGCGCGACGCTCTGTATGTAATGGTAATGAATAAAAAGCATCATTGTATTCTTCACCATTATGTTCTTGCCATAATTGATCATAGTTAAGGTTGATCGTTGATGCTTTTTTACCATAGCGCTTAGCAGTGTATACATGTGCACTATTTTTAACCGCATATATATGCTCAATATTCATATCATTAGCAAATAAACGTAAGGTTTCAACCATAAAAGACTTTGGTCGTAAGCCATAAAAAGCTTTCGTAAATAAACGACTAAATCCATTATCGTTAGAACCACCTTGCATACAACCAACATAAATATCATTATCAATAACGGTAAATGCAATAGCGTAATAACGGTGATCATTGCTATCTGTCAGTATTAACGCTAATTCCCCTTCGCGGCGATAAGTGTGGTCAAAACTTAGTTTAACTTGATAGGACTTTTCTTCAATATCAAAGCTATAAAGCTCTAATTCATCAGTATAAATAGTATGTCGAGCTGAATCTGAAAAATGGCTTTCCATCCAGTTATAATGTTTTTTTAAAACCTCAACAATTTGATTTTTAGAAAAACACGTAGCCAAATAGGGTTTTGTAAAGCGCATTAAAAATTCAGGTTGCTGATCAATGACTTCTTTTCGTTGATCATTTAAAAAGAAATGAGCGAGTTCATTATATTGGCGTGAATATACCATCGCTCTAATCGCGTATTTAGCGATAGATAATGTTTTACCGTGATTTTTATGACTGTAAGCGAGCTTTGCAGACTTTAATATACTCATAAGATATCTCTAATCTTGTTTTTCGCAATTGTATACGAAATAAGTATAAAGAATAAGTAATAGAATTATATTTAATAAATTTAATTATCTTCACTAAACAGAAGATGAAAGGTAATATTCATTCATTGAAATAATGAACAGAGAAATCTCATGGAAAAATTAATGCCATACCTTGCTAAATTCGCCTTTACTGTCTCTATGATTATGTTTGTAGTCGGCGGAGGCATGGCACTATATGCGATGTTTTATGGTTAATTAACGTTATAAACGCATACCACCATCAATTTCAAGAATACGCCCAGTGAAGTAGTCATTCTCAATAATATACTTCACTGTATGGGCAATCTCTTCAGGGTTACCAACACGCTCAAAAGGTGCTGATGCCTTCATTTTTTCAAGCACTTCGGGCTTCAATTGGTCAGTTAAAGGAGTATCAATCAAACCGGGAGCAATTGCAGCAACACGAATACCGTATTTTGCTAACTCTTTCGACCAGCCCACAGCCATCGTTGCAACTGCCGCTTTTGACGCCGCGTAGTTAGTTTGGCCTAATGTTCCTGCTCTAGCGACACTTGAAATGTTAATAATAACGCCTTGAGATTCTGTCTTGATCATCTTTTCAGCGGCTTCTCGTCCACACAAAAATGAACCAGTAACATTAACATCCATCACCGTTTGAAATTGGTCTAGCGGCATTTTCGTTAATACGTCATTACTTTCACTAACCAGGAAGCCATCATCAAGAATACCAGCATTGTTAATTAAGACATTAATATGACCGAAATCTTCAATAATATGTGCAAATGCTTGAACAACTTCATCTTCGCTTGTTACGTCAGCCTCATAGATCATTGCTTTACTGTTTAACATATGACACTGATCTTGCGTTTGACGTAACCCAGCTGAGTTGATATCAATTAAAGCCAATTCAGCGCCCATTTGAGCTAGAGTTACAGCCATCATTTGGCCTAGACCTTGACTAGCACCGGTAATGACAACAACGCTATTCTCAATATTCATTAATTGCTCCTGAATTAAAACAAAAGTTTAACTCTGTTACTTTAACGTATATTTATCCATCACAATATTTCTATTCATAAAATCTAAGTTATTATAAATAATTAGCTAATATTGACCTGATTAATTGGATTCTCATGCTCAGACCAGATAGGTGTAAATATTTGCTCAATTACCTTGTTATCAACATCATTTACAGATGAATAAATCCAGTTAGGCATATAATCTTTATCAATTAAATGCGCTCGGACACCTTCTTTGAACTCACCTAACAAACCACAATTTACTGAAAGACCCAGTTCCATTTTTATACAGTCAAGTAAAGATACATCTTTGTAGCTTTGTATTTGTTTAAAACAAATGTGTGCGGTAATAGGGCTACCTGCATTCATGGCCTTTTTTGCTGTCTCTATCCAGCGGCCCAAACCATCAATGGCATTAATTTGGTCGTAAATAGTGGGTAATGATTGAGCAAAACAAGCCGCCTGAATTTGTGCAAAGTATGGCATCAATTGATTTGCAGGTAACACAGAGTGCGCTTTTTCAGCACCGTTATTTAATATGACCGAGATTGCTTCTGATACCAATGACTGACTTTGCGTATCAGCCAATATTGTTGACCATGGGTAATGCTTTAATTGTTTAACAACATTATCATAAGCACTATTTGCAACAATATGATCAACCATTGCTAAATCTCGAGCATCACAAACGTTGACATGTGCACCTGTTAAGCCCAAAAACATACCGATCCCATCAGGAAGCTGGTTTAAAAACCATGTCGCACCAACATCAGGATATAAGCCAATAGTTATTTCCGGCATCGCTAATACTGTATTCGGTAAAGCAACGCGATGGCTTGCGCCAATATATAATCCTAATCCTCCCCCCATGATATACCCATGTCCCCACGCAATTACGGGCTTGTTATAGTGATGGATGAGTAAATTACAACTATATTCAACGGAGAAATATTCCGTTAAAAATGGCTTAGCTACGTGACTTTCAATTTGATCTAACGCTATCTTTGGTGGCTTTTGTTGATGCTTTAAAGCAGGATCATTTTCCATTGCATAATACATACTGCGCACATCCCCACCTGCACAAAAAGCGCGATCACCCACCGATTTAATCATTACAGCAACAATGCTTTCATCTTCACGCCAAAGCTGTAAATACTGGTAAATCGTTTTATGCATATTTAACGTAAGTGCATTAAGCGATGATGGATTATCCAGCTCTAGTACACCAATACTATGTCCATCAGTACAACGGATATAGGAAACATTCACCATTCCTGTCATCACTTACTCCTTTAACTTATTTCCAATCTTCAATGTCATACTATTTAACATCAACTTCAATCGCAATTGCCAATGCTTCTCCTCCACCAACACATACAGCAGCAACACCTTTTAGCGTTTTCGTGCCACTCAACATTTGCGCTTGTTGTCGTAATGCATGGGTTAATGTCACCACGACTCTTGTTCCTGTCGCGCCTATTGGGTGACCTAATGCACAAGCTCCACCGTTAACATTCACTTTTTCAGCATCAATACCTAGCTGCTCTATCGCGGCAATTGTCACCACAGCAAAAGCTTCGTTAATTTCCCACAAGTCCACATCATCAATAGACCAATTAAGATCATCTAATAATTGGTTAATGGCATGAATAGGTGCAATAGTAAATTCATCGGGGGATCGACTATGACTGGCATAACCTTTAATTGATGCCAGTGGATATAAGCCTTGTCGTCGAACTTGTTCAGCTTCCATTAACACTAAAGCTGCGGCACCGTCACCAATAGCACTTGATGAAGCGGCAGTGATCGTACCTTGTTCACCATGTTGCGAAAATAGAGGAGGAAGGTTTGGTATTTTCTTAATATTCACTTCATTCGGGTGCTGATCTTTTTCAACCGTCACTAATGCTTTTTGACTCTGAGCAGTAATAGGGACGATTTCAGCGTGAAATGCCTGACGACTATCCGCTTTGCGGGCTTTATTAATTGACCTTACAGCCCATTCATCCATGATTTCTCGTGAAATATTATATTTTGTTGCCGTTTGTTGACCATAAACGCCCATTAAGTGCCCATCAAATGCATCTTGCAATCCATCTAGATATAAATGATCAAGTACCGCTTTATGGCCTATTCGCATACCGTTTCGACTGTCTGTGAGTAAATAAGGTGCATTGGTCATACTTTCCATGCCTCCAGCGACAGCCGTTCGAATCGCTCCAGCTTTAATCATATCGCAAGCCAATAAGATTGATTTTAACCCTGAGCCACAAACTTTGTTTATCGTAGTACAGGAAACCGATACAGGAATTTTTGCCATCAAAGCTGCTTGTCTTGCAGGGGCTTGCCCAACACCTGCCGTTAATACACAGCCCATAAAGACTTCATCAATCAATTGTGCAATGTGCTCATACTCTATCTCATTATTATGTTCTAAAGTCGTATCTGTTGGCTGAACACGTTTAACATCTCGTAATGCTGCTTCAATAACAATACTACCAAGCTGAGTGGCGGAAAAATGCCGTAAATCGCCTTGAAAACTCCCAATTGGCGTTCTTTTAGCAGCAACGATCAGAATATCCTTACTCATACCAATCACCTCTTTACGTCAATTTAGAAAACATTGCCTGCAGGAATATTAGGGGATTTCTTGACGCTTTTGTAAGCATAGCACTAACATTTACGTAAACGTTAAGAAACATTTGCTGGGATTTTAATACTCAAAATCACTGCTCTGCTTAACCGATAGGTGAAAAGTTTTTACCTATCTAACGTTGCAGGAGACTCAATGTGATGACTTTCAAAATCAGCGAGCTTGCAAACGAATTTAAAATAACACCACGCAGTATTCGCTTTTATGAAGATATAGGTTTGCTTTCACCTAAACGAGATGGCGTTAATCGTGTCTATGGACGACGAGATAAAATTCGACTCGGTTTAATACTTCGCGGTAAGCGTTTAGGCTTTTCTTTACAAGAAATCGGGGAACTCTTCAGTTTATACGATGACAACAAAAGCCATGCTCAGCTTCTTTCCATGATCAACATCATCGACCAAAAACAACGACAACTGACCCATCAACGCGCCGATATTGATATCACTCTTATTGAACTTGAACGCGCAAAAAAACGCTGTATGCACACCCTAATAAAAACAGAATCATACAAAGACAAGTAATCTGAACAGGTTCCGCAAAGGAGGCTTTACTATGCATAGCCAATACTCACCACTCAACTTTGATTTAGGTGATACTGCCAATATGCTGCGCGAACAGGTTAACTTATATGCTGCTGAACATATTGCTCCTATCGCTAACGAAATAGATCAAGACAATCAATTTCCCCATTACCTCTGGCAATCATTAGGCGAAATGGGCTTACTTGGCGTCACCATTGCTGAACAATACGGTGGGGCTGCTATGGGCTATTTAGAACATGTTATCGTGATGGAAGAGATCAGTCGTGCTTCTGCTTCAATCGGATTGAGCTACGGTGCTCATTCTAACTTGTGTGCAAACCAAATATTCAGAAATGGTAATAATGCTCAGAAGCAACAATACCTACCAGCATTAATCACAGGAGAACACATTGGTGCACTGGCAATGAGCGAAGTGAATGCTGGGTCTGATGTTATGAGCATGCAGTTAAAAGCAGAAGATCACGGTGATCATTTTTTACTCAACGGTAATAAAATGTGGATCACTAATGGACCAGAAGCCAATACGCTTGTGGTCTATGCCCGCACCTCAGCCAACGCAATCACTGCTTTTATTATTGAATCACAATTTGATGGTTTCTCTACTGCGCAAAAGCTCAACAAATTAGGTATGCGTGGTTCAAATACGTGCGAGTTAGTTTTTATTAACTGCAAAGTACCGAAACAAAACGTACTGGGTGACGTCGACCACGGCGCAAAAGTCTTAATGAGTGGATTAGACTTCGAGCGCGTAGTACTTGCTGCCGGCCCACTCGGTATCGCGCAATCATGTTTGGATGTCGTGATCCCTTACATCCATGAACGAAAACAATTTGGCAAAGCGATTGGTGAATTTGAGCTGATCCAAGCCAAAATTGCAGACATGTATACCCAACTCAATGCTGCTCGCAGCTATGTTTACACCGTTGCAAAAGCCTGTGACCGCGGTGAAGTCACCCGTAAAGATGCAGCTGGCGTAATTTTGCTTAGTGCTGAACTAGCCACAAAAATGGCGTTAGAAACCATTCAAATACTCGGTGGTAATGGCTACATCAATGATTACCCTGCCGGACGTTTATTACGAGATGCCAAACTTTATGAAATTGGTGCAGGAACTTCAGAGATAAGACGCATGCTAATTGGACGTGAATTATTCTCAGAATCAGCTCGCTAAGGAGTAAGCCATGGCTCAACTTACCTCAAAAGTAGATACAACCAGCCAATGGTTCAAAAACAATAATGATGAGATGCAATTGTTGGTTGACGACTTAAACACCCAGCTAGAGATAATCCATCAAGGTGGTGGAGAATCGGCATTAGCACATCAAAAAAAACAAGGTAAACAACCAGTAAGACAAAGAATTCATCAGTTACTTGATAAACACAGTCCATGGTTAGAAATAGCCCCTTTTGCCGCACTAAATGTCTATAGCGAAGCCGTGCCTTGTGCTGGCATTATTGCTGGCATCGGCTACATCCACCAGCATGCGTGTATGATCATTGCCAACGATCCTTCAGTTAAGGGTGGAACATATTTCCCACTAACGGTAAAGAAACACCTGAGAGCCCAAGAAATCGCTGAAAAGTGTCATCTTCCCTGTATTTATATTGTTGATTCTGGCGGCGCTAACCTACCCCACCAAGCCGAAGTCTTTGCCGATAAAGATCATTTTGGTCGCATCTTTTTCAATCAAGCTCAAATGTCAGCGAAAGGGATCCCTCAAATTGCCGTAGTTATGGGGTTGTGCACTGCAGGTGGCGCATACATTCCAGCCATGTCTGACGTGTCTATCATGGTAAAAGATCAAGCAACAATCTATTTAGCTGGTCCCCCTTTAGTAAAAGCAGCAACAGGTGAAGAAGTAACAGCACAAGAATTAGGTGGAGCCGATGTTCATTGTAAAAAATCAGGTCTTGCTGATTATTATGCTAATGATGAAGCACATGCATTGAGTCTTGCACGTGATGCTATTGCTAGCTGCAATATACCAAGTGCTAGTATTCATCATGATTCGACTGCTTCTCCACCTAAATACAGCATGGATGACATCTACGGCATTGTGGGTACCAATATCCGTATTCCATTTGATATTAAAGAGCTCATAGCCCGTTTAGTCGACAACTCTGAATTTGACGAATTTAAAGCTATGTATGGCAATACCCTCGTGTGTGGCTTTGGATCCATTGAAGGTCACACTGTTGGTATTGTTGCTAATAATGGCATTCTATTTTCAGAATCGGCACAAAAAGGCGCTCACTTTATTGAGCTATGTTGTAAGCGGAAAATCCCTCTGTTGTTTTTACAAAACATCACCGGATTTATGGTTGGTAAACGGGTTGAAGCAGAAGGTATTGCAAAACACGGCGCAAAAATGGTGATGGCTGTTGCCTGTGCCAATGTGCCCAAATTTACCGTTATCATCGGAGGCTCTTACGGCGCAGGGAATTATGGTATGTGTGGGAGAGCTTATGATCCAACTCTGTTATGGATGTGGCCTAATGCGCGCATATCCGTCATGGGAGGTGAGCAAGCCGCTGAAGTCTTATCACAAATCACTCAGGCTATCCGCCAACGAGGAAATAAACCTTGGACAGAGCAAGACGAACAACAAATCAAACAGCCGATTTTAGCGCTCTATGACAAACAAGGTCATCCCTACTACGCCAGTGCAAGGCTGTGGGATGACGGCATTATTGATCCTAAATCTACACGTGATGTATTAGCTCAGGCGCTTTCAATTACTCAGCATGTCCCTATAAAAGAAACCCGATTTGGTATTTTCCGCATGTAACTTTTTAGGTCATATTATGAAAACACAACCAAATATCTTAGTGTCGGTTTCACCTAATAATATCGCGACCATTACTTTAAACCGTGTCGATAAATCGAATGCTTTTAATGCTGAAATCATCGGTGATCTGCTCACCGCCCTTAATCAACTTAAAATAAACAAAGAGATACGCGGCCTACTACTTGAAGCCAATGGTAAACATTTTTCATCGGGTGCTGATCTGCATTGGATGAAAAACATGGCTTTAGAAACAGAGCAAAATAATCAACAAGATGCAGCTCAACTTGCTGAACTTCTAAATCAACTCAACCACTTTCCAGCTCCCACCATTGCCATCGTTCAAGGTGCTGCTTTTGGGGGGGCATTAGGGTTAATTTGTTGCTGTGATATTGCTATTGCAAGTATCAACGCTAAATTCTGTTTAAGTGAAGTAAGGTTAGGGTTAGTGCCAGCGACAATTGCCCCGTATGTTTGTCGTGCAATTGGGATCCGCCAAGCAAAACGTTTTATGTTAACCGCAGAGTTAATCACGGTAGAACAAGCACTCGAACTTGGTCTAATTCACCTTATTTGTGATGATATACAACAAGAAAAACAGGTAATACTTCAGCAAATCTTAACCAATAGCCCAGCAGCGCTTGCAACAGTCAAAACCTTATGTCGTCAATGTGAAGTCGAAATCATTGATCAACGTTTAATTCGTTATACCAGTGAATTAATCGCCCGAGTTCGATGTTCACCACAAGCACAAGAAGGCATACAAGCTTTTTTCGATAAAGTCCCACCAAGTTGGAGTAAAGCCAATGACATTAACGAATAAGCTTCAATTATCGCTACCCGATGCTATTACCGTTTTTGAGGTTGGGCCCCGTGATGGATTACAAAACGAACCTCATCTTTCAACATTAGGTGATAAAGCAACAGCGCTTAAAATAGCGCTGATTAATGAACTGAGTCAGACAGGCTTAACGCATATCGAATCAGGTGCGTTTGTTTCGCCAAAAATGATCCCAGCGATGGCTGATTCGGATAGTGTATTTTCGCACATTCAACGCCATCCCAATATTTTCTACTCAGCTCTGACTCCTAATTTACAAGGCCTAGAAGCGGCCATTAACGTTAATGCCAATGAAGTCGCTATCTTTACTTCTTGCTCTGAAACCTTCACGCAAAACAATATACACGCCAGTATTGATGAAAGCCTTCGACGATTTGAATCTGTTATTGCGATAGCCCATCAACACTTAATACCTGTACGTGCGTATTTATCCTGTGTGATAGATTGTCCGTACGAAGGAAAAACACCACCACAACAAGTCGCAGAAATTGCAAAAGCTCTCATCGACATGGGCTGCTATCAAGTGTCACTGGGAGACACAATAGGAACAGGAACGCCATTACGCGTTGCTACCCTGTTGGAATGTGTAAATCAGCAACTTCAATCAAAAGCCATCGCCGTCCATTTCCATGATAGTTATGGGCAAGCAATCGCGAATATTTATCAAGCAATGCAAATGGGCATTACGACAATAGACAGTAGTATTGCGGGATTAGGTGGTTGCCCATATGCACCAGGAGCAAGTGGTAATGTAGCAACAGAAGATGTTCTTTATTTATGCCAAGGACTTAACATCAAAACCGGCATAGATTTAGAAAAATTCACACTGGTTAGTCAAACATTTTGCCAACAATTGGGGATACGACCACAGTCTAAAGTTGCTTTAGCTATGGCGCATCGCCCATAAACTTTATTCAGCGTCTCTACGAACTCGTTCTTCAGATTCAAGCTCGTTCACAGCGTCCCACAACTGTTGTTCACGGATACGTTGACGCTCTAAATTAGCATTAATACCATCGACAATCTGTTTATCTAATGGGCCTAAATAGTGATCAGCACAATCATGAAAGATACTCCGAAATTCTTCCATCGTTGGTAGTCGGTTATTATGCTCTTCAAAGTTATCAAAAATATCATGAACTTTTACTGACATATCCCGTTTAATGCTTTCTATCTCTGAACTATCCATACATCCCTCGAGCGCACTTAGTTTCATATGATTCAATAACAGAAATATCTAAAACTGTCATTAAGTTCTAGAACATACCATTAATATTTACACTACATGTCACAAAAGCTTTGTGATAATAAGCCACAATATTCAAAAGCGATTGATAAATACTGTGTATCAATAATATCCTAGCTATGAGGACGTAAGCATAAAAATCATTTTCAGTATAGTGTGATTACACATCATTCAGATGATGATTTAGTGATGAAAATATAACAACTGAGATAATTAGCTTTGTTAGCATAAAATCATAACAATTTAAGTGTCTCTATTCTCAGTAAAAAATAACATCTGTATTTTGATGTTTATTTAGAACTATAGTGACGAATTCGAAAAGGAAGTTTGAACAAATTGAAACCATTAGTCTCATTTAAAACTCGCTATAAACAGCTTTGTTTACCGTTTTTTTTATTCTCAATAATACCCAGTATTAGCCAAGCTGAACCCGTTAGCGATACGAGTACTGATCCCAACAATCAATCAAGCATGGCAGATTGGGTTGATGACTCACACCAATCACTTACCAACACCGTCCATGATATTGGCGAGTACCTTGACGAAAGTTTAGCGAAAGACGATGACGAAAGTGCACTTACCAACCGAAGCTATTTACGTATTCGTAATCGTTTAGCCTACTCTTACCGTGGCAAACTTGATAATGACTTCAAAGTTTATTTCAAACTTGACCTGCCCCATGTAAAAAGAGACTGGAAACTAATCATTGATTCCGAGCCCGGCGACTTCGATAGTCTTGAAAACAAGCAACGTGGTATTGCCACAGGCAACAAAACCACATCAGGCGATACTGTGGGTGCATTTCGTCTTCAAGATGCCCACTTTGGCAACTGGAATTCAGATTTTGATATTGGTATTAAATTAAAGCTTCCACTTGATCCTTTCACAAAAATGCGACTTACACGCGTTGATCCTATTAGTGAAAACTGGACAACCCGACTTGAACAACAAGTCTTTTATTATCACTCAAAAGGGTTAGGTTATCTGAGTGAGCTCAGTGGCTATTACGCGATAAACCCTGAGCATTCGAAAATATTCAAAACCACAACCAGCGCGCAGTACTTGAAAGAAGACGATAAATGGGAACTTCTCCAGCAATTTGAATTATTCCATCGTTATGATGATAAGAATTTATTCGAATATTCAACAGGGATCAGTGCTGATACTGGAGAAAATAAAGAAATCACAAACTATTGGATATCTGCAACATGGAATAAACGTATTTACAAACACTGGCTATATCTAGGTGTTCGTCCGCAGCTAGAATTCCCTCGTGAATACAACTATCACGCTAACCCTGGGGTCATGATTGAGCTTGAAATGTTCTTCTCTAAAAACAGAAAAATTGATCGTTTAGGCCGTTATATTCCTAAACCAACTCACCCATAGGCACAAAAGTAATTATGGTATGGCTATAACGATGATGCGAAATACCGCCTCATCGTTACCATCAAACCATGAACAACGACACAAAATCTGATCACTGCACTTCACTCTCATCAATAACTGGAATAATTTAACAACTAGGCAACAATTTCGCTTAGGAGTACATTATGTTTCATTTAAAGAAAGTGATCTTCTCTGTATTGTTCCATTTCTATCAGTTTTTCAGGCTTAGTTTTCCGCTATGGCTAATGATTTCATCACTTGGTGTCAGTCTTGGCTTAATATTACTTCTTTCTGGTGATAATCATTTTCAACAAGGGATTAGTACCATAACCAGTTTCAGTCTCATCACTATCTATCTGATAATACTAAAATACTTCTATTCAAAATTATTAAATTGGAGTGATACTCGCTCTTCTAAAGAGATAGTTGTATCGCTTAAGCAATAATGCATTTAGTTCATCGCTTAAAATACTCACAATTTCAACCACTATGGCATTGGTTACGGTTTGATTAAGGGTATTGCTATAATATACTCATAACGAATTATAATGGTTTTGCTTGTCGCTTTTGTAATCACAGCAAGATTGAATATATAACTGAGTATATTATGAATAAATATTTACCCTTTATTGGCTTAACTTTATTGATTTCAGGTTGTGCGACACAGACTGTACCGCAATCAGAACCACAAGTGATCACAAAAATCGTAAAACAAGATACGGCGCCAGTAGAAAAAAAAGGATATGACGATGGTTGTAAAAATGCCATGGAAGCGCAGTTTTTACCATCCAAAGAAATAGTAAATAGCTACGATACCGTAAATAGAGCAGCTTACCTAAAAGGCTGGGAAAAAGGTTATAAACAGTGTGTTATTGGTTTAGGTCCAGTCAGAATCAATAGTTCTATGCCAGCGGGTCAAACAAAATAATATTGACAATCAGGGGCTATATTTAATTAGCCCCTATCTTCGCTGTGTTAAATCAATCACGACATAACATTTGCTTGTTCTTCTATTCGCTGAACTAAGCCTACTGGCAGTTTTAATGCTTGGGCTAATGCGTCAAGATAAGCACGCTCTAAGAAATGATCGACATCAATAGCCAATAATGTAACTAAATAAACTTCAGAAGCTTGCTCTAAGCCACTAACTTGCGCCGCAATGACTTGGGGATCTAACGGTGCATTTAGCCAACGAACAATCACAGTTTCAACATCATGGCTGATCCCATTTTCAATCATCCATTGTGCTATCGCTGTTTTTTCTTGCTCGTCAATATGACCATCAGCTTTTGCTGCAAAAATCATAGCTTGAACTAACAAGTCTTGGTTTGTTCTTAATTGGGTATTTGGGGAAATCGCTTGCTGTGAGTCCATTGCCATATTAGAAGCATGTGATGACTCTTGCGACCATTTCTTATAAGCCTGATAAGCGACCGTGCCAATCACAGCAGTACCACCAACTAAGGCAGCTTTACCACCATATTTTTTGGCTAATTTACGACTTTTCTTATTGCCTAATAATGCACCAACAACCCCACCGGCTGTCGCTCCTTTTAATAAATCAGAGGTACTTGAACTAGATGTGGTTTTTCCCTTATCCATATAATTACTAGCTTGATTTATTAGCTGATCGAATAAACCTTTCATCGTCATTCTCCATAAAAAGGGCATATATTAATACTATGGAAAAACAGATTAATTAAACAGCTTTAAAGCGTAAATCAATGTAAATTAGCCACTTTATTCACATAGACAATTGAATAATAACAACCAATAGATACCATTAATAATATTATTATGTATCTATTAAGCATAAAAAAACGCTCTAAAATAAGAGCGTTAATATAAATTCAATCTGGTTCAATAAATAGATTAAACGGTATAAAGAACTTTAATCACATGCCAACCAAACTTAGTCTTTACAGGTTCTGGAATTAATCCGCGTAAGTTATTATTTTTCTTTTTTAACGCTTCACTGGTACTGATTGCTTTACCAGAAAAGACCGCTTTATCAAACTGCGGCACCATTGCACCTTTACGGAACTCACCAAGATCTCCCCCTTTTTTACCCGACGGGCACGTTGAGTGTTTCTTAGCAAGATCTTGAAACTTTGCACCCTTTTTAAGCTGTTCTAGAATATCATCAGCCAATTCTTTGTGTTTCACTAAAATATGAAGTGCGTGTGCGCTAGAAGCCATCGTGGGTTACCTATTTCATTACTTTTTATTGCGCAATTTTGCGATAAATGCCGTAAACTAGCAAGCTATTCACTAAATTTGAATAAAATTTAAAAACACCATTCATGCAATACTTATTCTACTATAACGGGATCATAATTTTCGAATAAAAGCTTAAAAATTTAACGACTTATGACCATTACACACGTTATCATAATCGTCTCATTCACTTTCCATTCATGGTTGTTACGTTACAATTATAAATATGAAAATACGTCATAGATATTTATATATAGTCGGGCTTCTCGGATCGTTGACTTTCTGTGCATTAGCAACGCCGATAACCCACGATGAAGAGCATCACGATGATGTAATGACAGCTGTCGAGAAAGGATTAATCAAGCCTTATTCAGCCCTTCAACATAAAGTCTCTCAACAGTTATCAGCACGTATAATTAAAGTAGAGCTCAACGAAGACAATGGTGAGTGGATCTATGAACTAAAGCTTATTGATAATCAAAACAATATAATAAAAGTTGAATATCAAGCTCAATCTTTACAAATGTTAAATATCAAAGGACGACATTTAGAAAATGTCATCAGGGCTCCAAAATGAAAATTCTTGTCGTAGAAGACGAAGTAACTTTAGGCGAACAAATTATCGCTGGTTTAGAACAAAGCGGTTGGGTGGCAGAGCTTTCTTGTGATGGTATTGATGCCCTCTATCGTGCAACATCAGAACCTTGGGATGCTATTGTTTTAGATTTGGGTCTTCCTAAACTTGATGGTATTACCGTATTAAAAGGTATTCGTGAAGAAAATGTAAACTGCCCTGTCGTTATTTTAAGTGCACGTAATGAACTCACACAACGTGTCGATGGCTTAAATGCAGGCGCTGATGATTATCTAACCAAACCCTTTCAGATGGTGGAATTAGTCGCTCGTGTTAGAGCGCAACTTCGCCGTTCTACAGGTAATGCCTCTCCTGTTATTCAAGCTGGTAATTTAAGCCTTGATACACGTACTTCCAAGGTGACTTGGGAAGGTCAACTCATTGATCTTACAGCACTTGAATTCAAAGTGTTATCTTATCTTATGCATAACACTGATAAGGTTATTTCACGTACAGAATTAGTGGAACATATCTATAAGCAAGATTTTGATCGTGATTCCAACACAATTGAAGTCTTCATTGGTCGTATACGTCGAAAAATTGGCAATGATGTAATAAAAACAGTTCGCGGTCTTGGATATCGGATTAATGCGAATTAATATGCGGAAAAAAGGCCAGCCAAGTATTCGTAATCGCCTATTAAGCGCTTCTGCAATATGGCTATTAGCGATCACACTCACGGCTGGTTATCTTGTGCCAAGCTTTATTAAAAGCTACCTTATTGACCAAGAAAAAACCCAGCTTTATTTATACCTTGATCAAATTACAGCGCTTGTCGATATTGATGCGCATGGTCGTGTATTTCTTGATGGTCGATTATCAAACCCGCGATTTAACTCCCCTTATAGCGGTTTGTATTGGTCACTCAAACTCAACAAACAACATCTACGTTCACGCTCGTTATGGGACACCACCATTTCAGGGAATAGCGAAGAGGGTTTTGAAGGTCCTAATAAACAATCCTTAATCGTGGTTAAACGTAAATTCCTACTGCCTGATAGTGATTATCCAGTAGAACTATCCGTTGCCGTCAATCAGGATCGATTACTCAAGACCTTGCAACAACTAACGCGAGGTTTATGGTTAATTTTAACCATTATGGCAATTGGTATTCTCACACTTACCACGCTACAAGTCAGCTGGTCACTGTGGCCTCTACGTAAATTGCGTCGAAATTTAAAGCTAGTGCGAGAAGGACATTCTACAGAACTAACTGGATTATATCCTGTTGAAATACAACCGGTTATTGATGATTTAAACGCCTTACTCTTCCACTATCAAGAGCTACTATTACGTGCACGTAATCATTCAGGGAATTTATCTCACGCACTTAAAACACCCATCGCTATTTTGAATAATGAAGTCGCGTTACTCGATGAACCAACAAAAGCCAAGCTAGTACCCGCTCTCCAGCAGTTACAACAGCACATCGATTATCATTTAGGTCGTGCTCGTATGGCTGGCGCTGTGAATATCCTAGCGGCAAAAACCGCCGTTTCTAGTCGAGTGGATGCGATCTCCTTAGCCATGGATAAAGTCTACGCAAATCGAGAGCTGATCTTAGTTAACGAGCTTGATAGCAGTGTGATGGTTGCAGTAGAAAGCCGTGATCTTGATGAAATGATCGGTAACTTAATCGAAAACAGCTATAAATGGGCTAACTCTTTGATTCGCGTCTACCAAGAGTCGAACCAATCAGGTCAAATTACCCTTGTCATTGAAGATGACGGCATTGGTATTGCAGAAGAAAAATGCAAGCAAGTACTTCACCGTGGAGTGCGGTTAGATGAAAATACCCCTGGAACAGGGCTTGGATTAAACATCGTGAATGAACTAGCGCATAGCTATCGTGGTGATTTAATTTTAAGCAAAAGCCAGCGCGGCGGTTTGAAAGCAAGCCTCATTTTACCTAAACCTAGAAACTGAAAAAACCCTGCTAGTTACTAGCAGGGTTAAACACACTCATATCGCAAAATCACAAATTACCCCACCAAACCATTCAACAAGATTGATGATAGTTATAAATCACGCATTAAGATTTCATAATCTTCTTGCGCCGATTCAATAAGGTGTTCGAGCTCTTTCGCATCTTGGTTTCTAAGATCTAGTTGCCAATTGACTTTTGATTCAACTCGGCAGACTAATAATGTTTTTGTTCCGGTCTTGCTAAACCATAATTGCGAGAATTCAGCTTCTTGCTCTGCATTATCCTCAAGAATATTAACGCGTAACTTACCCGTTGGGATTACGCTAATATGAGCATGCCGCTGAACTTTACCAAGTAAGGTAAAATCACGTTGTTCCACTAACATCACATCATCCTCCTAGTGTGGCCGTACTCAGAGTCTCTTCAATAATTGCATAATAAACAACCAACTATTAAAGTGTAGATGCTTTACAGAACATGTTTTATGCGAATGCCGCATTAATATAACTATCAAATATTCTGTTTTAAACATAGTGTCATCATATGCTTAATAACAAGGATCTACGACTATAGAAACCAAATAGTACACAGTGATATAGTGAATAAAACAGAATAGGAAGTTGATAATAAATGATAGATTTTCGTTCAGATACGGTAACTCGCCCTTCTCCCGCAATGCGTCAAGCGATGTCCCAAGCACTTGTGGGTGACGATGTTTATAGCGACGATCCAACCGTTAATGATTTAGAGCTTTTTGCAGCGGAACGCCATGGATTTGAAGCCGCACTTTTTTGTAGTTCTGGCACTCAAGCTAATTTACTGGCATTAATGGCACACTGTGAACGTGGAGATGAATATTTATGTGGCCAACAGGCACATAATTATAAATTCGAAGGCGGCGGTGCAGCCGTTTTAGGTTCGATCCAACCTCAACCGATAGAAAATGCCGATGATGGCACACTTCCTTTCGAAAAATTGATAGCTGCAATTAAACCAGACGATCCTCATTTTGCCCGCACAACACTTTTAAGCCTCGAGAACACCATCAATGGTAAAGTGTTACCGCTCACCTACCTTCAACAAGCGCGTGAATTTGTTGAACAACATAACCTAAAACTTCACCTTGATGGGGCGCGTGTTTATAACGCAGCCACCGCACTTAATGTCGATATTACAGAAATTGTTCAATATTTTGATTCTTTCACCATTTGTTTATCAAAAGGTTTAGGTGCGCCAATTGGGTCACTATTACTGGGTGATCAAGCACTAATAGCCAGAGCCCGTCGCTGGCGTAAGGTTCTTGGTGGCGGCATGCGCCAAGCAGGAATCATTGCCGCTGCGGGTAAAATTGCACTGACTGAAAATACAGGTCGTTTAGTCGATGACCATTCCAATGCTAAATACTTAGCGGAACAATTAAATACAGTGAATGGTTTTGAAGTAAACACGAGTCACGTACAAACAAATATCTTATTTGCAAAAGTCGATAGTAAGATAGATCAAACCCAATTGGCGACCACATTAAAAGCACAAAACATTTTGATCTCAACTGGAAACCCATTGCGATTTGTCACTCATTTAGACATTACAAAAGACGATATTGATATTTTTATCTCTGCATTAAAAGCCGCTGTTTGATCTTTCACCTCCCCCCCCCCACACAAAATTACAATGTGATCTTGTGTGGGCTTTTCTTTTTTATCTCTGTTATTGCTGCCATATGGAATCTTTTCACAAATAATAATTACTCTTGTGGTATATATTTTTGCGACACTCAACTTTTACATGATTTTTTGATACCTGCCTCACTTTCTTTAACTTGAACCTTTGCAACCCTCTTCTTGCTCCTTTAATTTGTTTAAATATTAATGATAATCACTTTCATTATCATGTAGTTTTATTTTTGCAGGGAGAGCATCATGGAACAAGCGTTTCATTCAGACCCAATACTGAAAGTACGTGATCTCGAAGTCACCTACATTACAGACAATGGCGACTTTAAAGCCGTAAAATCAGTAAATTTTGATATAGGTAAAAGTGAAATATTCGGCTTAGCGGGTGAGTCGGGATGTGGTAAAAGTACTATCGCTTTTGCTATTAATCGCTTACACAAGCCGCCAGCACTTATCACAAAAGGCAGTATTGAATACAACGGTACAAACCTTATCGCATTAACTGAACAACAAATGGGCGTTGTTCGCTGGAAAGACATTGCAATGGTATTCCAAAGTGCAATGAACTCATTAAATCCCGTACTCCCTATTCAAGAGCAATTTGCTGATGTAATGCGCCACCACCTTGGCTACAGCAATGAACAAGCAAAAGAACGTGCCGAAAAGCTGTTAGATCTGGTTAATATCCCTCGCGAACGTTTATCCGAGTATCCACACCAATTTAGTGGTGGTATGCGTCAAAGGCTCGTTATTGCGATAGCGCTATGCCTCAACCCAAAACTCATTGTTATGGACGAACCAACCACGGCGCTTGATGTTGTTGTTCAACGTGAGATTTTGCAGCAAATATATCAACTACGTAAAGAATTCGATTTCTCTGTGTTATTTATTACTCACGATCTTGCGCTTATGAGTCAACTTTGTGATCGCATTGCCGTAATGCGATACGGTGAAATTGTTGAAGTCAATCAAGCACGTGAAATACGTAACAATCCTCAACACCCATACACCCAAAAGTTATGGGCATCATTCCCTAACATTCATGAAGACGCCCCACACGTTTCTATCTCAGCAGAGGAAATATCGTAATGGAACAACCAATTATTGAATTAAATAATGTGGTGAAAGAGTTCACTGCTGGCGGTGGTTTTGGTTCGACTGAAATCTTTCGTGCTCTCGATAATATCAGCTTTAAGCTCTATAAGGGGCGCACTTTAGCTCTTGTTGGTGAATCCGGCTGTGGTAAAAGTACCTGTGCAAAGCTCATTACTAAAGTTCACGGCGTAACGGAAGGTGAAATTTTATTTAAAGGCGATAATGTCGATACTATTCGTAAACGTAAAGATGTATTGAATTATCGCGGTAAAGTCCAAATGGTATTCCAAGACCCTTTTGGATCGTTAAATCCCACTCATACTATTCGCCATCACCTTACTCGCCCACTGTTAATTCATAAACAAGTGAAGGGTAAAGACGCAATAGAGCAGCGTTTAAATGAACTAATGGAATTGGTTGAGTTACCGATTGAAGATCTTGATAAATACCCCCATCAGCTCAGTGGTGGTCAACGTCAACGTGTGAACCTAGCGCGCGCAATTGGTGTGGGTGCTGAAATCATCCTCGCCGATGAACCCACCTCAATGCTTGATGTTTCTATTCGATTAGGTGTGTTGAACCTAATGAAAGAAATGAAAGATAAAATTGGTATTGGCTTTTTATACATTACTCATGACTTAGCTACTGCACATTATATCGCAGAAGAAACCGCAGTAATGTACCGTGGTCGTATTGTTGAATGGGGAGACACTCGCTCTATTTTACGTAACCCACAGCACCCTTATACTAAATTATTAATCTCTGCAGTGCCCGATCCTGATCTACCCTTTAATAAACTCGTGAATTCAGAACCCGATTATTCACAGAGCGCCGATAAGATCCGTGCAATAAGTTTGAAGTCTGTTTCAGGACATCGCCAAGTTGCTGACAATCACTTTGTAGCAAACTGGGATGAATCAGAAGTCAACGCACTTAAAGAGGAAAAAATCGCATGATGACACTTCACTGCTGGTTAGAATCAGTTAAAGGGTGGTACCAACCCAACCATAACCATGATTTTTCAGAGTTGGTTACTCTCATTCAGCAAACGCCTAGCAGCATGATGGATGAATTAGACAATGAGACTGGCAGTGAAGCTTTAGCCTACTGGCTAGATGCGTGTTTTCGCTTAACTAAATATTATCAACATCAAGGCTATAACGAGCAGGCATTTGGTTACATTCAACTTTCTTATGCCAAACTTCAAGCCGTGGTATGTGATGCCAGTTATAGCGCAGAGCTAAAGCGTTGGAGCTTAAAAAAGCTAGATCGAATCATTGTTGCTATGGTGGAGTTTTGCCAACATCAAACCGATCCTCAATGGCAGCAAGAAAGTGTCCAACTCATTAACCTACATGTCGCTTTTATGGAATCACAGCAGCATTTGAATTTAAAATATTCGGCAAAAAATTAAATCCCATCCGGAACCTAAAAACGAGTATATATTCACTTTTCACCTAGAAAAGTGAATATTGCTCTTTTTTTCTTTATCTATCAAGACATTACAGTCAACAATACTTTTTACCCACAAATATTTAAACAAAAAAATTATCGTAAAACGATAATTTTTTATTGCTTATCTCTAGTTTAGTCTCTATCCTTGCCTCATCAACTTAAGAGGTAATACATGTCTAATATCCAAAAGCAAAGTAAAAGAGCTCGTTTACTGTTTCAACTATTTTTCGTTTTAACACCTATATTAGTTTGCTATTTTTGGCTAACCATTGATACGCCATATGCCTATTTAACGAACACTGGAATAGTACAAACATCGTATGATGATTTACACAACATTACTCAAGTGCCATTAACACTCACAACAAGACTCATCGCAACGTTAGCTAGCCTCATTTATTGCTCAATTATCATGTATGCTTTAACAAAGTTAATTAAACTCTTCCGTAATTATGAAAATAACAATATCTTTACCTTAGAAAATGCAACTATTTATCAAAAACTTGGCTATAGCATATTTTATTGGGTCGGTGGCTCAATATTCTATCAACCAATTATGACGCTCATACTTAGCTTCAATAATCCACCAGGACAGAGAATGATCGCTATTAGTTTTTTGGGTATAGATTTTATCACCATTATTATGGGACTAATCGTATTGATAATTTCATGGGTAATGAAAGAAGCTTATATTCTTGCGGATGAACAAAACTTAACCATTTAAGAGCCGACGATGACAATACGTATTAACTTAGATGTCATGATGGCTAAACGCAAAATGCGATTAAAAGCATTGGCTCAAGCTATGGAGATGACAGAGGCAAACTTATCTATTCTTAAAAACGGTAAAGCGAAGGCAGTACGCTTTTCAACCTTAGATAAGTTATGTGAATTACTTGAATGCCAACCTGGTGATATTCTCGAATTTGAAGAAAATCACAACGATAATTAAATAATATAAGTAGGCGTTATTTAACGCCTACTTGTGATTTTCATTTCAAAACGTAATGGCATCACTTAGTGTCTTGGTTTTACCCACACCGATTTAAAATCAAACCAACCTAATTGATTAGACGCCATCCCTTCCAATTCACCGTTACCATCAACACCTAACCACGCGTGGAATAAGGGTAATACTTGGCCTGAATTGACCAATAAGTTCTGAATCTCTTCTAATGGAAATTCAGGCGTAATATTCATCCGCCAATTATCTATGAGGATCTCAAGTTGCGTGAATGCTTGAGGTGGCATAGCGCGTTCAATTTGTTCAAAGTTATATAACCACGGCAATATCGCATCGGCTCTATCACTCCCAAGGCTCATGCCATTTAACCAGAGATCTATTTTATCGGCTTGTTTGCCTTGCATTATCTCTTCAAAAGCAATTTCAATCACTTTAAGCGTAATACCGTCATTCGCTAATATTTCAGCTATCAATTCAGCCATATAAGGATAAATAGGATGTTCTTGTTGATAGGCCAGTGTCACAGAGCGTTTAGTCGTTGGCACAACAATATCGTGTGGGTAATCCGTTGCACAAACCCATCCTGGTAATAAGCCATAGGCATTAATCATCTTAAAGTTAGAGACTTTATTAAGATCTAAATGACGCATAATACTCAAGCTGTTTAAACGAGATTGAAAATAATCTAACCAAACTTTTTGTTGAGCTAAGCCTTTATTTCTATTTAATAATAAGTAATTACAGCCTTGATCTAAACTTAACTTATTAGATACCGTTGCACTTTGTGTCTGCGCTAACTCTAGTGATGGCTTTAAATAACAAGCAGAAAAACCCGTTAAAATCCAAATTTCGACCACGTCTGTTAAGGCACGAAAACCAAAATACATATCAAATGCTTCAAGTTTTAAACGCTGCTTATCATTAATCGTGACTTTATAAGGCCCCGTACCGACAGGAAATGCGGTTGCATCAGAGCGACGATGATCCTTTGCAGGCTGAATAACAGCACTGATATTCGCGAGTAAAGCAGGAAGGTGAAAATCATCCCGTTTTAAATACACATCTATCGTATTAGCAAAGGGCGAAATAACATCATCAATATGCTTAAACAATGCTTGCTGTTTCACTTCCTTAAACGTTTGAATAATATCATCGCTTTCAAGTAACCGCCCATCATGAAAACGGATTGCTGGACGAATATGAAAACGCCAATGTCTTACCGAGATCATTTCCCAAGCATGAGCAATATCAGATTCAACTTCCCCTTTTTCCTCATTAAATTGGGTTAATCCACTGAAAATTTGTCTAACAAGGTGTTGTTCAGAGCGGCGAAGCGGCTTGAGAGGATTAAGATTACCGAAGCTACGGTAATAAGGTAGTCGCACAATTTGCCTACCATGAACATGCGAAATACCCAATTGCTCATGAATCAATTGCACCAGTTTTTCAGCATTATTATCTAACACAGACAAGGCTGTTTCTAGTTTGCCATCAGTCACTAACTTACGCGCTTGCATAAATTGTAACTCACTGTCAGTGCTATTAAATATTAAGCGTGATTGCTTTCCGCGCCCAACGGCAGGTTGCCAATCGATCCAGCCTTTATCGACCATCTTATTGATGACCATGCGCACATTACGACGCGTACAAAATAAAACCTCTGAAATATCATGAAGATTAGTCTCAGTATTCCTACCTGAGTAATGGTTGTACAAACGCTGGAATTGCAATTTTAATCGTTGACCGCTCATAAAGAGGAAACCTTATTCCCTATATTGTTCTCTTTTAACTTCCTCATTTTAGCGTAAAAATATAACAGTCGATATGAAAACAGGTTTTGCTCTACTTACAGTGTGATACCTATTGAAATATTGATGAGTCTACAAAGCCATTTGTAGCTTAATGAACATTAACTTAGGCTCTTTCCCCCAAAAGAGTTTATTTACCCTGAGTGCTCATTAATTTAAGTCCGACCTAATACAGAACGTGTTAGGTTGGACTTTCCCTGTATTCTTTTATTGTCATTAGATTGATAAATACCGTGTTTATGCTGGTGATAAGTTAACTAAAAAAAGAATACGATGAATAAACTAAAACGCTATCAATATGAACAATATGCGATTTTATGTCAGCTGGCTTACCCTGATGATTTTGATCATACCCAATATGGTTTTTTACCTGAGGGCAGAGAAGAAATTGTCGATCGCTGGGGACGCACTATTATTCGTATTTTATGGGGCGAGAGTAAAGAAGTCGTCTTAGTCTTTAAAGGGTCGCAAAACATATGGGATTGGCTACTCAACCTTGCATGTTTCCCGAAAAAAATCGAATCACAACCTAAGCCATATTACGTTCATTGGGGTTACCATTATCTAATACATCAAAAAAGCATAAAACGTAACTATGCTTTTCATCAATGTCATCCAGATTTAAGCGATAGCCAAAAGCTCGATATCTTTCAAGCATCATATTTAACCTCACACCGCAATCAATCGAACTACAACGAAATCATTAAACAGATCCAAGCCGTAATAAAACCCTTAATTGAATCCGGTAAGCACATTAGCTTAACTGGTCACTCGTCTGGTGGTGCAATGGCGGTACTCAGTGCTGACTACTTACACCAATATTATCCAAATGCAATAAAGCGTGTAGTCACTTTTGGGCAGCCAGCAACAGGGTTTTGGAGTTTTAAAAAACACTACCCATTGCATCAACAAACCTACCGTATCTGTTGTGATCTAGATATTGTCACCTTTCTGCCCGCGATTCCTTTTATGCATTGGCACGTTGGGCAAATGCTCTGGTTGCACAACGGTAAAATATATCAAAACATTCCCACCATCATACGATTATCACGATCAATAATAAGTTGGATCATGCGCCCTTTTAGTTATCACTTCATGCAAAAGTATATTCGTAATAAAGACTTTTTTGATAAGCGCTGATCCAACGTCAAGTTACTGAATAAAATTATAGATACGACGTGCTAAGTATTTTGCCGTATTTATATCTTTAGCATCAGGTTTACCGTCCTCAGAGGTAGCAACGACGCCAGCCTGACAACCTAAACGGTTTACTCCCAATGCGTTGAAATTTGAAGGGCTATCTATTCCCATCCAAATCATGCCATGTTGCGATGCTAATATTTGGAAATACCGTAGCGTTTCAGTTTGATCGCCATTCGGTGAGCCACCAGAAGTTATTCCTGCTGCTATTTTTCCTGATAATCTCTGATCGCACCATTGATCACTTGTTGCATCAGCAAAGGCTTTGAACTGTGCCGCGACAGATCCCATATAAGTTGGAGAGGCAAAAATAATCGCTTGGCAGTGCTGAAGTTTTTCCATTATTTCATGATTAACAAATCGCCCTTCTATAATTTCTGTTCCCGTTATCTTATGCATAATAATCTCTACAGGATCTGATACTAACTCGTCACAACAAGCCTCGACTAAAGCTTCTGTGATGCCTGTATTCGAGAAATAAACAATACCTATCGCTTTCATTAAAACGTCCTTATTCAGTTCATAAATCTCAACATAGGATAAAACCTCAAGTAAACCTGAGGTCAAACATTAATGAGATTTTTTAAATCAATACATATGAATTATCATATGTGTCATAATTACCGTGTATAACTATTTAGAAATGGAAAAGACGATAAGGATATACCGCATGACACATCCAACATGGGAATTACCAATAAGCAATAAATCAGCAGGATTGGTACTAACCCCTTGTCCAGGAACAAAAGGCACGCCATTAGTTGACAGCATTGATCAACTGAAAGCACAAGGTGTCACAATTGTTGTCACAGCATTAAGCATCAAAGAAATGGAAGCAAAGAAAGTGGGTCTGTTACCACTGGTTGTTCAGCAAGTCGGGCTTCAATGGTTCAATACCCCAATAAAAGATGATTGTGCCCCAGATGAAAGCTTTCAACCGCATTGGGATGCAATCTCCCCTGCATTACACCAAGCATTAGATAACGGGGAAAAAGTCGCGCTACATTGTATGGGTGGCTCAGGCCGGACTGGTTTACTTGCAGCCCACTTATTATTAGAAAAAAACTGGCAATTAGAAGACATCATTAGCCAAGTTCAAGCATTAAGACCCAATGCTTTCACTAAAGAAGTGCAAGCTGAATATATTCGTGATATTGCTCTTATTAATAAGTAAAGACACCTTTTAATGGCACAGTAACGGAAGCAGAGATCATCTCTGTTTTCGTTTACTCGTTGTTTAACGTATCAGTTTCTCTTTTTACCGTTGTGTCGCATTAATCAAAGACGCAAGATCAGAATTATTCCTGATTTTTATCTGTCTCAGCTTCTCTCACACAATCACACTATAATTACATCACTATTAGCAAATATAAGCCTAGCCACTATTAATACGTCATATAGCTTAATAACGTTACCACTTTCAAACTAGCGAAAAGGAATACATGGTGAGATCGATATTATTAGCAACATTACTCTTGTTTTCTCTCCCGTCATGGAGTGCTAGTTACTGTCTAAAAACAACCTTAGGTGACTATGTATGCCCGCCGCCTTTTGGTCATATCTACGCAGATAAACTCGGCAACCCACTATGTGGTAAAGGGCAATGCATCAAAGACCGACAAGATAACTACCAGTGTTCCAAACAAGATGGTGGCTTTGCGATAAAAAACGACCTTGGTGATATTTTATGTACCGGAGGCTGCGAACCCGCCTCAGAAAAAAATTGCCAAATACCTAAACCTTAACGCTACTCTCTCTAAAGAGAATTAAAAAAGAAACAGATACAAAAATGGCTACCGCTCTTTCAAGTCGGTAGCCATTTTTATTAACAATCTTTGTTACTAGAACACGTTAAGCAGATGCGAGTTTATTCGCGCGAGCTTTACGCTTTAACAAACGGAATTCATGCTTTGCTAAGTGGCTATCCATTGAAGAACGTAGCAACTTGTAAAGTAAGATAGAACCGTCAATTTCTTCTTTACGGTTAGTTAAGCTTTCAATGTTTAAGCCCAGTGGTAAGTCATACTCCACTACCGCATCCAAGATCTGATTTAAGCTGTTACAACACATCTTAATCGACTCATGCAGTGGGTTTTCCGCATTCAAAATACGCAAACTTGTTGCTTCAGGAACGCTTACACCTAGCCACTCAATAAACTCTAACGTTTTTGCACTACCACAAGGTGAGAAGGTTAAGATAATACGCTGCGGTTTTAAGCCTTGCTCTTTACACTCAATCGCGTAACGAGTCAGAATATCAATCGTCGCCTGAGTATCGTAAATCGCTTGAGAAATAAAGAAGTTACAACCTTGCTTATACTTTTCAATTAAACGTTCATGCTCATTACCTTTCTTAGCATGACGCTCAGCAATCATAATACCGCCGGTAAAGAAGTCATTACGGTTTTCAGCCAGCGTTTGATATGCCGTAGATAATGGCAGTGAAACATCATTTTTCGCCGATGGACTACCCACTAATACCATGTCACGTACACGGTACTCATCCCACGCTTCATTTAGCCACTCATCAAACGCTTCCGTTTCTGACTGCACCACACTCTTGTAAGTGATCACAGGACGGTCGGTTTTCTTATTTAAAAGTGATGAGTAATGACGAGGATCATGGGTCGATTTAAAAGGGAACGGACGCGGCTTATTAGTACGTGATGCTTCATCTTGAATATCGTAAACAATCAAACCATCAATCGCGAGATCACGAATACGATCAACTAAACGATCAGCAATGCCTTCAACATCTTCAATCGGTGTACTGGTTTTTGGTGGGGTTGTACCAATAAAATAAACACCGCGTGTGATGTCGTTATAACGGACACGCAGTTCAGATTCAGGGGTGGGTTGATATTGATCCGACATAAATGCTCACTTCCATGTTGTCACAGTGTATTACCCAATAGATAACACCTGATTAATTTTTATAAAGCCGTAGCAATGTCTTTTGCCACGGTTTATCTCATCCTTGTGTGTTGCCTTACCTTACCGTTCTCTTTTAAGGTGAAAATTTATGTTATTTATCAAATTAGCAACACAATATATGCTTTAGTTTTACCTAAACCCAATAGATAAATCAAAGAAAAGTCACTGTTTTTAACTTACTGGGTTAAATTAGCGACATTCTTTGTCTATCCATGAAAGATAATCACCAAAACCATTTGTTATCGGTAGTTGAATGATTTCAGGGGTTTCATAATCATGAAGCGCAACAATCGTGGCTTTAACCTCTTCAAACAATGATGTTTTGGTTTTAATGAGCACTTGCTGCTCTTGATCGCAATTCACTTCACCTTGCCAATGATAATAAGACTGAATAGGCATCACCTGTACACACGCCGCTAAACGTTGGCTAATCAGCTCATTGATAATAGTTTTCCCTATCTTGGGATCTGAAAACGTTGTTAAAACAACACAATATTGACCAGCCATACTTATTTCACCTTTCTTCATATTTTTATCTTAATAGCCTAAATCATTCAGAATAAGAATTTACAAGCAAAGTCCCATTATTTAAATCAATGACAGAAGCATCATATAACGCTGACACAACGCTTACATTCGCTTCCTATTATCGCGCCGTTTCTCCCCTACCAAGAAACTATCTTTTATTCGTTAAGGAACTCGAATAGTGCGCAAATTTAAAATTCTATCATTAAGCCTAGCTGTTTCTATTGCCCTTGTTGGCTGTAATGATGACCACCACCACCATGATGACAACAATAAAGTTATTGATGGACAAACACTGACCCACACTCCAGAAGTCGTGAGTAAAGGTGATCAGCAAGTAAACAAACAAACCATCACCTTGGCTGCAACGTCTGACTTACACGGTCGCCTTCGCGGCTATGACTATGCCATTGATGCTGAAGACAAACACGCAGGTTTAACCCGTATTGCTACTATCTTAGAGCAACAACGCCTTTTAGATCCTAACCTTATTCTGTTAGATATCGGTGATACGGTACAAGGCAATTCAGCACAGCTATTTAATGATATGGAAACGCATCCAATGATCGATGCCTTACAATATCTTAATTACGACTTATGGGTGCCCGGTAACCACGAATTTAACTTTGATCGCTCATTCCTTGACCGTAACTTAGAAAACTTTGATGGCGCGGTAATTTCTAGCAACATCAAATGGGAATCAAATAACGCAAACTATCTGCGTGGCTTCCAGATTTATAACGTTAACGGCTGTAAAGTAGCGGTTATTGGTTTAACCCCTTCTTATGTCCCTAACTGGGAAGCATCAGCACCCGAGCATTTCAAAGGCTTAAAGTTTGAAGACGAGCTAAATGCAACACGTGCTGTCGTTGATGATGTTATTGCTCGCCACCAGCCGGATATTATTGTTGGTGCGCTGCACTTAGGTCGAACCGATCAAGGTGTTGGTGTATACAACATTGCCGCAGAGCTGGCTGACAAGTTTGATGTGATCATGGCAGGACACGAACACGCAACTTACATTGAAACCGTGAAAAAAGACGATCCTAACGGTAACGACATCAGTGTGAAAAGTGGCCTAGTTGAAGACAAAGCAAAATCAGGTAAATACGACGACAGTAATCGCCAAGGTTCAGTAAAAATCATTGAACCGGGTAAATGGGGTTCAGATTTAGCCATGGCGAAAATTGACGTTGAAAAAGATGCGTCAGGTAAATGGAAAATCGTTGATACCACCCTTTCTAACCTTGATACCAAAGAGATCGCAGAAAATCAGAACATGGTTGATGAATACCAAGATATTCATGATCGTTCTGTAGAAGATGCTCGTGAAACTTTGGGCAAAGTAGACGGTGACTTTGTTAACGGTGGCGGTGCTGATGAAGCAACAAACGATGACTACTTTGTTGATGACTTAGGTACGCGACTATACAGCACCATTCACAAAGCAAAAGTACAAGACAGCGCACTGATTGACTTAATTCAGTTCATTGAGCGTGAAAAATCAGGGGCGACAATTTCTGCTGCTGCGTTATTTAGCGACACTTCTAACCTACGTGATGGTCAAGACTACCAACGTAAAGACTCCGCAAACCTGTACAAATACGATAACGCACTCATTGGCGTAAACATCACAGGTGCACACCTTAAAGAGTACATGGAGTGGTCATACAACTACTTCAATACTTACAAAGAAGGTGATTTAACCGTTTCATTTAATCCAGAAGTTCAAGCGTATAACTACGACTTATTCGATGGTGCCATTGAATACACCGTGGATCTTACAAAGCCTGCTGGTGAACGTGTTGACATCACCCTTGTTGACGGCAAAGCGTTTGATCCAAATGCGACATACAAACTAGCATTAAACTCATACCGCTTTGGTACCCAAGGGGTCACTAATGGTTGGTTCACGAAAGATGATGTGTTCTACGATTCAAGTGATGCAACGGTTCCAGCAATCCGAGATATGATCACCGCTTACGTAACAGAGCATAACGGTATTAGCATCAACGATGAGCACCTAAACACCACGAATAACTGGCAAATTAAGCAGTTAGCACCGAACGGTGAAATCACAAAGAACCGTGCTAATAGCGATATCTGGGAACAGTTTACTCATCAACAACTGTGTATTCATATCAACCCAGATAACGTGAAATACCCAAGTATTAGTCATGCGTTAAACATGAACGATCCAACCAGTTATTTCAAAAACAAAGCCTATAAAGCAGACGGCAGTGCAACGAAAGAAGCACTCAACCTTGGCTGTAGCTGGACGGTTGATCCAAATAACAAAATTTAATCGTTTATAGCTTTCAACACCCTAAGCGGTAGAGACCCTCTACCGCTTTTTTTCTCTGACTATCTCTGTAGGCCACATGTTTCAAAAATACGTTTTCCCGATCATGATTTTTGCGCTCTCAACAGCTATTTTTCTTTACTCCCCTTTGTTGAGCCAATCTTTCCATCCAAATAAAACACAATCTCAGCATTTCGTCTCCGCAAAAGTGGAAAACATCATCGATGAAAATATCTTTGAAGATGATTTAGCGCCTGGGATATATCGCGGTACACAACACCTAAAAATCAAAGTACTTGAAGGTGAGCATGCCAATGAAACCGTTGAAATCAATAACCCATTAAGTCGTCAACATAACGTGTTATTGGATAAAGGTTCAGAATTCATATTGATGATCCGCGAAACCATTCACGGCAGCCATTTTTGGGCGTTTAACCACCAGCGTACTACTCCCATCTACACCATGGCACTGGTCTTTATTGGGCTTATTTTATTGTTTGGTGGACGCGCAGGCTTAAACGCTGTGATTTCACTGTATTTCACAGCCGCACTGATCATTGGCGTATTAATTCCAGCCATATTTGACGGAATAAACCCAGCCTTGGTCACTATCGAATTAATGGCAATAAAAATTGTCGTTAATTTCATCCTAGTTGCTGGTTATAACAAGAAAAGTCTGTGTGCGATATTAGGCACCTTAGTTGGGGTTATCATGGCGGGTATTTTTGCTCAAACCTTTGGCGAATGGGCACACCTATCAGGTATTTACTTAGATAAAGGTGAAGATGTCATTTACCTTGCCACAGAAAATCCTATTCAAGTGCGTTGGCTGATGTTTGTTACCATTATGATTGCCGCGCTAGGCGCCGTGATGGACGTTGCCATTTCAATTGCTTCATCGTATCAAGAGCTACAACAAGCCAATCCTAAACTCACTCCCAAGCAATTGATGCTTGCCAGCATGAACATAGGCAAAGACATCATGGGAACCATGACAAACACGTTAATTTTAGCGTTTGCAGGTAGCTCGCTCACCACCATCATGATGGTCTGGGGTCTTTCAATGCCTGTTGAACAGTTTATGAATACCCCAGTGATCGCGTTAAGCATTATTCACGGTTTAGCAGGCAGTATCGGTATTGTGCTTACCATTCCATTTACAGCCTTTATTGCTAGTAAAATCTTTAACCATCAAACTAATGAAAAACCAGAAATCAACGCTAACGTTAACAATGCTTTAGATAAGTAAAAAACTCAGTGTCTTTTTCGTAGTGATTTTTTTCATATAAGTTCTGCGCTTTTAAATTATCGATAGCAGTACTTAACATAATGAAAGAGGCCTGAGTTTCTTTCGCTAACTGATCAGCGCGATCAAGCAGCAACTGCGCAACCCCATGTTGGCGAGCAGATTCGGTTACAAACAGATCATAAAGCAACCAAGTACGATTCATTTCAAGCGAGCAAAACAGCGGATATAATTGAGTAAAACCAACATATTGCCCTTGTTCATCAACCACAAAGTAGATAACCGACTCTTTATTTCCTAAGCGTTGTTGCAGGTATTGAAGTGGGTTTTTCTCGCTATAATCTACTTCATAAAACGTTAGATATGCCTCATACAAAGGCGTAACGTGAGTTAAATCATCAAGGGTGGCTTCTTTAACAGTAAACATGACATACACCTTTTTTGGCTTAGATTGTTCTACCATTAATACCAATCATAGCCGCCAACTGACAAACAAACTGAGATTGAATTTTTAATACCCGCCACTCATCGATTACTTATAATCAGCTCATCCAGCAACAATAAGTCATCTGGCGTAAAACGGGATTTAAATGAAAAGGCATAAGGCGTTTCGCCATGTTCACGCAAATGCTCAAGTCGCGACACAGCGTGTTGTGGCGTGGGGATCTCATCATCTTCAACCCACCATAAAACATAATTAGCTTCCGTTAAGCCATGGAACCATTCACTTTTACGGCGCATAAAATCTTTATGATGCGTGCGGAACATAAAGTTTTTAAGATCATCCACCGAGTCCCAAATCGACATATTGACGATGATAGAAGGATCATCAAATAGCTGAATTTTCGTCGCATCACCAGATTCATCTT
Organism: Photobacterium sp. GB-210; assembly: GCF_003026075.1. Lineage (NCBI taxonomy): Bacteria > Pseudomonadati > Pseudomonadota > Gammaproteobacteria > Vibrionales > Vibrionaceae > Photobacterium > Photobacterium sp. GB-210. The sequence goes on along the minus strand of NZ_PYNU01000005.1, from coordinate 118,833 downwards.
TTAAGCGCCATACAAAGCCATCACAGCTTTCAGCTATCGCATTCACCTTATCTAAGTTATCAACAAAGTCTTTAATCTCAGGTGCATCTAATGGGTATTTTGCCTTTGCGATATTGAATTGTGCCAGCTTCATGATTCGTCATTCTCCTTTTTCAAAAAAGTCGGATAATAAACTACGCTCATATTTGATAATGCGATCTATTGCTTTGCAAATTTATCCCTTCCATACGGTTCATAAGCAGTGAGGCTCTTAGAACTGCAAAAGCTAAGGCAGTGTTATTCGACCCTCAGATGGAAGAAAATAGCCGTGATGTTTTCCGCTGATCTTTTCCAATAAAGGCAACCACTTGCGTCGATGAAATTCAAATACACCTCTTTATCCGGTCAATAACGTATCTGACATAACAAGTGACATACCTTTATCCCTCTAATTACACATTACACCGCTTCTTTCAGATCGACACTGGCATGTAACTGCCCGACCGCTTTTAACCAACGCTTAATGTGTGGGTAGTCGCGTAAATCATAACCACCGTCATCAGCTACATGGGTGTAAGCATATAATGCAAAATCCGCTATCGTGACATTGTCACCTACCAAGAAGTTTGATTTCGACAATTGCTGCTCCATCACATCGAGGGCTTTATAGCCTTTTGCATGTAACGCTTCATACTGTTCAACTCTGTCTGCTGGCATACCCAAATAAACTTGAATGTAACGTGCTACCGCAATATAAGGTTCATGCGAATACTGCTCGAAGAACAACCATTGATAGACTTTAGCTTTGAGAAAACTGTCTTGGGGTAAATATTCAGAGCCTTCTGCGAAATAACTCAAAATCGCATTCGACTCATACAGCACTCGGCCATCATCCAACACCACAACAGGGATTTTTCCATTAGGATTCAACGCTAAAAATTCAGGCGTATGGGTTTCGTTCTCCAAAATATTAATATGCTGCCACTGATGCTCAATCCCTAGCAGTGACAAAATCAACTTCACTTTCAAACAATTTCCCGACTGTAAATCGCCATAAACAACCATAACCACTCCTTGTATTGTCTGGGTTTGAACTGAAAGCACTTTTCCGCCCTCATTGATAAAGTTAACTGTAATCAGCAAAGCACGATTCGACTATCGTAAAATACGAATACCAACTATCAATAATATTGAAGTATTTACCGCTTGTTATGGAAGTGATTTAACGCTATGTTTTTATTGCTAAATAGAGGGATATCATATGGATATTGATGCATTAAGAAGCTTTTTAGCTTTCGTAGAAACTGGCAGTTTCACCCGCGTAGCCAAGCAAAGCTTTCGATCTCAATCTGCCATTAGCATGCAGATGAAAAAGCTTGAAGATGAACTCAATACTCAGCTATTTACTAAAGATGGTCGAATGCTGGTATTAACAGAAGATGGGCAACGCTTAGCAACGCATGCCACCCAAATTATCGCAACCCACGATGAAGCCTTGCTAGAACTTAAAAACAAGTTACCGCAACAAACCATCCACCTTGGTTGTCCTGATGATTATGCGGAGTCTATCTTGCCCTATATTGTGGCTTTACTCCGTGAAGAACACCCACACATTAGCCTGCAAATCACCTGTGCGCCAAGCGTATATTTAAAAGGTTTACTTGACAGTAATCGACTTGATCTTGCTATTGTTACCCGTTCACCTACCTCACAAGAAGGCTATTTTCTCCAAACCGACAAAGGTATATGGGTTGGCTCGCCACATCACGACATTGTTAACCTGCAACCTTTACCAATTGTATTATTCCAACGCGACTGTAAATTCCACGATGCCGCCATTGAAGGCTTCATAAAACGTAACCGCCATTATCAGCTCGTCAGTTGTTGCAGCAGTGCAACGGCAAACAAAGGCTTAGTAAGACAAGGCTTGGCAATTTCTGCGATGGCGAAATGCAGCATGCCGAATGATCTGATCGAGCTTACCGCCCCGCACCTGCCTAGCTTACCTGTGGTTGATATAGTGTTATCACTGCCGAGTAAGCCACACCTTTTACTTTCACCTGAAAGTATCAACCGCATGATTGATCGCTACCAGTGTGAACAATTTGCGACAGAAAAGTGCTAAATACCGAGTGCCTATTACATAAGAAACGATGATCTTTAATTGAATAACAGTATTACTTTCAAGACAATCAAATCAAAAAGCTTTAGCTAATCTCAAAAGTACGATTACTTAGATACTGACTTTTTTGTTGGGATCTTTCATACATAAACAATAGGAATATGCTATGAAAAAATGGAGTCTTTTAGCTTTGGCATCGGCTTTATTGCTGGGGTGTGGTTCTAATGATGCTGAAGATGCGATTGTAGAAACCGTTGGGCTAAATATCGATAGCTTATCGAGCCAACAAAAACAAAATTATGCCCAGATCTCAACTGACATTAATACATTGATTATTTATATTGGTGGCCAATGTTTGACGGCTGAATCAAACAAAAATCCTAGCCTGACGCTGACAGGCTTTACCTGTAACATCGCCGATCATAAAGACGCAGTAAGCCAAACTCAGTTTTCTAGCATTTCGTTGATCAGTGGCGTGCTTGATATTACCCGTTCTAGTGAAACCGACTTCAAAATTCAAACCAAAGATAACGTCAAGTTTCATGCTGCTAGCATTAGCGATGGCACATTAAATTATCGCCTTGTTGATGATAACGCGATTCACTTTATTGTAAATGAAACAGGATCAGATAGCGCATCGTTCAGAGGCTTCTTCCGTGACGATAAAACCGTAGATGTCACCTATTGGACGGCAGAATCATTAGGTACCACCCCATTTGATTATGATGAAGATACCAATAGCCAACATAGCTGGCTGGCAAACGGCACAGCGAAAATTACAGGGAAAGACGATAAAACCTTTAACTGGGGAACCAGTGCCACTGGTGAGGTAGAGCTACCGCTAACAGAATAATATTGAGCGGCTAAGCCGAAAACTCAAACGCCCTGTTTGACAACAAAGAGAGTTAAACAAGCGCACTAAGCGACTTCTTGAAACAAAAGCCAGTATATAAATCAAAGTGTTGTCATCACTAAGATGGCAACGTTTTTTCATTTACGCAATTCTCTAAGTCGACTAATAACAAACAGATAATCAACCAAACTAATGACTCCACCATTAGAATAATGCAAACTATTATCATTACTGTTATTTGAGATGGATTTTTACGTAATGAATATTGCAATTTGGGGTGCTTCAACTGGATTAGGCGCAGCAATGGTAGATTACTTTTATGCTCAAGGTATGAACGTTATCGCCATTGCACGTAACCCGAATAAAAATACCAAGCTTGCCGAGCACAACATACCGTCCCTTTGTTGTGATGCAACAGATAAACAACAAGTTGAAGCGGCGGTATCAGCACTGCCCGACAACACCTTTAATATCTCGACAATGGGCAGTTTTCGCTCTGATACACCTGTCGATTATATTGGCCACCGCTACTTAACAAATGCATTAGAACAAAGCACTTCACAACACTTATTGTTAATTACTTCACTGGGTTGTGGTGATAGTTGGCAATACCTTTCAGACCGTGCAAAAGCAGGTTTTGGCAGCGCAGTGCGTGAGAAAACACTCGCTGAAGCTTGGCTACAAAGCAGCAGTTTGAATTACACGATTCTACGACCTGGCGGACTGAAAGATGGTGAGCCAACCCAGCTAGGTGAGTTATCACAACATAAAGAAGTGCATGGCGCGATCACTCGGGGAGAAGTCGCCCGATTAAGCCATGAATTGCTGTTAAGAAATGATGCTAATGGTCAGATTTTCCAGTGTGTTGATCCCAGCATCGCCCCTTATTAATCACCACGTTATTAGCAAGTAAGAATTAGAAAGAATAGATAAAAAAAGCGCGATTTAAAAAATCGGGCTTTTTTATAACATTATAGAAAGACGTTGCAGCCCCTTTCATGCTTACACTACCAACCCTCATTTAGCTCTTTCGTGCGCTGGATAGTTTCTGTAATTAGGCAGTCGTGTAAATCCTCTAACCCACCAGAGCCACTTTCACTATGATAAAACATGCCACACTTAGCATCTCTGTATTGAATCCATAATCGTTGGGTTTTTCTTAGATCTTCTTTACGAAAATCTTGGATTCTCGCCATGTATTGCTTATAAGCCGTATTGAGCAATTTATCTCTTTTCGATAATTCCTCGTTCATACATTTAACAACGGCTGGGCTATAGGCTCCTAACGTATCAATGCACTGATCAAACTCTTTACTGTAATCGGCAAACGCAGAGTTAAAGAAGATTGGCAAAATGAAAGCCATAATCATTGGGTAATAAAACCGTTTTTTCATCATACATCCTTGTTCATCCCCATCACTAACCACAATCTTAACTAACTGAATATTAGATAGTAAATGGTTTTATCCAAAAACATTACAAGCTACATATCTGGTATCACAATAATGACTATCGTGACAAAACAGCCAGTGACTAGTGAATGACTCGGCATTTGTCGTGATGTAGTGCTTACTTGTAGTATGGAAAATTATCGTTATTACCCGTTCGAGTCACGTTAAGGTTGAAAACCCACTTCATTTGCACACAAAAGATAATAAAAAAGCGATGCCGTATAAATTACAGCGTCGCTTTTATTTGAGCCTTATACCTTACCTCGTTTTCTGTTTTTCAAGGCGGTATAAATCAGACTCACCAATGCCAATAATTGAAATAGCCAAAACAGAGGAATAAAACCAAACGATTCGATTAACACGCCATTGTCATCGACATAAGAGCCTTTATAGGTGTAAACAGCCAGACATCCCCACCCGATAACGCTCAAAAGGATAGTAACTCTGTATCTACTGATTAATTTCATCTGAGGCCACCTTTAATATTCACTCAAGCGAAACCCACTGTGGATTGTGCATACCTTATCTAATCTACTTTAAAAAGTATGATAACTCAGCCTCGAAAGAATCGCTTGGTGATCACACAGTTCATGGAGATTGACTAACTCATTTTTGGACAATTATTACTTTCAAATAGTCATTGAGAAGCCTGTTTTAATGTTAGAAAAAGTATTGTAAAGGCAAGCTTATTTGGTATTTAACAATCACTTTTTTTCATAAGTTATGTTAACAATTTCAAACCTAAAAGCCTTAACAGTCTGAATTTATATAACAACAAAATTTACCATGAATATTGTGGTTCATCCCCGTGGATACGGGGAACACTGTTAGAAACTTATCCCATTCACACGTTTTTGCGGTTCATCCCCGTGGATACGGGGAACACTTAGCCTGGAACTTACCATCCGACCAAATCCACGGTTCATCCCCGTGGATACGGGGAACACAGTTTTGTTGTGGATAACTACTATATCCTCAACGGTTCATCCCCGTGGATACGGGGAACACTAATACAGTTGGCATCTTCATTATTTATAAACCGGTTCATCCCCGTGGATACGGGGAACACCGCCTTCTTCTGGATTTGGGATAGCGGCATCCCGGTTCATCCCCGTGGATACGGGGAACACGTATGTATGGAAGAAACACTTCAACCCCAGTACGGTTCATCCCCGTGGATACGGGGAACACCTCTGTGACTGTAGGCGGTAGGATCACTATTTCGGTTCATCCCCGTGGATACGGGGAACACAAAAAGTGATGCGCCTAGACCTGATTTTGTCACGGTTCATCCCCGTGGATACGGGGAACACTTCGGGGTATTTAACTATCGTCATAATTTAGTCGGTTCATCCCCGTGGATACGGGGAACACAATCATTGAATCTAAGTACTCTCCGTTACTATCGGTTCATCCCCGTGGATACGGGGAACACTCATTCAAAAACGATAGTGCTTCCCTTATCTCCGGTTCATCCCCGTGGATACGGGGAACACGGATTAATTAAATAAAAACAGGGGGTCACATGCGGTTCATCCCCGTGGATACGGGGAACACCTAGTTTTGAATTAACAGTATTTGAATTTGAACGGTTCATCCCCGTGGATACGGGGAACACATCCTTCTATGCTATAACTTCACTTGCCAACTCGGTTCATCCCCGTGGATACGGGGAACACGTCTCACTGAATGATACAGCTCATCTTTAAGTCGGTTCATCCCCGTGGATACGGGGAACACTGCTTAGGATCTCACTAATAAATTTTTGCTGGCGGTTCATCCCCGTGGATACGGGGAACACTTCAGTCATAGCCCAGTTGTGATAAATACGCCCGGTTCATCCCCGTGGATACGGGGAACACAGAAACGGCACAAACTGGTGGTATTCGTGGTTCGGTTCATCCCCGTGGATACGGGGAACACAGAAACGGCACAAACTGGTGGTATTCGTGGTTCGGTTCATCCCCGTGGATACGGGGAACACAAAACGGCATTTGTTAGAAAGATGAATGTCATCGGTTCATCCCCGTGGATACGGGGAACACTGTTTTTTATATACAAGTGAGGCGATAGCAGGCGGTTCATCCCCGTGGATACGGGGAACACATCGATTACCTCATTCCCGAAACAATCCCAACCGGTTCATCCCCGTGGATACGGGGAACACATCGATTACCTCATTCCCGAAACAATCCCAACCGGTTCATCCCCGTGGATACGGGGAACACCTTACACCAACAGAAAGGTAATCTTCATAAAACGGTTCATCCCCGTGGATACGGGGAACACCAGACTGAAAAGAACCGATCTCAAACCCACTACGGTTCATCCCCGTGGATACGGGGAACACATGCCACCACTGAAACAGTTGTCGAATAACTCCGGTTCATCCCCGTGGATACGGGGAACACTCTAAATTTATTTTATTGATTTATAAGATAAATAACCATCACTAAAAATCTACCAGCTTTTTAAAGAACTTTTTTTATTCAGTTATCATATCTGTGGGTGAAAATTTCACTAAACGTAACCCATCTAAATCAACGGGCTCTCGACGATTTTTGCCATAAGTTTGGAAATCAAAACCTGATTCGGTATTGGTTCCCCACGCCATTACAACATTGCCATCTTCAGCAAGACATTCAATTTGTTCCCAGATCATTTCTCTGATTTTTCGAGAAACGTTCCCTATATATACACCAGCCCTAACTTCTAATAACCAAACAGCAAGACGTCCTCGTAATCGAGGCGGTACCACTTCAGTAACCACCACAAGCATACTCATAAACTATTTGCTCCTATGACCACTATCACCAATCGCAATTGGCTCTGGTATAGCAGGCGGTTGCGCATCTATATAAGGTTCAGGAGGTGTAATATCTCCAGCACTGAGTACTTCATCGATAAGTGGTATCAGTTTTTTCAACGTTTGGTGTTTACGGAATTCTTCTCTACAGGCCAGTCTAACTTGTCTATCAGGAGATAATGGTCGATATGAGGCAACTTTAAAAGCAGCAGGAACAACGGTATCAAATTTAATGATATCAGCAATATCATAGACAAATGAAAGCGGCTTACCTGTATGTAAAAAGCCTATCGCTGGAGCATAACCCGCAGCTAAAATAGCAGCTTCTGTTACCCCATATAAGCAAGCTGTCGCCGCACTAATACATTGATTGATTACATCGCCTTTATCCCAGTCTTTTGGATCATAACGACGGCCTTTCCATTTCACATCATATTGCAGAGCCAGTTTTTGGTATGTTTTACGAACTCGTGCCCCTTCAATTCCTCGTAATTGGTCAACACTACGCCGAGCTGGAGCGACATCACCAAAACGTAATTCAAACATTTTACGAACAACTTTTAAGCGCAAATCAGGGTCTAGCGCTAATTTAGCTTGATAAAGTAGCTTATCTGAACGGGCGCCTCCAGGTTGACCAACAGAATAGACTCGAACACCAGCCTCACCCACCCAAATTAATAATGTACCAGTGGCTGCAGCTAATTTTATCGCAGCATGGCTAATACGCGTTCCTGGCTCTAACAATAAACAAGCTATGGATCCCACTGGTATATGCATACGTTCGCCATTAACATCATCAATGACAACAAAAGCGCCATCTCTAACATCAATACGCCCCATTCCGACAAATATCATTGAATTACGATCTTTAATTGGAATCGGTTTCAGTGGGATAAATGCCATTAAATACCTCGAATTAACATCAAACCGCAACCTAGTGCTTTTGCCCGCCCAAAACCTTGTTGATATTGAGTGAGGAATTTCTCAGGACTCTGTATCGTCAAAACCCCTTGATAATCCACACTAGAAAATTGAATACGCTGCTTCGTTTTTTTGTCACTTTGATGCTGGGTATACGCTTCAATATCAGGTACAACATCAAGGCTGATCCCCCATTGCTCTAAACGTTTCGGATCACACAGCCATTGTTGAGCTGCTTGCTGCATATAATGCGGTAACATTTCTGCATCAATGTCTTGTTGTTTAGCTTGATATTTAGCATGCATCATCACATCATGACGCTTTTTAGTCGTATTGTTCCAAACGGTTGGATTTGCACGTAATTTAAACGCTAAACGTTGCCCGGCTTTTAATTGCGGAGTAAACGGTTTAGTTTGTATTTGCCATTGCGCATTCGTTTCATCAGGAGCAACTCGCGATAACACCCAAAAAACTGGCAATCCATTTGGCATTAGCTCTTGCCGATAAATAAATTGGCGTTCTGACTGTTGATGAAATAATTGCCATAATAACTGGTGTGCCGCATAGGCATCATTACGTTGTAGCATTAGCAATGTTTCTGCTAACGTTGCCGACGGTGCAAGTGTTATTTTTGATAAATACATGCTGTTATTCATCCTCTAAAATCGGCAAAGTTACTTGGTGCATAATACGTTGTGTAAACTGCCACCGCTGACGATTGAGAGGCTCATCCCACGGTTGAGTAGTGATCACCACGTTATCACCAATATCATCCATTGCTGCTTTATCACCCGACCAATAGTAAGTCGCAACACGATGCTGACCAACACAACCAAACCAATAGCGATCGCTTTTTTCACTTCCCGTAATGGCAGGAAATGACGTATCTAATGCTTGCTTTAATGAGCATGGTTCTAAAATAGTTGGCATTAACGGTAACGCTGGCGGACACGATTTTCGGCCAAGGCATAGCGGATAAGCTGGTGTTAATAACGCTTGCTGTAGTTGCTCTAATGAAAACATAGCGTCATTCGTCAGTGATACTGCAACTACCCAAATGCCATCACAGCGATAATCACGACTTGATAACACTGTCGCCAACTTGCCCATATCAAGCTCTTGTTTACGAGTGTGGTAGTGCACTTTGTTATTATTTGCAGCTACTTGTGTCGTGTGATAATCGCGTAACAACGAACTTGGCACCCATTGTTTGATCGAAAACTGTACGCTTTTTTGCAGCATCGTCAGTGTTGGTTGATCATCACGTTTAATACCAAGTCCTGCGCCTAACAATCCTAATAATGCAGAACGAGATGGAATAATGCCGGTATGACGATCACCGCCAACAGCCGGTTGCCCCCAACTTGCCATCGCACCATAAAGTCGAAAAACTAAATAAGGTTGCATATTTGCTCCCTTACTCAGTCACAAACTGACAAAGCTCTGCAAATGATCCTTCACCAATCATTGCATTAACTTCATAACGGCTGTCTGCACAAGCCCCATAAACTTTATCAAAATTAATAACTTGTTTTGAAATTGCATTAATTGCTGCCGTTGCCATATCTTGATCATTAATTGGTTTTAAAAATGCTACCGATAATGAACGTGGTTGTTGCTGACCTTTTTCAGCCATTACGTAGCTAGCATAAGCACGTGATGCAAAACTATTTTGTTTACCCGTAGGTGAAACTTTCACTGCTGCTTCAGTTAGGGCGGCAATTGCGGCGTTAGCAAGAGTTTCATCCCCACTAAGATTTTCAATTAATTGGGTTTTATTGATGCAGATATAGTTATAAAACAATGCCGATGCAAACCCTGCTTCACCAATATGCGCCGAGCCTGAATCTGTTTTTCCGTCGTTAAGATCATCGACAGCAGTAAAGTAATCATCTTCAATAGTAACCTGATGAACGCTGATTGCATGTGCCACCTGACAAGCAGCATCTACATTAAACTCCGGTGCAGAAGCCAGCATTCGACCAAATAGAGCGATATCAACCGCGGTTTGTTGTGATTTTAATGCTTTTAATTCATCTGCTGTTGGCTCACGATCTTCTTGTGCAATAACACTAACTAAAGATAACGCCAAATCTTGCTCAACAGGGCTAATATGTGACAGTTGTTCAATCTCTAAACTATCTTTTTTTAATTTTCCAAACTGACCAGCAATTAATCCTGCCCATTTTGTCGCACTTTTCTCTTTAACATTTAGAGCAATCAATGCATCAAATACAGTTTGACCAAAACGTTTAGTACGAATACCTAGCTTGCCAGCCATCGCTTGTTCAAATAAATCAGAAGTACGCCAGTGACGTTTTTGACTTTGTGAGCTAACACGTAAACGATCAAAACCGCCCATTTTTGCAGTTTTTGGACGACCTAAATCATCACGATTTAAGTTAGATGGTGCGTAAGAGGTAAGTGTATGAAGCTGAATAAATTGGCTCATTATTAATGTTCCCATATAAATAAAATGAAATTCTTATTTTGCTGCGCGATAGTAATCCATTGCCCATTTCACGCCAATGCGATGTTTAGCTCGAACAAGCCCTGAACGATGGTATTCGCTAAACCATTGCTCAATATCTTTAGCTAAAGTCAGTGGATCTACTTTCCCTTTCATTAACTTCAGCAAACGGCGCAAAGTACGCAATAATTCATCAGGCGTTTTAGCTGCTTGTAACTGAGAAAATCGCATTTCACTCACTAATGATTTATCGCTTTTTTCTGTTTTTTTACCAGCAGCTGTGGCTATCCCATCTTGATAGCCAGGGGATACATGAATTAACGATGCTGCAATAACAGCCCAACATTCCATATCATTCGCTGAACGCGACTCTTGCTCTGGAAGGTTTAGCCATAATGTGCGAAAAGCATCTTGCATTAATACCGCATCGACTGATTCAGCCCGCTTTAACTTTGCTTTATGACCACTTGGCGCAGACAGTAGATGCTTTTCTTTTAATTCGGCATCAGAAAGCACTAAACTTTGCCACCACCCCCTAAGTACTTTTTCTTCTGTGTTACTTAGCATGTTTAGTATCCTTAGCTGTTATAAGGTTATGATCATTGTTAAATGCTTTAATATTTTTACTACCATATAACCACCCCATTAATTTTCCTCTCGCATCCATACGTTTTGCCATTGAACGTATATCGCCCAAGTCATCTAAGGCGTAATTATCAAACAATTGCGTACTCACTGATTGAATGGTATTGCGCCAATGTTTAGCTTGCTCTGAGGTTAATGCAGATTGCTGTTGATTGAGATTATGAGCAATATGAGAAACCGTTAAATAGAACGTCGCTTCAGTTTGTTGCCAAAAATCAAGATCAATAAAGCTGGTGTCGCCTTTAGTTTTATCTTTCTTTTTTTTATTTTCTTTTAGTTTTCGTTCTTCTGGATATTCAAACCATGCTGCTTTTATTTGGCTACGGGTTTGATAGAGTGCGTTATTAGCCAAATCTTGTAATTCTTTCGTCGCATTAATAATGTCATCATGACTTTCAGCTTCCACATCAAACAACGGCATCATGGTGCTATACCAACCACGTGGTTTCATGTTGTCCATGTCATAGCCAAATACCCATAATTGTGGTTGTTCATGCCATTTTCGTTTAGCGACATCGTTATAATGATCAACAACACGCGCACAAATATGACCATTACCGTCACTAGATAATGTCATTACATCCCAGTTTTTATAACTAATACCACCGGGTTGCCCTTTTTGGGAAAGATGATCTTCGTTTGGTTTTTTGGGATTCCATTTATAAGGTGTAAACGGATGCGGATCCCAATTACCGACATAATTATTACCGTAATTTTTAGTGCGGTAATGACACACACATTGCTCGCTATTTTCGCCACTTATCAAACATTGTACAGGCTCATCATCAATCACTAATCGAATGCGACGCGGCATCGCCCAATAGATATGTAACGGGTGAATCCCTTCTGTTGATGGATAAATTTCACTACCTTTTTTGCTACTTTCAATTGTCGATGCCAACCAAGGAAAAACACTACCATCATGAAAATTAGGATCGTCATAACGCCATGTGTTACGATTAATGACATTGAGCCACAACTTACTCCATAACGAACTTTGTTCATCACTCGGCATAACCAACGTAGTTAATGGACCACCGCCACGTAAACCTACACGATGACCTGAACCACCTGATGGTGCATTAATTTGTAATGTAAACAACGCTAATGCAGCCATTGCTGGTGACATCACTTCACCGATACCACGTTTAACAAAAAAATCTGTATTGTTCTTAATACCATTCGCGCCCGGTGCATCAATCAGCAATCCACTAATTGGACTTAATTCTTGCTGAGATAATGGATCATGATCTTGCATAAACAAAGGACCATCACCGGTTAACTCAAAGGCATGTTCAATCGTATTAAAAGCCGATGTTAGTTCATCTGCCGTTGGCGATAGTGCATAGTACTGGTGCCATTGCTTCTTATCTTTAGGTGCAAAAGCCGTTTGTAATATCCCTATTACTAATTGATAAGCCGCTCCCTGAAAGTCAGCACGAGGTAATGCAAAATCAACAACATCAGGATCTGTAATTGCCACTAATGATCGCCATTCTTGATCACCATTACGTAGTCGGAAAGGTAACCATGACGCATGAAGTAAATTCATTTTTTTTCTCTTATTGATTGCGCGAATAGAAGCCACTCGTTTCACTATAACCAAACATAGGATCTTGTTCGGGATACCACGGTTGTATGTATTTGATATTGGGGTAACGTTTTGTTAACAATAATGTTTGTTGCTCTGTTAATGGCTGCAAATGATCTGCATATTTAATCTTCGTCACAGATAAGGTACTAAGGGCAATCGCATGGCAAGGGTCTTCTTGCCAAGGTACTAACTCCCCACTCTCATTAGATTTAAGCACTAAAATTTGTGCCGTCTCTCTATCACAAAAACGAGTACTGATATCATACTGATCTTCTGACCAGTATTTTTGACTGCTATCACAATATCCATATTGGAAATCAATAAGTTGTGACTTTGCAGAGGCTGTTTTTAAGCTTTGTTCTGCAATTAGTTCATCTTCTTTCGTAATTAATGCGGAAGGGATTTGTGCTTGCGCTTTTTCACTATAAACAGCTTCAATAAGAATACGCGCTTCGCTTGGCATACGAATGGCCCCAAGTTCAATGAGCTTACGTTGAGCAAGCCATAATCGACCGGGAGAACGATATACATATTCAGTATTGCGGAAGTCTCGGCTTAGCCAATCAATTTTCGGCTCTTCTTCCCATTTCGGCGCATGAAGATACAACACTGGCGCAGTACGTTTATCAACACCAGAATAATATTGCCCATTAATATCTCGAGTATGGCGGTGTAATCTTCCTGCGCGTTGGATCAAGTCATCTATCGGACAAATATCTGAAATCATTACATCCACATCAGCATCTAAACTTTCTTGGAAAACCTGAGTCGCAATCAGTACAGTCCCCTTTCGCTGCTCACCAGTAATAAGCTCTTTATTGTCTGTTCTTTTGCTGAGACAATTTAAGACTTGTTTTTCAATACGCTTTCGATCAGCCAACGTAAATCTGCTATGAAAAAGCATGACTTTATTAAATGATAAATCACATTCTGCCGCTGCTAACGCCTGAGTGACAAGATCATATGCAGCACGTGCATCATCTACCGAGTTTCTTATCCATGCGACGCACTGACCAGAGAGAACGGTCTGAACAATCTTCTCAACACAAGCAGAGTCTGTATGAAGTTGAGTGACCGTTACTTCACGGCACACATCAGATCTGCTTTTTAGCGGTGTTTCAATCAAAGGATTTAGAGGGTCTAAACAAACCTGTGTTGCCAGTGGAAAATCAGTTGCACTGGTGCAAGTCAGATTTTTAAGCGGTAATTGCCCTGCTTTTAACCAAATATTCGTGAGGTTTTGACGTTGCTCTATTGAGAGTGTCGCCGTTAATAAAATAGCTGAGCCACCATGGCGTAGATGTTGTTCTAATAAGGATTCTAATAGCGTAAACATATACTCATCAGCCGCATGAACCTCATCAAAAATAAGTACCTTACGGTGTAGCCCTAATAATCGAAGAGATTGATGTTTTCTCGGTAACACCGCTAACAATGCTTGATCGATAGTCCCGACACCAACAGTGGCAAGCAAGGCTTTTTTACGGGAATCAGCTAACCAAGCATTGCATAATGCTGTTGCGGTTTGATCTTGTTGATAATAATCATTATCTAGCTTACCTGATGCCAATTTGACCGTTTGAAAACGATCATTTAGAGCACTGCTACTTTGAGCTAGTACAATACTGGGCATAATTCGATCACGTTCATTCTCAAACATCTTAGAATAGTGATCGGTTATACGATTAAACATGGCATTTGACGTTGCCATTGTCGGTAAACCAAAATAAAACCCATCAGCAACATCCTGTGCCATTAATCTATGAGTTAATGCAAGAGCAGCTTCCGTTTTACCTGCTCCTGTCACATCTTCTAATATAAATAATTGCGGAGAGTCAGAAAGCTGAACAGTCTGTGCCCATTGTTGTAGTGGAGTCGGTTCAAAACCAAAGTGATGCTGGATAGAAATAAACTCAGATGGCTTAGCGCGTAAAGAAAAACCTGTTTTTATTAAAGCGATAGACGCTTGTTTCTGAGCTTGTTTCCAATAGTCAGATAGAGGCATCTTTGTTGCGTTATAAGGAAAATAATCTGTGTTTGAGCCAAGCCAATCAGCCAAAACAGTGATCCCAGCTAAATGCCAACTTACTTGTTCTAAACGTTTAGCATCAATTAGTTTTGGTAAGCAAGGCTGCAATAAGTCATATAGTACATGAACATAATTACGAACATCATCGATATTTCTTGACTCCGTAAATGGCTTTAATTCTCGAGGCGTAGTCATTTTAATAGGCTCACCATGATGCCCTAGGACCACATTCATTAATATATTGAGATTATCAAGAATGTCCTCTTCATCTTCATCGCAATCAACAGCCAAAAGTGAAATAACTTCATCACAAATTTGATCCCAAAAATACACACCTAAGCGATCATGCTTAGCCTTTGATGCATCATATTGTTTCGCCGAAAACTCTGTATTGTTTGGTGAGATAGCTTGAAAAGCAGAGGAAAATTTTCCTAAATCATGCAAAGCAATAAAAAAAACAACCAAGTTTGCAAGCTGTTTTTCATCAATATCAAGTAGTTGAGACAATTCACGAGTCAAAATCGCATCAGTTGAAAGTAGTTGTTGTCCGACAGCTGCAACATCTAAGCAGTGATAAGGTAATAAATGATAATGAGATGGATCTGATTTATCAGTTTTACCCCAATAGTCGAAATAGCTCATAACAAAACACCTATAAACGAAGGACAAGCATATAGCATGAAAAAGCTTAATAAAGTGGAGTTGATAATATACTCATAGACTCATAATGAAAGAAGGAGATGTATTTGCAAATTATATTTATATGTTGGTGCTAGTAATTTTTTGTAACTCTAATAGGCAGAAAATATTGTTTGAAATAACAAGCTTAAAGTCATAACTAAAACTAATGAATAATTTCTTAATACGACATGAGTGAGCTTTTACTCTGAATAATAATGGGGCAAATATGAGTTAGCCGAAAAGTTAACTCATTGTGATCACCGACTTGCTTCACAACCCAATAACAGGTAGAAATACGCTCAACAATTTTCATATTACATAGGTTGTTTAAAACATGAACGATACACTTGAACAAGAACGCTCTGCGTCTCATTCACCAGCATCTTCACCATTAACAACATCGTCTAAAGCCGAGCAATATGCCGAGTTGGTGCATAGCCGTCGTTCGGTACGTAAATATGATGCAGACAGTGCTTTTGATCATGAAGCGGTAACCCGTGCACTTAACCTCGCCACCTTGTCCCCTAACAGTTCAAACATGCAATTGTGGCAATTTCATCGTGTCATCAGTGACGATAAACGCGAGCAACTGGCAAAGCTGTGTATGGGGCAAAATGCGGCAAAAACGGCACGCGAGTTAATTGTTATCACTACTACGCCTTATATGTGGAAACAACGGGCGAAAATGAATGCGGCACAAATTCGTGATGCCTTTAATGGTCGTGAAGATGCAACATCTAAGCGTGCCGTTAAATACTATGAAAAGCTGATCCCATTTTTATACCGTAATGATAGCTTTGGCATTATGAGCACTATTCGTAAGGTAATTGTGGCGTATTTAGGGCGTAAAAAGCCGATGGTACGTGAAGTGAGTAAAGCGGATTTGCGTGTGTGTTTACATAAAAGCACATCTCTTGCGGCGATGACCTTTATGACCGCAATGCGCGCGGAAGGTTACGATACCTGCCCAATGGAAGGTTTTGATTCTAAGCGCGTTAAACAACTGCTTGGTTTAAACCCTAAAGCTGAAATCACAATGGTGATTGGTTGTGGCACCCGTGCTGAAGACGGCATTTATGGCGACCGCCATCGGGTAGATAACAGCGAAGTGATTATTAAGCACTGATCCCCTTACCTAGCAATATGGCGGAACGAATCAGTATTCCGCCAGTTCTCCCCACCTTCTGCTCTCTCATCACAGGGTAATTTGTTACTTACCACAATAAATACCACCTACCGGCATCGGAATACATATTGGCGATCCCTTATGTGGGGTTAAGCTACAAGCCGACAGAAATAAACAAGGTATAAGTAGTAATAGTTTCATGGTTAATGCGCGCTTTTTGTAATTGAATGGTGTTTTATCTAAAACTACTTCATTTAAAAAGCACTTGAATATAGCGCATAAACATCTTGTTACAGTTACGCGCTAATTCAATCTGCAAGTCAGCCTAGGTACAGAAAACAAAGTCACAACAGGCGTTTGTTATTTAAACGGCGTGAGATCGATACCTTCTATTTCACACACGGCTTTAATGGTTGGGTTATCACAAAGGTTCGTTAGGTACTTTGCAAGATATGGAAATGTCAGTGGTGAATGTTTTATTGGTAACGACCACTCTGCCAACATAAACAAGAAGTAGTCACAGGCGGTTAGGCTGTCACCAAGCAAATATGTATTGTGTTTAAGTTGGTTATTAATAATAGAGAGTGCATCGGCAATTCTGTCATCTTGCGCGGCCACAACATTCGGGATTGTCGCGGCATCATTGGTATGGCGGTGTGGGTAATACCGTACCATTAATTCAGCTTGTAAGGTGTTATTTAGAAACGCTAACCATTGATAAAACATCGGGCGTAAAGGGCTGCCAATTGCAGGCATTAACCCAGACTGTGGATGGAGTTCGCAAAGATGAATACATATAGCAGAGCTTTCAAAGATCGCTTGCTCCCCTATCACCAATGTTGGTATGCGCCCTGCTGGATTGAGTTTCAGGTAGTCGGCAGACTTCTGAACGTTGGACTTTTTATCCACCAGCAATAGTTGGTAATCCGCTTTTACATGATGAAGTAAAAAATGCGGCGCTAAACTCGCGTTATTGGGGTAATAGTAAAGCTTGAACAATCTTGGCTCCTTGCCTGTAAAACAGATCAATCATTCGTTTTAAAAATCACATATCTATCTTACTAAATAAAGCATGAAGTTAATGAAACGATCGTTTTATAACCCGTTGTAACTCGTGAGATAAATCGCATTTCTGCGTAGCTGTCACAAACATAGCAACTTTATTGCATCTCATTAAAGGGCATTTATCGATGAAAAGCAGATTGGATAATGTCTTGTTTACACATTCATTCACACTAAGATCATACCCATGGCCTGTTGAGTGAGTATAAGGTTCGATATTTGAGTTTAGGATGTTGCCAACAAAAGCGATGTTGCGCTTACTCTTCTCTTCATTGATGACGCATCGTGCTGAAAAATTCAGGCATAAAAAAACGTGCTGTCACTAGCACGGCACGTTTTATCATTCTTACTTCAAACATTAGCTCAATGTATTTATTTCCAGTTCGGATTTTGTAGCAACGCTTGTTGTAGTAGCCCTTTCATGTTGTCATCAGGATTACCAATAAATTGGTAACTCGCGTATTCACTTGGCTTGGTAATAGCACCATTGGTATCTTTAACGTGTACTACCATTGAATATGCTTTGTTGTCTTTACCCGTTAGGGTGATCATAAAGTTACCGGCACAATCATGCGGCTTACAATAAGAAACGGCTTTGTAAGTTTCATCGCCATCTACAATATTATCTAGCGGCGCTGTCACTTTATTTTCTGATACCCATTTAGGGATTTTTTGCGTTTCTGGCGCGACAGATTGGGTTTGCTCTACAACGGTTTCAGTTGTGGCGACAGTTTGCGTTTGATCGTTTGGCGATTGCTCTTTAGGTGCTTGGTCATTACAACCTGCAAGTAACAAAACAATGGATGTGGCTAATAATAGCTTTTTCATTTTATTCAGTCCTAAATTTGAGTACCGCTCAAATCATTTTACGCCTGCGGCACTAATACTTTTACAAGATAACGCTTATTAGGCTCACACCCTATCCAATATAAGAGCAAAAAGTATCTAAATTTTGGCAAACATTATTAAACAAGCAAAATACTGACGTTACACTTACATATGTGTGTGTTTTTCACTCAATTACTTGAATTAACATACCTTCTTTACCGTAATTAAGTTAAGGTATCAGCAATTAAATAAAAGAAGCGACGATATGCAGGTTATTACAGAACAACTAATTACTTTAAAAAACGCTTGGATGGCAAGCCATATTACTGATGCTGAGTTTCCAACACCGCTAAGTGTAAAGGGATTAGAACTGTATCAACTATCTCAAACTGATTTAACTACGCATTGCATCGATACTTCGTTACCGACACCCGAACCCTCTTTATCTTTCTACCCGGTTGATTGCCACCCTCTTACTATTCGCTATTCTTTAGTTCGTGCCTCTCAATGGGAAAATGAACAAGAAAAAGAAGCGGTTATTGAGTATTTAACTCAAATTATGTTTGAGCCTAATGCAGAAGCGACGCTTTATGTTGGCTTTTTCAAAGGTAAACCGGCCGCTTGTGGCATGATTTATACTCATGCAGAAGATGGTGAGCAATATAGCCTGGTGTCTGACGTGTATGCATTGCCATTACCGAACCAGCAGCAATTAATTACAGATATGGAAGATTACCTTATCCATTCTGCGCAGCAATTCTCGCAAGCTGTCATTATCCAAAAATAAAAATGATTACGAAGCTAATAATCAGCTTCGTAATTTAGCCCTTTCTTCAACAACTAACCTGTTGTTTTTGACGAACCTTCAATCTCTGCCATACTAAATTACAGACTTTAATTCCTTTATTACGTGTTTAAAGTCTGTATCTAGAATACATCGGAGAAGAGTATGAAAGGGATCATTTTTACTGAATTTCTCGATATTGTTGAACGTACTTTCGATCTAGAAGTGTGCCAGTCAATGCTAGATATGGCTGACGACCCGGGTGTTTATACCTCTGTCGGTAGCTATGAGCACCAACGGTTAGTCAAGCTGATTATTTGTTTACATAAGGTTACCGGCGTTTCCGCTGAAAGCCTTCAACAAACCTTCGGTCGCGCTGTTTTCCCTCGCTTACTCACTTTATTACCAAATCATGACTTTACCGATTCCAACACCTTCGATTTTATTCGCAGTGTGGAGTCATACATACATCAAGAAGTTAAAAAGCTTTACCCTGATACAACTCCCCCTCGCTTTGAATTCTCTAATGAAACAGAAACCACCCTGACAATGGATTATCATTCAGCGCGATGCATGGGTTATGTCTGTTTGGGGTTATTAGAAGGATGTGCCGATTATTTTAAGCAACATCTTGCTATCGTACTGGTACCAACAACAAGCAAAAACAGTGTCCGCTTTCATTTGTCATTGAGTGATAATTAATGATCGATCCTGAAAAACATATTGCTTTATTAAAACAAAAACTCCAACGCGAACATGCATCAAGATTAGCCGCTGAAAAGTTATTAGAAGCGAAAAGTCATGAGCTTTATAATGCAAATCAAATGCTTAATGATTCGTACGAAAAATTACAAATGCAGGCGAAGTTTGATTCTGAGCTTTTAACTTATCAGAACAAAATGGAAAACTTGTTACTTCTTTATGCCCGATTATTTTTAAAGCACAGTGCAACGAGGGAAAGTATTCAACAATTGTTAGACAGCCTCGTTGATGGTAATTACATATCAGGTTGTCATATCACCATTTACCCTGCCGATAATATTAATATATCAGGGAGCTACTCCAGCGGCCGTTTACAGCAATGGACACCTCCAGCTGAGCTAGAATCGACCCATTCATTATGGGATAAAGGCGGCCATACTCTTTGGATAAATATTGTTAATAACAGAGGGCAAATAGGTATATTAGCTGTCAGAATCATATGTACCGATGACCGATTGCCAGCGATTCAAAAACATATGGCGCTGTTTGGTGAGTTATTTCGATCCGCTATTGGTAGGCAAATAACGTTTAATCAAGCTATTGATGCTAAAAAACGGGCAGAAGATTCAGAGCGATCAACCCGTGATTTTCTCGCTATGATCAACCATGAATTACGGACACCACTTAATGGGCTTCTTGGTGCTGCGGAATTACTGCAAGATACACCGCTTAATAACGACCAACAGAAATTGTTAACTACATTGAATCACTCAGGTGAATTGCTACGGGCGATCATTAATGACTTACTCGATTACAGCAAAATAAATGCAGGTATGTTGGAGCTGATTGAAAAACCCTTTGATTGCCATTTATTAGCAGTAAAATTGGAAGATATTTTTACCCATCGTTCCCACGAAAAAAGATTAGATTTTAACATTTATTACTCCCATGACTTACCAAGATTTTTCATTGGTGATGAAGATAGGATTAAGCAAATATTTGTTAATTTGATCTCTAATGCGATTAAATTCACCCCTGCAGGTTTTGTGCACGCTAAGTTCTGGTGGCAAAACAAACAGCTACAATTTACGGTAAAAGACAGCGGTTGTGGTATTGATCACTCAAACCAACACAAGTTATTCAAACCTTTTAGCCAAGTGGATAATACCAGCAAACGAAGCCATGAAGGCACAGGGCTAGGTTTAGTGATCTGCAAACAGCTATGTGAACAAATGGGTGGCTCTATCCGCGTTGAAAGCTCGCTCGGGCGTGGTGCATGTTTTAATGTTTCCTTACCCTTACCCACAAGTGATCATACTCATTTTAATGCCAAAGTGAGACAACCGCATAAAACGCCAATTAAGCATTTAAAAGTGTTAGTGGTTGAAGATTTAAAGACCAATCAAATGATCATTAAGCTGATGCTAAACAAAATCCAAATTGAACCAACCATTGTCGATAACGGACAAAAAGCATTAGATATATTAAATGCGGAATCCTTTGATGTGGTGTTTATGGATTGCAGAATGCCGATTATGGATGGCTACACCGCAACTAGAGAATTACGAAAGCAAGACTATTCCAAACCCATTATTGCCTTAACCGCAGGTACAACGAGCGCTGAACGTGAAGCCTGTATTCAAGCGGGTATGAATGACATTTTATGTAAACCTTATTTGGCTTCCGAGCTTCATGATATTTTAACCATTTGGGGCAGTGTGATTGAATAATCCTCTCTCTATTACGGTTTAAATTACGGTTTAAATTACGGTTTAAATTACGGTTTAAAAAATCATATCGCTAAAAAGTAAAAAAGGCCACTGACGTGACCTTTTCGTATTTTAATCAATGTGCGTTTATCGTCACTAGCTGGCCTTTATCTCAGCCGTTTTCGACACATCCACAGGCGTTTCAGCCTTCGTTTTATCACTCTTCGCCTGCTTCTGCACGGCGGGATCTAGGGTCGGTTTGACTAACACGTAATCCATGATTTTACGAGCAAGTGGTGCGGCGTTACGTCCCCATCCACCGTGTTCTAAAATAACGGATACCAGTACTTTAGGATCATGTAACGGTGCATAGCCGGTAAACAATGCATGGTCACGTAAATGCTCCGCAACTTCATTCGCATCGTAATTTTGAGTATCAGACATGGTATAGACCTGACTGGTACCGGTTTTACCGGCGGCTTCATACGCTAAGTTTTTAAACTCTTTACGTGCCGTCCCTTTCGTCGTCACTAAGTGCATGCCTTCTTGTGCAATTTTCCAATCTTTTAATGGCACAGGCTCGACTTTTGGAAAGTCTTTAAATTTAACAATATCTTCTTTCTTGCCATCAAGAATCGCATATAGCAAGTGAGGGCGATGAACGACACCAGAATTTGCCACAACCGAGGTTGCTTTGGCTATTTGCATCGGTGTTGCTGTCCAGTAGCCCTGACCTATACCAATAGGGATGGTGTCACCTTGGTACCAAGGTTGTTTGGTATGTGCGAGCTTCCATTGGCGAGTCGGCATATTACCGGATGTCTCTTCTTTAATATCAATACCGGTGAGTTCGCCGTAACCAAATTTGTTCATCCATGTCGATAATCGGTCAATGCCCATGTCATAAGCCACTTGGTAGAAGAAAGTATCTACTGATTGTTCAATCGCTTTATATACATCAACGTTACCGTGTCCCCAACGAACATCATCACGGAATTTACGACTTTTGGAATTAGGAATTCGCCACCAGCCCGGGTTATTACGTACTGTGTTGGGTGTGATAACCCCTGTCGCTAATGCCGCAACCGCAATTTGTGGTTTAACCGTTGAACCCGGTGGATATACCCCTAATGTGGTTCGGTTTACCAACGGGTGCGCAGGACTATTCAATAATTTGCTGTACTCTTTGGACGTAATACCATGCACAAACAAGTTAGGATCATAACTAGGACTTGATACCATCGCTAATACGCCGTCGTCCTGCGGGTTTAATACCACAATCGCACCACGACGAGTTTTCGTCACCATTTTACCTGTTTTGGGATCTTTGACTTCTTCCGTTAATAGCTTGTTGGCGAACAACTGCAAATTAAGATCGATCGTCAACTTAATATCTTTACCCGAAATAGGCGGAACATATTCTAAGGTACGAATAATACGACCACGGTTATTCACTTCGACTTTTTCATAACCAGATTGACCATGAAGTAAATCTTCATAGTAGCGTTCAACACCGAGCTTTCCGATCGTACGCGTGGCCTTATAGTTATTATAAATACCCTGTTCTTTTAATGACTTAATATCACGATCGTTGATTTTAGCCACATAGCCTAACGTATGTGTTAATGCTGAGCCATAAGGGTAATAGCGCTCTAAATGTGCATCAACATCAACACCTGGGTAATGAAATTCATTAACGGAAAACTCTGCAACTTGCTTTTCCGTCATCTGATCAATTAATGTCACCGGCATAAACGGACGGGTGTGTTTCTTATCCTTCATAAAAGAGTCTATTTCATCATCCGTTACACCCAGTAAGGTTTTTAAACTGTCGAGTGTTTCAGTGAGGTGTGCGACTTTTTCTGGAATAATTTCTAAAGAATAGACCGGTATATTCTCTGCGAGAATAACGCCATTTCGATCGTAAATACGGCCTCGATTCGGTGCCACTGGGATAATTTTAATGCGGTTATCATTCGAACGAGCAGTATATTCGCTGTAATCTTGCACTTCTAAGTGATACAAATTACCGATTAACACAAACGATAAAATGATAATCCCAATAAACCCTGCCAGCGCTCGACGCTTAAATAGCGACACTTCAGCTTGGTGATCACGAAATTGACTTCTTTCTTTCTTCATAGATGCTTATGAGATCTCAATGGCCATATGTGCCGTCGTTAACAAAGAATTGTACTTATACCCAATCCGTATAATGCGTGATCTCTCGCTAGAATGTAATAACTGGTTGCCTGTTTGACGATAATTTAACCTCAGTTATCGCGATATAATGTGTTTGAGGAGTTTACAAGCCCTCTACGACCATTAAAATGACCACCTTCTCTCTCTATAGGTTTTACCATGACCCTTTCTCGCTCCGCTGACAGCGTGGTTGTTCTCGATTTCGAAACGACTGGTTTATCTCCCAATCAAGGCGATCGCGCTATCGAAATTGGTGCTGTTAAATTAGTTAATGGCGAAGTTGTTGATCAATTCCAACAGCTCATGAATCCTGGTTTTCGTGTCAGTAGCTTTATTGAAGGTTACACGGGGATCAGCAATAACATGTTACGCACTGCACCACCATGTAATGAGGTAATGGATGCCTTTGTTGATTTCATTGGTGATGCCAACCTTGTGGCGCATAATGCCTCTTTTGATCAGCGTTTTTTAGACGCAGAGCTGGCGGATATTGGCCGGCACTATACAGGTGCATTTGCCTGTTCAATGCTGATTGCACGACGTTTATATCAAGATGCACCGAATCATAAATTAGGCACGTTAGTGGATTACAAACACATTGAGCACAATGGTGTATTTCACCGCGCGTTAGCCGATTCTGAAATGACAGCTCGTTTATGGTTAGTCATGCTTGAAGATATTAAGCGACAATATCATCTTCACTCTGTCTCTTTTGAATTAATGATAAAACTAGCAAAAACACCAAAAGCCAAAATCGATACCTTATTTCACCGTTACGCTTAACAATAAGTCGTATATTCAACGTAACAAGTATGCTAAAACAGCTATACAGTTTTTAATAACTTCACTGAGAGTTCGATTTTGCAACAGTCAGATGCTGAACATTTCCCCCAAGTGCCTATCGCTCAGTCGGAGATCAAAATCGCAAGTTTTAATTTGTTGAATTATCTTGCCCCCCCTAATGCTTATTATGATTTTGAAAATATTTATAGCTATGAACAATGGCATAAAAAACAGCATTGGCTAACTTCGATTTTAGAAGCCCAACAACCGGATATTATTGGTTTTCAAGAAGTGTTTAGCGCAGAGGATTTACAAGCATTATTGCGCGATATTGGCTATCCCTATTTTGCAGTCGTTGATGAACCTCAGGTAGAAGGCGATTTTATTTATCGTAGCCCCGTTGTCGCCATTGCTTCTAAATTTCCCATCACTGAAGTTATCGCTGTTGAAGTCGATAAGGAAGCGGCACAATTACTGGGCTGGACTGAGTTTTCATTTAGTCGCAAGCCACTGCGGGCGACGGTTGATATGCCTCATATTGGCGCAACAGACTGCTATGTCACTCATTTAAAATCCAAACGTTCTCTATTTGATGATCCACTACCTGAGACAATTGCGAAATCAGGCAGTGCGCTTTCTTCTTTTCTTGGTCAACGTTTAGGGAATTGGGGTTCATCCATGCTACGGGGCACTGAAGCGGCGTTACTGCAACTTGCAATGGTGAAGCGACGTGAGCAAACCAGTCATCCGATGGTGCTGTGTGGCGATTATAACGATGTTATTTCGAGTAGTTGTTTAGAAGAGTTAACGGCAAGTCGTGTTTATGGGATGTCAGAAAGTGACACTGAGCGCTTAATTAACTTCTATTGCCTTTACGATGGTTGGCAGCTTTATACTCAAGTCAATCCACAAGATGAAGAAACAACTCGCCCTTCTACCCATTACTTTAATGGCAAAGGATCGGTATTAGACTACATTCTGTTATCACAGGAGTTCAATGCGAGTTATTTAGGCTCATTATTTGAAGTTAGCTATTATCACACTGAAGATAAGCATTTGGTCAATTCAAGCTTTGATATTGACGGCTACAGTACTGATCACGCTATCCCTATTGTGACCTTATCACTGCGATCCTAGTACAAAGCTAACTTTCGGTTCGCTGATAACGGCTTATAACCACGGTTTGCTAAAATAAGCAGATAAAAAAACGACTGATATACCATTTTTGTAAAAGGTATTTATCAGTCGTTTTTATTTAACGTGTTAAACGTTATTACGCTGTCGCTTTTGGTGCACGACTACGCTGTGGAGAGCGACGACGACCATCTGATTTCGGCTTTTCATCGTTGAAACGACGACGAGGCTTATCACCATTTGATTGTGGTTTCGCATCTGTGTTGCGTGGCTTACGTGCAGGTCTTGCACCTTGCTCTGAACGCTTCTCGTTGTTTGTAGCATCAGTAGACTGACCCTGTGGACGACGAGAGGCAGGTTTACGCTTTGCGCCACCGTTATTATTGTTTGCGCTACGCTTTTCACCTGTCGCTGCACCTTCACGCGCCACAAACGTTTTCTGCTTTTTAGGCTTCTTCGGTTTAATTGGGCGTGTATCTAGCTTAGCTTGTGGTAATGCGTTAGTTGGCTGAAAACCTTCAATAATTTCACGATCAAACACTTGCTGTGTTAAACGCTCAATTGCAGCAAGATCTTTTGCTTCTTCTGCCGACACTAATGAAATCGCTTCACCAACACAACCGGCACGACCAGTACGACCAATACGGTGTACATAGTCTTCTGCTACGTGTGGTAAATCAAAGTTCACAACTTGTGGTAGTTGTTCAATATCTAGGCCACGAGCTGCAATATCTGTCGCAACGAGTACGCGAATATTACCAGACTTAAAGTTAGCAAGTGCCTTAGTACGCGCGCCTTGGCTCTTATTACCATGGATAGCGGCCGCAGAAATTCCACGACTTTCTAAATGAGTAGCAAGTTTATTCGCACCGTGCTTGGTTTTAGTGAAAACAAGCACTTGTTTCCAATTACGCTCATTAAGTAGCTTAGTTAATAAGTTAGGTTTTTTCTTTTGATCAACAGGGCAAATCCACTGCTTCACAGTACGTGCTGTTTGGTTACGTGGGTTAACATCAATCTCTACTGGATTATTCACTAAGCCTTTTGCAAGCTCGCGAATTTCATCAGAAAAGGTTGCTGAAAATAGTAAATTTTGACGCTCTTTAGGTAGTAACGCTAAAATTTTACGGATATCACGGATAAAGCCCATATCTAACATACGGTCAGCTTCATCAAGAACCAAAATTTCAACATCACGGAATTTCACAGCATTCTGGCTATGAAGATCCATTAAACGCCCTGGTGTTGCCACCAATACGTCAGCACCTTTACGCATACGCAGCATTTGTGGGTTTACTTTAACACCACCAAAAACAACGGCAGAGCTTAAACGTAAGTTTTTACCATAAGTCGCTACACTCTCCCCTACTTGAGCGGCTAGCTCACGTGTTGGGGTTAATACAAGTGCGCGTACGTGATTTGAACGAGCAGGTCGACCATTCGCTAAACGTTCTAGCAAAGGTAAGGTAAAGCCTGCTGTTTTGCCTGTACCAGTTTGGGCCGCCGCCATTACATCTTTACCCGAAAGGATAGCTGGGATCGCTTGCTCTTGGATCGGTGATGGTTTTTCGTAGCCTTGCTTTGCAACAGCTTCAAGAATTGGGGCAGATAGGCCTAAAGAGGCAAAACTCATAGCATCTCTCTTTTATATAAAACGCCAATTTGGCGATAGTAGTGGCTAATTTAAGCCAGCTATTGAACAAACGTGCTGTTCAATGAGAATAAAACAGGGAAGGTAATGCTTACCTTCCCTGTTGAAAATTTACTGATAAATACGTAGTTATGAAACCGTTGTTTCTGTACTCATAGTTTCAGTTTCTGATGGTGAAATGGTTTCTTCGGCAGACACTTGTTGTGCTGCTTCAGCGTCTAACTTGGCACGTTCCGCTTTAGAGATGTAGCGAGGCTTATTACTTTTATGTAACTTAGCATTCGCCTTTTTCATTCTCTTTTTAAGCGTTTCGTTAATTTTCTTTTTTCTATTCATAATCGCGCCAGCTGATATTTTCATCATTTTTAAACAAGGCGCTGATTGTAATGGTTCAGCGCTGAATAACAAGCTTTATCCATCAACAGGCCTCGAAAACCATCTCAATATCGGACAAATGGTTTCAAAATCTTAGCTATGCTAATCGTTAAAAGGCATATAAAAGGTTTTATAACAATGAAAAAGCCACAAACAGTCACGCTATTTTTGTTTGATAATTTTCAACTGCTTGATGCTTTTGGACCGTTACAAATGTTCGGCTTGTTACCGGACCTTTATCACGCTCAAACAATCTCTGTTGATGGAAAAACAATCTTAAGCCAACAACATATATCGATTACACCGCAACTCAATTTTAATGATACGTTCGGCTCTGATATTTTGCTCATTCCCGGTGGCAGTGGGATTAAATCGGTAATTAACAATCCCACGGTGTTGTTTTGGTTGAAACGCATTGCGCCTAAACAAAAATTAATCTGCTCTGTTTGCACAGGCTCAGCATTATTAGCAAATGCGGGATTACTCAACTATTGCCAAGCAACAACAAATAAAAAGCAATTTCATTGGGTTAAAAAGCTTGGACATCATGTAGATTGGCAATCGTCAGCCCGATGGGTGCGAGACAGCAATATCTTTACTGCCTCAGGCTGTTCGTCAGGTTTAGACATGGCATTAGCGGTTATTGCCTACCAATTTGGTGACAATGTTGCACGAAAAGTCGCTGTTGAAGCAGAATATTTGTGGCAAAACGATCCTGACGATGATCCTTTTGCTCCGCTACATATTGTTAAATAGTTTCCTATTCCCACATAACATAACTTTTTTCATTTACTGCTGATTCTAATAAGGTAATCAACGGCATAGCACGTACTGATAAAGAAATTTCTGGCTCAAATTCAGCGTCATCTAAATCGGCATCAAGCGGGTTTGGCTCTATTGCGGGATCAGCAGTAATGCCACTCTGCTTATTCTCTTGTTTAGCTTTATTAATACCATCTTTTAGGTTTGTTAGCGCTTGTGCGATATCTTCTTCTCGAATAGCACCTGGGACTGTTTCGCAAAACCCCATCATATGAATCAATTGCTGTGCGATATCACCAAACATTGTAATATCGTTACTTCCTTTACTATGAAATGTAATTAACATAACTCACCTATCCTTTTTTTATTCATATAGCTATTAGACCATTATATTCTGTTAGGGTTTCTGATCGTAATGGCAATTTAATTTTCCACGGTCTTTTTTGCCAAGAAAGTAACCAATAAAGCCACCAGCGATAGCACCAAATAAATGGCTTTCAAAGCTCACCAAATAATTAAATGGGAAGACACCCCAAATCATCGAGCTAAAATAAACCAGCACTAAAAATGTAATAATTAATGACATGATACTTCTTAAGACTAAACCATAGATAAGCAAGTAGCCCCAAATGCCATAAATGATCCCACTTAATCCGACATGGTAACTGATACGTCCAAACAACCAGACACTGATACTGCCAAATAACCAGCACAACAAAATGACATTAATTAACCGAGCAACACCATTAATCCCCACCCCAAGAGCCAATAGTGTGAAAGAAGTAAGATTAAAAATTAAATGAGACCAACTGCCGTGGATAAAAGGATAAAACGCAATGTTGCTAAGATGGCTAACGTGGCGAGGTAATAAACCGTAGCTATTTAATACGCCATTAAAACTATGATTGATAATAAAAGCAACAAACGAAATCCCCCAAAAGAATAGAATGACAAAAAAGACATCTCGCCACTTCTTTTTAAAGTCAGACATAAAAATACACCACGGATTATAAAACATTCATGTAACGTAACATTATCCCTACTATTATAGCTAACTATCTTATGTCTGATTGATAGTCTAAAAACAATACATCTCCCCATACAGACACTTAAAGCATGAAATGGGTAATAAACAGATTATTTTTAACAACGATAAAGCCCGCAACACGTAGTTACGGGCAAACAGTGAATACCGCTTTATACGATGGCGTTAATTTACTGCATGTACGCTCAATTCTGCATTAGTAAAACCTAATGAATTAAGTTCATCAGCATCAAAATTCGATGCTACCTCTACATTACCAGCACGTTGAGTCGTAACATTATCTTTTAATGATAGAGAACTTTTGTCTATAGGCTGCGCTTTACCAATATCCATAGTGCCAGCATATTGAGACTCGGCAGAAAAATCACCAGAGACAAAAGAATGGAAAGGACGCAAACTCATACCAAGGGCAGATTGAATATTGCCCAGTCCGATTTCATTTATCGCCCAGCTCCAATCCCACCACTGTACTTCATTTGGAATATATCGATGTTCCCATTGATAAGGAATATTCGCGGGCTTATCACTGCCACGTCCCACGGTAAACGTATAACTTCTATATGGTCGTTTTTCTG
The DNA here is from genome assembly GCF_003026075.1 of Photobacterium sp. GB-210. NCBI lineage: Bacteria > Pseudomonadati > Pseudomonadota > Gammaproteobacteria > Vibrionales > Vibrionaceae > Photobacterium > Photobacterium sp. GB-210. Next base: position 88,544 of record NZ_PYNU01000005.1, on the reverse strand, counting down.
GATGTGTATGCCACGCATTACCTCCCCAGCGTAGAAATCCATTGAAATTGACGTCGTAACTTATATCTGCATTAAACTGGTAAGGGTAAGCAATAGATGAGAGATATAAATCGACGCGGACCGGTATAATTGAGTGAGGTGGCACCGTTGGTTGTGCTTCTAACGAAACTTGCTCACTGGTTGATTCGCCTTTAGATTGTGAAAAGTTTTTATTTGCCTCAATGCTAATATTTAGCCTTGTCGTTCCGACGAGTGGCCAATTGAAAGCATCTTCAGTTGTTACTCTTGCAGAAAACCCGTAATTATCAGTCTTTGACCACGTTGTTGATTCATCCAACTTTAAGCTAACGGAAATTTTCTGATCTTGATCACTGTCGTTTCTCGCTAACGCGGTAATGGTTTTTACTAGTTTTTTGTCCGACTCAGTGACATCGCCATGCCAGAAACTGTCATCATCTAAACGATAGGCAAAATTATTTACTGTGATTTTAGTCTTTTCATCACACCGATAACCGGTACACGTTCCAATATCATTTCCTTGGATAACCCAGTCATCACCGATATGTTGAATGTTCATATCTTCGCCAGCGTATTGAGCATGATTGCCACCAACCCATGCATAACCCAGATAATCAGCAAGTTGGCTTAAAGGCCGAATAAAATTATCTTGGTCATGTAATAGTGCATATTGAACATCGATTTCATCACCTTCTGGTAGCTCAAGTGCAGTGTAGTTAGGAATTTCTGTGTGGTTTTCATCAGGATAACAAAAAGTGTTGGGAGGGCTAGTTCCTGCGGGTTGTTGTTTTATCAAACCTTTGTAACCCGGTCCCATAACGACCCATAGACCTTTTAGCGAGACGATTTGCCAGTCATCCATAAAAGGAAGAAGAGATTTTACATGCTCCCCAGCTTCATAATGGTCAAGAGGATGGTAGCCTGCTCGGCAAATATTTGAACCTAAGTGATCCAGTACAATTTGATCAGGGTACACCTTCTGTGCATATACACGACTTGTTAAGGTTGGAAGGACAGTAGCTAACAATATACTTATGTAGATACTTCGCATGAACAATCCTCATATATATTAATTTGATGATGCACTCAAAGTAGAGCTATGCCAGTTTTCCATATTAATAAATTTAGTAACAATGAAATTACTTGAAATTTTATGACTATAATTTTCAATATGTTATAAGTGAATTGTAATTTGATAAATCAGTCTTTTTTAAAAAACTTTATCGTAATAAACTGAATTTTGATTAAGATAATTTTTTAACGTTTAATTCCAAAATTTTGTAATTAGGATAATCGTTTAATAAACTTACCCTTGGTTTATTTATCAACGCATTCATTTCAAGATCTGTATTAATGCTATGACCTTTATTGATTGTTACAAGTAGTGTGGAAATTAAAATGACAAATAAAAGAAAAGAGCAAACTAAAGGCCGATATCTCTTTCCATGATTGCTTTGCCGTGTATAGTCAGTTGAGAAATCCTTATTTTTTTCGCTTTTCTCTATCAATATTTTAGCATTAAGCACTTCATCAAATAACACGCCTTCAATTAAACGGTATCCAACTTTAGGTACTGTCACTATGGGTGATTCCTTAATACCTAGCTTTATCAGTGAAAGTCTAATTTTGCTGATACTTTTCGCTAATGATGTCTCTCCAATACATTCACTGCCCCAGGCAAATTGAATAATATCTTTCTTTGGGACAACATTTGGAGAGTGTTTAAGCAAGAGATAAAGAATCTGTGAATCTCGATATCCTATTTTTAATATTTTTTTACGATTAGAAAGGGTATTTTTTATAGGGTTATATAATACCATGTTACTCCCCCGTAACTTTATCAATAAAGAGAAGATAGATGTATATTTTATAATTGATAATTAGCATATATAAATAGAGCTGAGTGTGATCCAGCTTAAACTTTATCTATCTCATTAATTTAAAGAAAGCAAAGGCATTACTAGAAATTCAGCATTTATATATTTGTAAGGGAAGATTTATAATTAGATATAATTGTTAATAAAGATGAACAGTAATGGGCAGTTAACAAGAATTAATGCCACTTCATAATATATAGCCTGTAGATAAAATAGAGCTTATAGAAGCTATCTATTATTTAATCTAAAACAACAAACATAGTGTTCTTCCATTTATTTCTCATCGAGCCATCTCTTTAATTAGCTGTAGAGTCTACAGCTAATTTTTAATGCTTTCCTAATACCTGAAAATACACCGTAGATGCATTCAACGTTATAAAGCACATCATTCAGAGATTAATAACCAAAAGCAGTCGCGACCTGTAACCAATTCTGTTGTGTTCGCTGATCGTGTTCTACTGAAGGTAAAAACTCAAGAACATGGATTATTGATGCGTTTCCGCCTGAACGACAATCCATACTATGCTGGTTTAATTCTGTATGAAACAACGGCATATTATTTTGTGTGTCCACACACCAATTGCCTACAAGTTTACCGCTGTGCTGTAAACAGTAGCTTGTTACTAGGTGTTGAAATTGTCGTTGATGATTATCGTTAGAATCACAAACGATATTTTCATAATTCGCATAGCCCAATACTGGATGATAAACCGTAATTCCCTGTTGCTGTGTTTGTGATGATTCGTAACTATCAACCGTTTCAATAAAACTTGTTGTTGACTCTAATGGTTTTGAAACGATTTCAGCTTGTATCATCAGTGGACCAAATAAAAATACACCGTACAGAACGCTTAATATCAAACTCTTCATACACACCGACCTATCGCTTATTGGTATACATAGTTTCAATCAATAACTACCCTATCACTTTATATTGTTATAGCAGATATATTTATAAACGTTTAAATTTAAAGATATTTTCCATTTTTAGATAGCGAAAACATTGTCAATAAATCTGTACATCACAAAAGCCGCTATAATTACAACATCCCTTTTAGTCATATTTATTGCCAATAAGACAACTAGGTCGTATCAATTATGATACAATGTTCATATTGATATCACATATATTTGTTTGGAGTCGATATATGGAAGATAAAACACTCATTGCAGATACTCATGGCATTCTTGAAGCCTTCATCGAAAATGGATTACATCGTACATACCCTATTTATTGTCAATTCCCTCATTGTGAAAGCTTGATAGAAAAGCACCAATACGATGAAAGCTATGATATTGAATTTAATGATGGTTATCGCCATTACAATGAGAAATGATTTTAATTCTGGCTTTTATAAATCTAGATTGGATATAAAAAAGATATAAAAAAACCGATGTGTAGAAACATCGGTTTTTATTAATATACATGTTGTTACGCTTGGCGGCGCTTTTGTACATCTGACGCTAATTGACGAAGTACTTTTTCAGTATCTTCCCAACCAATACAGGCATCTGTAATACTTTGACCGTAAGTCGGTTCAACACCATCAACAATATCCTGACGACCTTCAACAAGGTGACTTTCAATCATCACACCAAAGATAGATTTGTTACCACTCGCAATTTGCTCACCAACATCTTGTGATACTAGCGGCTGACGATCAAATTTTTTCAGGCTATTTGCATGACTAAAATCGATCATCACTTTAGAACGGTGACCAGCACCTTCAAGTTGATCTGTCACTGCTTTAACGTGCTCAGCACTATAATTTGGCTCTTTACCACCACGAAGGATAATATGGCAATCTTCATTGCCTGCCGTTGATACAATCGCAGAGTGACCGTATTTAGTCACAGATAAAAAGTGGTGAGGCGCACTTGCCGAACCTATCGCATCTGTTGCAATTTTGATATTGCCATCTGTGCCGTTTTTAAAACCTACTGGGCATGACAAACCTGACGCAAGTTCACGGTGAACCTGAGATTCTGTTGTACGCGCACCAATTGCTCCCCAACTGATCAAATCTCCCATGTACTGAGGTGTGATCATGTCAAGGAATTCGCCTGCTGTTGGGAGGCCTAATTCAGCTAAATCAAGAAGTAGTTTACGACCAATGCGTAAGCCATCATTTAATTGGAAGCTGTTATCCATGTAAGGGTCATTAATCAACCCTTTCCAACCTACAGTTGTACGCGGTTTTTCAAAATAAACGCGCATAACAATTTCTAAATCAGCGTTAAGCTCATCACGTAGTGTTTTTAGCTTTTTACCGTACTCTATTGCTGCATCAGTATCATGTATAGAACAAGGTCCAACAATCACAAGAAGACGGTCATCTTCGTCATTTAAGATATTATGAATGGCATTTCGAGCTTGATATACTGTTTCTGAAGCTGTTTCTGAAGCTGAAAATTTTTCCAGTATTGCAACTGGTGGTAATAGTTCTTTGATCTCGCTAATGCGGACATCATCTGTTTTATGCATGCTTATACTTCCCGTATCGCTACACTACGTCTATGTCGGTCAATCGATGTAGTGTACTTATCTCCAAATAGTCATTTCTTAACTTATCGCCTTAACCCCTTTTGTGCAATGGGTTATGGCTGTAAAGTCGACATTTTTTAACCATTTCACTTCATTAATCGTAATAATACGTATTATGTGCCATAACAAAATAATTACACCCACCCTAATTACCTCACAAAGCAAATACTTTTATGATATAGATCGCTATTAAGTTGATAAATAAATGGGTAATAATCACTCACATAGACATAGATTATTTATTTAAATGATGACTTCTAAAAATTAAAAGTTCATTGTTATATAGTATTGAAATGATTAATTATTTTTAATAGGTACAAGCTATTACATCAATACATTGGTATTTATCATGTATTGTGAAAAGCTACTAATTTATGAGTCGAGGTACGTCTTGTTGGCTAAAGACGAAATAATAGCATTCCAGCATGTGAACAAATGGTATGGCGATTTCCATGCATTAAAAGACATCAACCTAACCATTCATAAAGGTGAACGGTTGGTCATTTGTGGCCCTTCCGGTTCAGGAAAATCTACGCTTATCCGCTGTATTAATGGGCTTGAGCAATATGATTCAGGCGAAATTAGAGTAAGAAATCACTTATTAGATCCTAACAACCTAAAAGCCGTTCGTGGCAAAGTTGGTATGGTCTTTCAGCACTTTAATCTTTTTCCTCATATGACGGTATTAGATAATTTAACCCTTGCTCCCCGACGCACATTGGGTATGTCAAAAACAGATGCTGAAGCGTTAGCGAATCAATATCTAGAACGTGTGCATATCGGCCATCAGGCGAATAAATACCCAGGGCAATTATCAGGAGGGCAACAACAGCGTGTAGCGATTGCTCGTTCTCTTTGTATGAAGCCTGATATTCTTTTGTTTGATGAACCCACTTCCGCGCTAGATCCTGAAATGATCCATGAAGTACTTGATGTCATGAAAGAATTAGCAGATGAAGGCATTACAATGGTATGCGTAACCCATGAGATGGGGTTTGCTCGCAAAGTAGCAGATCGGGTTGTATTTATGGATGAAGGTGAAATTGTTGAAATTGCACCGCCCGCAATTTTATTCGATCAGCCACAAAGCCTACGTACTCAGGCGTTTCTTAAAAAAATTCTAAGTTACTGAGGTAAATATGATAGCGAAACCTCAGTCACCTTCAACAATAGTAAGAATACTGAAACCAGTACTCAGTGGTTTACTGCAAATTTCCGTCATTACTTTCGCCATTATATGGTTACTCAATAGTGGTGCTGATGCAATGAACTACAACTGGCAATGGTACCGTATTCCTCAATATTTGTTTTTTAAAGAAGACGGAGAATGGTTTTCTGCAGAGCTTATTGATGGCCTACTTGTCACCCTCAAAATTTCAGCCATTAGCCTGATTTTTACAATCATATTTGGCTTGGTAACCGCACTGTTACGCGTATCTCATTCTATTATCGGTCGTGGTCTTGCACGGGGGTATATTGAACTCATTCGTAACACACCGCTACTCGTACAAATTTATCTACTGTACTTTGTTTTTGGTCCGGTATTAGGGTTAGAACGTTTTACAACAGCAGTGCTGGCATTATCTTTATTTCAAGGAGCATACACTGCAGAAATCTTCCGCTCTGGCTTAATCAATATACCTAAAGGTCAATTTGAAGCAGCTGAAAGCCTTGGGTTAAGTAAAATAGATAGTTATCGCTATATTATTTTGCCGCAAATGTTACGTCGAGTTTTACCACCATTAACCAATGAGGCCGTTTCTTTGGTTAAAAACTCTTCTATAGTCAGTATCATGGCTATATTTGATCTAACAACACAAGGACGGGATATTGTTGCTGATACCGCCATGCCATTTGAAGTTTGGTTTACTATTGCGGCAATGTATTTATGTATAACGTTAGTTTTATCTGCTTTTGCAACACTGCTAGAGTACAAACTTGCAACACCTAATCATTGATGATTTTTAACGATATGGAGAAAAATATAATGAAGCGTTTTTTGGCGGTTTTATTTACCGCACTCACTCTTTTTTTCACCACAAGCCATGCTTTTGCTGCTGATAAAAGTACCCTTGAACAAATTAAAGAACGAGGCACATTACGCGTAGGTTTATCAACATTTGTACCTTGGGCAATGCGTGATAAACAAGGTGAACTCATTGGCTTTGAAGTCGATGTCGCTAAACGTGTCGCTAAAGATGCGGGTGTAAAAGTAGAGTTTATACCTACAGCATGGGACGGTATTATCCCAGCCCTGCTAGCAGGTAAATTTGATGTTATCATTGGCGGAATGTCGATAACACCGCAACGAAATCTGAGTGTTCTTTTTACAACACCCTACTCTCATTCAGGTGTTCAACTTGCCGCCAATAAAGAGTTAGCTGGCGATAAGCTCTCCATTGCTGATTACAATAAACGTAGCGTAACGCTAGCTGTGCGTCGCGGTGCTGTAACAGTACAAACGGCGAAGAAATATTTCCCGAAAGCGAAATTACGTCAATTCGATGATGAAGCACAAGCATTCCAAGAAGTTTTAAATGGCAATGCGCAAGCTGTATTAGCATCAACACCAAAACCAGAGCAAATGGCTCTGCAATACAAAGATAAGCTATTTCTACCATTTAAAGAGCGTCTAAGCCAAGGCTCTGAAGGTTTTGCTATCCGCCAAGGTGATTTCAACTTGTTGAACTTCTTTGATAACTGGATTTTACTTCGAACTCAAGATGGTTGGTTACAAGAGCGTTATAACTATTGGTTCACCACAGTTGATTGGCAGAACCAGGTAAAAGAAGGTCAATAAATTAATGTCTTCTTGCTCAACTGCAAAGAAAACACTCTCGCAGCCAGAAAAAATTCTGGCTGCTAAGTTTTCATTAAAAAAACTTAAACCACTTGATTACATTCTCTTAGTGATAATGAGCTGTTTCATCGGGTGGTTATATTATCGTTCATCTGTTGGCATTAATTACCACTGGCAATGGCATAAAGCCTTTGATTTGGTTTTTACCCCTGGCCAAAACGGAGAGCTTCCTTATTTCTTTCAAGGTATTATCAGTACTATTCGATTAAGTTTGTGGGGTATGCTGTTTGCTGCGGTATTCGGGCTGCTTTTAGCTTTAGGGCGTCGTTCTTCTTTTATCTTTTTCCGTCTGCCAGCTAATGCTTATATTCAATTAGTCAGAAATATCCCGCCACTGGTTTTTGTTTTCATTTTCTATTTCTTTATATCTAGCCAATTAGTTCCATTGCTAGGACTCGATAATCTATTTCGTAATTACCATGGTAACGAGAATCTTCTGCAAGATATCCTCTTTGGTAATAGTCAGTTATGGGAAAACCTTTTTTCTGGCATTCTATGCGTTGGCTTAATAGCTGCTGCTTATATCGCTGAAGTCATTCGCTCTGGGCTTGATGCAATAGATAAAGGACAATGGGAAGCAACCAGCTCTCTTGGGCTTTCTCGTCTTGATGGTTTCCGCTTTGTTATTTTCCCGCAAGCAATCGCAGGCATAGTACCAGCACTGGCTGGTCAATTTATCTCAATAGTGAAAGATTCATCAATTATTTCATTGATCTCTATACAGGAGATAACCTTCGTCGGCAGTGAAATGGCGAACTCATCGGGGTTAATCTTTGAAATTTGGTTACTTGTTGGCGCTGTCTACTTAATTTTATGCCTATCTTTATCTCTTTTATTCACCCAATTAGAGAAACGTAGCTTACGTCATCTTCAGCGTTAGATATGACAAATAAGCCCTGAATACATATTGAATGAATATATCATTGTATTCAGGCTTATTTGACTCACAACTTCATCTATTAAGATCAATGTAATATCAGCATTTACTTGTATATGCTCTTGTTTGTTTAATGCCAATTTTTGTCGCTATTTCGGATAACGAATAATTAAAAAATAATGATAAATACAATCTTCTAACTACAGAATTCTTACGAAATATAAGCATACCTTTAAGCTGTCGTGCTGTTTAGTATTCATTTGTCGTTTTATATCAATAGTAAAACCTCGTTAGTAATTATTATTACTAGATGGTAATAATGATTTGTATAAATATCACTTGGTGAAACGTATTCTTTGACACTAAAATGCGCATCTCTTTTTTAATGATAGATAATCGTAATGTTTAAACTATTAACTTCTATGCCACCTTTTTTAGCTTTATCTATTGCCATTGTGTTTGAAGTGATCGCAACGTCTTTCATTCCTAAAGCCGAGCAATTTACTAAACTAGTTCCAAGTGCGGTTGTGCTTGTCGGTTACGCTGTCGCTTTTTTTCTATTATCTGTCACCGTTAAAACTATGCCTGTTGGTATTGTTTATGCGATTTGGAGTGGCGCTGGTATTGTCCTCGTTGCAACGATTAGCTTTTTTATTTATGGACAGCGCTTAGATTTACCCGCAATTGTCGGTATTGGTTTTATTATTGTCGGTGTTTTAATTGTTAACCTATTGTCGAAAACTGTTGGCCATTAATAAATCACTTCAATAAAAAAGGCAGTAATCATTGCGTATGATTACTGCCTTTTTACTTATCCACTTTATCGAATCATACAGTGTATGTTCGTAGCCTCGCCATATGGTATACATTGGCATACTCGCCATTACGAAACGCAAAGTTTTTCGCCTCGCCTTCAATTTCAAAACCATGTTTTTGATAAAGCTTCATTGCAGCAATGTTGTCTGTATACACTTCTAACTCGATACGTTGAACATTGAGCCATTTATCTGCCAACATCAATGCCGACTGTAACAATTGCCCACCAACACCTCTACCTTGAAATGTCTCTTTCACCCCCATACCAAAGCTCGCAACGTGCCTGCGCCTTGGGTTATCACAAACCGACAGTCCAAGTTGCCCGACAATTTCTCCCTCATATTCCGCTACCAAGCTATAGCACCCTTGAGGTAAATCCGACAATCGAGACGTCCAACGCTCAAGTGAAGGAAATGGGAGTTGAAGTGTACCACCATAAGCAATTTCAGATTCATAAATAGCTTTAACACCCGTAATATCTTTATCTTCGCTATGTCGAATAATGATATTTTCCATTAGTACACTCCTTTTTTAATCACATTACCACGCGATACGTTTGCCGTCGTAGTTAATAAATGCGCCTGAACAGCTTGGTGAACTCTGCTCTATCACTTCAAACAATCCTTTAGCTGAAGTTTCTATATCAATAAGTGCATTAGGGCCGCCCATCTCTGTTTGTACCCAGCCAGGATGTAAAGCAATTACCGTAAAACCCTCGTCACGAAGATCATTACTTAAACTTTTTACTACAGAATTAAGTGCGGCTTTTGATGAACGATAAATATAACCACCACCTGAAGTATTTTCTGCCATGCTGCCCACTTTTGAAGACATGCAGGCTATTTTTTTTGTCGTCCCATTTTTGAGTAATGGGTACAAGCTTTCAATTAACTTCAATGGTGCAATCGTATTTATTTCAAAAACACGACGCCATTCTTCGATATCTGTCTGACCAAAGCCATAGCCTTTTGGACCATAGTAACCAGCATTATTTATCACAAGATCGAGGCTTGGTAATCGCGTGGCTAGCTGATCAAGCTGCTCGTAATTGGTTACGTCTAATGAATGAATAATGAGATCAGCATTATGGCTAGCAAGATCTTGCAGATCTACCGCTGTTTCTAATGTTCTCGAGGTTGCATGAACCAACCAGCCTTGCGATAAATACTGCTTCACTAGCCCTAGGCCAATCCCCCGATTAGCTCCTGTTATCAATACGCTTTTTTTCATCGTCTCCCCTTACTCATCAACAATAAATACTATTAGTTATCAATCCAATATACCGATTGAATATATACAAACAACCTTAAAAGCCGACAAAAGCAAGAAACACCGTATTGATAATAATTATCAATTGCATTTAAAGATTGCGTTTGTTATAACTTTGAAAAATTTAAATTACTTTCTTTATAGGGATAAAAAGGATGAACTTTCATCAAAAGCAACGATTACGATACGTGACAAATGCTGTACTGCTATCTGTTGGATTGTTTATGAGTACAGTCAGCCATGCTAATGATAAGTTTAAAGTAATTACAACATTCACAATCATTGCTGACATGGCAAAAAATGTCGCAGGTGACGCCGCTATTGTTGAATCTATTACTAAACCCAATGCGGAAATTCATAATTATCAAGTAACACCTGGCGATCTTAAACGGGCACAAGGTGCTGATTTAATACTTTATAACGGTTTAAATTTAGAACTGTGGTTTAATAAGTTTTTCCAAAACCTCCACGATGTTCCTTCTGTAACGGTAACTGAAAATATCACGCCTTTAAGTATTACTCAGGGTCCTTATAACGGTAAACCAAATCCTCATGCTTGGATGTCACCTGAAAACGGTATTATTTATGTAGAAAATATTCGCCAAGCACTGGTTAAGCATGATCCTAAAAATGCGGATATTTATAATAAAAACGCTCAACAATATACCCAAGAAATTAAGCAAACAATTGCACCTATTCGTAATCAGATTAATACCATACCGGTAGATAAGCGTTGGCTTGTTACCAGTGAAGGGGCTTTTAGCTACCTTGCTCGTGATTTTGGACTAAAAGAGCTGTATTTATGGCCTATTAATGCTGATGCCCAAGGCACGCCTCAACAAGTTCGTCAACTTATCGATGCTGTTCGTCAGCATCACATTGATGCGGTTTTCAGTGAAAGTACTGTTTCAGCAAAACCGGCTCAACAAGTCGCACGAGAAACAGGCGCTAACTATGCAGGCGTGCTTTATGTTGACTCTTTGAGTGCTAATAACGGTCCTGTTCCTACCTATCTAGCGCTAATTAAAGTGACCTCTCAAACCATCGCTAAAGGGCTGAGTTTATAATGATAGGATTAGATATAAACAATATTACGGTTACATACCGTAACGGTCATACCGCTCTGCACAATGCGACATTTAGCGTTCCTCAAGGCTCTATCGCAGCCCTAGTCGGGATGAATGGCAGCGGGAAGTCCACGCTTTTTAAAGCCATTATGGGATTTGTATCCACCAGCCAAGGTAGTGTGAAAATCCTTAATAATACAGTCAAAAACGCGCTAAAAAGTAATGTCGTCGCCTATGTTCCGCAAAGTGAAGATATAGACTGGAACTTCCCTGTTCTGGTTGAAGATGTCGTCATGATGGGTCGTTATGGTTACATGAATATGTTGCGTATCCCAAGAAAATTAGATCATGAAAAAGTGAATATTGCTCTCGAGCGGGTCAATATGACTGACTTTCGTAAACGTCAAATAGGAGAGCTTTCTGGTGGTCAACGTAAACGGGTATTTCTTGCTCGTGCACTCGCGCAAGAAAGTCAGGTGATATTACTCGATGAGCCCTTTACAGGCGTTGATGTTCAAACCGAAGATCAAATCATGGCATTGTTACGCGAGCTTCGTGATGAAGGCAAAGTCATGCTCGTCTCTACCCATAATCTTGGCAGTATTCCTGACTTTTGTGACCGTACAATTTTAATTAATAAAACTATTTTGGCATCAGGAGAAACAACTAAGATTTTCACACCAGAAAATTTAAAGCTCGCATTTGGTGGTGTATTACGCCACTTCATTTTATCAGGAAAAGATCTTCACGAAGATGACGATAGCCGTAAATTATCAGTTATTTCCGATCATGAACGGCCTGTTGTTATGTATGGTGAAAACGGCGAACAGCAATCTCGCTCCCTTTCCCGTCAACGATAAAAGGAGTGATCATTGTGAACCAATTACTTGAGCCGTTTTTATATAGCTATATGATCAACGCCATGTGGGTTAGTGCATTAATCGGTGGCGTTTGTGCTTTTCTTTCCTGTTATTTAATGCTGAAGGGCTGGTCACTGATTGGTGACGCACTATCACATTCTATCGTACCCGGTGTTGCCGGCGCTTATATGATGGGTCTCCCCTTTGCTTTTGGTGCCTTTTTTTCTGGCGGTTTAGCGGCGGCTGGCATGTTATTTTTAAGCCAACGCAGTAAATTAAAAGAAGACGCTGTTATTGGCTTAATTTTTACTGCTTTTTTCGGGCTAGGTTTATTTCTTGTCTCGCTCTATCCAAGTGCGGTTAATATTCAGACGATTGTAATGGGAAATATTCTCGCAATAACCCCAGTAGATACATTACAAATCGTCATCATTGGCTGTCTTTCTCTTTTAATTTTATCTGTAAAATGGCGTGACTTCATGGTTGTTTTCTTTGATGAAAACCAGGCTAAAACCATTGGATTATCGCCAACATTTTTAAAAATTGTATTTTTTAGCATTTTAAGTGCCTCTACCGTTGCCGCATTGCAAACTGTAGGCGCCTTTTTAGTTATTGCTATGGTTGTGATCCCTGGTGCAACTGCTTATTTGCTGTCAGATCGTTTCTCGATAGTTATTATCTACAGTGTAATTATTGGTGTGATCAGCGCTTTTCTTGGTGCTTACTTTAGTTATTTTATCAATGGTGCAACAGGCGGGATCATCGTGTTATTACAAACTGTTTTCTTTGCTTTAGCTTTTGTATTTGCGCCTAAATATGGTCGATTAGCAACTTATAGAAAAACAAGACAAGCGTTAAAACAAGCCCAAAACTTTAAGCAAACGAAAGGAATTCAACATGGCTGATCTAATCGCGACATTGTTTTCACCTTTTGAATTTATTTTTATGCAGCAAGCTTTTCTGATTGTTTTTTTTATCGCGATACCCACCGCATTACTCTCTTGTTTTTTAATTCTCAAAGGTTGGTCTTTAATGGGGGATGCCATTTCCCATGCTGTTTTACCGGGGATTGTTATTGCTTATGTGTTATCGATTCCATTTACGATTGGGGCTTTTATCGCAGGTATGTTTTGTGCGTTAACCACTGGGTATTTAAGAGAAAATAGCAGAATTAAAGAAGATACAATTATGGGTGTTGTTTTTTCAGCTATGTTTGCGCTCGGCATTGTAATGATGACGAAAATTCACACAGATATTCACTTAGACCATATTCTATTTGGTGATCCTCTTGGGGCGAGTTGGCGTGATATTACAGAAGCAGGCGTAATTGCACTCATTGTTGGATCACTGTGTATTATAAAAGGTAAAGATTTACTCTTACTTATTTTCGATCATCAACATGCACAAGCAATTGGACTTCCGACCAAAGTATTACATTACGGATTGCTTGCCCTACTCTCATTCGCGATTGTTACCGCACTCAAAGCCGTTGGCATGATACTCGTGATTTCAATGCTGATTGCGCCAGGAGCAACAGCCTTTATGCTTAGCCGTCGTTTTCAAACCATGATGGTAATATCGGTATTCATTTCTATTATAAATTGCTTCTTAGGCGTTTATCTTAGCTTCTTTATCGATAGTGCTCCTGCACCAACAATTATATTATTACTGACAATAAACTTTATTGTGGTATTTATTTATCATGCAATAAAACAGCGAGCCGTCATAAAACAAACCCCCGTAAGTTTAATATAATTCCTACTACGCTGTTATATTCAATAATGGCTATCAAATCCGATAGCCATTATTCGCAATAGATCTCAGAATCATTTCACCGTTCAGCGTCGCCCTTTTCTCATTGAACGTATTAACTGTATTACATTTGTTTCGCGCGAATAATTTTTTGTTGCTGTAAAGCTGAAATAGGTAAGCGTTTAAAAGGGCTTACATTACTTCCCCCTGTATTTCCTTCAGGCACAAGACCCACAGCTGTTTTAGTTAATGCGCCAAAGACTCTTAATAACTGTCCTCTTAGCTCTTTGCTATCGCCATTACGTCGTGCCCAATACAGCATATGACAATGAATTTTAGTATGCCAGTAAGTAGAATGTTGTCCCAAAACGTGAGCGTTTTCTAAATGGCTGAACTCTAATACCACATCATTATTACGTCTCGCTTTCCTTGCTAAAGATAATTCTTTTATTACGGCATAAGAGATATTTTGTGAAAATCGATTGAGCATAACTCTCTCCATGATGATGCTTGCTATCTATTTCTAACATTAGAACACACAAATAAATACACCAGTGTTTATCACTTCTCTCTAGGTAACGATCACTTTTTACTTTATGCCATTTACATATTTCACCCATAAACACTGATTGTTTTGCTGATTGTCTCTCCGATTTAAAACGTCGAAGAGGGAATTCATATTTTTCCGTTGCGCTTTTATAGCCGCTTCCCTCTTTCACCTGCTAAAATCACCGCACTATAAAAACAAACTACTGAGCAATGTATGCAAGGAACATTAAGTAAAATGAAGTCAACGTTAAATGACGTTGTTGACTATCATCTCCCTGTCGGCGATCAACAACTGCATTTAAACCCTTTGATTGGTAAGTCACTTAAATTGACTCATACAGGCAATATTTTTTGCCAGTCGTGTGGCAAAAAAACCAAGAAAAGTTACTCTCAAGGTCATTGCTTCCCTTGTATGAAAAAATTAGCGTCATGCGATATGTGCATTATGAAACCTGAAACTTGTCACTACGACAAAGGTACGTGCCGTGAGCCACAATGGGGTGAAGAAAATTGCATGGTGCCGCACTATGTTTACCTATCAAATACTTCGGGTTTAAAAGTGGGTATTACTCGACATAGCCAACTACCGACACGATGGATTGATCAAGGTGCCACACAGGCACTTGCTGTACTAAAAGTAAAAACACGTCAAATTTCAGGTTTAGTGGAAGTGGCTATTGCAGAGCTTGTCGCTGATAAAACCAACTGGCGTGCAATGCTCAAAGGTGATAATGCTGAGATAGATTTAACAGAAAAAGCCTCGGTTTTATTACCAGAAGTAAAAGCTCGTCTTGCAGAAATCACTGCAGAATATGGTGAAGATGCGATTGAATATCTTGATAACGATATTGTTGATATTCATTTTCCTGTTGATGCCTTCCCAACCAAGATTAGCTCACACAACTTTGATAAAGAGCCTGTGGTTGAAGGTATTTTGCAAGGAATTAAAGGTCAATATCTGATCTTTGATACAGGTGTAATTAACATTCGTAAATTCACCAGCTACGAAGTAATTGCTGAAGCATAATTAATCATAAAAGCGAAGTGTCTCGGATAAGAATAGAGAGTTTAAGCTTCGCTTTATTTCTTTACTCTCCCCTGAATATAATCATATTTTCTATTTTGTACCGCAAGATCACGTAAAAAGTTCTCACCCAATACAATACCGCTACCGCCATTGATTAGCACATATTCAATTTCTTCATTAATATCGCCAAGTTTGGTTCTTAACTTTACAACAGGTAAAGATTTATCGCTTTTGTCCGGTACTTTAACTTTTTCATGAATGGCAAATTTATACTCTTTATCAAGCAGTTTAAACGTAACCCAATCTTTTCCATTACGCTCAAATTCAACTAAATCACTTACGCCAATGCGTGAATTTTCTGATAGAGGATCAATATAAGCCGAAAAATACTGTGTTGATGACGCAAGTAAGATCCACTCATGCCGTCCTAAAATAAACAACCCATCTTGAGTTTCTTTCTTTACTGATGAATTCGCTGATTTTGTACTGTTATGTGCAAGGATTAAATCGCTTGAAGCATTAAATTGAGTATCACTGGCATGACGAAGAGAAAGATCAGAGGGCTGGCTCAAAAGATCTGGGATAAAAGAAACAGGAAACTTAGATGATGTAACATGATTACCAGCCACAGATTGATAACTAACTAACAGTAAAACAAACGCAGATACTCGACTTACTTTATTCATCATAAGTTAACCTTTTCGTTCTTCTTTTCTACCCCTACCTTACAAAACATAATACTTACAAAGGGAAATAGGCAACTATTTCCCTCAAACTCATTGCATACTCATGGCTGCTTCAAACTTATTAAACTTATTCGCTAACCAGTTTTCATCATACCAACCCATATTTCGACTGTGTTTCGCATCATCCCACAAACTAAAGAAATAACGTCGTGCTTTAAAGCCATCATCTAATTGACGTTTTTCAATATAGCGTTCGGCGATATGCGTATCACCACGCACATCAAATAAATGGATCACATCGAGTTCACGGTGTTTAAAACCGCTATCACAAGGATCAAGCAATCCCGCCACTTTAAACGTCTTAGGATCAAACAATACATTCGCTAAATGACAATCATCATGTACGAAAGAAGACGCTTCATGAGCTATCGGTGCTAATATTTCTCTACGACGTTCCCATAGCTCAGTATATTGATCTTTGATCTTTGAACTAAATGGCGATACTGAACAAGAAAGGTATCTATATACATCTTTCATCCAGTCATCGAACGCATTATTAAAATCACCGTCAAAGCCTCCGTTATTTAATTCAAAGCCTTGTGGATGATTATGCTCATGTAGTGCGAGTAAAATATCTGTGTAATCTTCACGGAATGTCTCTATCGCGAATTTATTATTGGGTAATTCATTCGCAGGTCGACCTTCGAGCCAATCTAGCACGATATAGTCATACCCTTCTTCACGACCAAATAAATAGATCTGCGGTACAGGACAGCTCACAATACAACGTAACTTCTGTAAACACGCAACTTCTTTACTTATTCGACCTACTTCTCGTGAAAATTTAACAACAATCTTTGCCTTCCCTGTGGCAAGAAATACAACCCAACCATAAAAGGTTTCCTGAATATCACATACATCAGCTTTTTGTCGGAACATTGCGAAAAACGATTTTTCAGCAATATTTTTTAGCTGGGCTCTATTCATATTTTGTACCTTGGATTTTATCTAGCAACTGTAACCAATAAATACCAAATAAGTATAATTATCTTTTTTTATTGGATATTTAATCTTTATTATGGGTTAAGAATGCAACATAACAGCCAATATGACCAGTAGATACGACAAATAAAGCTTAAAATATTTCACTTTTGGTTACATTTGATTTTATTTAGAGCTTTGCAACCGTAAACCAGCTAAAAATTAGCGAATAAAACTCTTTTTTAGCAATAAATAAAAAGCGTGCTCCAAATCACAAAATATAAGCAAAAATAAAAACAATACACATAGGAATGTGACTTACATCTTATTATTCCAAATAGGACTAATGTGAAATACTACCAATTAATAATAACGTTATTCGGCTACCTTAAATATCATGATACATGATTTCTTGTGGCCCAAATAAACCTCCTAGATAACGCTCACCTGTAAAAGTGAAGCCAGCCGTTTCATAACAACGCTTTGCCACTGTATTTTTGCAATTTACTGTTAAATAAATCCTTTGATAATTTGAGTAGTTCTTCGCTAAATAAGTAAATAAAACCATTAATGCTTGTTTACCAATACCCTTGCCTTGTAATTTTTGGTCTATAACAAAGGTTCGCAAACCAATACAATTTTCAGAGCAAAAATCCACATCATGAGAGTAAGCAATATCTATTTTAAAGAAACCTACTATTTGGCTGTTCAACTTAATCACATAAAGATGCATTGTTGCAGATTCACTTTCTAAAAAGTCATCTGCTGTCGCGGCAAATAGAATTTGATCCTCAAATAAAGACACCGCTTTCACACCCTCTTGATCCTTCTCTGTATACCTCAAAATTACAAGCATATTAAGTCCTATCACTGCATTTTAAATAAGCACTATTCCGATCGCAATTTTACTATAAACAGTATGTAAAACATTCATTATTCACAATAAAGACATAATAATGCATTTATTATCTTTTTATATTTAGTTGGCTATATTGAGAACATCATGAAACTTATCATATTCATAATACAAAGCTTTGCTCTGATTTTATTAATTTCTGGTTGCGCACAGCCCAAAGAAGCAACGCACCAGTCTTTGACAACTCAACAGCTACCTATCTTGCTAGATTTTAAAGCTCTGACTACAGCAACAAACGGTACACACTCATACAAAATCTCACCTGATGGTGAGAAATTGGCCTGGCTAAAAGAGAGTTTCGACAACAATGGTAACCCTTATACTGCGCTACACTTCAAGAACTTAAAAACCGGTGAAACTAGTAAATTTAGCAGCTCGATTCCATTCTTCGAATGGATGCCTGATAGCCGTCGCCTTATTTATGTGCCTCACTTTGACGATATGAAATCTAAAATATTCTTTTTAGATACGAAGTTTCCAACACGGCAATTAACCCCTTTTTATGATAAAGATAACCAGATATATGTCGTAGATAAATTACGCAACGATCCGGAAAATATTATTGTAAGGCATAACGGTGGGAATGCTAAAGCGTACAACTTATACCGCTTAAATATTAAAACAAAAAAAGAAAAATTATTATTTAAAGTCGATAAAGAATTAACAATAGATGGGTTCATTATTGATGACAGAGTTAAAGGCGGTTCAATTTTCGCTTATATAAAAGATAACAGAAAAATATATCAATTCGGCACTGATAAATTATTATTTGATGCAGGTGAAAATGGTAAGGTTACCAATGCTAAGATGAATCATAGCAAGAATACCCTCACTATTTTAGCCAACCATAATTCAGACAAGATTCAACTTATTGAGCTAGATCTTGCAACAAATGACGTTATTACTCTTTATTCAAATGATACTGTTGATGTAGACAAATATTACTATGACAATAATCATGCTCCAGCATTAGCAGCCAGTTATCCTAATTATCAAGAAATCATAACTTTTAACCCTAATTATAAAAAATTAGCCTCTACTTTTTATCAAAAAGGTAAAAATGGAATATTTATTTTTAGCACTGACAATAAAAATGAGAAATTCACAGTTAAGCAATATAATGAATACGGCTATAACATTTATCTATATGATACAACTAACAACAAGAAAGAACTTTTATCACAAAGTAAATCAAACAATTACACGCAGTTTCTTGCCAGCCAAAAGCCCATTCAATTCACGAGCCGAGATGGTTTAACCCTCAACGGTTATATCACCCTACCTAAGGCCATTAAAGCTAATAACCTTCCAACGGTATTACTGGTTCACGGTGGCCCACATGCGCGCGACTACTGGGGCTTTTCTCACGAGGCACAATTACTTGCCAACCGTGGCTATGCGGTTATTCAAGTTAATTTCAGGGGATCTACAGGTTACGGCTATGCGTTTACATCTTCAGGCTATGGTGAGTTTTCTAAAGCTATGCATAACGACCTAATTGATGGTGTAAATTGGGCAGTAGAACAAGGAATAACAGATCCGAACAATGTCGCAATTATGGGCGCTAGTTATGGTGGATACGCAACCTTAGTCGGCATGACACAGACTCCAGATAAGTTTGCTTGTGGTGTTGATATTTTCGGCATATCAGATCTTGAGCTGATGGTAAAAAACTTCCCTGAACCATGGAAGCGATATGAAGATATTTGGGTAAACTATATTGGTGATTTCAACGATCCAGAGATGAAACAACAGCGTGCACAGCAATCGCCAATCAATTTCGTTAATAATATGAATGCACCTCTGTTAGTCATTCAAGGTGACAGTGATGCTGTTGTGATCCCAGAGCAATCTCGTCGTTTTGTTGAAGCGGCAAAGAAAGCAGGAAAAAATGTACAGTACTGGGAAATGAATAATGTTGGTCACCATTATGGAACACCAAGGCAAGCAAGGAAACTTGCGAGAAAAGTTGATAATTTCTTAAGCCAATGTATTGGTGGTCGCTCAGCAGGCTAACTATTAATAATTAACGGTGTCATCTCCTTTCAGATGGCACCACGTTTTTTCTTTTTATGCATTATTGCTCAAACTGATTTTCAAGTGACGGCAATATAACCAAAATAAAACAAAAAACACCCAACTATTTGACATATGTTCTGCATTACTAAATTACAGTTACTTACAACTCATTATTTAACCATTTCGAATTTATCTCATTATAATCAATGCAGTTTTTACTTGTGAGATTTCTTTATGAAACTAAAAGCGACAATGGCTGCTGCAATCATGCTTTCTACGATGGCATTTTCAACAACAGCTTCAGCTGATACATTTACATTAGGTCGTACTATTCTTCTTGAAGCTAAAAATAGTCACGCTAAGATCCCTGTACCACTTTGTCGTAATACTAAATCGATTCAGATTAAAGCTGAACGTGATGTGTTTTTAACAAAAGTCGTCTTTAAATTTCAAAATGGCTCTTCGCGCGTATTCCAGTTTCAACGCAAATTAGATAAAAACGAAAAAACAGATTGGCGTCGATTCTCTTATGAGCGCTGTGTAACAGATATTCAAGTGCATGGCCGTGCTGAAGATGGCAGTGCTGGCATTAAAGTTCTCGGTCGTCGATAAGCCAATTTATTTAAAACAAGATCGCTATTAATAGCGATCTTGTTTTTTATATCTCTATAATCTTGCCAGACTGACTTACATTTCACTTGGACTTAAACGATACACAAATGCCGATTGTTCAGAGCCATCGTCAAGCATAACGGTGATCACTACACGGTCATACCCCTCGCCTTCGAAGTCATCAATACGCTGCCAATGCGTTGTCAATTCATCAGACGTAAAGAGTAAGCCTTGAACACGTTCCCCTTCTGATTGCGGTACAAAAGCAGGATAACCTAATGTCGCGCCTTTACCGTTTGGGTAAATAAATCCAATTGCGCTCGCTTTTTTCCAAGAGCCTTTCAAATCAGAAAGCACATAGGCATTAGATTGTTCTGGCGCCAAAGTGCCATAAACGAATAATGTATTAAGCACGAAGAATGAGTCCTCACTATAAGTCACATCTTATTAACTAAACTATAAACCTAAGGACAAAACATATTTAAAGCCATAATGAAAAAGCACTAATTATTGTGATCTCGTTTAAAGTTTACATGCTAACTATCAGACTTTAGTGTAATATCCAGCCCCCGAACACACTAGATTTTAGGTGCTGTGCACCATAACGAACGATATCGAGGCGATATGCAATTACTCGAAGCCAAACTCCATAAAATTGACCGTCATAATTACCGCAGCTATACGAGTATGCGCGGTGAATACCACTTCGTTGATTTCGACTTTTATATTGATACCGTTCAATCGGACCCGTTTGCGCCGGCTTCTCGTGTACGTGCCCGTCGAGCATGGTCACTCACCGATCTAGAATGGTTACGTGAAAAATCTTCAGTCTATCAATGTGCAGCACGAGATTTTATTGCTCGCTTTTTTGCAGATTTATCGCAACAAGATAATGCAGTACTTATTGATATGCCAGGACAGGTGATCCTTGACCGTACAGCGGTGGTATTTGATGACGAAGGTATCGAATTACGTTTTCGTGTAAACCTTCCGGCTGACGGTCGTACCATCATTGCTAAGCGTACAATGAATCTATTAACTTTCCACCTACCAAAAATGATCCGCCGTGCAACGATTGCACGCGAATTACCAATGGAAGAGTTAAAAGCCCACTGTGAAGCAGCAGAAGATCAAGTAGCACTTCGCGCACAGTTAAAAGAACATAAGCTATTAGCTTTTGTTGCTGATGGTAGTATTCTTCCTCGCCTTGCGGGTAACAGTGATTTACCACTTCCGAACGCTGTACCTTTTACAAGCCCTGATAACCTAGCAGTAGAGCTTGAAGCGCCACACAAAGGTAAAATCCGTGGTATGGGTATTCCTGAGGGCATTACTTTAATTGTTGGTGGTGGTTTTCATGGTAAATCAACGCTATTAAGTGCCATTGAGCGTTCTGTTTACGATCATATCCCTGGTGATGGTCGTGAGTACGTCGTAACCAATTATAATGCCGCTAAGATACGCGCTGAAGATGGTCGTTGCGTTCATAATGTTGATCTATCGCCTTACATCAGCAACTTACCTATGGGTAAAGATACCACAGCCTTTACTAGCCAAAATGCATCAGGTTCAACCTCACAAGCTTCTTGGTTACAAGAATCGATCGAAGCTGGTGCTGAAGCATTATTGATTGATGAAGATACTTCTGCATCAAACTTTATGATCCGTGATGAGCGCATGCAGGCACTGATTTGTAAAGATGATGAGCCAATTACGCCACTTGTTGACCGTATCGCTTTACTTCGCGATCAGCATGATATCTCAGTAATGCTTGTTATGGGTGGCTCTGGTGACTATTTAGATGTGGCCGATACTGTTATTCAGATGCATAACTATGAAGCAGTAGATGTAACAGATAAAGCACGTGAAGTTGTTGCTTCTCACCCTACCCGACGTAAAGCTGAAGGTACAGAAGTGATTGTTCGTCCTCGTACACGCCAAATAAACCGTAGCGCGCTGCAAGCGTTACTTGAAGAAGGAAAATTCCGTATTCAAGTGAAAGATAAAACATCGTTACGCTTTGGTCGTGAATACGTTGATTTGCAAGCGTTAGAACAAGTGGCTCATCCTAGTCAGTTACTTGCTATTGGTTACTTATGGTTCCAACTTGCACAACTTAAAGGTTGGGAAAAAGTCCCTGCGCGTGCATTTGCTAACATGCTGCATGATAACTGGGCTGATATGATGCCTAAATACGGCGAAATGTCGAAACCTCGTGTCATTGAGGTAATGGCTGTGCTGAACCGTATGCGCAAAGCTGAATTTAAGTAATAAGTTTAAATCTCAATAGCAATAAATGATAAAAGCCCACATATCGTATTAAGCTATATGTGGGCTTAATATTATCTAGGCTTATTTTAAGACCTGACATATTAATAAAGCCATCTTCTGATAATGGTTTGCTAAAATAGTAACCTTAAATCAAGTCAATTGATAAATAATACAAATGAAAAAGGCGTAACTCAAAACCACTAACATATTACGTTAAGATAGCGAATTAACCTAAAATCAACTATAGTATGCGACCATTTTAACGGCAAGATGATTACATTCATAAGCAACTGAGTTTATGAATGTAATCGGCTATAGCCGACAGTTTAGGAACAAAGCATGTCATTCTTATCACAAGGTTTTTCTCAAGATTTAGTTAAAGCATTAACTGAAATCGGTTATGAAAAACTCACACCAGTGCAACAAAAAGCTATCCCTCAAGCACGTCGCGGTGCTGATATTCTTGCACTAGCACAAACAGGTACAGGCAAAACTGCCGCTTTTTCACTGCCAATTATTCAAAAATTAATTGAAAAACCAAAATCAAAAAGCCGCTTCAATGTTCGTGCTCTAATTTTGGCACCGACTCGTGAACTGGCAGAGCAAATTGCAAATAACATCAGCGACTACACTAAATACACTAGCATCACTTGTACTGCTGTTTTTGGCGGTAAAAAAATGTCGTCACAAGAAAAACGCCTAGAACAAGGTGTTGATATTCTTGTTGCTACACCAGGCCGTCTGATCGAGCATATGGAACTAAACAATGTTTCACTAGCAAACCTTGAATTCCTTGTTTTCGATGAAGCAGACCGCATGTTAGATATGGGCTTCATCGGTGCGATCCGTGTGATCCTTGATGATATCCGAACCAAACCTCAAACCATGTTGTTCTCAGCAACGTCTTCAGCACAAATGAATGCTCTGGCTGCTGATATTCTTCAGAAACCACAACGTATTACGGTAACCCCTGAGAATAGTACAGCTGATACCGTCTCTCACGTGGTTTACCCTGTTGATGAAGATCGCAAGCGTGAAATGCTGTCTGAATTAATTGGCAAAAAGAACTGGAAACAAGTACTCGTTTTCGTCAATTACAAAGAAACAGCGAATCAACTGGTTAAAGAGCTTAAACTAGACGGTATTAAAGCAGTACTTTGTCACGGTGATAAAGCACAGAGCGCGCGTCGTCGTGCATTGGAAGAGTTTAAAGAAGGCAAAGCACGTGTAATGGTTGCAACAGAAGTTGCTGCCCGTGGTCTTGATATTCAAAACCTGCCGTATGTTGTTAACTACGACATGCCTTTCCTTGCAGAAGATTATGTTCACCGTATTGGTCGTACAGGCCGTGCAGGACAAAAAGGTAATGCCATTTCTTTTGTTAGCCGTGAAGAAGAGCTAACACTAGTGCAAATTGAGCGCTTGATCGGCCAACGTATCCACCGTGTTCAATTAATTGGCTATGAACCAAAAAGCCGCGATGCCTTACTAGAGCGTATGCACTCAAAGCCTGCTTTCAGTCAACGTGAAGGGAGAAAGAATAACCCGACACAAGATCAATCTGCTGCTGAGCGTCGTGCACGTTTACGCCGCGCTATCAATAGCAAAGCTACGAAGATCATGACACTTAAAAAATAAGTTTTTTGTTAGTGTTTGATTAAAATAGAACGATAAAAAGCCGAGCATATCATTATGCTCGGCTTTTATTATTTATGGCAAGACACGCTGTTGTGATTGCGTTGGATAGATTTGACACCAATCATTCTTCATGTCAACGACTTGCCATTTATTTTGTTTCGCCGCTTCCATCAGTGCTGGTGTAAACTTACCCTCAAACGAGTTTGCGCCATACTTCCACTCACGCTTTGCATCAGTGTGGTGGATCAGCATACCAAGACTTATACCTTTTTGAGAGGTCGTCCATTTCAACATTGCTTCGTCACCAGTTGAATTACCAATAGCTAAAATTGGACGTTTTCCGATAATCGTTTCAATGTTGATCGCTTTCTGTGGGCCATCATTAATGTAAATCAGCTTGCTGTTTTTCTCTAATTGACCATCTTTATAAGTATAACCAAAAGCGGTACCAATCACATTTTGTGCTGGAATATGGTATATCGCTTCGCTCCATGGTTTAACGAAAGAGCTACCTCCGCCCGTTACAATGAAGACATCAAATTGATTAGCTTGTAAGTAATCAATCAGTTCAATCATTGGTTGAAACACCAACGATGTATAAGGGCGTTTAAAACGTGGCGATTGATTATTTTTAAGCCAGTTAATTACATCTTTGCTATATTCCGCTGGTGTCATCTCTGATTGCGAAGTTTCTAAAATAGGCAACAATGCAGCCCAGCCTTTTTTAAAGATCGCATCAGTATTGTTATTTAAAACCCAGCTATAAGGTGTGGTAGTTTTCCACTCTGGGTGATTAGCACTCTTCTTTTTTATTTGATCAAAGGCAAATAAGAACTGAGTATAGATTGGCTTTTCTGACCATAATGTACCGTCATTATCAATCACAGCAATACGATCAATAGGTTTTACATAATCCTTACTTCCTTCTGTTGTTACTTTTTCAACAAAACTCAAAAGTGCACTTCTTGGTTGGCTATTTGCCCATAACGGTAACGAGGCCGTATTCTGCTGACATTCAACACTGAAAGCAGGTAAGGTAAAAAGTGATAACACTACACCCACAAGCCCTATTACTATTGCTTTATTCTTATTCACACTGATGTTCCATATATTAAAAAGGGTAAGTCAAATAATAACTTACCCTTTCAGAAATGCGAGAAAATATACTTATTAGATATAATCTAAGTATGGATTTCCCGTGCTCAAATCAATTGCTTGCTCAAATTCAGATAAATGTAGACTATCTTGTGTCATGGTGATTGAATTCTCATCCATCACCGCTTCCCCAAAGTGGTAACGAATGGTTTCTTGCCCATAGCAAGCGGCTTTATCATTACTACAAGATACATCGGAAATAGCTTGGTTAGACTGATAATAGCGAGCCATCACATTCTGGCCATGTTTTGCCGTTAACATGGTCAGTGTTTGCTTAGGTGATAAAACAAGACCTGAAGCATTATTACCACCAAACCCTTTAGCATTTAATATTACCGCTTTGTAATCTTGCCCCATCTCTCCAGCAAATTGATGATCCATTAATATATTCAAGTTTGAGTGATGAACATCATCTGCAATATGGTCAATGGTTTTAATTCCCGGGATCCAGCCGTGTTGCCATACACCAAGTGATGCGACTAACTGATCCCCAGCCGCCGCGCTCATTGAATGCCCAACATAAGATTTGATTGCGGTTACTGGCCAATTATCAATATTAAACGTTTTAGCCACTTCATTGAGAATATGACTTTCTGTTACACGGTTTTGAGGCGTCCCTGTACCATGCGCTTGAACAAATGTTTGCTTAACGCCTTCTTCGCCTAAAATCGCTTTGGCTAGTGCTGCAGCTTTTGCAACCGTGACATAGTTACCTACACCGGGTGCCGAAATCGACTTTTTATTAGCATCAGCATTGACGAAGACATCAGCCACTGACCCGTAAATGTTTGCACCAAGTTTTAATGCTAATTCATCATCCATTAACACAACAAATTGTGCTGATTCAGCCATCGTGAAGCCAGCATTGGCAGAAAATGGACGACATGCACGGCGGTTATCTACCTCATCACTGCTATCAAGCGCTTTTAATTGGGCATCTTCTGCCAGTGCGCCCATAACACGGAACCCTTCCATAATTTCAGGTATCACCGGTGCTTCAGCATTACCGACAATCACTACTTTTGATTTACCATGCTGAATGTCATACATACCTTGGCGTAGGTTATACAAAAACGTCGCGCAAGCCCCCATGTTTGTACCAGTTGTCCCAATACTATTAATCACGTAACCATTGATAAAATCAGCTGGCATTTCAGCCAATGACAACGCCATCATTTTAGAGCTAACACGCCCACCTGTGAGAGAAGCTGCAAGCATACCACCCAATGAATTCTCATCAATTTGCGCTAAACCACTACCCGCATAAACTGACACTTCATCGGGTTTAATATGTTTAAGAATCTCATCCCACTCAACGCCTAATGAATTTAATGCATCAGATGCTCCATAGATGGTTAAGCTAAGTCCACGAGGATGAAAACGTGAGTTGTATAATGAAGCTGGATTGAAACCCGCGGGAATATTTCCGCCACTGGTAACAGGGAAAGCAACACGATCTTCAATCAATGCATCAAGGTTACCATTAACCGTGATATGTACTTTGCTCCCATCCTCTACGACTTCCCAATTATCAGGGATTTTGGTCGGCAACTTCGACTTACGTAAAGTAAAACAGATCTTATCGTTGTCTGTATTTAAATTAGCTTTGTATTGATACAGTAAATTATCAGGATCAAAAGAATCGATACGACGAACAAATGTACCTGCCTTAATCGCATCAATAACTTCAGCAGTCACTTTATTATCAGTTTCCAATCCCATTCGAGAAGCAAGATCTTGCCATGTTGATTCCATCACATCAGCTGAAAGAACATCAGCAACCATCAATTTATAGCTATGAAAGCCTGAACTACGACCAGCAGCATTGATGCCACCTAAACCTACAATTAACGGTAACTTTGCCATTTAAAATCCCTGACTTTTATTTAAACACTGTTTTAAAACAGGATAACAGTATTAGATTGTTTATCACCTAATATATGTGCCAAAATTACTGCCATATGTGCCGCGCATTAAAATAATAAGCAACATAACTAATATACTGATCACACAAGGGAAAGTATGAAAATTGGATTTGTGCTCTATCACCGTGCTTTGATCACAGGAATATCACTAAGCGCTGAAATGCTCACCAGTGCTGCTAGCCTTCGTGACCGAAAAAGCCAAAAAGAGAGCCCATTTGAAATAAAAGTGATAGCGCCTAGCCTAATACCACCCAAATTAACTGCAGGTATTCGTATTCAACCCGATTGTACCTTTGCAAATGACGAGTCATTTGATGTCATTATATTGCCGCCTATGTGGGGGAACCCATTAGCTTCACTCTCCAAACATCCTGAAATTCCATACTGGCTTATTAAGCAATACCAGAATGGAGCCAAAATTATTGCGACAGGAACTGGCGCTATCTGGCTTGCTGAAACGGGTTTATTAGACCACCAAGCAGCCACAACTCACTGGTATTTTCACGATAAATTCTCTCAATTATATCCAAAGGTAAAACTCAATAGGCAGGCATCAATCACCTCGGCCAATGGACTTTATTGCACCGAAAGTATTAACTCACAAACAGAAATGGTGCTGTACTTTATAACAAATAATTTTGGTCAGAAAATTGCTAAAACGATAGAGACACATTACGGGCATGAGATCAGTAAATCTGATCATCAACCGTTTTATGAAATTGGAGGGCAGGTACAATTTGATGAATCAATTGCTTTAGCGCAAGACTGGATCAGACTCAATATGAGCAAGTCGATCACCGCAAAAAATATGGCAGAACATTGCCAATTACCTTTACGCACTTTTAATCGTAAATTCAAAGATCAGGTAGGACTTGCTCCTCACCAATATCTTCAAAAGATCCGAATGGTTACCGCGAAAGAACTTCTGCGCGATTTTGGAATGACAATCAATGATGTTTCAGAACAAGTGGGTTATAAAGATTCCTATCATTTCTCAACCATCTTTAAAAAAGAATTCGATGTTACTCCGAATCAATACCGAAAAATGGTAAGAGCTAAAGCTTATAACGCTTAGGTAATTTTAAAACTAAAGACTGAAAGTTCTTAATATATATAAATGTATACCACATCAAGATAACATTAACTGCAGGCAATATATCTCATCCAAACATACATTGATAAACACAAAAAAGCCGAGTTAAATAACTCGGCTTTTATTTAGCAATCTAATTTAATGAATAAATTATGCTTCTGTGCGAGGCTTGCGATCTGTGCGAGGTGCACCATCACGGTTACCACGGTAACCACCACGTGTGTCATTACCACGATTACGGTCAAAGCGACGCTCACCACCACGTTCACCACCACGATTACCGTCACGGTTACCACGGTAGCCACCACGGTTGCCGTCACGATTACCATCACGGTTGCCGCTACGAGGACGGTGTTCACGAAGAACTTCGCCTTCAACAACTACAGCTTTAACATCATTTTGACGAATGCGTAGTTTCTTAAGCTGAGAAGCTACTTCTGCTGTCATCTTCTTAGGAAGCTGAACAAAAGTATGCGTTGGAGCAAGTTTGATTGCACCAATGAACTCTTTGCTTAGGCCTAGTTCGTTTGCGATTGCGCCAACGATGTCTTTAACTTGAACACCTTGCTCACGACCAACTTGTAACTGGTAAGTATCCCAATCAGCATTGTTGTATGAACGACGTTCACCGCGCTCACGACGGTCGCCACGCTCGCCACGCTCACCGCGGTCACGATCGTTACCACGACGCTCACGGCGTTGTGATTCACGCTCGATAGCAGCGATCATTGGGTCTGGACCTTTATAGAATAAAGGACGGTTACCTTGCTGACGCTGAAGAAGCATTGCTGCTAGTGTTGCTGCATCAACATCGATTGATTCTTGTAGTTTTTCTACAAGTTCAACAAACGCTTCTACACTTGTTTGTTCTTTTTGTGCTGCTAGTTCTTCGCCTAAACGGTTTAAACGAGATGCAGCAACTAAATCACGTAGAGGAAGTTGAATCTCTTCCATGCGAGACTTAGTAACACGCTCGATAGTACGAAGCATACGAATTTGGTTTGTGCGAACGAGTAGAATCGCTTTACCAGTACGTCCTGCACGACCTGTACGACCGATACGGTGAATATAAGATTCAACATCGAACGGGATATCGTAGTTAAATACGTGAGTAATACGTGGAACATCAAGACCACGTGCTACAACGTCAGTTGCAACTAGAATATCGATAACACCACGTTTGATGTGATCAACAGTACGCTCACGTAGCGACTGTGGAATATCACCGTGAAGTGCCGCAGCTTTAAAGCCACGAGAAGATAACCAATCAGCTAGACGTTCAGTATCTTGACGAGTACGAACGAATACGATTGATGCATCAGTATCTTCAGTTTCAAGTAGACGACTCATTGCTTCGTCTTTCTCTACGCCTTTAACAACCCAAAACTGCTGCTCTACTTTCGCAACAGTACGGTTTTCACCAGCAACGTCAATGCGTGCAGGGTTACGTAGGAAACGATCAACGATTTCTTTAACGATTGGAGGCATAGTTGCAGAGAAAAGCACACGCTGTGCTGTTTCTGGTGCTTGTTCCATGATCCAAGTTACATCGTCAACGAAGCCCATCTTCAACATTTCATCAGCTTCATCAAGAACAAAAGTATGTACTTCGTCTAGTTGAAGTTGCTTACGTGAGATAAGGTCTTTAACACGACCAGGTGTACCAACAATAATGTGAGCACCATTTTTAAGTGCACGCATTTGATCAACGATTGAAGCACCGCCGTAAATTTCAAGAACCTTTAGGCCTTTGATATTTTGACCAAGTACTTTAATTTCTGCAGCAACCTGAATTGCAAGCTCACGCGTTGGAGCCATAACAATTGCTTGTGGTTTGTGCTGAGATAAGTCAACTTTGTTTAGTACAGGCAGTGAGAATGCTGCTGTTTTACCAGTACCTGTCTGCGCTTTACCAAGGGCATCAGTACCAGTTAGTAGTAGAGGTATAGACGCTGCCTGAATCGGCGTTGGCGCTACAAAGCCCATGTTGTCTAGTGCAGATAGAAGTGTGTCGGCCAAGTCTAGTTGGCGAAATTCTGTTACAGTTTCTTGCATTGGGATCCCAATATATGAACGACTTAAAAACGGGGCCCCTTTGCT
The DNA here is from genome assembly GCF_003026075.1 of Photobacterium sp. GB-210. Lineage (NCBI taxonomy): Bacteria > Pseudomonadati > Pseudomonadota > Gammaproteobacteria > Vibrionales > Vibrionaceae > Photobacterium > Photobacterium sp. GB-210. The sequence goes on along the minus strand of NZ_PYNU01000005.1, from coordinate 57,631 downwards.
ACATACGGGTTCTGCAACAGCAACCTCAAGCACGGGCCTCGACTAATAGGGGGCGTATTGTGAGGCAATACTTGATAAAAAGCCAGAAAAAATTGAGGAATGTCACAGAATAAGTCTCAAGTTACTATTTCTTGAACAATTAGCACATCAGATAAACATAAATATTCATAAGCCAGTTATTATTTAATCTATCTTACTGTTAATACATTAAATATACTGAGCAAAGTAACCTTAGTGGTTAATCACCTCTCACTTTATAGCCAACACATTCTTATCTTATAAATAGAGTTTCAAATTGCTTTCTTTTATCTTTCTTATTTGAAAGATGATGAATTAACACTCATCAATACGCACTAACTTCATTCTAAAAACAAAAGACATAATACATTGATAAATAATGTTATATCCGCATTGCTTCTTCAATTAATTCAAGACTTATGTATCAATCATTAGTTCAAACATTATAAAGGTCGTATTAGCCCCCCTTTATAATCTCAGTGCTTTATTTTTAATACCTTTACATTTCCAATATTAACCTTTCCCTGAAATTTTTTCGTTGTTATGCAAAATATGCATCGCTTTTATTAAACCCAACTAATGAAAAGCACATTTAATGAAAATATCCTGCTCAAATATTGGTTTTATCAACCCAAAAAAGTATAGTGTCAACGTCAATAATCTGAGACCAGGTATAATGTTTCAAGATAATCCGCTGTTAGCACAGCTTAAAAAGCAAATTCAAGAAACACTTCCTAAAAAGGAAGGTTATATCAAAGCAACTGACCGTGGCTTTGGCTTTCTAGAAACCGATAACAAAGAAAGCTTTTTTATTCCGCCTCTGTATATGAAAAACGTTATGCACGGTGATCGTGTTATGGCTGTTATTCGAACAGAAAAGGAACGTGAAGTAGCTGAACCACAAGAGTTAATTGAACAATCAATGACACGCTTTATTGGTCGAGTGAAGCTAATTCGTGATCGCTTGCACGTTGTGCCTGATCATCCTCAGCTTAAAGATGCCATTAAAGCCAAAGCAGTTAAAGGTTTGAACCCTGAAACGCTTAAAGAAGGCGATTGGGTTGTAGCGACGCTAACCCGCCACCCTCTTACAGACAAAAACAAAACATTCTTCTGTGATATTAAAGAGAAAATCACAGACAGTAATGACAAAATTGCACCATGGTGGGTTACATTAGCACGCCATGAACTACCCAATGCAGAACCAGCACCACAAGAAAGCTGGACTATGCTAGATGAAGCACTTGAACGCCAAGATCTCACTGATTTACCTTTCATTACTATTGATGGTGAATCAACTAAAGATATGGATGATGCCATCTACACAGTTGCAAATGCTGATGGTAGCTTTGATATTACTATTGCGATCGCAGATCCAACCTCTTACATCGCTGTTGGCGATAAGATGGATGATGAAGCACGTGAGCGTGGTTTTACCATCTATTTACCGGGTCGCAATATTCCAATGCTTCCTCGTGAATTAAGTGATGAGCTTTGTTCATTAATTGAAAACGAGCAGCGACCTACTCTCTGTTGTCGAGTAACTGTCGATAAAGATGGTGTTATCCAAGATAATATTACTTTCTTCGCAGCATGGATAAAATCGCAAGGCCGTCTATCTTACGATAACGTTTCTGATTACCTAGAAAATGGTAATTGTGAAAATTGGACACCAAACGCTGAGATCGAACAACAAGTTCGTGCATTACAAGCATTTGCTGACGCACGTACTAAATGGCGTAAAGAGAACGCTGTTGTATTCCCAGACCGTCCAGATTACCGCTTTGAATTAAGTGAAGATAACGATGTTATTGCTATTCATACCGATGCGCGTCGTACAGCAAATCGTATGATTGAAGAGGCAATGATCACAGCTAATATTTGTGCTGGTCGTGCGCTACAAGAAAAATTCGGCACTGGTGTATTTAACGTTCATAGCGGTTTTAACCCTGAAAAGTTAGATGCAGCAATGGAGTTTTTAACCAATGCTGAAGCACCTTTTGAAAAAGAGCAATTACTTGAATTAAATGGGTTTAGCGCTTTACGTCGTTGGTTAAATACACTTGATAGCACTTATTTAGATAATCGCTTACGTAAATTCCAAGCATACAGTGAAGTGGCAAATACGCCAGCTCCTCACTACGCAATGGGCTTAGATGTCTACGCAACTTGGACATCACCTATCCGTAAGTATGGCGATATGATTAACCACCGCCTATTAAAAGCGCTAATCACAGGTAATGAGCCAAGCCAAACCCCTGATGATAATGTTGGTGATGAAATTGCCTTACATCGTCGTCGCCACCGCATGGCAGAGCGTGATGTTTCAGATTGGCTATATGTTCGTCTGCTAAAAGACGCCGTTAAAAATGCTACCGTCTTTAATGCTGAAGTATTCGATATTAATCGTGCTGGAATGCGTGTACGCCTATTAGAAAATGGCGCTGCCGCATTTATTCCTAGTTCATTAATTCTAGATAATAAAGAACGTATTAGCTGTAGCGGTGAACTTGGTATTATTACCATTGATGGCGTGAAAGAATATCAATTGGGCGATAGCTTTGAAGTTACACTTGCTGAGATACGTAGCGCAACTCGTCAACTTATTGCTAAACCAGTAAAACAATTCCCTGCGCCCGAAAAGCCAGAGAATACTGAGTCAGCAATCGCTGAAGAGAATAAAGAAGAAGTTAAAGCGTAAATCTTCTTTTATCACTTTAAAAGGTCAGCCTTTGCTGGCCTTTTTTATAACTAAAATTATTGGAAAGTCAGTCTATGAAGTCAACAATCGCCGAAAATGTTCAAGCGCTTAATGATATTGAGCAAAGTGTTCAGCAATGGCTCAATGATGTTGTGATTGGTTTAAACCTTTGCCCTTTTGCTGCTAAACCTCAACGTAACAAACAAATTAAAGTTCATGTAAGCAATGATAAGACTGAAAACGATCTGCTTGAGTCCATTTATTTACAACTTAAAGAACTCGATGAAACACCACCACAAGAGTTAGAAACGACACTTGTTGTCGCACCTTATTTACTTGAAGATTTTGAGGACTACAATCAATTCCTTGATTTAGTCGAAGGGCTTATCGTTCAACTAGGTAAAAGTGGCATATATCAAATCGCTAGTTTTCATCCAGATTACTGCTTTTATGGTACAGAACCTGAAGATGCTGAAAACCTAACAAACCGTTCGCCCTATCCTATTTTTCATTTGATCCGTGAAGAAAGTATGGAGAAGGTACTCAAGCACTACCCTGATCCTGAGGCGATCCCTGAACGAAATATTGACTGTGTTGAAAATTTAACGCCAGAGCAAATTAAACAACTTTTTCCCTACCTAAAAAAGTAAATAGATAATTTAAGTTATTGATGTGTTAGCCGATATAGCTAAAATAGTCGCTATGGCTAACATATTCATGGAAGATGATAAATACGAATAATTATTAGGCTCGTATTCGCTCATAAACAAACGTATTTATTTAAGGTTGAGATTAATGCTCCTTTTTTCACACTTTCGTTCAGCAGGCATGCGGTTAATAATCCCGTTAACGATAGCAATCTTAATGTTAATAGCATTACCTTTTTCCGCAGTATCTTTGGCTAACTATCAAGATCTTCTTGTCAATATTCCCTACATTCTATTTACGATAGTTATTTTTCTGAGCCAACCATTTAATCAAGGCAGAACCGGTTATGTTGCACTAATTATGTTAGTTGCATATCTAATCATCATTCATTACCTGCAAACGCCTTTAACAAACGATAACGTTAAACTCATTTTTAGCTTACTTGCAGGTTTACTCCCCTTTAATCTTCTGCAAGTACATATCATGCCTGATAAGCGCTTATTTTCTCGATTTGGCGCACTATTTTCTGTATTTTTACTCTTACAAGTAGGATGGGCTGCTTTAGTATATAAACACTTTAACGCTACAGATCTTACATCTTGGTGGGATACATACCTTTTTACTTATCGAAACTTGTCGCTATTACCATTGGTTATATTGTTATTAAATCTCGCCTTGGTATGTAGTAGCGCATCAACACTTTTGAAACGAAACCATAGTTCAGATCAAGCCGTCTTCATCTGTTTGCTGTTTAGTTTTGTTACGTTTACCTTTTTCCAATACTCTTTCATCTCTAGTGTTGCCTTCAGTATTGTCGCGATATTACTACTTATTAACATCATCAGTTGTAGCCATGAATTAGCCTTCATTGACCAGCTGACTGAAATCCCGGGGCGTCGTGCGTTAGATAATGAACTTAAGCATTTAGGAAGAACCTATACCTTAGCGATGATCGATGTTGACCATTTTAAGAAATTTAATGACAAATATGGCCATGATACTGGTGACGACGTACTCAAGTTAGTTGCTACTCTTATGAAAGACATTGATGGTGGTGGCAATGCCTACCGTTATGGTGGGGAAGAGTTCACGATTTTATTCAAAGGAAAAAGTATCGATGAATGTTTGCCATTTCTTGAAGAATTAAGAGAAAAAATTGAAAAATATAAAATGATTATTCGTGATCATGACAAGCGTCCTACTAGCAATCGGTCAGGATCTAAAGCTCGTGGACAAGAGAAAACATCAAAATCAGTCAAAGTAACAGTCAGTATTGGCGTTGCAGAAAACTATTTAGAACAAGAACCAGAAGATGTTTTAAAACAAGCTGATAACGCATTATATAAAGCGAAAGAGGCTGGAAGGAATCGTGTGCAATGTACACAGTAGCCAAAATAATATCATCATGCTAGTAATATAAAAACAAGCCCGATATGCATCGGGCTTAATATATTATAAACTTGCACTCATATAGCTAAAGAACAACCAACCAGTATTGATAATCAGCGGCCAAACTTTATTCAATACTATTTTTGGAGAACATCCACAGACTCTTTTTTATTCATAGCCTCAGATTATTCACAATCTGCTTGTTTTTATCTTTATAAAACTATCAACAAATCAAACATATCACACAAATTTTACAATCGACCACTTTATTTAACTAAACAGAATAATAGCTCGTTTATTGATATAAAATGACTGTTTTTATGAACATTATACCTCTTTGATTCATTTTATTACTGCAAAAAACCGGGTTGTTAAGCCATTGTTATATATTTTTAGTATAAAATTATAAGGTCAATCACAATTGGCAATTATTCAGCGCGGCATATGATAATGATATAGATGGAGGACTGAACATGAATAACCAAGATAGAATTGAAGATATCGAACAAAAAATATCTATTGCCTATCAAGAAGGTCATTTTGATCAGGCCAGAGCCCTAGAGAAGCAATTAAAGAAAATGCGGGGACACCATAATTTATATGATCAAAATGACCCTTACTCGCTAGAGGGACGTTTTTATTATGATGATCACGACTAAAGAAGTCGTCATTTAATATCAGGCGATGATCAATCATCGCCGTTTTTATTATAATGCCTAATCCAGCTGCGCTTGCATGATATTACCGGTATAGAGATCCATTTCTATCTCAACACGATGGCCGTCTTTATTTAATGCATCGACTTCTATCTCATTATATTCTCGAACTACCTTAATTTTTCGAAAATCATAATAGCCATCTTTTTCAAGAATTTGCATTGCCTTAGGGATACTAATTACGTCTAAAGCCTTTTCTATCGGATCGGCATGAGCTGCTGATATAAAAAACAACCCCATAGTACTGACTGATAGTACAAATAGCTTAAATTTCATCTTTTTCATCCATCTGAGCTGCAGTATTTATCAATAGCTTTAAACAACACAAGCTATGATTAACCAAAATAAAATTAGGTATCACTACCACCACGGTTCCCATGCTATTTTCCTACATCTATAATTTTTATCTCTTCCTTGGCCTGTTTTAATTTCAGTGTAACGAATTAATCAACAATAAGACTCTCGATTTAGAGAATTATGTAATGGAGTAAGGCAATGTCAATGTCCTTTATCTTAATCAACAAAAGCTAGACTTACTTCTATTTGTACATATGTTGCATTCTTACATCACTTCTATCTTATTCTTTATTAAAAATATTTTTATGTATATTGCAATGTAAAAAAACACCCATCAATTTCGCATACAATTGTTAGCATTAGGAAAGATTTGCTAGTACAGACTTGCTCCTTACTCATTCAAAGGGTATAAAATAAAGTATATTTTATCGTTTAAAGAGCGTTATCAATGAAAAAGTTTGTTTTAGCGGCAGCGATTGCATCATCAATATTACTAACCGGATGCAGTGAAAAAGTTGACGAATCAACAATCAGTAATGTTGTACAATCAAGCCAATACGAGCAACCAAATCTTGGTATAACAGCTGACACGACTCCGTTTGAAGTTAAAAACCTAAAGATTGATAAAGTATTACTTGATACAAAAACTGATTACAAAGCAAAAGTAACTTACGACCTTGTTGCAACAAAGAGTCTTGAGCAATTTAAAGAATCAATGCGTAAAGTTGCAGAGCAACCAGCAAAAGAAAATAATGCCACAGATCAAACCAAAAACGATTTAGGTTCGGCATTAACTAGCCTTAAGAAAAATCTATCTTCAGAAGTGATGGTTGTTGCTTACGGCGCGAAATACGGCGATTTCAAAGCTGGCCAAGTTGTTGATACGATCTCCGAACAAGTTTCGTTGAAAAAAGTCAATGACCAGTGGGTTAAAGACTAGTTTAATCAATAAACAAAAACGCCTATTACCAGTGAACCACTTTTAATAGGCGTTTTTTGCATGTTTATAATCGACTATTTATCAATTGGAAACAGTTTTCCTTCAAATACCGTACCGTAAATTGGGATATCTTTAAGAGTCTTAATTTCTACTTTATACGGGTCTTGCTCTAAAATAGTAAAGTTAGCTATTTTTCCTGTTCTAATACTGCCTAGTGTCTCTTCTTGACCCCAAGAATAAGCTGCTTCAATTGTTATACCACGCAAAGCAGCATCTCTAGATAGTGCTAAGTCTGGACGAATAACATTACCTTCATTACTTATACGTGTTGCAGCACTCCAAGCTAATAACAGTGGATCAGAAGGAGCCATTGGTGCATCAGAGTGAAGCGATACCGGAATCTCTTGTTTTTCTATCGTTGCCAAGCGAACCATTGAGTGAGCACGCTCTTCGCCTAAACCAACCTCTCCGAACTTTTCGCTAAAACCAGTAACATAATAAGGGTTTACACTAATAATAGCCCCGAGTGATTTTAGCTTCTCGACTTGCTCATCTGTAGAGTTTGCAAAGTGGATAATGGTAAAACGATGATCTTCACGTGGGTATTCAGCCTGGCGCTTTTCTAAAATCTTAATTAGCTTCTCAACGCCAAGATCGCCATTTACATGCACCAAGATTTGATAATCATTTTCCCAGAAGATTTTAGTGATCGCTTCAACATCTTCAGGTGTTTGAATCCATTCCCCATGATGTCCATCGGTATAGCCATCTTTCATCTTCATCAACTGAGAGATAATCGCACCATCAAACAACAACTTAACTTGTTTATCAAAGAAACGAACTTTGCCATCTTCAGGTAATATTGTCGTTATGCGTTCAACCTCTTTCAATACACCTTCTTTACCCTTTGCAAAATATGGCGTTTTACTTTCTGGCGTAAAGAATGAATACATAGGTGTAGATTCACCACCTAGGATCTCAAGATATGTATCGATCATATAATCAGGGATAAATGCACCAGGCTCGTTGTAAGCGGTAACCCCTTTTTGATGCAGCATCGTCACCATTTGCTTTAAACCGGCAGAAAAGCGCTCTTTATTACCTAGTTCAGATGCAATTCGTGGCAATAAATAAATGAGTGCCCCACCTTCTAAGAAGTGACCTTCATCTAGATTCGCCTGATCAGCCACTTCTTTACCTAGCTTATCAATATCCGTTTGATTAAGACCAAATTTCTCGATAAATGCAGAATTAACATAAAACTCATGTGCTGAACGATGCCACACACCAATTGGACGTGTTTTAGAAATTTTATCTAACTCTTGACGAGATATTTCACCATGGAAGAAATTGTTAAATCCCCATGTCCATAGCACTTCATTCGGATCTTTTAACGCTTTTTCTTGTAATGTTAAAGCTGCAATATAATCATCATGGTTTGTTACTGCTGGCCATGTTTTTGAAGGCAGCTGCCATTCTTCTGGCGCAATAACTGGCATATTTAATGTTAACGCCGCTAAGAAAGGATGTAAGTGTTGTTCAATAAATCCGGGCATTAACACTTTATCGTCCAAATCTACTTTTTTAGAGTTTGGATACTGTTTCAATGCTTCTTGTTCAGATCCAACATAAACAATCTTGCCATACTTACTCGTCACAACTGCTTCTGCTCTTGGTTGCGACTTTTCCATAGTGATAACCGGACCACCATAGAAAATGGTGGTTTGAGATTCTTTATTTTCATTTGCATGAGCGCTAAATGATGTAGATGCGAGTAGCAGCATTAGTGAAGAAGAAAGTGTTGAATATTTCATAAATCCCTTTATTTAGTGTAATTATCTAGATCTAACTTAAACAATTTAACCGTAATTACTGTTCCTTTATTAAAAATAGATAGATTAGTCACAAAAAAAGTACTGTCCCATCATCACTTTATATATCAATACGTTATGGGAATAATTGAGTAATGTAATTTTTATAGTGAAATACAATCTTTTTCTGTAGAGTATAATTATCATCAAGACGCAATGGAGATGACATGATGAGCATGACTAGCGTAACAATCACAGTTCCAGCGCACTTAGTACCCGGTGGTTTACCCACCCCTAATGTTAAAGCATTTGGGTATAATGGCTTTGAGCGAAGTTTTGTTAATTCAGGCCAAGACGACATAACAACCTTTACTTTTTTTTCACCTGTCACCGGTTGTACTGAGAGCCAGTTTAATAAAGAGCTCGAAAAGTACTTTTGGCACTTTGCAAAAGGAACGCCTTTTAACATCACGAAAGAGTTTGATGATCAAACAACCAAACATCACAGTTGTAAATACCTAAATGAACAGCTCATTCAAGAAAGCATCGCTTAATCTTATCTGCTCTCTCAATACTTTCCGTTTACATTTAGCTGTCGTGATCATGAATTAGTAAAAATTACATGATTACGACACAAAAATGTCACGCTAGCTCCCTACCCTCAGTCAGCAATTTATCGTGATAACTAACTAGTAAGGAATGAGATTTGTCACTTAATCTTGAGCGCAACATTCGCCCTTGTTTGGCCATTTTTGATCTTGATGAAACACTTATCGCAGCAGATTCAGCTAGCCTTTGGACAACATTTCTCGTTAACAACCAACTTGCTTCATCATCGTTAGAGCAACAAGAAGCTGAAATGATGCAAGCTTACCAAAAAGGTAAGCTTGATATGGAGAGCTATATGGATAAAACATTGGCTCCTTTAGTAGGAAAAACAGAACAAGAAATATCGGCTCTCGTTACACGTTTTATTGAAGAATACATTTCACCTGCCGTTTATTCTGATGCCATTAAGCGAATTGAATGGCATAAAAAGCGCGGAGATGAAATCATAATTGTCTCTGCTTCATCTGAACATCTCGTAAAACCAATTGCGGAGAAACTCGGCGTCTCTCATTGCATCGCTATTAATTTAGAAACGATTAACGGTGTATATACAGGGAAAACATGTGGTGTTCTCAGCTATCGCGAAGGTAAAATTACACGTCTTGAATCATGGCTAGCAGAACAATCACAATATTATCGTCACTATTACGGCTATAGTGACTCCATCAACGACTTACCTTTACTTAAATTCGTTCAAAAGCCTTTTGCTGTTAACCCGGATCCTTCTCTTGCGCTTCACGCACAAATGAATGAATGGACAATTATGGACTGGCGACACGATAATAATATCTTACGCTAACAACAGACATACACATCATACCAACAGCATAGTTTTGATTTTATGCTGTTCTAAACTATAACTGTATTGATATTTCACATTGCAGCCCTCATTTACAGATAGTAACAATAATCGTCCCTATTTTTGTGGCGAAGAGTAGATGTGTTACAACTTTCGTAATACATTATCTGGGCATTTTATTTAGATTTAAGACTTGTACTAGTATGTTCAGCTACTGTTCAAGTTAATAATGTGAATAATGCAGTAACGAACTAACCTATAAAGCAAGGTTGATTCTTTTTATTTCAGAGTCAGCTATGCAACTAAGCTATCCCTGCACATAGGGTATTGAGAAGGTAAAAACCATGACTCCACAAGAAAAAGATCTTATTCAAAGTGTTGCTACTAAGCTCAAACAAAGCCCAGAAAGCAAAAAAGATGCAGATGCTGAAAAATTCATTGCCGATGAAATAGCATCTCAGCCTGATGCTATTTACAAACTTACTCAAGCTGTTCTAGTACAAGAAATGGCATTAAAGCAGCTAAAAGAAAAGAACGACTATTTAGAAAAGAATGCTGAGTACTATAAAGAAGAATCAAACCGTGGCTCGTTAAGTCGTATGTTTGGTGGCTCTCGTCCTGCTCCTCAGCCACCACAACCACCTGCTCGCCAACCAAGTGCATTTGGTGGGTTTATGCAAACAGCGGCAGGTGTTGCTGCAGGTATGGTTGCAGGTAGCGTAATTAGTAACATGCTATTTGATCACGATCAGCCAGCAGATACAGCAGCAGCCGATCCAGCGCCAGCAGCCGATGCAACTGATACAACCCAAGATGCGGCACCTGATACAGCATCTGCAGATCAGGCTGTACCAGAGGCGGATGTTGCAAACCCAGCGTTTGACGACCAAGGCGGTAGCAGCTTCTTAGACGACACAGCTAATAACTTTAGCTCTGATTACACTGGTGGATTTGGTAATTCAGGCTTTGATGATAACCAAGGTTTTGGCGATTCAGGTTTTGGCGGTGATGACAGCGGCTTTGGTGACGATGATACATTCGCTAACAATGGTTTTGGTGGTGGCGACAGTGGCTTTGGCGACGACAGTGGCTTTGGCGATTTCGACGACGACCTCTAATCGATTACAAAAACAAAAAAGAGCGCATCAGCGCTCTTTTTATATCTCTAAGATTTGCATTTATTCTACGCTAGAAATTTCGGTTGCTTCTGAATTATCCATTAAAGCACGATAAGCCGTAGCTTCAACTGCCGCAATAATAAATGGAATTGCAATAACAATAACTCCCCAGATAAACACATTAATAAATTTTAGGCTCATCGCAAAGTTAGGGTTAGCAAATAATAAGAAAATGGGTAGACCGATAAACAACATATAAAATGCTACAGGTAGCAGTCCGGCAATCACAAAGGCATATAACCTTTTATGCTTAGTCAGCTCTAGTGCATCTTTAAAAGACGCTTTTTTCCCCGCAGCAATAGCAGGTAAAACAAAAGATAGACGAGAAAAAATCACCCAACCTGCACAGCCTAATAGTAACAATATACAATACAGTACGCCGTTATTTACCCAATCATAATCTACTTTAAAAACAGCCCAGATAGCATATAACAATCCAAATAGTAGGAATAAATAAGCCGTATAGTGACGCTGCTGGACATCAAAACTGATACCTCTCCAATTAGAAAAGCGGGTATCGTCTGTACCATGGCTGTCTAGTATTTGCTGAGTTCGTAGACAGATAATGGAAGAAACTAGGAAAATTGCTATATTTAGGACAAATATAATCGCTTCCTCATATATCTCAATACCTGCCATTGATACTTTTAATGAACGTAATAAATACGTCACTATAAATGGAATGAGTAATGCCTTTACTAACCGTATTTTATTAGCAAAGACGGTTTGTACCGACTGGTGAAGTGTTTCTAAAATCATCTAATATCCTTTCAATCATCGTCATGGCGATAAACTAATACAGGTTAATTTAATGTCTCAACTTTTACCTTAAGTACACCTGACGCTGTATTTCCGATCGCACTAAAAGCTGAACGGGATAAATCTATTACTCGCCCTTTTGTGAATGGGCCGCGATCATTTACTGTCACAACAACACTTTTACTATTTGCTAAATTAGTTACTTTAACTTTGGTACCAAAAGGTAATGTTCTATGTGCTGCTGTTGGTTTATTTTGATCAAAGTGCTGCCCGCTTGCTGTCTTGCGCCCTTGATATTTATTTGCGTAATACGATGCTTTACCGTATTCACTATGGTGCTTATAGCTCAAAACAGGTTTTGTTGATGTCGTATTACCTGAGTTTGCACACCCTCCTACTGTTAATAAACAAACAAATAATAAAATACAGTGTCGAATAGCGATTTTCGGTACAAACATCATTAATCCTATTTATAAGCATCAGAGCAATTTTACGCTATCATATAACTATTTGATAATTCGTATGTAAAGGTTATGTAAAAGTTATAACCCATAGATATATAAGTAACAAATTTAATCACTTATTCTTTATGGGTAATTAACAATACTTCTTCCCCTCCAAGTAAGCATCATTTCTCAGTACTCACAACGAAAAGCTAGTGTTAAACTAATTGTCTATTGTATTTAGTCCTAAAAGGTCATGTGATGAACCCAATTATTGCCCTGTTGAAAGAGAACAATATCAGCGATTCCCAAATTAATGAGATTTTTCAGACATTGACGCAAAACCCTCTTGCAGCAATGACAACAATTAGTCAGTTAGGCTTACCACAAGATAAGCTGCAACAATTGATGGCGCAGGTAATGCAGAATCCAGCATTAATCAAAGAAGCAGTAGAAGAGCTTGGTTTAGACTTTTCAAAAGTTGAAGAAGCAAAAGCACAATTGAATAAATAACTGTGCGTTAACTTCTAGATCAAAAATGCCGTTAATAGTTTACCTACTAACGGCATTTTTATATTTAGACAAAAGCGTACTGCAATAACGATAGGCTCACTAGCCTGTATAAAGCCATAACTCGTTATTGTTCCAACGGGTTTTCCATGTACCAAGGATATGCTCAGGCACTTCTAAGCACTTTCCTGTCGCCAGATCATAATGTTGTTTCAATAATGGTGAGGCGACACATAACACACCATCTTGATCACCAACAATACCGCGACTCATGACATAAGCTTTTGCAATAGGATCCCAATTATCAACGGCATAGACTGCATTATTTTGTTTAGGTAAGTAATACAGCGCAATTTGTTGTTGATTAACTAAGGCAGCAATACCTGAGTCAGGAACTAAATCATCTTTATGGCAGATCTTAACCCAACGAAGATCTGATTTTATTGATTGAGGTATTTCCGTCACATCACTCATAATTCCTCCTTAATAGGGATACGCTGACCTCGAATACGTTGATATGGTAAGGAGATCTCTTCATCTTTGAGATTAATAAACTGACGAAAACGATGCAGTTTTTGCTCCGATGATAAAGTTGTTTTCCATTCACATTGATAACTATTAATCACATGTTCCATTTGCTTTTCTAATGAGGTGTTGATGGCAAGTTTATCTTCAATAACCACTTGTTTGAGATAATCGAGCCCACCTTCTAAATTTTCTAGCCACACTGATGTTCGTTGTAGACGATCAGCTGTTTTTACATAAAACATTAAAATTCTATCGATATAAGCAATCAAGGTGGGTTTATCTAAGTCAACAGCAAATAGATCACCATGACGTGGACGCATACCACCATTACCGCCAACATAAAGGTTCCAGCCCTGCTCTGTTGCAATAATACCAATGTCTTTACTTTGTGCTTCTGCACATTCTCGGGTACAACCTGAGACAGCAAATTTCAATTTATGCGGTGAGCGTAACCCTTTATAACGATTTTCTAATTCAATCGAGAGTGCCATTGAATCATCAACCCCATAGCGGCACCACGTTGACCCCACGCAAGATTTAACGGTTCGTAATGATTTACCATAGGCATGACCCGTTTCAAAACCCGCCTCAATTAATTCAGCCCAAATATCAGGTAATTGTGATAATTGTGCGCCAAACAAATCAACCCGTTGTCCACCGGTGATTTTGGTATATAAATCGTATTTTTTGGCTACTTCACCAAGGATGATTAATTTATCGGGGGTAATTTCCCCACCGGGGACACGAGGCACAACTGAATAGCTGCCGTCCTTTTGAATATTTGCGAGAAAAGCATCGTTAGAATCTTGCAATGGTTGATAAGGTGATTCAAGAATATGATCATTCCATAATGAAGCAAAAATTGATGCTGCTGTTGGCTTACAAATATCACAACCTAACCCTTTTCCATGAGTAGAGAGTAAGGTTTCAAAATCTTGAATTTTTTCCACTTGGCATAAATGGAAAAGCTCTTGGCGAGTATAAGAAAAATGCTGGCAAACATGGTTGTTTACTTCCATTCCCATGCTTGCTAATTGTTCATCAACAATCTGTTTAACCATGGAGCTACAGCCGCCACAACCTGTACCCGCTTTCGTCACTTGTTTAATTTCACCGAGTTCATGACACCCCTGCTGTACTTGGCTGATTAATGCGCCTCGAGTAACGTTATGACATGAGCAAACCACACTATTTTCATCAGTGGATGGCGCTAACATTGAGGTATCAAATAATAGTTGTGCAGGGTGCTCTGTTAATATTGTCTGATTTAAATAACATTGTAATAAGGCGTCATAATCGCTGCTATCACCCACTAAAATAGCGCCTAGGATTTTCGTGCTGTCAGCATTCACAACGAGCTTCTTATAACGTCCACCAGCACTGTCTTGCAATACAACTTCCTTGGCCCCTTCAGTGCGCATCTGTGCATCACCGATAGAAGCCACTTCAACGCCTAGTAGTTTCAATTTGGTGCTCATATCCGCACCAACAAACTTGGCCTCTGTATCGCTAACTAATTGCGAAGCAACAGTACGCGCCATGCTATAACCTGGTGCAACAAGACCAAAAATTCGGGCTTGCCATAACGCACATTCACCAATCGCGTAAATATTCGCATCACTGGTTAAGCAGGTATCGTCAATCACAATACCGCCACGTTCGCCGATCTCTAATTCACATTGGCGAGCAAGGTTGTCTTGCGGTCTTATCCCTGCTGAAAAAACAATCACATCGACATCTAATGGCGTATCATTTTCAAACCATAAACGATGAGTCGCGGTTTCCCCATCAGTGATTTTTTCTGTACGCATATCGGTGTGGATATGAACACCTAATTCAGTGATTTTCTTTGCCAGTAAATCACCGGCTAAATCATCTAACTGAACAGGCATTAGCCGAGGAGCAAACTCAACGACATGGGTTTCTAACCCTAATAAACGTAAGGCATTTGCCGCTTCAAGCCCAAGTAACCCACCGCCAATAACAGCGCCAGTTTTGGCTTGTGAACAGGCATTCTTTATCGCCGCAAGATCATCAATTGTGCGATAAACAAAGCAATTCTGACGATCGTTGCCTTTAATCGGCGGAACAAATGGTGTTGAGCCTGTCGCTAACACTAATTTGTCATAATCTAAGCAAATCAGCTCAGAGGTAACCACATCACGAATATTCACCGTTTGCTGCGCGCGATTGATCTCAACAACTTGTTGCCCTAACCGTAAATCTATACCTTGGTTTTGATACCACGACACATCACCCAACATGAGATCTTGTTGAGATTTATCAGCAAACATCGCTGATAATTGCACCCGATCGTAAGCCGCTACCGACTCTTCGCCAATAACCGTAATGCAATAGTGTGCTAAACCGCCTTTATCGACTAATTGATCGATAAAGTGATGCCCCACCATGCCGTTACCAATCACAATAAGATGTTGTTTATCCATTCCGTTGTTCATATTGCCTCCTTACGCGACTTCTTGCGTTCTTGGCTGAGTCATTGGCTTAACTTTGCAGTGCTTCTCATATAAAAATTGTAAAACTTGCTGACGTAGATATTGATACCGTTCGTTATTTGCGAGAGAAACACGATTTCTAGGACGAGGTAGATCAACTGCTAATACTTGACCGATTGTGGCTGCAGGACCATTTGACATCATCACAATACGATCAGATAACAGCACGGCTTCATCGACATCGTGGGTGATCATAATAATGGTATTATTAAGCTCAGCTTGAATTGCCATTAAGGCATCTTGCAGATGTGCTCTTGTCAGTGCATCTAAAGCTCCAAATGGCTCATCCATCAGTAAAACATTGGGCTGCATTGCTAAAGCACGAGCAATCCCTACCCGCTGTTTCATACCACCAGAAATTTCATCAGGCTTTTTGTCACTGGCATGGGTCATTTGCACCAACTCTAAATAGTGCATCACTTGCTGATTAAGCAAAGTCTTACTCACTTTCTGTTTTTGATGTATCGCGACCTGTTTAAGCGCTAACTCAACATTTTGATAAACCGTTAACCACGGTAATAAAGCGTGATGCTGAAAGACTACCGCCCTATCTGGCCCCGGCCCTGCAACTTCTTTATTACTGACAATAACCCCACCATCAGTTGGCATCTGAAGACCTGCGATTAAATCAAGCACGGTTGATTTACCACAACCAGAATGTCCAATTAAGGAAATAAACTCCCCTTTATTGACGGTTAGATTAACGTCTTTCAAAGCAACAAATTCGCCCGTTGCGACAGGGTAACGCATCCCTAATTGAGTTAACTCAAGTAATGGTTTTTGCATCTTACTTCTCCTTTTTTCGCCTTATCGCAACACTTGCTGCTTATCCCATGAAACACGCTTTTGGATCATGAGCATTAATCTATCGAGCATTAAGCCAATAAAACCAATCATCACCACCGCAACCATAATTCGGCTTAACGATGCTGCACTGCCATTTTGAAACTCGTCCCATACAAACTTGCCTAATCCCGGATTTTGCGCGAGCATTTCTGCGGCAATAAGTACCATCCATGCGATACCAATTGATAATCTTAAGCCGGTAAAAATCATAGGAATGGCAGAGGGCAAAACAATCGTTCTAATATGCTGCCAATAAGATAAACGCAATACTCGACTCACATTGACTAAATCTTTATCAACATTCGTTACGCCAACGGCCGTATTAATTAAGGTTGGCCATAAACTGCATAAGGTGACGGTAAGCATTGAATTAAGAAAGGATTTTGCGACTAACGGATCTTTCGTTACGTAACTTGCACTTACTACCATGGTCACTAACGGCAACCATGCCAATGGTGAAACAGGTTTTAATAATTGAATAATAGGGTTAAACGCCATGTATAACTTGTGATTGAGTCCCAGCACTAACCCCAATGGGATCGCAATAACGGATGCTAAAATAAAGCCACAAGCAACAGTCACTAAACTGGTGACTATTTGATCAAAGAATGTCGCTTTACCCGTGTAAGCACGCACTTTGATATTGGCATCAGGATCAGCGGCTAATTTTTTAGCATTACGTACTTCCTGACGCTCATAGAAAGCCTGTTCTTTTTCTCCCTCTTGCAGATGATCTTCAACCAGTAACACAAATTGTTCAGCGGTTTGAACAGGTCCCGGTAATGAACCAAGTGATGTTTTCACTTGTAGTGCCGAAAAGTGCCAAATCACAACAAAAAACAAGACGCCTAATACTGGTAGTAACCATTCGGATGAGCGTTTTAACATGACTTTTTGCTCGGGTAATTGTTTAAGAAAACTAATCGTTGCTGACATGATCTCTCCTTAGATCTGCTGATCGCCTTTTAAGCCAATCGAAAATTGCTCGAGATACGCATTCGGGCTACGACCGTCATAGGTAATATTGTCAATGAAATGACTATGTGGAGGGCGGAAACCCGTTTCATTATCGACGTCTGAAAAATCAGATTGCTTCATAAGGCCGTCTGAAATCAGGGCATTAACTGCTAATCGATAAATATCAGGACGATAAACTTGTTTGGCGATATCGATATACCAGCTATCAGGTTTTGCTTGTGGTATTTGTCCCCAGCGACGCATTTGGGTTAATGACCAAATAGCATCACTGTAATAAGGGTAAGTCGCGTTATAACGAAAGAACACGTTGAAATCGGGTGCAGGTCTAATATCACCAGCTTCATATTCAAAGCTCCCAGTCATGCTATTCGCTATCACTTTTTCATCAGCCCCTACATACTCACTACGAGCAAGTATCTTTGAAGCCTCGGCACGATTCTCATTGCCATTATGATCAAGCCACGCCGCCGCACGAATTAAGGCTTTAACTAATCGAATATGCGTATTAGGGTTTTCTTTCGCCCATGATTCCGTCACACCAAAGACTTTCTCTGGGTTATTCTTCCAAATATCATTATCTGCAATGATCGGTACTCCAATTTTTTTCGCTACCGCTTGTTGGTTCCAAGGTTCACCAACGCTATATCCTTGAATTGTTCCTGCTTCCATCGTGGCTGGCATTTGCGGTGGTGGCGTGACATTCAGTAAGATTTCAGCTTCACGTT
This sequence comes from Photobacterium sp. GB-210, assembly GCF_003026075.1. NCBI lineage: Bacteria > Pseudomonadati > Pseudomonadota > Gammaproteobacteria > Vibrionales > Vibrionaceae > Photobacterium > Photobacterium sp. GB-210. The sequence continues at coordinate 39,220 of NZ_PYNU01000005.1, read as the reverse complement.
GCCCACTGTTATCGCCTTTTTCTGGGGCATAAAACCCAGGATTGATCCCAGCGGCTGCTAACCAATAACGTAATTCGTAGTTATGGGTTGATACCGGGAAAACCATACCCATTTGAAATGGCTTTCCGGTATCTTTGTAATGTTCCAATACAGGCTTTAACGCTTCAGCTTTAATCGGATGGATAACTTTTCCATTCTCATCAACCGGTAATTGTGGCTTAATTTGTTGCCATACTTCATTGGAAACAGTGATCGCGTTACCATTTAGATCCATGCTAAATGCCGTAATAATGGGCGCTTTGGTACCAATACCGATTGTTGCACCGAGAGGTTGACCAGCCAGCATATGCGCGCCATCTAACTCACCATCAATCACGCGATCCAGTAGCACCTTCCAATTTGCTTGCGCTTCCAGTGAGACATACAAGCCTTCGTCTTCGAAATAGCCCTTCTCATAAGCAATAGCTAGCGGTGCCATATCCGTAAGTTTAATAAAGCCTAGTTTTAGTTCTTCTTTCTCAGGCTCGCCTAACACCAATGGCGATGCATTGACCGTTAGCGCTCCAAACAGCAAAGCAGATAAACTGACGCCGTACGATTTTTTGATGAGCTGCATGAGTCCTTTTATAGCCATAATATTTCCTACCCAACTTAAAAAATAAAAGCCACTGCTTCGGTTAAGAAACAGTGGCTTCGGTGCCATCCCAAGTACCTTCATGGTAGCTATGGATTTTTATCGCTCTCGTCGGTTATTCAAGTGCGACCAAAAATTTTGTGTAAGTGATGCGCTTGCACAACTTACACATTAATTAATCCATCATTTATGCCAATTTTTTTAAAATCGTAAAAAACATTAAAAACAGCTAGTTACGATATTTCGATTATTTGTTTTATTTATATTTGCCTTAATATGGTGCAGGTCGCACCAGATAAGTAACAGATAACAAAGTAAATAAAGCTAATATTGTTCGGTTTTCTGTAATGTTGAGATTAAGTTTCTCGCTATTTTCACCATCGGCAAACCATTATCCATCGCCGCTTTTCGTAGTGCGTCATGAGCTTGATTTTCATTAAGACCATGGTGCTTTTGGAGTAAGCCTTTCGCTTTATCGATCCATTTTTTATCCATGATTTTTTGCTCTAAATCTGCAATTTCCTGCGTCAGTTTTATTTGCTTATCACGCACTTGTTTTGCTCGCCCAATCCACGTTTCAAACTCGCAGTCAACCGTTGATGGCAGTAATAAATACCCTTCAGGATCTGGTAATGTATTGAAAGTATTAATATTAAATTTACGAATAAAAACAATAAGCGGCGTACTATTTAAAGAAGTGAGTTTAATGATCTCTTTTAATTCAGCACAAGGCTGTAGCCATGAAGTCACAATAGTAGCGTCAGGATATTGCGATAACATCCCAGCTAATTGATTAAACTTAACCTCGATAACAACGCGGAGATCAATGGCAACACGCTGCGCTATTTTGCTTTGTTCTTCTTGGCTGTCGCTGCAAATAATAATAGGGATAACTGGCATAATCTTTCCTTGATAACAACATCTTTCTATACAAGTGGTTATTTTCCTATTACGTACACTGCAATTAGACTGCCAACTCTAAAAACAAAACTATAAATAAACCTATTTATTAAAATCAGCCCCTTAAAGCAAACACACTTGCTCAGTTAATTGCCTTGCTGTGCGCTGTAATTGCTCACGTAGTGCTACCACATCACCGATGATGATCAAGGCGGGGGATTCGCCTTTAAGATCCTCTGCTAAAGCCGCGAGTCCTTTCAGTTGTTCAATATAGACAGCTTGATTAACAGAGCAGCCATGACAGATCACGGCAACAGGTGTCTCTTCATTTAATTTGGCCTCAATCAATTGGTTTTGTATCTGTTGTGCCTTCTCTAGCCCCATATAAAACACTAAGGTTTGCCCATTCGCGACAAGTTGCGACCACGCATTAAAAGCCCCTGTTGCTACATGTCCTGTGACTAAGGTAACGGAACGCGAAACTTCACGGTGAGTAAGAGGAATACCCGCAGAAGCCGCGCAACCAATCGCTGCAGTAATACCTGGAATGAACTCATAATTAATATTTGCATCCACCAAGGCTAAGGCTTCCTCTCCTCCTCGTCCGAAAATCAAAGGATCACCTCCTTTAATTCTCACCACGTACTGTCCTTTAAGTGCTTCTGATATCAAGATCTGATTAATTTCCTCTTGCGATAAACTCGGTTTACCACAACGCTTACCCACATAAATGTGGATAGCTTCAGGGTTGGCTAACGCAATAATATCTTGGCTGACTAAACGGTCATAAACGACAACATCGGCATGCTCAAGTGCGCGCAATGCTTTTATCGTTAATAAATCAGGGTCGCTCGGGCCAGCTCCCACTAAACTTACAAACCCGCTATCATGCTTACGACTTGCAGATGAAAGTGGCCTCAGTACCTTTTTGTACCCCTGATCGTCATGAGGCTGGAATCGGCTTTTTAATACTTGTTTAGCGGTACGTTTGATTGTTGAAAAATCATCCATGATTTCATCCTTCATTTATAATTGAACAGTTGGAATAAGTTGCTGACTTTCTGAAAAATGTCGTTCAACTTGAGGTAGGCAAGTACCACAATTAGTACCGCATTTTAATTGCTTAGTAAGATCGGATAATGATGTGATGTTATTGGTAACAATGGCTTGTTCAATCATCAGATCCGTAATTTGGAAACAACTACAGACAAGCGTTTGCTTACTATGCTGACAACCTAAGGCTTCTAGCACATCCGTCATCACAAAGGGTTGATTAACACAGTTAATCAGTGTCGTCATATCAACATTAATTGGCTGATCACTAAAAAGATGGATCGCCGTCGTATTCAATTTAACATCAAGGTTAATTACCTTGGCTAACTGCACTAAGGCAAATCCCCACTTTTGTTCTACTAATAAATACTGTTGTTTCGAGCCAGCTAAAGATCGCAATAGCGCCGTTTTGTCTAAGCAAGTCTTACCTGCATATCGCCAGATCCCTTTCTGCTGATAATGTTCATTCTGATACGTTTGGAAACTGGCATATTCATAGTCCAATTGTGCCGGAATATCCCCTAATGACACGCCATGAAATTCCATTGAGATCGGTGTTAGTTTTACTTGTGCGGACTTAAAACTAGGCTGACCGGATATAGGATCACAAGCCACAATCACACTTTGATTGATAGCCGATTTTGCACCGTATTTCCCAGCCCAGTGCATAGACATAAACACTTGCTGCTGGCTAAGTGTCGAATCAAAAACAACCCGAGCAAGGTGTTTATTAAAATCTTGATAGCTCTCAAGCGATTCAATACAAACGAAGTCACCATCCACTAACCCAACATGTTTAGCACTGGTTGGATGAATATAAAGACTCGGCTCGACTTCAGACTGTGCCAATACTGGAACATGCCCAGTTCGTGTCATGGTATGCCATTGATCACGTTGTCGACCAGTGTTAAGCCAGAAGATCGATTGAGAGGCATCTTGCGCTAACATCACATTTGACGACGGGTTTTCACTTGCTGAAGGCGTGACGACTAATTGGGCTTTTCTGGTTGGAGTCGAAAATAAAGGAAGGTCATTGTGTTGTTCAAATACGCCATTACTGGTCGCATTGAGAGGCCATTGCTGCGGCTGCCACGTTTGATAATCATCATCGCTAAGCAATGCTAAACATGAAATATCAAATAACAAGTCAGTGCTATTGTTAATACCACTCAAAGCGGCATGTTCACGAAAAATATCGGCTTCTGATTGATAATCAAACGCTTTACTAAAACCTAACTGCTTCGCCACATCACAAATCATTTGCCAATCGGCTTTAACCTCACCTGGCATTGCGGTAAATGCCCGCTGTCGACTCATCATACGCTCTGAGTTTGTTACCATGCCTGATTTTTCACCCCATGCCGCTGCTGGTAATAAGCAATCTGCATACGCTGCTGTATCTGATTCAGGTGTAATATCAGAGACAATCACATATTCACACTTTTCTAATGCTCGGCGTACTTGCTCGTTATCTGGCATTGATATCACGGGGTTAGTTGCCATGATCCACAACACGCGGATATCACCGTTTTCTACGCTTTTAAATAAATCGACCGCTTTATGCCCTGCCGTTGTTGCGATATTAGGCGCTTGCCAAAACGCTTTAACTTGCGAAATTGAAGTCTCATCAAAGCCACGATGAACGGCGAGTTGATTAGCAAGCCCGCCAACTTCTCTTCCTCCCATCGCATTAGGCTGGCCTGTTATAGAAAAAGGACCACAACCTTGTTTGGCCATTTTTCCACTAACTAAATGACTATTAATAATACTATTGGCTTTATCTGTGCCACAACTTGCTTGATTCACCCCTTGGCAAAATACCGTCACAGCACGCGGCGCTTCCTTCATCCATTGGTAAAATGTTGCTAGTTGCTCAATCGCAATGCCACTACTTTTACTTACTTCAAGCAATGAATATTTATCTTTCATTACCTCTTGCTGTAATGCATCAAAACCTTCAGTTACCTGAGCAATAAAATCACGATCAATAGCGTTGTTTTCTATAAGGTAACGAATTAATCCATTGTAAATATCAATATCAGTATCATTGGCCAACGCTAAATGTAAATCCGCCTGCTCTGCTGTTACCGTTTTACGTGGATCTATCACCACTATTTTTAATAATGGATTTTGTTTTTTTGCTTGTTGGATACGTTTAAAAACAATGGGGTGAGTCCACGCTAAATTAGAACCCACCAGCACAATTAAGTCGGTGTTGTCTAAATCGCTATAATTGGTAGCAACAATATCTTCACCGAATGCTCGGTTATGTGCAGCAACAGCAGAAGCCATACATAACCGAGAGTTTGTATCGACATGGCTACTACCAATAAAGCCTTTCATTAATTTGTTGGCAACATAATAATCTTCCGTCAATAACTGACCAGATAAGTACATACCAATGGCTTCAGGACCGGATTCTGCTATCACACGGCTAATGGTTTCAGCTATTTGACTGGTTGCCTGATCCCACTCGACAACCTTTCCTTTAATTTGAGGATATAACAAGCGATTAGGTTGGCTCATACTGGCTACGAGTGACGAACCTTTTACACAAAGTGCACCACGATTTGTTGGGTGAGATACATCACCAATAATCTCAGACTGCTTTGTTACAACGCCACAGCCAACACCGCAATATGGACATGCTGATTTAATTCCTTGGCTAATCATCCCTTCCCCTTAACAATATCGCACTGCCACTGAAATAAAAAAAACGCTTATCCCGAGAAGAGATAAGCGCCAATGCTTAACGAAATAGTGAATGTGCAATAAGATTAATGCAGTGAGTATGCCAACCTAAAAAAACAAGAAATTACTATTAGATAACAGTGAGTTAATTGCCACCCCTTTACTTTTTAATTTCTACCGTAATCACCCACAGCACCAACATAATGCGTCGTTGCACAACAATGAGTCATCAAGATGCTGGCTCTGGCCACGTCATATCATCAACACGTTCATCCGCAATATAAAATAGACGAGTAGCAGGAGTAATAGATTGGTTTAATGGTGGATTGACTTGAATCCCCTTACCATCGTCATAGGCAATAAGGATAGCATCGTGCTGATATTTAAAATGCTCAAACAATAACGCAAAGGTCGCTGGTTGTTGTGTTGAAGGGTAATCAATCGCATATTGAGTCATCCCTTTATCCGTACTTAATAGCTCTTGATGAAGCACACTCGACCCCGGATCAACCGCTGATTTAGCAATCATTTCAATCGCAACCGAAGGAATACATTCCGCATTAGGACAATGAAGCTTTAATAAATCGCTCAGCCCCTCGTCATCAAAATAAGCCAGTAAATGTGCACTTGGATTACGACCTGCCGCAAATAATGCTGCAGTTAAGGTTACGTCATCATGTAGCGCATCAACAATAATACAACTGGCTTTATCTATACTGGCACGCGCCATTTCCTCGGCATTGGTATAGCTAGTGACACGGACAAATTCTATCTTATCAGGCATAGGGTTTTCGATTTCAGAACGCGTACATAACACAATCGTCCGACGCCCTGCTTCTTCATGTAGTAACATTCGTAACATGCTAAGCGTTCGATTTTCATTCCACCCCAACAGTAAAATATGCTGCTCCATTTCAAGACTCCTTTTTCCTAACATGCCACGTCGCCAAACACTCACGAACAAGGTTGCTACCCGACCAACAACAATCGCAAATAGCCCTAAACCACCCGGAATAATAAATAGCGCAGCCACCCATTTACCGAGTGCGGTTTCAGGAGAATGATCGCCGTAGCCCACAGTAGAAGCCGTTACGACTAAGTAATAAAAGAAAGTGGAGAAAGAACGACTTAATTGTTTTTCACCCACAAGAAACAGTAGTAACCAACTTATTGCGATGTATAAACCCGTGATAACTGCAATATTTCGCCCAGTTAGTTGAGAGAAATATTTTACCGTGATCCGTTGTAGGTATAACCACAGCCCCATATTCACCCCACACTCAAATAAATATAACCCTCAGATTTAAGCGTAGCTTGTTAAAGGTAATTATTTAAAAGCCGTACTTAATTTGTAAAACACTCACATACCATAAGAAATAAATAACCAAAAAACCACTATTATTAAAACATTGAATACCACAAGTTATTCACAGAACGCTAATTCTATTATCAGTTACTGTATATTGTTTTTTTATCAGTATAAGGATATTAATCTCCGTGTTAATTACGCCGCCTTAGTTTCTCTTCCCCTCGCCAAAAACTTAACAATGACTATCTTCGTCTTCATATTCGATTCACGTTTGTCATTTCTTTGTGATACTCGCTTTGCCCTTGTTCAAGTCTATTTACAGCCCTCGACACCTCGTTTATCGTCTGCAATAAAACAACAGTCAATTACATAATTATGAAGAAATATGGACTTATAGGCGCAGTAGCACTAATTACGATTTGTTGCTTTTATTACAATAAATCCGAACAACCGACGGCTAATATTGCGCATTTTTCTAAGCAAGAAAAAACACTGCAATCAAAGTTAGAACTTGATATAAACCAAACCATTCTAGAGCAGGCAAAAAAGTGTATTAATAAAACACCAACAAGAAAAAACTTTCATTGCCCGATTGATATCAATACTGCTGAAATCGCAATAAATGGAAAACTCAACATTATGCGAACAGGTAACCATTACGAGATTCATACCACAGATTTTGTTTATAACGATAAAGCAAGAAAAATACAGACCTCAGTCACCACCGAAGATCAGGGCTTTTATCAAATTAACGATGCATTACAAATTGTGAACTTTCGCCTGACTTTTCAACAAGGTGATAAACATTGGTATAGTGAATCAACCAAGCCATTTACGTTTTCAGAGTCATCAGATAATACGATCAAAATTGTAAAAGGCTCAGCAAGAAACTATGGTTGTAACAACTCCTATTTTGATTGGCATTCAAGCAATCAGAAGGTGTTAAACGCCTAATATCAAGCAACCCAATTGTTCCCCCGATTGGGTTGCTTGATGCCTTAACTATTAATCATAACAATGGGTTTTATCGCTACGTTTCTGTTGGGTAGTTAAGATGCGACAGAGTCGTTCGGTGATCACAATGAGCTAGCTATGAAAGCTAGCTCGTTTGTGGACAGAAATGAGTTTCGCGAAAACTTACATTAGCAATGTCATGAATAACTATAGGTATGGCAAATAGCAAAAATGGCATGCATGACACACCAGATGATGTAGCGCCCCCTCTGCCTTACGAACACCGAACTCGCCTTGAGAAAAGCATCAAGGCTGCCACCCCTCTAGAGCATATCGCACAATTTACTTATACAGAGGCTCGGGCTTGTTCAACACTTGGGATTTAACGTTGGCTACGCAACACTTAATCCTTACTTGTTATGTGTGTGCTAAAAGCCCAACAGATCTTTTAATGAAAAACCATCAAGCGTGTTTGGGGTTAACATGCCTGTAGCAATTAACACTAAAAACACTGCGATAGTCAGAAACACAGGAGTTTTTAACCATACAATAAAGACATATATATACGTCCTTTATAGCGTTCCAGTCTTTCAATATGTCGACTCTTAGCCAAACTAAAAGCTAGTATTAGGTAAGAAAGAAGTGAGATCGTAGCGATTTCATCAGTAGCTTTGGAAACTGAAGTGCCCCAATACCCGCGGTAAAAAACAGCGTGCTAAACGCTTTGTCCATGTAGTTATACCTACCACAGGGCGGGATTCAACTTTGGCTAAATATCAACCAAAGATCATTTTTGAGCGATATTCGCCAGACCAACCTGATTTTCTACGTTTGGCAGCTAAGCTATCTTTGTCACTCTCATCTAGCTTTATCGTGTTCAAAGCAGCACGATTAAATGACACCAAGCGAGAAAGCAACAGCCCAACAAGTATCATACCCAAACCGATATTTACGGAGTAAAGTAGCGTTTTAATTTGAAGTGTAAACTCTTCAATTGTTAAAGTCCAAAATCCATTAATTATAAGCAAGATAGTAATAAACTGTCGGAGCTATATTCCTTCTTGCCTTTATTTTCACAAGTTTTGTTAGGTTCTGGTTCTCTGCGCGTATCTATAGTATTCAATATTATTATCCTCACTTTTTAGTTATTGTTTTATTCGACTCTTAAGCAAGTGAACTGATTTGGTTGTATGGCGATTACTTCAATGTTCTCGGTTCGCCACACATAGACGAGAAATAGTAGCGAAGAAGAAACCAAGCCGCTACTCTAGCAAAAACAATGCCGCTCACCTTAAGTGAACAGCATTAGAGTTACCACTCCTGTCTTGATTGGCTTTTTAAAAATGTCTATAGGTGACGCTAGAAGGAATATTATTCCGTGATATTAAAGCCAAGTTTATGAACAAGGCGCAACATAATTTAAATGTATCTTGTTAGCTTGTGAATCATTCAGGCAAAAAATATGGCGCGAGCATATAGTCTTTGCACGAATAGCTAACATTATTGCCATTTGGTATACCTTTTCCTGTATAAGCCAAAGAACTCTCGGAGTTGGTCTGAATACCTAGAGTTAAGTGCAATGAGTGTGTATCAGAAGTAAATGGGGTATGGACATAACCTTTAGGAATATAAAGAATATCACCTTCATGAACAAATTCATCAATAATAGGTTGACCTTTAGCTATCTCATTAACTCTCTTGTCTAAATCTAAAGATTCTAATAGAGACTCTTGAGTGTCGTCAAAAGCCCTCCCCCAAACAAGCCATCTCTTCTTTCCCGAACACTGTATTAAAAGGGTTGCATGTGGGTCTGCATGTATTTGAACACCTTGGGTGTCACTCGGTGCTAAATACGCATTGGCTTGGACGGTGTAAGGAAACAATTCCTCGATAACTTTGTTTTTAAGTGCCGCAACAGCTGGAAACCTACGGTCAATGTACTTCATGATTATAGAGCTACCATTTAAAAACTCCTGTAAAATAATAGAGGAGTCAAAATATCCAAGTTCTCTTTGTTGAAAAGGCACATCAGTCAGCTGACTATATTTTTTCTTTGTGTTAGATATTGCTATATACGGTAGCCTTGCTCCATCAACTGAAATAAAGTCATCTATATCATTTACAGATATTATATTTTTAAACTCACTACCACCACCTTTTATTATACAAGGGTTAGATGGTAGGCCGTGACTATCAGTATTTCTGTTTAAAAGGATATCAATTATTTTTTTCATTCTCTTGGCCTTTAACTTGATTTATAACATCAGTGGAAAATGTAAAAGCATTGTAAAAAAAATAAGCAAGAATCGAAAATGAAATACAGAAATAAACGTTTTGAACGTTATTAGTTAAATCGTACTTATACATATAAGATATAATTAGAATTGAAATTGGATTTAAAAATAGGCTCCAAAAAGTCAATGATGATAGATACATGGACTTTTTGTCTTTCGGTATGTTATTTACACGAATAGTAGTTATGTTTATAACAATTAATGGTAGCCCAAGCCCCCCTAAAAACAACATTGCAGGTGCCATATAAACGTTATCTCCAGAACCAAACGACAGCATAAGAGCTAATAAAAATAACCCAATAAGAATTGCTTGCTTATCAGGAATTTTGTTTGAAATAAATTTGATAGCAATGAATATCCCTAATCCGAAAAGCATATCTAACAAAACAACAAACTCAGGAATTGGATAAATTCCATTTGCAGCATTGTGTGGTAATGAAACCATGAAAAATGGAGTCATAAGTAAATTAATCACAGCTAAGGTGGGAATAAAGACCTTTTCGTATTTTATTGATAATGAGTTGAACAAACTCGTAAAAGTATCGCTAAACTTTACCCTGTCAAGTGATTTTACATTAGGTATATTTATTAATGCATACTCTTTTATAAAAAAAGCAATACTTAGAAGAACAGTACTTATTATGACCGTATTTAAGCTACCAAAAGATATAGTAGTTAGCATTCCTATTATCGGAGATAGAAATATTTTATAAGACGCAAAAATAGATCCAACCCTGAATGCAACTTTAGACCTACTACCATACCTGTCATGCAGTAAAGATGTTGTGTTTGTTGGGAGTATACTCACTACACCACCTAACAATAAACATGTAACTACTGATACAATCATTTGCAAAGTTGATTCAAGAACAATCAAGGCAGTTAACGCAAGTAAGCAACAAATAAAAGCGGAAATGTAACAATAGTTATATACCGTTTTTCTTCCAAATTTATCGGGTAAATATGAACTAAATGGCATTAAATATATCTCAAAAGTCCTAAATGCCATGTATGTAATACCACTTAATATAGTATCATCAGATAAGTAAAACCACAGAAATGAGAATATTATCGCATCGACTGATATCCTAAGCATCATATTACTCAAAAAAAAGGCATACACATTTTTCTTCATTTTATAAAAGAACATTCGTGAGTTCCTGTTTTCAAGTTTATGTGCTCAGCGCAAGCCTTAGCTCTAATGCCTGATTTACAAATAAAGGCAGCACCTATGAATTCCTTCGGGTCATCATTATTCATAATTTTTGTTCATTTGGTTTGATTTGTTTTGCATATTCAATCTTCAGTATTGTTAAAAAATGTAATTGAAATTTAATTTACTGTAAATAAATTAAATCTTAGAGAAACTATAGGCAACAAATGTAACTTCAAGACTATAACAACAATTGCAGCGACTTTAATAACGCGGTGTGATTCACGTCATGAAATTAGCTTACTTTGTGTTCAGAAAGCACTAAATATCATTACGTTATATTATTCGTGAGTGTTCTGCTCTTGCAAAGTTCATTATGGGGTGGTTAATTATTGAACAGCATGGTTAAGGTTATAATTATTTCGAATGAAAAACATACAATAGTACTTAACATACGAAGAACAATGTTAATTGATTACCGACGAGAAAAGTTACTTCAAGTTATGAAGAGCATTGACCGCATTTGAAGTTAAAAGAACAATCCGTAAAGAGCATATTGTCTATCTCAACGATAGTCAGCATTCAATCGATGATGATCGATGTTTAGTGATTCAAGAGGCAGTGGCACTGAGCAGTGATAATGACACCCTCTATCAAAGCTTACGAGGTACCATTTATTTCGGGCTGCTGGGCTTAGATATCACTAAAGATGATTAGTAGATAATTCGCCAGTGTAAAAGCCACGTTCAAAGACGTACTCAATAAACCGGCACCAAGGATAAATGGATACTGTTTGTCAGATTCTTCCCGATATAGATCTTGCCGTTTGGGTATGTGATTTTGTAGATAACCTTGCTATTACTATCAATATTGATCTTCAACTAAGCTGGCTACTCATGAGCTTCTAACATTAGAAAATGTTGGTCAATATGAACATCGTCGTTTGGTGAGGAGCATCTACTCTACGTTTTGGGGCAATTCCGAGTTAGATGAATTAGTAATTCATTGTGAATTACTAATTCATAATGTCGAAAGACATCTTCAGCATGACGAATGTTGCTGTATCTCTCCTCTTTAACTTCAATTCGCAAGAAACCGAGACTACCAAAGAAACACACCTTCTTTACTTACAGCCACCAAAAAGCCAGCGAGTAACAAGCAAAATAGTTATTACACATTTAGATGTGCTAACCACCTAATACACTCTTTATTTTTGCCATAATAATTGCGTCTTATTGATTTTTTATACTAAAAATAACAATGACATATTGATGATAATTATTTAATTTTATTTATACTTAACATGTATAAACTCCATTATTTTGCATTGTTCAATTATCAATAAACAACGTAAATATAATCATACATAACAGAAGGGATACGAATGTTTAATTTTCCAAAAATACTGAAATGGGTATTTAGCTTGGCTTTACTGCTCCAACTGACCGGCTGCGGTATTAATACAATTCCCATGCTCGATGAACAAGTAAATGCAGACTGGGCACAAGTTGAAAATAATTACCAACGTCGCGCTGATTTGATCCCGAACCTTGTCGCAACGGTGAAAGGCTATGCTAGCCATGAAAAAGACACATTAACTGCTGTTACAGAAGCGCGAGCAAAAGTCTCTTCAATGCAGGTTACTCCTGAAACAATAGATAACCCTGAAGCATTTAAAAAGTTTGAAGCAGCCCAAGGACAATTAAGTAGTGCGCTATCTCGTTTAATGGTTGTGTCTGAGCGTTATCCTGATTTAAAAGCTAATGAGCAATTTATTACACTGCAAGCGCAACTTGAAGGCACAGAAAACCGTATTGCCGTTGCTCGTCGTGATTACATTAATAGCGTTAAAGCCTTTAATACAGAAATTCGTACTTTCCCAGGTCGTTTCTGGCATTGGATCATGTATAGCGATTTAACGGTTAAACCAAACTTCTCAGCAACGACACCCAATGCTGATGTTGCACCTAAGGTAGCATTCTAATGATAAAAAAAGTCCTGTATTTTACCGGACTCTTGTTGCTAGTTAGCCAAGTTTGCTTTGCACAACCCACCTTCCCAAAACTGACGGGACGTGTGGTGGATGATGCGCATATCCTTAATGCTTCGCAAATCAAACAACTAGAGCAACTGCTTGCGAATGAAGAGAAACAATCTTCAAACCAAGTCGTTGTTGTTACCATTCCATCAACAGATGGGATCCCTATTGCCGATTACGGGTACCAACTCGGTCGTCAATGGGGTATTGGCAATAAAGAGCACGACAACGGTGTGCTATTAATTGTTGCCTATAACGACAAGAAAATCCGGATTGAAGTCGGTTATGGTTTAGAAGGCGCACTGCCAGATGCGACAGCCATTAGTATCATCAACCACGAAATAAAACCTGAGTTTAAATCAGGCCAATTTGCCAAAGGGATTGAAAATGGCGTATTAGCGATCCTTGGGGCAATTAAAGGTGAATATAAGCCTGTGGTTCAAGAAGAAAAACCGTCTTATGATCTTTACCTATTCATACTCTTTGTCATCGTGATTCAAATTATCGCCTTTAGCCGACGTAGAAGTCATCGTTCACAATATTATCGTCGTAATGGTGATGTATTCACCAGTGGTGGTTTTGGTTCAGGGAATTCCCCTCGCTCTGGCGGTAATGGTGGCGGCTTTGGCGGAGGAAGTAGTGGCGGCGGTTTTAGTGGCGGCGGTGGTGGCTTTGGTGGCGGCGGCGCATCAGGAGGATGGTAAATATGAAGTTATTTACTAATGAACAACTAGAAACAATCAGCCAAGCAATTGGTGAAATTGAAAAAACAACCGATGCTGAATTAATGACTGTTGTGGCGACTAAAGCCGACGACTATTATTTTGTACCGACATTATGGGCTGCAATTATTGCGTTATTTATTCCCGCCCTACTCAATTTCTTACCTTTTTGGTTAGAGTTAAACGACGTTCTATTATGTCAGTTAGTCGGCTTTATCGCGTTTACCTTGTTATTTAGGATCCCTGCGATTAAATATCGTCTGGTGCCAAAAGCAGTGAAACATCGTCGTGCTAGCCTAGTGGCCAGAGAGCAATTTCTCGCCAATGGCATTCATCGAACCAAACAGCATTTAGGCGTGATGATTTTTGTGTGTGAAGCCGAACATTACGTTGAAATCTTAACGGACTTCGGTATTAGTGAACAAATCAGTGATGAAGCATGGCGCTCTATTGTTGCTGATTTCACAACCAATGTTCGCGCAGGAAAAACCTATGAAGGCTTTCTGCAGTGCTTAGAGCAATCAAGCAAGTTACTGGCTAATGCTTATCCATTAACAGAGGCTAAAAACGAATTACCTAACTGTTTAGTGGTCATTGACGAAGCCTGATTTACACTCGATATATAACAATAAAGGCGCTCATTGAGCGCCTTTTTCTTTAGCTAGTTTTAATGTAAAAAAGTAAGTCAAAACCTAGTTGGCAAAAGGCAGGACTTGCCCTATAAATTCTTAGTCATTTTTCTGAAAATTGGACTAACAGTTTGAGAGGTTAATAGCAGCCCGGAAATTCCTGCTTTCAAGCGTTGTTACCAAATAACCTATGCCCTAATTGCGTTAGCAAATCTGCACAAAGTTTGTTGTATGCTCAATCAATTGTAAGTACAAATTTACCTTATAATCCTCGTATGTATATCACCATGACGACATCTTGAACAAACGCCCACTTGGACCATCATCATGTAGAGTTAGTACAACTTCTTCATCTGTAAACTTAACACCTTGAGGCATATCTGAATTAATAACAGTCAATATATATTGTGTTCCAAATTGCTCTAAATTGGTTCTGACAAAATTTAAGAAGGCTCTCTTCTTACGCTCATCAAGGGTCTCTAATCCACCATCGTGATATATAAATCGTACAAAATCTAAATGGCTATATGAAAAGTTAACAGCCAAGTCATAACCCATACAGAGAATCTTCCTATATGTGTGGCCGTCACTTTCGCCAGTTTGCTCTCCAATATCACCTATAATACCAGCATAGAATTCTAAGTTACCTTCCTTGTTTTGCTTGGTGCTAATAAAGCCATTTTTGTCCAAAACAATACTAACAAAAGAGGAAAATGTAGTCTTAATTGATTTATAAATTCCGGTTTCGGCCTTAGTCACTTCTTCGCGATTATCCCGAATCAGCCCTTTAACTATTAGCTGTTCACTCTCGTCTGTCGCTATTTTTTCCTTAGTAGAGCTGATTTTCTCACTCAAGGAAAGTTTTCGGTTGATATCGTTAATCTCAGTTTTTAGCGAAAGGAGCATAGCTGTAACTTCTTTGTATTTGTCAAAAGCACCTATTTTATTCAGGTAAACTAACCTCTTTGACCGAGATTCATTCATTTCTTCTAGTGCGGTAGAAACTTTGTATAGTTCCTCTTCCAGCTCTTTAACCTTGGCTTTTACGTATTTCTTACGTTCAGTTGTAATTTTTCGATTAAATTCTAATAGCTCTTCATAGGATTTCTTTATTTGCCCATCAAAAAGAATACCTGCCTCTTCAAATAGCTTTTGGGTCGGAGATATCTTAAAATTTACTTTTACATCTTCTAACGTATTGTTAAGTTTTTTTATATTTGCTGATAAATAGTATTTTACTTTGTTAAGTTCAGCTACATCTTCATCAATCTCAGCAACTAATCTATGTATATTATCAGCGTCTGCTTTGTCAAAATTAAAAGTATCTAACTGCTCTTGTAAAGACTCAGCTTCTTTATTTTTTATATCTAGTAAACCAGTAAGAACTTCCTCTTCATCTCCTAGAATTTCACCAATATCTGCACGCAATTCAAAAAGCAATTCTTTGGACTTCTCAATATCATAGGCTAATTCATAATTCCGTTTCAGGTTATCAGAATTAAAACCAAGAATTTTACCAATATAAGGCTTCCAGTATAAATGACGACCAAGGAAATTACTCAATTTAAAAATATCCGAAAAGTCGTCCTGATTTCTCAGAGCATAATTAAGTGCTGTTCGATAGTCCCAAGGAGATATACTTTTAAGGTTAAAATCAGCATCCAATATCAACTTGGCTGTATCAATAGGAATATCAAAGTAATCCCAGTCACTTTCTCCAGAAAAAGTGAAATCTTGATATTTCACCGAATGCCTTTTTATCGAAATCTTTGAATTAGCAGACACAGAGCGCCTTACTGTCAAGTACTTACCAGAGTTCAACTTTAATTCTAAAAAGAATACAAAATCTTTAAACTTATCGAAGTACTTAAATAGGAAAAATGATTGTTTCCTCTCTTTTAGCAAACAATAATCAATAAGCTCCATTAGCTTACTTTTACCAAGATTGTGAGTATCTTTATCTTGATTTTCAGGAAGCCTAATCTCAGCAAATATTACATTAAGTCCTTCATTAAACTCTACTGAATTAAATAATTCATTTTTATTTGAGTAAATCTTTGATAATTTCATTGGCCTATATACTCAATTAAATCATTCTTTTCATGATATTCAACCAAACCTAGAATGAACAAAAACTCCAAAGACAAATCTAAAAGTGATATAGCCTTTTTATTGTTCTTTTTAAGTGCTTCATACAAATCGCTATAAGGTTCAACTTTTTTTAATTTAATCCGCTTCAATAGGAACGAAGACACCGCTAAAACAGTCAAATCAGGATGCGAATTTTTATTAGGCTTAAGCAGCATATTCACTAGCCTCTTCTTTTTTAGTGTCACCGATATCACATATATAATACATATAATGGAGCATCAGCTTCGTTAGCCTTTTATTTGTTTTACAGTCTTGATCGCGAGCTATAATCAGGTCATAAACCTTTTCAATGATGTAATTAAACTCGTGCATGGGCTTTTTAATCGCTCGAATTTTCTCATCCAGTTCAGCTTTACATTCCAAGTATTTTTCTTGATATTCTGAATTTTCAGGTCTAGCCAAGAAATCAGTTATCTCATTAAAAGCAATCATTTTTCCTTCAATGATGTCTGAATAGCTTGAATTTAGATTGTTAATTTTATTCTTCTTTTTTAGTGAAACTCTTTTTATCTCACCATTTAACTTGCTTGGCTTTTCTCTGGCTAACTCATTAATATTGCTAATCTCATTTTTAATTTGAAGAATAACATCAGCAAGTTCATCAGGCTCTATATTAAGAGGCATATCAAAGGCATTTAAGTCCACTTTTTCAGGGATATCAGGAAATGCCTTCAAGTAATTTTCTATATCCTCAATACCAATTAGGACAATATTTCTTTTTTCCATCCCAGTTTGCTCTGCCATGTAAGCCAAGATTTCTTCATGAGCATTTGCAGGTAACTTCCTGTTAGCAAATAGCATATAGTTTTTCATGCCATCCTCTGCAATCAATCTTTTCATCTTCTCGACCTCTTCGTTAACTATAGAGCTTTTAGCCCCAAAGAAGTCATTATCTGAGAATTTTTTATTGTATTCCGCAGTATGCTTTGCTTGAATAATAGTCAAACCTTTCCATGGATCACGATAACTTGGGATATCAGTAGCTTCACCATCAAAGCGAGCATCCCTACCACCATCAGCACCTTCCGCAAAAGTTTTTGTACCATAGCCTAGTAACTTGTAGCATAACTGAACCACAAGCGACTCAAACTGCTTAGAGGAGATTTCAGAGTAATTATATTTCATAGCACCAACACACAATTCAACCAGATGCATTTTCCTCTATTAGTACCTCCTTATCAATCAATTAGTTGCGATAGCGTGAACTAGCAGAGTATGTAGTGTTAGTCTTGTTTTTTACCTATCCATGAACTCTAGTATTATAAAACAGCACACCAAGGATTGCTCTCCCTATACCTAGCTCACTTTGGGGCAGAAATGAGTTTGCTAAAGCTATCCTATTCGCTCTCTACCTTTACGCTCTCTCCTTAGTCGCCTTACAGTCCTAGATTTTATGAATAAAAGAATCGTTCTGATGGTAAATCGTATCCATTTTGCTTGCGTAAGTATTTAACATATCGACGGCTTCAGCAAAGTGATACTGCTCGCTGGCATGGTGTGGTAACTCGGTTTCATCAATCGTTAACTGCATATCTTTCTGATACTGAGAGTGATACTCCACTTCTGTAGAAAGCTCAATGTTCACATTCGTATCAAAATAGGCGGTTTCTAATCGCATTTTTTCATGTGCAGGTAGCGTTTCATTGGCTTCTTTTACCATTTGACTCAGCTCTTGCTTCACATCCGTTGTTATCTGATCTGTGTCCGTCATGATCATCAAGATGGGCATCTTATTATCTGCATCTGTAATCGTAACTGTCGTCGTTAACTGTTCATCGTAAACGTCACCTAACCTAACTTCACCACTTGGTTTGTTAAGAATATTTTGTGAGTGAAATCACGTTATTTCGTTTTTATGAACCACAACTGACTATATGATCAAAAAATACATGGTTTATCTTGTAAATTTACTATAAAAACAATGCGTTAGCTTTTTTCTATATAATTAAAACCTTCAATTACAATTCTCTCTGTTTCATATAAGAAAAAATAGCAGCTACGATATTACTTTTTATCTTAATTCTTCGATTTTAATTCTAAGGATTGAAAAATAGAGAAATACCCCAAGATATAGGATGTAAGCAGAGCATAATAAAACTATAAATGCATTCTTATCGCGTTTATTCATGCCTAAATCTGTCTTAAAAAATAACAAAAATACAACACCTTATGGTAATCGTTGTATCCTATTTTAAATTTTCTTTTATGCTCAATGAAAAGAAGATACTTGGAAGGACATTATTGTGAATACAAAAACAACAAACGTGGTTCATGCGTCTTCATTTAAAGCGCCAGTCGCAAAGAAAGTACCACATGAAATGACCATCCATAATGATACACGTACTGATAATTACTATTGGATGCGTGATGATAAACGCTGTGATCCTGAGATCATTGCGCATCTTAACGCTGAAAATGCTTACACCGATGCTGTAATGGCGCATACAGAAGCATTACAACAGCAGCTATTTGAAGAAATTAAAGGCCGTATTGTAAAAGATGATAATTCAGTCCCCGTAAAACAAGGTAATTACTTCTATTCCAGCGAAGTAACGGGTGATAATGAATATCCTGTTTCAGTTCGAGCAGACGATTTTGCAGGAACGAATAAAACCGTATTGCTTGATATTAACGAACTGGCTAAAAATCACGAGTATTACAATGTATCAAGCCTAAGTGTAAGCCAAGATGAAAATTTACTGGCTTATGGTGAAGATACTGTTAGCCGTCGTATTTACACCATCAAAGTAAAAAACCTGACTACGGGTGAATACCTTGCTGATGAAATCACAGGCGCCAGTGGATCTATTGCGTGGCAGAACGATAACAAAGCGTTTTATTACATCAAGAAAGATCCGCAAACCTTATTGGGGTATCAAGTATTCCGTCACCAATTAGGTACAAACCAGACTGAAGACGTGTTGATTTTTGAAGAAAAAGATCAAACGTTTTATACCTCGATAGGTAAAAGTAAAGATAACGAATTGGTGTATATTTGGCATTCAAGCACTGAAACCAGTGCTGTTTCTATTATCGATGCTAACGATCCAAACGCTACGGCAAAACCATTCTTAGCGCGTGAAGAAGGCTTAGAGTACAGTATTTCGAAACTTGGGCAGCAATTTTACGTGTTGACCAATTATAAGGCTGTTAACTTCCGCTTAATGAAGGTTTCAACCGATCAACTTGGTGATAAGTCAAAGTGGCAAGATGTAATAGCGCCAGCTGAAGGTGTAATGCTGGAAGATTATGAGCTATTTGATAACTACCTTGTATATCAGCAACGTTCAAATGGTTTAACCCATGTGACAGTTCGTCAATTAGATACCAATGAAGAGCGTGAATTACACTTTAATGATGAAGCATTCACCGCTTTCTTCTATGGCAATAAAGAACTTAATACCAATAAGCTCCGCCTTTACTATTCAAGTATGACAACGCCAGCATCTCACTTTGATATCAACCTTGATAACAGTGAGTTCGACCTTTTAAAACAGGCTGAAGTACTAGGCGATTTTGAAGCAAGCAACTATCAATCAGAGCGATTAATGATCAACGCTCGTGACGGTAAACAGGTACCTGTTTCTTTGGTTTACCGTAAAGATTTATTTAAAAAAGATGGCACCAATCCGCTTTACCAATATGGTTACGGTTCTTATGGTTCAACCATTGATCCTAGTTTTTCATCATCACGTTTAAGCTTGCTTGATCGTGGTTTTGTCTATGCTATCGCG
Organism: Photobacterium sp. GB-210; assembly: GCF_003026075.1. Classification (NCBI taxonomy): domain Bacteria; kingdom Pseudomonadati; phylum Pseudomonadota; class Gammaproteobacteria; order Vibrionales; family Vibrionaceae; genus Photobacterium; species Photobacterium sp. GB-210. The sequence goes on along the minus strand of NZ_PYNU01000005.1, from coordinate 18,958 downwards.
CATATTCGCGGCTCTGAAATGCTAGGTCGCCCTTGGTATGAAGATGGAAAGAAACTCACCAAGCAAAACACCTTCAATGATTTTATTGATGTAACAAAAGCACTTATCAAACAAGGTTACGGTGCGAAAGATAAAATCTTTGCTGTGGGTGGCTCTGCAGGCGGTTTGTTAATGGGCGCTATTGCTAACCAAGCGCCTGAATTATATTGCGGTATTGCAGCGCAAGTGCCATTTGTTGATGTGGTAACGACCATGCTGGATGAGTCTATTCCATTAACGACAAACGAATATGACGAATGGGGTAACCCTAATCAGAAAGAGTATTACGAGTACATGTTAAGTTACTCGCCATACGATAATGTGGGTCAGCACGACTACCCAAACATGCTTGTGACAACAGGGCTACATGATTCACAAGTGCAATATTTTGAGCCAATGAAATGGGTAGCAAAACTGCGTGAGATGAAGACAGACAACAATCGTTTACTGTTTAAAACCGATATGGAAGCTGGTCACGGCGGTGCATCAGGTCGTTTTAAAGCACTCCACGAAGATGCATTGGAATATGCTTTCTTCATCGACCTTTTAAACGAAAAAATGACTAAATGAAAAGTCACTAATCTAAGCAAATAGGTATCATCGCATGAATATTATGGCGTGTTCGCGAGTGAAATAATCACCGAACACGCCATATTCTTTGCATTAATGTAAATAAGCTTTAGATTGAGTGTTCATGTCACGATTCCCTATCTCACCCTACTCACGACCTCTCACCTAACTCAATGCAGGGCTAAACTTCGTCCACCCCATCAGTAACAAACAAGCAAAGAAAGCCCAAACTAATGCAGCCAATGATAGTGTCCAAACTAATTCATATTTATAACTAAAGTAATAAACAGCAATGAGATATGCCGCATAAGGGATTAGTGAATACAGTCCAAATAATGCAGTAACACGCAAATCTGCCATGGTGCGCTCTGTGCCAATAATATAGTGGGCAATTAAAGCAAAGGTGGGAAATAAAGGCACTAAACCAGAGATATAAAAGCTCTTACTTTTAGAAAGTAACGCAATGAGCAAAACGGCAAAAGCCCCTAACAAACACTTGAAAAATAGCGCTACCATCGATGATCTTCCTTTATCAGATCGCAGTGATCACTTATTAGATAGCAGCAATTTACCTTAAAATTCTAAACAAGAGTTAATAGAAAAATGTTACACCTTATTAACTGTTTAAATACGCTTTGCACGCAATGCTTGAGCAATACAGAACTTAGCCACAAACTTATGAAAAGGTTTAATGAACGCCATGTATAAACATCCAGATCGTGTTTTTAAATTCACCAATGTTGAAACCGCATATTCTTTTTCAGAGAGCTTCAACACGGATAACCACATATCCATATTTTTATCATAAGCTGCTGCAACTACCTCCGCTTCCGATACCGACTCAAATACAAGAAAACCAGCTTGCTTACCTGTGGCTATTTGTTCTTTCGGTAACGACATTTCCGTTGCGCCCGCTGAAAACCCCAGCCAACCCATGATCTTATTTCTTATTTTCATTGCAATAATCACAGGCTTTGGTAAATGGGCAAAAATAGCATAATACACATCAATGGCATTTAAGTGCTGTTGGCTAATATTGACCGAAAAGGAATCACGATAATATCGTCCTTTTTCATTGCCTAAGATCCCTGTTGAACTCGGAAAAGTGATTTCTTTGATCATTGTAAGCTCTCCCTAATGAATGTATCTCTACATTAGCAATGTATTCCATTTCCGGATACTTTAGATTAGTAGTGCGAGCGCACATTCCTAAATGATATTCACAATTAGCCTACATCATCGTAATTACACTTGTTCACCTTGGTCCTTTTATCCCGTCCTAACACTTAAATAAACTGTTTTTTCTTGGCAGCATGGGAATACTCTTAAGTCATATTGGATTGCTGCACCTTTTAATGAAGTATTAACTGCACCACACTTTCGTGCTGTCATGATTTACCTACACATATATTACAAGCAGGATGAATGTATAGCTCTCTCTTCATCACTCATTTCGAATTCAAACAATTAAGTTTCAGGTGGCTGAACTTTGCAAACATATTAATATACGCGTTAAATAACAGACAAACTTTAACTAAAAAACAGCCATTAATTAACTTTTCATTGGTAGTGAATAAACATTAATCTACTTTATAACACCCGCCACCTGTTACAGGTAGAAACACTTTTTTCATAAAAAGCTATAAAAACAACGCTATTGTTTTTATAAATGAATAAAACCTCAATAATGTTGAATATGATTAACAATGAAAATACTAGATTTCAAATATTAACATTCCGTTCAGCCTTTATTAAACAAACACTGTTTAATTTGTAATTTATATTTAAGTCTTATTAATAGAAAAATATCCATAATTAAAAATATAAATATCTACAAGGTTTATCAAAATGTCTCATTTAGCCATCACATCAAACACGGTATTTAAGCGTGGATCATTTTTATCCAACATGCTTTATCCAAACATCAAAGGAATGGATAAAATAAGAAAAAAATTTCGTCTCTATTGCTGGTGCGTTTTCTCACCCAAAGTTACTGATGAAGTCATGGGCTACTTCGATAACCCATTACTTCAACAATTAATCACGGTATATCCGTCATTTATTGAAAAACCACTTAAGCCATATGGCTGTGTGGCATGGGATAAAAAACAAAGAATGCAGATGTTGAAAAAACATCTTCAATTTATGCTGAACAACTTTTCTTCAAAACTTTTAAATATATACCAGCATGAAGGCCTTAAGTTATCTCAAATAACAGATAAAAATGACAACGTTTACAATATCTATCTTGATGCTGGTTACTCAAGAGAAGGATCACTGGGTCTCACGCTCACAGATAGTAACAACAAGCAATTATATTGTATTAGCTTTACCGTTAATCAAGAGCAAAGCCATTTACATATTGGTGCTTTACAAGGCCCAGACAGTGATATTGAGAACCGTCAAGAACTCATCAAAGAGTTAACAAAAGGACTATATGGCTTACGTCCTAAGGCATTAATGGTGGAATTAGCTCTCATTTTTGCTGATGCTTATCAATTAAAAAACATTACCGCTGTCAGTAATAAAGGTCACATTTATCAAGCACTCCGTTATATCGGTTCAAAACGTCATGCGGTTAGCTGTGACTATGACCAGATCTGGCAAGAATATCAGGGTGTTAAAGAAAGTAACGTAACCTATAAATTACCTTTATTACCAGAGCGAAAAGACTTGAGCACACTCAATCGTAATAAACGCAAGCTGTATAAAAACCGTTATCAGTGGCTGGATGAATTAAAACAAACATTACCGTTAGCACTTAAATCGGTAAATTAATAAAGTAAATATGAATGATAGTCGTCTTTATTACTCATGTTTCTAATCTTATTTAATTAAAAAAATTAGCGTTAAATGACCATAAACAGAAAAACCGCTCACAAGGAGCGGTCTTTATGTCGATGGGTGTGCGAACCATCAATTATTAATTATCAATTCAGGAAATTTAGCTAGATAAATAATGAGGAAATCATATATCAAACTACAATCCTCTTCAAACAGATATAACGCGCTATTTAATTGAATAATCAACTACTTTAAAAAAACGTGATCATTTTTATAAGTTCAAGGTTACGTACTAGAAAAAAGGGTGATAAATGACAGACATAGAAAAGTCGTTATGTAATCAAATAAACATTTAGTAAACTGAAGTATCTAGATTAACGTTCCGTTATCGTATCCCGTTAAACATTCTTTTGTAACAGCGTGCGGATAAGTAATAGCATTAAGCTAATACTTTAAAATTTTACAACTCCTCACTAAATTTACCACACTGGTTACATTTATAACCATGTTGATATGTAAACAAAGGGAAACCTAGCACAATAAACATTAAAAATGCTGGGCGCTTACCTTTCGTATAAGTCACTACATCATGACTACCGCAATAAGCACAATGTTCATGCTCGTTATCATAAGGTGGTATTTGTTCTTCTAACGCATCAGAAAAATCACTTTCAAGTAGCACTCTCGCTGACTCTATATCTTTTTCTTCTACCAACAAACGCACTCCCCCCATTGCATTAGAATAAAGCCATTGCGTATTGACCGTAAATTCGTCAGCAAGGCAACAGTGAATACCGGCACTTTCTAGATTGGCTTTCGCTATATGCGCTTCATGTGCAAAAGAAAATCGCTCTACAACAACCATATGTCCTCCTAACCTAGGTGTACGACACTTAATTTTCAATCTGCTATAAAAAAGCTCTGATCATTAATCAGAGCTTAATTTTACCTTTAGCAACTAAACCTAACCTGTCTGCTAATGATTTTTATTTACATCACCTAGCTTTAACCAAGTATTGATCACAGTATCCGGGTTTAGTGAAACAGAACTAATACCTTGCTCCATTAACCATTTTGCTAAATCATCATGATCTGATGGTCCTTGACCACAAATACCGACGTACTTGCCCGCTTTCGTTGCTGCATCAATCGCCATTTTCAGCATAGCTTTAACCGCAGGGTTACGCTCATCAAAGAGATGCGCAACATCACCAGAATCACGATCCAAACCTAGCGTTAACTGAGTCATGTCATTTGAACCAATGGAGAAACCGTCAAAGTACTTTAAGAAATCATCCGCTAATACGGCATTTGATGGCAGTTCACACATCATGATCACTTTCAAACCTTGATCGCCTCGGCGTAAATCATTTTTTGCCAGTAACTCAATCACAGATGCAGCTTCACTCGGCGTACGTACAAACGGGATCATAATTTCAACGTTCTTTAACCCCATTTCATTACGAACACGTTTCATCGCTTGTGTTTCAAGTTCAAAGCAATCTTCAAATACTGGTGATATATAACGAGAAGCACCACGGAAACCCAACATAGGGTTTTCTTCATGGGGTTCAAATTCTTTACCACCAATTAAGTTACTGTACTCATTCGATTTGAAATCAGACATACGAACAATCACACGCTTAGGCCAGAACGCTGCAGCAATGGTAGAAATGCCTTCGGTTAACTTGCTAACATAAAAATCAATAGGATCGTTATAGCCCTTAATTTTCTCTCGAATTTGCGCTTTTAACTCGTCACTTTGTGCATCAAAGTTCAATAATGCTTTCGGGTGAATACCAATCATTTTATTGATGATAAATTCTAAACGCGCTAAACCTACGCCTTCATTCGGTAATTGTGCAAAATCAAACGCACGCTCTGGATTACCGACGTTCATCATCACTTTAGTTGGTAATATTGGTAATTCATCTACCTCAGAGCGTCGAACTTCATAGTTCAATTCGCCTTGGTAAACATAACCTGTTTCACCTTCGGCACATGAAGCGGTAATAACAGCACCATCTGTTAATACTTCTGTAGCGTTACCACAACCCACAATCGCAGGGATGCCTAATTCACGAGCGATAATGGCAGCATGGCAAGTACGACCGCCACGGTTAGTAATAATCGCAGAAGCACGTTTCATCACAGGTTCCCAGTCAGGATCTGTCATATCTGTTACGAGTACATCACCTTCTTGTACCAGTGACATTTGATCAAGCGAATCAACCAGGCGTACTTTACCGCTACCAATACGTTGACCAATCGCGCGACCTTCTAATAACACATCTGCTTTATTGTTCAGCTCATAGCGTTCAATTACGTTTTGAGATCCTTGCGAACACACTGTTTCTGGACGTGCTTGAACAATGTACAGCTTGCCATCAATACCATCTTTCGCCCATTCAATGTCCATTGGACGTTGATAGTGCTTTTCAATGATCATTGCTTGTTTAGCAAGCTCTTTAATCTCTTCATCATTAATCGAGAACTGATATTGTTCTTCATCTGTGGTATCAACAATGTCTACTTGTTTACCAATTTCTTGATTATCAGAGTAGATCATCTTGATGAGTTTTGAACCAAAGTTCTTTCTTACTATTGGTGCATGCCCAGCTTCTAACATTGGTTTATGAACATAAAATTCATCAGGGTTAACTGCCCCCTGAACCACCATTTCACCTAAACCCCAAGAAGAGGTAATAAACACCACTTGATCAAAGCCTGATTCAGTATCAAGCGTAAACATCACCCCTGACGCTGCTTTATCAGAGCGCACCATGCGCTGAATACCTGCAGACAGTGCAATACCCTTATGATCAAAACCTTGGTGAACGCGATAAGAAATGGCGCGATCATTAAATAGCGAGGCATAAACGTGTTTCGTTGCCTCTAAAACGGCATCAACACCTTTTACATTAAGAAATGTTTCTTGTTGACCCGCAAAGGAAGCATCAGGTAAATCTTCAGCAGTTGCAGACGATCGAACCGCAACGGAAAGTGCTTGGTTACCATCAATCAATTCAAGGTAATCACGACGGATACTCTGTTCTAATTCAACAGGAAATGGCGCAGCTAAAATCCAGTTACGGATTGTCGCCCCAGTGCGCTGAAGTGCTTCAACATCATTAACATCAAGAGCGCCAAGCAAATCGTAAATACGATTATTTAGCCCTTCATACTCTAAAAACTCATGGAATGCGTAAGAGGTAGTCGCGAATCCGTTAGGAACAGACACTCCCGCATTTGAAAGGTTTGATACCATTTCACCAAGCGAGGCATTTTTTCCGCCAACTTGGTTCACATCATTCATTGATAAAGTGTTGAACCAAAGGGTGTACTTTTGCATGTGTATCTCCGAAATAATTCAGCTACCAATTAAAAGCAATCGTTTGCGTTGCTGCGTAAAAAAAACCACTTTTTCGTCAGGTTGTGGCATTAGTTACAGAACGTACGACGACTTTTCTATACTTTATTCACATCTTATCTCAAAAATAAATCCTTATTTGAACTTATTATGCATCACAAAATTGAAACTCGTGACGTGTTCTACATTTCTGATGGAACTGCCATAACATGTCAAACCGTTGGTCATGCTGTCCTGGCGCAGTTTCCATTAAAAGTCAATGAGCAGACTTTTCCTTTTACTGAAAATGGGCACAAGGTCGCTGAAGTGGTAAAAGAGATAGAGCGATCTTTTTTAGCGACGGGAGAAAAGCCTTTAGTTTTCTTCTCTATGGTCGTACCTGAAATTAAACAACAGCTATTGTCAGCCAATGCACTGTTCTACGATGTATTACAAACCATGGTTAATTTTGTTGCCGACGATCTACAGCTAGAGCCCAAGCCACAATTGCAACGCTCACACAGTGTTGGTAAGGATCAAGACGGTTATTTTGATCGAATAGCGGCTATCGAATACACCCTTTCCCACGATGACGGTATTTCTCTTCGTGGTTTAGAGGAAGCTGATTTGATATTACTTGGCGTATCACGCAGTGGGAAAACGCCCACCAGCCTTTATATGGCAATGCAATTTGGTTTAAGAGTGGTGAACTACCCATTTATTGCCGAAGATCTTGCCAAACTTCGTTTACTGCCTGAATTTGAAATACATAGACATAAGCTTTTTGGCCTAACTATAGATCCAGAAAGATTGACAGAAATCCGCAACAACCGTCTCGCCAATAGTGATTATGCCAGTGAAAGCCAATGTGAGTCTGAACTGTTCAGTGTAGAGAGTTTATTTCGCAGAGAAGCGATCCCCTATATCAATACATCCAGCATGTCCGTCGAAGAGATCTCAACCAGAATATTAGAAAGAACAGGATTAAAACGCCGTCTGTTTTAGCCCTTCATTGAAGGCAAAGAAAATAAAGCTCTGAATACATACACGTGAACAGAGCTCTTATTTATTCAATTACAACGCGTTAGGTGAGATTTTCATTGAGAGTAATATGCATTAATAACAGTTACTTGCAAATATCCCACTCTCTAATACATCAAAAAATCACTTTTTAAAATAGGTTGAAGGCTCAGGTAAAACAGGTGGTGTGCTATCCATATATGTTAAAAAATGCATCCAAATATCATGCGTTCTTTCTTTGGTTAATTGAGTTTTACAATCCAATGCCATGACATTACGAATAGTTCCCTCACGCCATTGGGTGTAAACCGCATTACATTGCGCTTTCATATACACTTCCCAATCTTTTTGCGCTTGCTCTATCGCCTTCACTAACTCGGGATCTTTTTTATTGTGCTCAACGCTGGCAGCTAAATATTTGGACAATTCATCTTGTGCAGAGGCTAGCGTTAACGAGGCACAATCATTAATTTCCAACGTGTTACGTGGGTTATCGCAATCTAATACTTTTTTGGCTGCAAAAGATGGGAACGACAAACAAACAAATATAATTAGCCAGTACTTTTTCATCGATAAGCCTCATTTAAATATAAGCAACAAGTGTTAACAAAGAGATTAGCTCAATTATAGCGTTATGAATCTACTCTTCCCGAAAATACATCTAGCAACGGGCCCCTTCTGGCACAATTATGGGTAAATCTGTACAACCGAAATCAACCCCAAACTGACTCAATAGACAGGTCATTTGACCGCGATGATGCGTTTGGTGATTAAAAATATGCTGACAAAACTCACCAACATAACGTTCAATGATCTGACCATCTGTTGTTGTATATCTCACGATTTCATTACAGGTTGCTGCGGTAAATCCCTTTGTTATATCAATATACACAGCATCAACTAACGAACGTAATTGTGATAGTTCGTCCATTGTTGTTACGAATGTATCATTAATCCTTTTCGCTACAGGTAACTGCTCTAGGATTTCCGAATTAACCTCAACAATATTATTAGCAATTAAACGTCGCAGCATAATTAAGTCGCCAAACAGAATATGATTCCAATGCGCCATTACAGTTGGAAAAAATGCATTGGTATTTTGAAACAGTTGTTCATCTGTAAGCTGTTTACATGCATTTAAAAGCTGATTATTCATCCGCTGATTGTATATTGCCAACATTCTAAAATTTGAGGATAAATCCATTTTTGCCTCTTATTATCATGACTTATTTATTAAAAAGTACCACTCAGAAAATTAAGCTACTGATATGTGATTTTGTTATAACACTTTTACCAAAAAGTACGTTTTATGCCCTTTGGGCGAATCATCAATTTCGCCATAGACTTTAAATCCCAGCTTTTCATAAAACGGTTTTGCTTGAAAATCTAACGTCTCAGTACGTATTTGTGTTAATTGTTTTTCTTTCGCTAACGCCACTAATTGTTCGATAAGTTGAGAGCCTACACCATGCCCACGCGTTTCTTCCGACAACCAAAGCAACTCCAATACGCAATAACTCCACACCACACTTGCTTGCAGCCCACCGACATATTCACCTTGATCATTCTGCGCCATAATCGCAAAACGTAAACCTGATTCAAACTCTCCATCACTCGGTAAATACGTTGCGTTAAAAGCGCTGATACCATCACTTATCACTTGTAATTGATGCTCAGAGGGTTGAACAGATACTTCAATTTTCAATGTTTGCTCCAATGACGATAAAGAAAATATTAACGCGAAGAAATTAGCATGAAAATTATCTTAATGCTTTGGGTTATCGGCTATTCTGCGACGTCAGTTAGCATCATTAATAACAAGTAAAAACACGATTTCAGTGTAATCAGTTATTAAAAAAGAAATCGCTAATAAAAAAGCACTCAATTGAGTGCTTTTTTAATTAATGGGTTTGTTTTGCCTTAACTATCTTTTCCGCTAATTCGGCAAACCCATATCCCCCATTTTCTGTCGTAATAAATTGGGGATGATGAATTAACTTAGGTAATAATGCGCGGATATTATTAACCCCAAACGTTAATGGCAGCCATGCAAACATACCTTCATCATTTAAAGAATCGCCGACATAACTGACTTCAGTTAGATCACGGTTTTCATCTGGTGCAAATTGCGTTAAGTAAGCTTCACTCGTTTGCTGTTTACTATGATTACCGACCCAAGCATTAATATGAATTGAGCTTTGTGTTGCATGAACTCTCTGCCCTTCAATATCAAGATGCTTTATCTTTTCAAGAATGTTTTTCGTCACATTCGAAGGTAACGACAGTCTATCTTGTGCAATATTGACGGCAACATCACAAAATCGAAAAGGTTGATCAAGGCTCAAACTTACATCTGGATAATCCAGTAACAGACTCTCAATCGCATGGTTCAGTGCTTGTTGTTCTCTTTTCATCATCTCAGCGTTACGAATATAGTGTGTCGTAAAACCTTGCTGATCTTTACGCATCCAAAACGCGCCATTTTCACCAATGACACCATGTAAAGGCCATAACTTTGCCATTTGATCGCACCAACCGGCACAGGCACCCGTTACAGCAATAACGTTAACACCAACGGCTTCAAGCTTACTTAATGCTTGTAACGTCTCGGGCGGTAACTTACCTTCCCACGTTAACGTATCATCGACATCTGTCAGTAACCATTTCAGCTTTTTCAACTGAAGAACATCAACTTTGTCCAATGACTCAACCATTCACCACTCCAAGAATCACTTCTTCATTTTGTTTGAAGTGATCATAAGGTATGCGCTTTGAAGTGTCACAATCAAATAAGTGGATATTTTCAGGTTTAATATTTACACCTAAGCTATCGCCCATTTTAATTGGGCTATGCCCTTCTACTCGTAAAACGAGCTGTTGCGATTGGGGCTCTTGTGTCTGGCAGTAAAGCAATAAGTCAGCCCCTAATGCTTCAATAAACTCGACTTCAACGTTAAACCAAGGCTGCTCATTATCGATTTGTAGATGTTCTGGACGCAGCCCAAGCTTCACTTTCTTTTGCTCTAAAGAATTTGCTGATAGTGATTTTACACGGCCATTTAGCTCAATACCTTGAGACGTCATATTCGCATCAAGAATGTTCATTGAAGGAGATCCAATAAATGTCGCAACGAACAAGGAGGCTGGGTTGTCATAAATTTCTATCGGTGTCCCCACTTGCTCGACGTTACCTTTGTTCAACACCACTAACTTATCAGCTAGTGTCATAGCTTCTACCTGATCATGCGTAACGTACACAGATGTCGTACCAAGGCGACGTTGTAGCTTTTTTATTTCAAGGCGCATTTGAACACGTAACTTAGCGTCGAGATTTGATAATGGCTCATCAAAAAGGAACACTTTAGGGTGCCTTACAATAGCCCGACCCATAGCAACACGCTGACGTTGACCACCCGATAATTGATTGGGTTTGCGATCCAATAAATGATCAAGCTCTAACATGGTCGCCGCTTCATTGACTAATCGTTCAATCTCGTGTTTTGGCGTTTTACGGTTACGTAAACCATAAGCCATGTTATTAAATACCGTCATATGGGGATATAAGGCATAGTTTTGAAAAACCATCGCAATATCACGCTCACCCGGTTCGAGATCGTTGACCCGTGTCGTATCTATGCTTAAATCACCTGATGATATTTCTTCAAGCCCTGCAATCATTCGAAGCAATGTTGATTTACCACAACCACTTGGACCAACTAATACCACCATTTCACCATCTGAAATATCAAGGTTCAGTTCATGAATTGCTTTAAAACCATTAGGGTAAGATTTCGCAATTTTATTAAGCGTTAAAGTAGACATTTATTTCTCCGAATCAACTAGGCCTTTAACAAAGGCTTTTTGCATTGCTATAACAACAATGACTGGTGGTAGCATTGCGATAATCGTGGTTGCCATAATTTTGTTCCATTCAATGACGCCATCAACCACGCCCGTCATTTGCTTGATCGCCATGACGATAGTGAAATAATGGGTATCAGTCGTGATCAATAACGGCCATAAATATTGGTTCCAACCGTAGATAAAAGTGATCACAAATAAGGCTGCGATATTGGTGCGTGATAATGGTAATAAAATATCGAAAAAGAATTTTATGGGACCTGCACCATCAATACGTGCGGCTTCAACGAGTTCATTGGGAATCGTTAAAAAGAACTGCCTAAATAAGAACGTAGCCGTTGCACTGGCAATTAATGGAATGGTTAACCCTGAAAATGAATTTAACATCCCCAAATTACTGATCACCTCAAAAGTCGGCATAATACGCACTTCAACAGGCAACATCAGGGTGAAAAAGATCAACCAAAAAGCAATCATCCTGCCGCGAAAACGGAAGAAAACCACCGCATAAGCAGACATAATAGAGATTGTTAATTTACCCACAGTGATACACAGCGCCATAATAAACGAGTTAAGTAATAGCCCATTTATGGATAAAGACTTATCACTAAAAGCCGTATGCCCACTGAGTAAATCTCTAAAAACACTAAGTCCAAGATCACCAAACCATAATGGAGTACTTGTCGCGAAATCATGATTCTCGTGTGTCGTTGCCACGATTGCTAACCATACTGGTAACGCGATAGAGATCACGCCAAGTATCAACAATAGATGACAACAAAAATTAAAAAGAGGTCTTCTTTCTACCATTAGTACGCTACCTTCTTTTCAACATACTTAAATTGAATAACAGTTAATAAAGCAACCAATATCATTAGGATCACTGACTGAGCCGCAGAGCCACCTAAATCTAATCCGATGAAGCCATCATTAAATACCTTGTAAACCAAGATCGAGGTGCTATTACTTGGCCCGCCTTGTGTCATCGCATGAATAATCGCGAAGGTATCAAAAAAGGCGTACACAAAATTGACGACTAATAGGAAAAAGCTCGTTGGGGAGATCAGTGGGAAACTGATCGTTAAGAAACGCTTAATCGGGCCACTGCCATCGATAGCTGCGGCTTCGTGTAATGATTTAGGAACTGATTGCAGTGCCGCTAAGAAGAACAGAAAGTTATAACTGATTTGCTTCCAAGTCGAAGTAATGATCACCATCCACATCGCATGGCTGCCATTGAGTTTAGGGTTCCAATCTACGCCCAAGAAATGCAGCATATCGGTAAACACACCAATCGTTGGATCAAATAAAAATAGCCACAATGAACCAGCAACAGCCGGTGCTACAGCGTAAGGCCAAATTAAGAATGTTCGATAAGCTAATGAACCACGGATAATTTGCTCAGCTAATGCCGATAATATTAACGCACAAACTAATGCTAATACGGCAACACTAATACTGAACTGGAGCGTCGTAAAAAAAGCATCTAAATAATTAGGATCATGAAACAGGTTCATGAAGTTTTCGAAACCAACAAATTCTTGGCTCATACCAAAAGCATCTTCAAGTAGAGATGATTGATAAATCGCTTGTCCTGCCGGCCAAATAAAGAACACAAACGTGATCAGAAGTTGGGGCGCAATAAGGAAAAACGGAAGCCATTTGTTTTTAAATACAACAGGGGATGACATACAAATACCAAAATAATACAGGCAAGGTGTATATCCCCCGCCAAAATTAGCGGGGGATAAAACTTAATCAAAGAGTTAAATTATGATTTTTGTGTTCTTTCAAAGCGACGAAGCTGCGCGTCACCTCGGCTTTTCGCATTATCTAACGCTTCTTTTGCCGAAATTTTACCCGCCCATACGGCTTCAAGTTCTTCATTAATGATGTCGCGTGTTTGTAAGAAGTTACCGAAGCGTAAGCCTTTTGAATTAACCGTAGGTGTTGTCGATGTCATTTGCTTAACAGCAACATCTGTCCCAGGGTGAGTTTTGTAAAAGCCTTGCTGTTTGGTGAGTTCGTACGCTTTTTCTGTGATTGGCAAGTAGCCCGAGAATTGGTGCCAATCAGCTTGAACCGCTGGGCTTGAAAGGTAGGTAAAGAACTTAGCAACGCCTTTGTATTCTTCTTTTGAGTGTCCACGAAGTACCCATAACGATGCACCACCAATAATGGTATTTTGTGGTTTTGTCACTAATTCATCATCATAAGGTAATTGTGCAACACCGACATCTATCCCTTTCATATTCTCTTGAATACCAGCCAGACCCGCAGATGAGCCCATTGTCATTGCACACTCACCCGTATAGAAAAGCGGCATACCATCAGACTGACGTCCACCATATTTGAACAAACCTTCTTTCGCCCACTTACCCATTTGCTCAACGTGTTTAACGAAAGGCGCATTGTTAAAGGTAAATGTGGTATCTACACCATCAAAGCCATTGTTGTTGGTTGCCATAGCAACATTATTTCTGGCACCGAAGTTTTCGATTTGCGTCCAAGACTGCCATGTTGTACTAAAGCCACATTTGGCACCTGAAGCAATCAGCTTGCGAGAATCTTCTTCTACTTCTTTCCATGTTTTCGGTGGGTTAGTAATCCCTGCTTTAGCAAACATCTCTTTGTTGTAATAAAGCACTGGGGTTGAACTATTAAATGGCATCGATAGCATTTTGCCATCGTTAGTTGTGTAATAACCTGTTACGGCTGATAAATAATCGTTTTTGTTAAAAGGTTCTTTGGTATCCGCCATCAATTCATATACAGGATAAATCGCTTTCTTAGCTCCCATCATAGTGGCAGTACCCACTTCGAAAACTTGTACAATAGCAGGCTGCTCTTTCGCTCTAAATGCAGCAATTGCACCTGTCATCGTTTCGGCATAAGTACCTTTATAAACAGGTTTGATCTCGTATTCAGATTGGCTGGCATTAAAGTTGTCGGCAATTTCATTCACCTTTGTACCTAACGCCCCACCCATAGCATGCCACCATTCAATTTCGGTCTTTGCTTGCACTTGTGTACTCATTAGCGCCGCTGCAACGGCAAGTCCTGCAATATGTTTAAAAGCCATTTTTATTCCTTGGAAACCATTTTTAACAAAAGCTGACGATTTAGCGGATGTTCACTTCTTGTGTTCCAACCACTCGTTTATTTTCAAGTGAACATTAGAAGCAAAAAGTGACATCTCGGTTACAATTGCATGAAGTAAATAAGATTAAGACTTTCAAAGCAGATGTAATAAAATTTTCATCAAACACATGGATAGTTCATTTGAAAATAACTGAAGATGGAAAAGAAAATGAAAATTACAGCTCACCGTGGTTTTTCTAGCTTAGCCCCTGAAAATACCCTTGCAGCGATGAAAGAAGCGATTAACTATGGCTGTGAGTGGATTGAAATTGACGTCCAACTAAGTGCTGATCACATTCCTATGGTGATACACGACAAGACAGTAAACCGTTGCAGTAACGGCAAAGGGGAAGTGAGAAACTTGTCAAAAATAGAACTAAAACAGCTAGATGCTGGCTCTTGGTTTTGCGATGATTTTAGTGATGAAACCATACCAACATTAGAAGAAGTATTACAGCTAACAAGTGAAGCTAAGGTCGCGTTAAATATAGAATTAAAAATTCACGCAGGAGACGATATTCATTTGCTATGTGAAAAAGTTGCTGAAGTGATTAATAAGCTAAATATTGAACCTGAGTTAATGCTTTTCTCTAGTTTTGACCAATCAGCACTATTAACCATAAAGCAACACCTTCCTCACGTAAGAAGAGGTCAATTGTGGGAAACGATCCCAAGCAATCACGCCGATGTTTTAAGCGAGCTAGACGCTTTTAGTGTTCATTGTGATTATCGTTATTTAACAGAAGAAAAGGCAAAAGCAGTCAAACGTTTAAGTTATCAGCTTTACTGTTACACCCCGAACCAACCGGAACTTGTTGAAGAGCACTGGCTATGGGGAGTTGATATGATGATCACCGATACGCCACACCGTTACCTAGCAGCAAAATAATCAAATAAAGGATGGCAACATATTTCATGGATGATTTAAGTACCCGTCAACAACAAATAATGACGTTAATACATAAGCAAGAATATTGCTCAATTGAAGAATTAGCGCAACAGTTTGAAATAACGCCCCAGACAATCAGACGCGACATTAACTTACTTTGCCAACAAGGGATCGCTATGCGTCACCATGGTGGCGTTGGCCTTCCTGTTACATTGAGCAATCGAAGTTATGATGCCAGACAAATCACTAATAAAGACGAAAAACAAGAAATAGCAAGAAATGTCGCTAAAGCCATTCCCAATGGGTGTACATTATTTTTAGGCATCGGAACCACCATTGCCTGTATCGCTGAGCAATTAGTCAACCACCGAGAATTACGAGTAGTGACGAATAATTTTCAAGCCGCGCATACGCTCTCGAAGTTCGAAAATATAGAAACGTGGATACCCAGTGGTAAAATAAGAGCGAACGGTGGTGATATTGTCGACGACACAGTACTCAATTACTTTAGTCAATTTGCAGCAGACATCGGTATTATTGGCTGTGCGGGTATCTGTGAATTACCTTACGCTTCACCTCAAACCAGCTATTCGACAGAGAAAAAGCAAGCTGTTGCGATGGAACATGAGCTAAGAGAAAGCAGAGTGAGTCAGGCCATTTTAGACAATTCGCAACAAACCTGGTTAGTCGCCAATCATACAAAATGGCAACGTAAAGCCAGTACAAAAGTTGCGCCTCTTTGCCAGTTTGATCGTGTATTCACTAACAGTAGAAAAGATAACCAGCTATCATAATGACGTTTCTAAACATCATTTAACAACGGGTTGGTTTAATTTCCATATTTGCCAACTACCGTTATCATGAGGAAGCACTTTGCTTTCTTACCACTTAACATCAACATTGCCTCTTTTAGTAATAAAAGAAACGGCGGTGATAATAATTATTTTCCCCTCTCGACCAAATCTTTAATTTTGGATGCTTTTTCAAAATGATCGAGTTGATGCGTTTTAATCCACCACTTAGTCGCTTCCATTAACAAGTCAGGATCGTCATTTTTGTTTTTGAAAAAAGCGTAAAAAGACACACCTACATTTTCACCTTTACTGGCTATTTTCTTATTGCACACATCGATAATTTTATTTCTTAGTGTTGTTCTCATTACTTCTCTTCATATTTTATATATGTGACAGTTCGATCATAATATATGAACCATACACAGTTTGATTTATCATCGAGGGTAAGTTTTTTCAACTGAACGAAAAAATAGTTACTTTATTTTCCTTTAAACATAAATAAAAATTACAATTCATGGAATAAGCCGAAATAATAAGCAGGAATAGATAGCCCTATAAATAAAAAGCCCAAACCAACGCCATTACTATTTGCTATACGAGCATTTTTTTCATCACCTTTTTGGTATAACACATCAGTATATTGGCCAATAGGTATGACTTTAGAATGAAATGATGTTTTTGATTTTACACTGTAGGTCTGTTTATTAACTGTAACTTCAAAATAAGGGCGATACATCTTTCTTTTAAGATTATCATTATCTTTTGAAAAATATTCATCATAGCTAATTATTTTACCTTGAGTCTTAATCGCATTTTTATTAAAGCGCCGATAGTCATAGCATATATAAACGCCTAAAACACTAAATAGAATTGCAGCAAAGAGAGGAACAATATTCATAATTATGCCTTAAATTATCAATTACTTGAGGGTTTCGAACAAACTAGATAGTCAAAGCCATTCTCAACGAGAGACGCTTCCATAATAGAAATAACTTGCCGACTCGTTTTTTTACACATCACATCCGAATAATTGATCTTGTTTAGAATTAGCGAAGATATATGCTCAATCTCGTATTCAAACCCACCACCGCTAACAACCGCTGTAATTTGTGTTTGCTCACCTTTAAACGATATGTCGATTGTCTTTGGGTTCCACCATTTATTATGAATAACGATTTCTAGTTCAGGCCCTCGAATGATGGCTTCTCGTTTGAGATCACGCGTGATCGATGCGCAAATTTCACCTTTTATCTGGCCATCAAATTTAAACACAACATTTTCATCGACTTCGCTTTGGCTATTATCATTAACGTACTCGACAGTGGGTTTCTCTATAGGAGTATTTGTTAATCGACACAAATCAGCGTAAAACCAGAGACCGTATACACCGACATCTAAAGTCGCCCCGCCACATAACGTTGGATTAAATAAGTGCCAATCACTATCGAACTCATGCCAATTACCAAATGAAGCTTCTATCGCGTTAATTTCTACCTTGTTTTCTTTTATAAACTGCTTCATTGCTTGATAAGCGGGAAATGCGACTGTTTTCATTGCTTCAGCTAACAGTAACCCTTTTTCTTCAGCAAGCGTCGACATCGCATCCCAATCTTGTAAGTTAGTGAATGCTGGTTTCTCTACAAGAACATGCTTTCCTTTATTTAGAAATAATTCAACCAAGCCTTTATGAAATGGGTGAATAGTCGCGATATAGACAATATCTACATTAGCGTCGTTTGCGAGTTCTGTGTAGGAACCATAACTTCTTTGGCAACCATATTGATTTGAAAAGCTATCAGCTCGCTGTTTATCTCGTGCCGCAACAGCATAGAGTTCAGCATTGTCGACTTGCATAGTCAGATCTGAAACAAAGCGATGTGCAATTTTACCCAGTCCTGCAATTCCCCAGCGTGCTTTCTGATTATTCAACTTATTATCCTTTAATGTTTGCTTTCTAGTCTTGTCCGCGCTTGGTGACCAAGATACCCGTAAGGATACACAAAATACCCAATAAAAGGGCAAGTTCTACACCGTTACTGATAGCATCCCAAACAACTCCCGTCAGCAACTGACCAACTATAACAAGTATTACTGTCAGCGTTGCGCCAACTTTTGATAACACATAACTATTAAGAGCGACAAACAAAGCCCCCATCACACCGCCAAGTTAATCTAATATTGGAACAATATCGACTACCCTAATGCACATTTATGCCAGCAAAATTGAAAGTATCTCTTGATTATTTAGAACAAAAATTGAGTGATAAGAGCCAGATTTGGTAATGGTATTCACTCTAACTACAGAAGAGATAATGATGAGTGAGCCGAATAGCTAACTCATTTATGTCGAGTAGACGACACTTGTTACCAAGTGCCGTCCCTCTAAGAACCGTACGTGCAACTTTCACTGCATACGGCTCAAGCCTCCACTAAGGCACCGATTGGCACCCAGCAACTTACAAAGCAGCGAGAGCAGGTTCATGCCAAGAGTTGCGGCATTGCTTCTTTGAT
>NZ_PYNU01000049.1:0-1410 GCF_003026075.1 Photobacterium sp. GB-210 | reverse complement strand
GCACCAGAAGTAGATAGCTTAACCTTCGGGAGGGCGTTTACCACGGTGTGGTTCATGACTGGGGTGAAGTCGTAACAAGGTAGCCCTAGGGGAACCTGGGGCTGGATCACCTCCTTACCTAAAGACTTGCTGTTTAATGCAGTGTCCACACAGATTGCTTGGTTAAAATGTAAGAGAACATCTAAGTTACCCATAACTTAGAGAAACTTAGTCCCGTTCGTCTAGAGGCCTAGGACACCGCCCTTTCACGGCGGTAACAGGGGTTCGACTCCCCTACGGGACGCCACTTCTTTTCATCGGAAGTAAAACGATGGGCGATTAGCTCAGTTGGGAGAGCACCTCCCTTACAAGGAGGGGGTCACTGGTTCGAGCCCGGTATCGCCCACCATTGATGGGGTTATAGCTCAGCTGGGAGAGCGCCTGCCTTGCACGCAGGAGGTCTGCGGTTCGATCCCGCATAGCTCCACCACTCTTTAAACACATTCTTATAAGTGTTTTTAAAAAGTGGTTATCTAACGATGATTACATGTTCTTTAACAATCTGGAAAGCTGACTAGTAAATTCAATCAATAGATTGATTTTAAAAATGTTCTTCGAAAGAAGAACGAGTTCTCAAAACATACACATTCAAGTGTCTGTGTTTGCTTTCACTTTTTAAAAGTGAAAACAAAACAATGAGTCCGGCGAAAAACCAACGTTTAATACTTTCTTGATCGAAGTGTTAAACACAAACCTTGGTTGTTTGAACATACGAAACCTCTTGGGGTTGTATGGTTAAGTGACTAAGCGTACACGGTGGATGCCTTGGCAGTCAGAGGCGATGAAGGACGTATTAACTTGCGATAAGCCCAGAGAAGGTAGTAAAAACCGGTGACTCTGGGATTTCCGAATGGGGAAACCCACGTGCATAAGCACGTATCATAGTGTGAATACATAGCACTATGAGGCGAACCGGGGGAACTGAAACATCTAAGTACCCCGAGGAAGAGAAATCAACCGAGATTCCGGTAGTAGCGGCGAGCGAAACCGGATTAGCCCTTAAGCTAGTTTTGCGTTAGGTGAAAGTTCTGGAAAGTTCTGCGATACAGGGTGATAGCCCCGTAACCGACAACGCATTATCAGTGAAAACGAGTAGGACGGGACACGTGATATCCTGTTTGAATATGGGGGGACCATCCTCCAAGGCTAAATACTCCTGACTGACCGATAGTGAACCAGTACCGTGAGGGAAAGGCGAAAAGAACCCCTGTGAGGGGAGTGAAATAGAACCTGAAACCGTGTACGTACAAGCAGTAGGAGCCCACTTGTTGGGTGACTGCGTACCTTTTGTATAATGGGTCAGCGACTTAATTTTAGTAGCAAGGTTAACCGTTTAGGGGAGCCGTAGGGAAACCGAGTCTTAACTGGGCG
>NZ_PYNU01000048.1:0-1606 GCF_003026075.1 Photobacterium sp. GB-210 | reverse complement strand
ACTTCTTCATCGGTCGTAACGGTAATGTCACTGCCCAGTGGATTATTGTTGTCATCAACCAATACTGGCGCATCATTGATTGGATTAACTTTGATATTCACGGTGATGGTGTCGGTACCACCTTTACCATCACTGACTTCAACCTTAAAGCTATCATCACCGTGGAAATTAGTCTTAGGTGTGTAAGTCCATGTGCCATCAGTGTTAACCGTCACTTGACCATTTGACGGGTTAGAACTTTGCGTGAAGGTTAAGCTATCGCCATCAACATCGGTCGCGAACAGTTTGCCGCTCACTGCGACTTCTTCATCTGTCGTAACGGTAATGTCACTACCCAGAGGATCATTGTTATCGTCAACCAATACTGGCGCATCATTGATTGGATTAACTTTGATATTCACCGTGATGGTGTCAGTACCACCTTTGCCGTCACTGACCTCAACCTTAAAGCTATCTTTGCCATTAAAGTCACTGTTTGGTGTGTAAGTCCATGTGCCATCAGTGTTGACGGTAACTGTACCGTTCGTTGGATTCGTCGATGAAGTGAACGTTAAGCTATCGCCATCAACATCGGTCGCGGACAATTTGCCGCTCACTGCGACTTCTTCATCGGTCTCAACACCAATATCTGTGCCCAGTGGATTATTGTTATCATCAACAATCACTGGCGCATCATTGATAGGATTCACGGTCACATTAACAGTGATCGTATCGGTGCCGCCGTTGCCGTCACTGACCTCAACGTTAAAGCTATCTTCACCGTGGAAATTAGTCTTAGGTGTGTAAGTCCATGTGCCATCAGTGTTGACGGTAACTGTACCGTTCGTTGGATTCGTCGATGAAGTGAACGTTAAGTTATCACCATCAACATCGGTCGCAGACAGTTGACCGCTCACGGCGACTTCTTCATCGGTCGTGACGGTAATGTCACTGCCTAATGGATTATTGTTATCATCAACCAATACTGGTGCATCATTGATTGGATTAACTTTGATATTAACGGTAATGGTGTCGGTGCCGCCGTTGCCGTCACTGACTTCCACCTTAAAGCTATCATCACCGTTAAAGTCATTGTTTGGTGTGTAAGTCCACGTACCGTCAGTGTTAACCGTCACTTGACCATTGGTCGGGTTAGAACTTTGCGTGAAGGTTAAGCTATCACCATCAACATCGGTCGCGGACAGTTGACCGCTCACTGCGACTTCTTCATCAGTCGTGACGGCAATGTCTGTGCCCAGTGGATCATTGTTATCATCAACCAATACTGGTGCATCATTGACTGGATTCACGGTTACATTAACAGTGATGGTGTCAGTGCCACCTTGGCCGTCACTGACTTCAACCTTAAAGCTATCATCACCATTAAAGTCACTGTTTGGTGTGTAAGTCCATGTGCCGTCAGTATTAACCGTCACTTGACCATTTGTCGGGTTAGAACTTTGCGTGAAGGTTAAGCTATCACCATCAACATCTGTCGCAGACAGTTGACCGCTCACTGCGACTTCTTCATCAGTCGTGACGGCAATGTCTGTGCCCAGTGGATCATTGTTATCATCAACCAATACTGGTGCATCATTGACTGGATTCACGGTTACATTAACAGTGA
>NZ_PYNU01000047.1:0-1648 GCF_003026075.1 Photobacterium sp. GB-210 | reverse complement strand
GCTGATGCTGATGATGTGTTCCCGCTCGATAGCACAGAATCAGTAGATACCGATAGCGATGGTATTGGTAACAACAAAGATACCGATGATGACGGCGATGGTGTAGCTGATGTCGATGATGCTCTCCCTCTAGATAAAACAGAGTCCGTTGATACTGATGGCGATAGCATTGGTAACAACAAAGATACTGATGACGATAATGATGGTATCGCTGATGCTGATGATGTGTTCCCGCTCGATAGCACAGAATCAGTAGATACCGATAGCGATGGTATTGGTAATAACGAAGATACTGATGATGATAATGACGGTGTCTTAGATAGCAATGATGCGTTCCCAGAAGATAAATCAGAAACACTTGATACCGATGGTGATGGTGTTGGTGATAACGCTGATGCGTTTCCAGCTGATAAGTCAGAAACAGTAGATACCGATGGTGACGGTGTTGGTGATAACGCTGATGCCTTCCCAGCTGATAAATCAGAGACGGTAGATACCGATGGTGATGGCGTCGGTGATAACGCTGATGCGTTCCCAGCCGATAAGTCAGAAACACTTGATACCGATGGTGATGGTGTTGGTGATAACGCTGATGCGTTCCCTGAAGATAAATCAGAAACACTTGATACCGATGGTGACGGTGTAGGCGATAACGCCGATGCGTTCCCAGCTGATAAGTCAGAAACGACAGATACCGATGGTGACGGTGTTGGTGATAACGCAGATGCCTTCCCTGAAGATAAATCAGAAACAACAGATACCGATGGTGACGGTGTTGGTGATAACGCAGATGCCTTCCCTGAAGATAAATCAGAAACACTTGATACCGATGGTGACGGTGTTGGTGATAACGCAGATGCCTTCCCTGAAGATAAATCAGAAACACTTGATACCGATGGCGACGGTGTCGGTGATAACGCTGATGTGTTCCCAGACGATAAGTCAGAGACGGTAGATACCGATGGTGATGGTGTTGGTGACAATGCTGATGCCTTCCCTGAAGATAAATCAGAAACACTTGATACCGATGGTGACGGTGTAGGCGATAACGCAGATGCCTTCCCTGAAGATAAATCAGAAACACTTGATACCGATGGTGATGGTGTCGGTGATAACGCTGATGCGTTCCCAGCTGATAAATCAGAAACACTAGATACCGATGGTGACGGTGTCGGTGATAACGCTGATGCGTTCCCTGAAGATGAATTAGAAACACTTGATACCGATGGTGATGGCGTCGGTGATAACGCTGATGCGTTCCCTGAAGATAAATCAGAAACAGTAGATACCGATGGTGACGGTGTAGGCGATAACGCTGATGCGTTCCCTGCTGATGACTCAGAAACAACAGATACCGATGGTGATGGCGTCGGTGATAACGCTGATGCGTTCCCTGAAGATAAGTCAGAGACGGTAGATACCGATGGTGACGGTGTTGGTGATAACGCAGATGCCTTCCCTGAAGATAAATCAGAAACAACAGATACCGATGGTGACGGTGTTGGTGATAACGCAGATGCCTTCCCTGAAGATAAATCAGAAACACTTGATACCGATGGTGACGGTGTTGGTGATAACGCTGATGCGTTCCCTGCTGATGACTCAGAAACAGTAGATACCGATGGTGACGGTGTAGGCGATAACGCTG
>NZ_PYNU01000046.1:0-2255 GCF_003026075.1 Photobacterium sp. GB-210 | reverse complement strand
GACATGCTTAAAGAAAAACTGTAAGCCATTGCGATCAATTTTCACGGTACTCCATGAATGTGTTTTGATCAGTTGTGTAAAATACCGTTTCAGGTCGTCGGTAGTTAACGTGTCTGGCGATTTATCCAGTTGATGGGTAATGCGACGTAGAGCACGACTATAAGCATCAATCGTAGCGGGGCGTTTACCTTGCAAGGTAAGATGGGTAAGGTGTTGTTCATAAAGATAATCTGAACGATGTTGCTGTGCTTTATTCATGATAAATACTCCTTTTTTAAAGGTATATTTACCGTAGTCGAGCTTATGGGCTTTCACTCTGCCGCGCAGCGGCTTCGTTCAACAAGCCACTTTATGTAAAACCTGAGGTTGGTAAGAAGCCCTGCTTTTTAGAAGAAAATGAGTTTGTCTCACTTGGCACCTCATCTGCTTTTAAACGTTCGGTCGACGCCATAAAGAACGATAAATCTATAGCTTCTGGCTGTTTCGATGAGTACTTGACCTTATTTTCGGAAAATCTTGAGCGTTTTCGTGTGCATGGCGTAGAGGGTGAAATTGATGACGCGATTGTATCAAACATAGAATCATTTATACCTTCTAGAAACGAGTATGTTCAACTATTGATAGCGCTGGCTCAATACAAACCAGTACCTGAGTTTGCTGAACGAATTCACCGTTTTATTGAAAGCCTAATACCATATATGGATAGGCCAGAGCATATAACTTCCTATAATCGCTGGGAATTCGATAATTATAAATTTATAGTTCACGAGATTTTTCTATATACGCTTGCTGTTTTTCTAAAGTTCGAGCGTTTTGAGCTGGCTGCGCCATTGTTATTGCAGCAGTATTTTGTTGGTGGCCGTTCTGAATATAGTAGAGATACCATGATTGGCTTTCAAAATATCCGGCAGTATATGGAGTCGCTTGAGTATAGGAATCAGCGGTTAGAAACAAGAAGGTTGTCACTACGAGCAGATTTGTTAAAAGAGCGTTGTCATGGAACGGGTTTGGACTTTAGGTTTTTAATGCAAGCTGACTTTGTCGCTTTTATGCGTGCTGAGATATCTGCAAACGATGACTATAGCCGTTGGTGGCCTGAAACACTTCTTTATTTAGGTCATTATGGTAGTTCCTTTGAAATATTTGCTCGCGCAAAGTCCAAAATATACTTTGATCGAGTGAAAACCCTCCTAGGCATTGGGTCACCTAGCGATTTGTCTGAGCTTTTAGAATCTTATAAACAAGACTGCAGCAATCTTCCAAAATGGGAGTTTGAGTCTTTTTGTCCTTCCGCTTTGTTGGGTTATGAAAGCTTAGCTACATTGCCGTAAAGGTATAAGACATCGTTGCTGTCGGACAAATTTACCGCGGAACGCGGCGTTATGCTTTAATTCTGAGATTGTCAAATGTCATTGAATATACATGAAAAATGCAAAGAAAGGTTAGTGGAAGTCATCGCTGATAGTTTAGGAAAAATCGATGTTAAAAACAGGATGTTTGTTGAGCGAATGTCTTGTATTGATTTAGTTAAAGCTGATTCTATTTTACCAAATTCGGGAAATATTAAATCAACGTTACAAAGCTCAATAGGTGAACTTCCGGTCTTTAATTTTATTTTTGAATCTTTGTCTAGAGAGTTAACTGAAAATTTTGGGTACGATTCAAAAACTCCTATATCAAAACTAACAGATATTGATGGCTATCAAGATACTACCGAGGTTTCTAGACGACTAGTTGATGAATTTAATAGTTTACCTTGGCGATATATCTTCAGTATTGAATTGAATAGTGATATGGCGAAGCTATTCCAAGAGAGTCTAGGTAATTTTGATATATCTGAAAGTATGGCTATTCGAAAGTCTGATGACAACTTTTCATTAATTTACCCTCCAATGTCAGGAATTGAAAAGAGAGATGAATCAATTTCTGGTAATGGCTTAGGTTTGCTCTCGATATTCACTGAGCACTCATGGAATGCCTCAGGGGCATTTATTCAAATAAAAAATGATGGTTTTGTTGGACAATATGGCCCTGCTGAAACACATACTCAAGCGATTGAAAAATTAAAATCGTTTTGTGGGTTAGGTATAGCACTTAGGCTTTTTAAGATTAATGCTAAATATCGCTCAACTGTAGTGGTCAACAAATACTAGCCACGGTTTTAGAGGTTAACCAATATAATCGTTCTGATTCATTCGGTGTTAATCCGCCATTATATTGATGTGGTCGTAATTGGCTGTAATAACCAATAATAT
>NZ_PYNU01000045.1:0-2700 GCF_003026075.1 Photobacterium sp. GB-210 | reverse complement strand
GAGAACGCGTACCTGATGAAGTTCCGAATTGGACTGTGGCTTATGCTATGCCATCATTTTATCCAGTCAGAGTCACTAAAGCATATGGTATTAACACGCAAGAAGATTGGACCTCTATTTTACACACCCACAGCCAATTTATGACGGTTAGTGACTTCAACCGTATTAAGGGCTTTTTACCTGATTATAATGGTTATGGGTTACCTCTCGCTACTACTACGATGGGCTGGTATAGACAAATTCAACCTACCAATCATTTACCCGACAAAGTCGTGCTCTATTGGACATCCCTTTTTGACGCCAAGTTCTACATTACTGAATTAGATGTCACACCTAAAGTGAAAGCGCTGATGTATAAACAACAAAACCATGTTGAGGCTGATGGAATAAGGCAAACCTGCTACCAATCGATATTTGATTTTGGTTTCCTACCAAATGGTCAAGTGAAAGTGTGGCTTAAGGGTTGTGGTAAGTATACGTACGTTACTGAATTGTCACCAACGAGCACACCCGAAACGGACTATAACGGAAGTACTTACTCTGATCACAACCAGACAAGAAACGCTGTACTTAAAAGTGCTAAAAAGGCTAACGCAACCTTAACGCCTATCCCTTGGGACAAGGTAAATAAGATATATACATCAAAAAAATATATTGTAGATCAGCTTCATTAATATTGACTTATCGCCTCACAGAAACCTGTGAGGCGCTCAATGAAAGAGCTAGATTCAGCATTCATTACACAAGGACAGTAAATGAAAAAGATCATATCAACAGGAGTATTCTGCCTATTACTGGTTGGTTGTAGCATGATGAATAGAGAACGCGTACCTGATGAAGTTCCTGATTGGACAGTTGGTTACGCTATGCCATCATTTTACCCTGTCAGAGTCACTAAAGCATATGGTATTAACACGCAAGAAGATTGGACTTCTATTTTACATACTCATAGTCAATTTATGACAATCAGCGATTTAGAACGAATTAAACAGTCTCAACCGGACTATGATGGATATGGATTATCGTTAACTTTTGGGATCGCTCAATACTCCCAGATAAGATATACAAATCATTTACCCGATAAAGTCGTGCTTTACTGGACATCCCTTTTTAACGCGAAGTTCTATATTACTGAATTAGATGTTACCCAAAAAATGAAAGCACTGATGTATAAACAACAAAACCATGTTGAGGCTGATGGAATAAACCGAACCTGCTACCAATCGATATTTGATTTTGGTTTCCTACCAAATGGTCAAGTGAAAGTGTGGCTTAAGGGTTGTGGTAAGTATACGTACGTTACTGAATTGTCACCAACGAGCACACCCGAAACGGACTATAACGGAAATTCATCAACTGCCTACAAGCATGATTATGAAGACGAGTTAAATATTAGAGCTGAAAATGCTAACGCAACCTTAACGCCTATCCCTTGGGACAAGGTAAATAAGATATATACATCAAAAAACTATATTGTAGATCAGCTTCATTAATATTGACTTATCACCTCACTATTTTCTGTAAGGCGCTCAATGAAAGAGCTAGATTCAGCATTCATTACACAAGGACAGTAAATGAAAAAGATCATATCAACAGGAGTATTCTGCCTATTACTGGCTGGTTGTAGCATGATAAATAGAGAACGCGTACCTGATGAAGTTCCTGATTGGACTGTGGCTTATGCTATGCCATCATTTTACCCTGTCAGAGTCACTAAAGCATATGGTATTAACACGCAAGAAGATTGGACCTCTATTTTACACACCCACAGCCAATTTATGACTACCAGTGCATTAAAACGTATAAAAGAGTTTTTACCCAACTATGATGGTTATGGGTTACCTCTCGCTTTTGCTACTATGGGAGGAGATTCACAAATCCAACCTACCAATCATTTACCCGATAAAGTCGTGCTTTACTGGACATCCCTTTTTGACGCGAAGTTCTATATTACTGAATTAAATATCACCCCAAAAATGAAGGCGCTGGCTTATAAAAAGCAAAGTTACACTAGACCAGAAGATGGAAGGCGTAAAACTTGTTACCAAACGACATTTGATTTTGGTTTCCTACCAAATGGACAAGTGAAAGTGTGGCTAGAAGGGTGTGGCAAGTATACGTACGTTACTGAGCTATCGCCAACTAGCACACCCGAAACGGACTATAACGGAAGTACTTACTCTGATCACAACCAGACAAGAAACGCTGTACTTAAAAGAGCTAAAAAGGCTAACGCAACCTTAACGCCTATCCCTTGGGACAAGGTAAATAAGGTTTATACATCAGAGAATTATATTGTAGATCAGCTTCATTAATATTGGCCTATCGCCTCACAGGTTTCTGTGAGGCGCTCAATGAAAGAGCTAGATTCAGCATTCATTACACAAGGACAGTAAATGAAAAAGATCATATCAACAGGGGTGCTCTGCCTATTACTGGCTGGTTGTAGCATGATGAATAGAGAACGCGTACCTGATGAAGTTCCGAATTGGACTGTGGCTTATGCTATGCCATCATTTTATCCAGTCAGAGTCACTAAAGCATATGGTATTAACACGCAAGAAGATTGGACCTCTATTTTACACACCCACAGCCAATTTATGACGGTTAGTGACTTCAACCGTATTAAGGGCTTTTTACCTGATTATAATGGCTATGGATTACCACTCTACTTTACTACGATGGGCGGGTATAGACAAA
>NZ_PYNU01000044.1:0-3266 GCF_003026075.1 Photobacterium sp. GB-210 | reverse complement strand
AGAAGTGGGTAGAAAAAGCACAAAAACTGTTTGCAGAACAAGCAAAAACAGGTGACGTTCGTGCCGTATATTACAGTACGATATTAAAACCAGATTTAACCCACGAGCAATATATTAACGCCATTATCAATGCAGCAGACAATCACTATTTTTACCCGCTTGTTGAATACTCTATTACTTTAAGAGAATCAGAAAAATCTAATCAAGAAATGAAGGAACTCGCTAGTGACCTTCTTAATTATGCACGCTTTTATAACTTTGTTCCTGCTATAGATGTTTAATGAATCACGAAGGTAAACATAAGCGAATGAAAGGCCCTCTTTACAAGGAACTTATGCAGCAGGGCATTGCAATGGGTTCAAATGACGCATGGGGTGGTTATAGTATACTTAGTCGTCATAATAACTCCCTAACTGAAACACAAAAATATATTGTAGCTAAAGCAAATTATTTATTTAATGGTGATGAGTTCGGCATAAGCTTTGTTACTCCTCCTAAAGGAAAAGACGCTTTAATTGTTGCGAATAAAAAAGCTCAAGAAAAGGCAGATAAGGTAAAAAAAGTAATCTTTATAGATGGTGCTCATTATCAAGTTCTTTATTAGCCTTTAATCACCTCAAGCAAATTATTGCCTAATTGTTTTTAGGTGTACTATACGCCATTAAAATCAATTAGCTTCTCAGTCCGTTAAGTTAAGGCCTTAAATGCATGAAAGTAACTATTACTACCCTATTATTAGTTTTCTCTTTTTTAGTCTTAAATGGATGCTCAAAAGCAACAACACCTCAACAAGCCGATATTGCTGTATTTGAACAATTTTTATCAGAAAATCCTATATCATCAGTAAGTCCAACCGTTGATATCGCAAGTATATACCAACAAGGTGACCCACTTTTTGAAAGTGTTTTGTACATCCAACGTAATCTTTGGGCTGAGGCAAAGAAACAACTTGAGCCGATGGCAAAGAACCAAAATCCTGACGCAAAATTTTGGTTAGCATCAATTACATGGGGAACGGGTATTAAAAACAACCCTATAGCTAAAAAGCTATATATGGAATCAGCGGAACAAGGTAACCCTTATGCAGCATTGTTTTTTTCGCCTAAAAACGATATTTGTCAAATGTACTATTCCAGTGAATGCAGTGAAAAATGGGTAGAGAAAGCACAAAAACTCTTTGCAGAACAAGCAAAAACAGGCAACGTTCGTGCCGTATATTACAGCACAATATTGAAACCAGATTTAACCCACGAGGAATATATTGATGCGGTTATTCAATCTGCAGAAAAGCATTATTACTACCCGCTCGTAGAGTATGCGAATAAAATTATCAATGAAGATAAGCCAAATAAAAACATGGAAGCTATGGCTGTGAATCTTCTTAATTATGCGCAATTTAATAACTTTATACCGGCTATTGACGCTTTGATGGGGTATGAGGGTGAAAAAAAACGTACTCAAGGTGAACAGTACAAAAGTCTTACAGAACAAGGAATAAACATTGGCTCAAACCATGCATGGCGAGTTTATCTATTAAATAGCATTAATGATAAATCCTTATCAAGCCAACAAAAATACTTCATAGCCAAGGCGAGTGAGTTATTTAATGGTTACGACTACGGCATTAGTTTTTCTATCCCACCAAAAGGAAAAGCAGCCTTAATTGCTGCGAATAAAAAGGCACAAGAAAAAGCAGATTCGGTAAAAAGAGTGATTTATATTGATGGTGCTCACGTACCTGAAGGTTAATTATTTTTTAATTTTTGAGCGCTTACTAAATGAACAGGAAGCGCTTTTTTAATCAATGATTAAAGCAAATTATTGCCCAGTAATTGTTAGGTGTACTATTGTGCATTAAAATCAATCAGCTTCTCAGTCCGCTAAGTTAAGGTCTAAATGCATGAAAGTAACTATTAGTACACTATTATTAGTTTTCTCTTTTTTAGCCTTAACCGGTTGCTCAAAAGCAACAACACCTCAACAAGCCGATATTGCTGTATTTGAACAATTCTTATCAGAAAATCCGATCTCAAGCATCAGTTCATCTATTGATGTAGCAAGTATCTATATGCCTGGTGATCCACTTTTTGAAGGGGTACTCAATATTCAGCGTAATCTCTGGGGAAAAGCAGAAAAAGCACTGAAACCGCTTGTTGATAAAAATGACCCCGATGCACTTTATTGGACGGCTTTAATCTCATACTCGGGAAGTATTAAAAGCACACCTATCGCTCGTAAGATGCTTATACAATCGGCAGAGTTAGGTAATCCATATGCGGCATTATTTTTTGCACCTGATAACCATCAATGCCAAATGTACTTCCCGAATGATTGCAGTGAAAAATGGGTGGAGAAAGCACAAAAACTCTTTGCTGAAAAAGCCAAAACAGGCGACGTTCGTGCCGTATATTACAGCACTACATTGAAACCTGACCTAACCCACAAGGAGTATATTGATGCGGTTATTCAATCTGCTGAAAAGCATTATTACTACCCGCTCGTAGAGTATGCGAATAAAATTATCAATGAAGATAAGCCAAATAAAAACATGGAAGCTATGGCTGTGAATCTTCTTAATTATGCGCGGTTTAATAACTTTGTACCGGCTATTGAGGGGCTTATAGGTAATGAGGTACAAAGTGGTCGTGAAGGTGGAGAAAGCTACCTTAATTACATAGAGCAGGGTATAAAATTAGGCTCAAATGCAGCATGGAATTTATACCAATTAAATAGCCTAGATAATAACTCATTAAATAATACACAAAAATATATTGTCGCTAAAGCTCTTGATTTACAAAACGGACGTTCTTTTGGTTTGCATGAAGTTATTGCACCTAAAGAAAAAGACGCCTTAATTGCTGCTAATAAAAAGGCTCAAGAAAAAGCAGATTCGGTAAAAAAAGTGATTTATATCGATGGTGCTCACGCAACAATGTTTTACTCACGTTTAGATATACAATAAATTTTCACCCATCAATTTAATTGATCTTAGGGCGCTTCTTAGATATTTAAGAAGCGCTTCTTAATCACCTTGAGCAAATTATTGCCCAGCAGAGATTAGATGTACAATTATGCATTAAAATCAATTAGCTTCTCAGTCCGTTAAGGCCTTAAATGCATGAAAGTAAATATTACTACCCTATTATTAGTTTTCTCTTTTTTAGTCTTAAATGGATGCTCAAAAGCAACAACACCTCAACAAGCCGATATTGCTGTGTTTGAACAATTTTTATCAGAAAACCCGATATCAAGTATCAACCCTTCTA
>NZ_PYNU01000043.1:0-3475 GCF_003026075.1 Photobacterium sp. GB-210 | reverse complement strand
CCATGTAATTGATGCTAACCAAAATTTTGCGTCAGGATTTTGGTTCTTTGCCATCGGCTCAAGTTGTTTCTTTGCCTCAGCCCAAAGATTACGTTGGATGTACAAAACACTTTCAAAAAGTGGGTCACCTTGTTGGTATATACTTGCGAGATCAACGGTTGGACTTACTGATGATATAGGATTTTCTGATAAAAATTGTTCAAATACAGCAATATCGGCTTGTTGAGGTGTTGTTGCTTTTGAGCAACCGGTTAAGGCTATCGAAGAGAGAGTTAAAAGTAGGGTAGTAATTATTACTTTCATGCATTTAAGGCCTTAACTTAGTGTACTGAGAAGCTAATTGATTTTAATGCATAATTGTACACCTAAAAATTACTAGGCAATAATTTGCTCGAGGTGTAGATAGTGAGGTGAAATGTAGAGTAGGTTAAATTAAGAAAACCTATTAATAATCTGATTTTAAATAGTTAAAATCCCCCCTCAGAATAAAGGGGGGAATAGGGTGTTAATGAGAAATCATTTTATTCACTTTGTTAAAAAATCCGCTAAGGTTTTTGTCGTTATACAATTTCTCAAAAGGCTTGATACTATAACTTATCATTTCAAAATCCCATCCTTGATTATTGTTTAATTTTATAGCCTTATCGTATTCTGTTTTTAATTTAGGATCTAATTTTGAATCTGGATGTTTTAGATAATCAGAAAATGGGATGTAATTTTTCGCATTGTCATTGTTAAATAAATATGATGCTACTTCTTCATACCCGTTCAAATCACCTTTTTTAGCTAAATTATTTAACATTAAACCAAATTCTTTTTTAGAAGGACAATTTCTAAATTCTGAATTTGGCTTATCACAGTTCCCAATAAAGCTAATTATTAAATTTTTATTTTCTGCATTAATTAAAATATCTTTAGCTAATTTTTTATAATACTCGTATTCTTTATTCTGTTTATCAGTTTTGTTTTCAATAAAAAATAGAGCTTTTTGTAGCTCGTCAGCACAATAAAAAAAACGCTCTGCTGCACATTGCCTAAGAAGGTTATCTGCTTTTGGAGTGAACCATGTTCCTTCTTTATTTACTCGCTCTTCAAATGACATATAACGATACTGCTCATAATCTTCGTTATATAATACCGATGAGTTTCCCTTTTTCCATTTACGATAAGTGGATCTTAATACTTTGTCATAACCAGAATTATCACATAATTCTTTATATCTATTAAGTTGACAGGTTCTTTTCTCCCCATAGGTATCCATGGCATAAGGATACCCCTCATCTGTTAAAGCTTTTAGCATCTCTAAAGACTTTTTTAGATCATAACGTGCTATTGAAACTGCATAAATATATCTTGCCTCTATATTATCTTTATTATTAATATAAGGTGTAGTTAGCTCTATCGCTTTTTTAAAATCAAAATCGTACACCATAAAATTTTTCGCAAGATATATTTTATTTCTATCTGCATTTGACAGATCAGAAGAGTAACCATCTTGCGTGGTACTTGCACAGTTCCATGAAGAGAAGCTGATGGCAACAATTATCAAAGGGAAGATAAGAGACTTCATAATGTAAAATATTGCTCACGGTTGGATTTAAACAAAAGAAATATTACACTAATTTTCTGTTGGGCAATAATTTGCTCGAGGTGATTAAGAAGCGCTGCTCAATTAAATATTAGAGTGCACGCGGGTGAGCGCCATCAATGTAAATCACTTTTTTTACTGAATCAGCTTTCTCTTGAGCTTTATTATTCGCTACAATTAAAGCTTCTTTTTCTTTAGGAGGATGAGTAAAGCTTATTGCAAAGTCATCACCATTAAAAAGCTTAGTTGCTTTTGCTGCAATATATTTCTTTTTCTCAGATAAAGAGTCATCTTCAATACTTAAGATTCTATATCCTTGCCAAGCATAGTTTGAACCCAAAGAAATGCCTTGCTTCATTAATTCTTTATATAAAGAACCATTCATTCTTTTATGTTTACCCTCAATTTTCATTAAGGATTCAATAGCAGGGACAAAGTTATTAAAACCTGCATAGTTAAGAAGCTTAATAGTGATTTTCTTCATTTCTTGATTAGAATCTTCTGCTTTTCTTAAATTATTAGAGTATTCGACAAGCGGATAATAATAATGATTTTTCGCTGCATTGATAATGGCACTAATATATTGCTCGTGGGTTAAATCTGGTTTCAATATTGTACTGTAATATACGGCACGAACGTCGCCTGTTTTTGCTTGTTCTGCAAACAGGTTTCGTGCTTTTTTCGTCCATTTGTCACTGCATTTACTGGGAAAATACATTTGACATTGCTCATCATTGCTAGACAGTGCCATTGCTGAATAAGGATAACTTTCAGCCGAAACTCTTAATAGATCGTATGCTTTCGCTTTATCATTAATCCCTGAACGATAAATTACTTTTGCCAGCCAAAACATAGCATCCGGTTGTTTATTCTTCACTAGTGGCGTTAATTCTTTTTCTGCAATATCTAAGCGCTTTCGCTGTATCCCCAATACGGCCTTAAAAAGTGGATCACCAGGCTGGTAGATACTCGCAATATCAATAGAAGGGTTGATACTTGATATCGGGTTTTCTGATAAAAATTGTTCAAACACAGCAATATCGGCTTGTTGAGGTGTTGTTGCTTTTGAGCATCCATTTAAGACTAAAAAAGAGAAAACTAATAATAGAGTAGTAATATTTACTTTCATGCATTTAAGGCCTTAACTTAGCGTACTGAGAAGCTAATTGATTTTAATGCATAATTGTACACCTAAAAATTACTAGGCAATAATTTGCTCGAGGTGATTAAAAAGCGCTACTTAAATAGTTATGTAGCGCTTTTCAAACAGTTAAATTAAATGCTAATAAAGAACTTGATAATGAGCACCATCTATAAAGATTACTTTTTTCACCGAATCAACTTTTTCTTGTGCCTTTTTATTCGCAGCAATTAAAGCCTCTTTTTCTTTAGGAGGATGAGTAAAGCTTATTGCAAAGTCATCACCATTAAAAAGCTCAGTTGCTTTTGCTGCAATATATTTATCTTTTTCAGATAAAGAGTCATCTTCAATACTTAAGATTCTATATCCTCTCCAGGCATAGTTTGAACCTAAAGAAATACCTTGTGTCATTAATTCTTTATATATAGAACCATTCATTCTTTTATTTTTACCCTCAATTTTCATTAAGGATTCAATAGCCGGAACAAAGTTATTAAAGCGTGCATAATTAAGAAGTTCAATAGCGATTTCCTTCATTTCTTGATTAGAACTTTCTGACTTTCTCAAAATATTAGAGTATTCAACAAGCGGGTAGTAATAATGTTTTTCTGCTGCACTAATAATGGCGTTAATATATTGCTCGTGGGTTAAATCTGGTTTTAATATCGTACTGTAATATACGGCACGAACGTCACCTGTTTTTGCTTGTTCTGCAAACAGTTTTTGTGCTTTTTCTACCCACTTCT
>NZ_PYNU01000042.1:0-3560 GCF_003026075.1 Photobacterium sp. GB-210 | reverse complement strand
TAGTTTTATATGATTCGTCAAACCATTACATTAAAACATTATAAAAACTAATCCAAAATCACGTTAACACGATATGAATGAGTAAACGATCTAACGCATAATAATCTGCGTGCTTTTTTATGGAGGTAATATCTCATAATCAGGCCAATTATTGCCCAGTCTATTAAGCGTGTACTCTTACTCTGGAAATCGTTAACGCCGAAGAAAGATTGAAAATAACCATGAAAAATACCCCGTACAACTCACAGCATATTCCGCCGCAAGCGCCGGGGAATCAGCAAGGCTTTTGGTCTCAAATGGCCAGAAAAGGTGTGCACTTCCCATTTACTCGTAACAATCATCACGTGCCAGAAAAAGAGCTGCGATCCCGTACCCCCTCTGAACTGAAAAAGCTTAAGACATTTGAGAGTGATATATATAGTGAGCGTGAAATTCACGACATCACTTTCCCATGGTGGGGCTTGGTCTATTTTTATGCCGTGACTTTTGCGAAAGGTACCGCAATGATTATTATGCCGTTGTTTTTTTTGATTTGTGTTATGGCAAATATTCTAACTGAAGCTCCACAAAGTGACGTTAATACAGCATATTTTGGGTTAATCTGTATATCTGTGGTGTGTCTACTCATTTGGTGGTCTTTCTCTTTTTTTAATGGAAAATTACCCATTAAAACCTTATTTTCATTAAGCCGAGAAACAGGCATGGTCACACTACATGGCTTCGGTAATAAGGTGCGATTTAGTCACCCTTTTGTTGAGTTTGATTGCTACCTGACAACATCGCCAACCCCACAAGGTTTTATTAATTATCAACTGTTTCTTGTTCATCGTTATAATGGTTATAAACATGGGGTTCCCATTGGTCGTTTTATTAATGGTTCAAGAGATCTTGATGAATACAAACGCTTATGGAACATGATCCAAGCCTATATGGATGTGAGCCAGCCTTTGCCCGACATTCCAATGAATGAGCCTTTTCGCCATAAAGACAATGCAACCGTTGCTTATGACAAGGCGCATCATCGAAAGCCAGACTTTGGTTCAGTATGGATGATGAAGCGTTTGAACAAGCAGTGACGAAAATTGTTGAGAAGCAAAATTCAGAGCCACCATTGGGTGAAGTTATACCGATCCCTACCACTGATTCTATAGCAACCACACCAAACACGGCTTCTGCCTAACGCATAATAAGCACGCCCATCTCGGCGTGCTTTTTTGTGGAGGTCATATCTTATAATCAGGCCAATTATTGCCCAGTCTATTTAGCGTGTATTCTCACTCAGGAAATCGTTAACGCCGAAGATAGATTGAAAATAACCATGAAACATACCCCGTACAACTCACAGCACATTCCGCCGCAAGCGCCGGGGAATCAGCAAGGCTTTTGGTCTCAAATGGCCAGAAAAGGTGTGCATTTACCCGCCTTATACCCTCTAGGGCATTTTAGATGTAGCGCAACGTTAACATTAAGTTGTTTAGTGACAGCGATGGCGAGTGGTAAAGTAATGTTCAAAAATCAGGCTGAGGAAAGTGCGGGAACAGGCGTTATTTTCTCTCCTCAACCTACGATGGCAGTAAAACCATCAGGGCAAATAGGTGTCAGTGCTGAAGGGTTTGCTGGTGCTCAAGCTGGCGGGCAGTTAAGTGGCAAGGTCGAGTGGTTAACCCCTCAAAAAACGGGGACGACTGATTTTTCGGCTTTAGTTGAAATCAAAGCGGAAGGCAATGTGGCGTTTGGGCTTGGTGCTGGAGTCGATTTTCAGCTTCGATTTAATAGAGGTAAATTTGAATGCCATTGCTGTGCGCGCTTGGTATGGGGACCCGGAGCTTCTGGCGGCTTTGGTACCTCGATTGATTTTTCACAGTTATTTGAATTAGCAAAAATCATTTGGGAAGCGATTGATACTATTGGTTGCCGTGTAATAAAAAACATAGATAGCCAATCCTATAATTATTTATATCAGGCCGCCTATAACGCTTTTACGGATATTAATTTAAATACGATTGAAAATAGTATAAATACTGGATTTGTTAATATTAGTGATTGGTGGAGATATCGTCTAGTAATGATAAAAAATGATATGTTCATTTCAGATGAAGCCAAACGTTTAAGTGCGCGGATTTTAAATCAAGATCGCAAGGTATTGAGTGGTGTCAGTTTAAAAGTTCTTCCTCCTGAAACGGTGGGAATGATGCTCAATACCCTAGTACATACATATTGGTTTAATCTTGAGGAGGAGCAGGAAGCAGCAATTTATGTGTTATTAAGCGGTACTATTCGCTCTTGGCGCAAGTTTGTTGAAGTGTTAGCCCACATGAATATCGAAGGTAAAAAACAAAGTTCAGATAATGCGCTTATAAATAACCTACAGCGAATAAATAAAATTTTAGATGGAAAACAGCAAATAGAATTTAATCAATGGATAGCTCAATTAGCTAGTGTAAATCATTTAGATAATATGGGGATGATCCCTTCAACTCCATTCACCATTTATGATTTCCAACATAGAAAACAAAAGAAAAGAGTATTAGAAATTTAATTTGGAGCTGCCGACAATAGCCAAGTGGTATTGTCGGCACTAACTGAATACTACTTTACTGGTGTCGTTTGTTGAACCGCGCAACGAAAGCCGTATGTTGGGTAATATTTATCTTGAACAATGGCTTCACCTCCTCGCGAGGTTATAAATGGTGCATCTCCCCCCCAACCTCTCATGACCTTTCTAGTCCCTGTTGATGGTCCTTGAGGATCGATTTCGGGTGAATGTTGGTAATAATCATTAGCATACCAATCATTAATCCACTCTGTTACATTACCTGTCATATCATACAAACCTAGTGGATTAGGAGGGAATTGCTTAATATCTTTAGATTCAAAGAGGCCACCATAATTCCATTCATCTTTTGTGTAATCGACATACCTACCATTAACCAAATAATGACTATTTTTACGCTGGATATAACCGTTATTAGTAGCATAATATAGATACTTTCCACGATTTCTTGCTGCATATTCCCATTGTGCTTCTGTGGGTAAATCAATCGGAGAACCCGTTAATTCACCCAGCCATAAACAGTAATCTTTTGCCTCTTGCCAGGTTTTGGTTGGTGTTGCTTTATTTTTAAACTGTTCATCAGAAAGGTCATATTTCGCCCTATTTTCAGCTTTGACAACGGGCAGATTATGCGCCCTTTTAAAAGCATCAAAGCCGTGATAGGTCGTTTCATGATTAGCTAATGAGTAGTTACTTAAGGTTACTTTATGCATAAAATTAGCGCCAGTTTCAGCATTCGACAAAGCGGTATTACACTTAGCATCTGGCGACCAATCCATTCTATCCGTAGAAATGGGGTTACAAGGTGCTTTAAATGCGCCCATCATGAAGGTTCCACCTTTGATAAACACCATGCTTTCTAGAGATTCAACAGCAACATCGACGATTTGATGTTGAAGTTTGGTATCTGCATCAGGGTAGAGCTTTTTTACTTTCGCTTCTATTTGAGTGATTTTTTCAGCTGGTACCGTTTTACTGGTTACTGAAGCGGTTGTCTCTCCAGTGC
>NZ_PYNU01000041.1:0-6072 GCF_003026075.1 Photobacterium sp. GB-210 | reverse complement strand
TGATACCGCGCTCACGCTCTTCTGGAGCGTTATCGATTGATGCGAAGTCACGAGCAGCACCACCGTACACTTTTGAAAGTGTAGTACAGATAGCAGCAGTTAGAGTTGTTTTACCGTGGTCAACGTGGCCGATAGTACCAACGTTTACGTGCGGTTTTACGCGTTCAAATTTTTCTTTAGACATGGATAGTCCCTCTGGGCACGGTATTAGGTGGCATTACGACCACACAACCAAACATGGGTTTGTTGAGTATATAACAAATGGATGAATTAGGGCTTGAGAGTGGTGCTGATAGGCAGATTTGAACTGCCGACCTCACCCTTACCAAGGGTGCGCTCTACCGACTGAGCTATATCAGCACACAAGAAATGTGGAGCGGGCAGCGGGAATCGAACCCGCATCATCAGCTTGGAAGGCTGAGGTAATAGCCATTATACGATGCCCGCAGAACTTGTATCTCGTAGAGCTATTCAACCATTTGAAAATGGTGGTGGGGGAAGGATTCGAACCTTCGAAGGCAGTGCCGGCAGATTTACAATCTGCTCCCTTTGGCCACTCGGGAACCCCACCGAAATTTTTAAAACTGGTGCCGACTACCGGAGTCGAACTGGTGACCTACTGATTACAAGTCAGTTGCTCTACCTACTGAGCTAAGTCGGCGTTAGTGGTGCGCATTCTAGATAATGATTATTTTTGTTGCAATACCCTAACGTGTTTTTTTTATTGTTTTTTATTTAATTGACGTAATTTTCGGCATTAACCGCGCTTTGCATACAACCCTAGCCCTTCAAGTACCAACTCCGAGCGATGATAAAAAGGTTTACACCACGATTTTGGCAAATGACGAACACCGCCACCACATAGAATTACCGCGGGCGCTTCATTTAGTTCTGCAGATGCTTGTTTTAGGCCAAACTCAATTAATCCAACCAACGCAGCACGGCAGCCATTCTTTAAACCATCTGCGGTATTGTTTGCCAGTGTTAATGATTCACTATGCTCACTATCTGAAAACACCTTGGTCGTATTCTCTAGTACTGATTTCATCATTAACTGATAACCAGGCATGATCCAACCACCAAGATGTTTTCCATCACTGTCCATAACATCAAACGTTAATGCCGTGCCTATATCAACAATCACTGTAGGTTGCTTAAAACTTTGACGAATAGCAACCAGTGTTAGCCAGCGGTCAACACCAAGGTATTGATATTCAGAATATGCGTTAACAACACCGAAGTCTTCACGTGCAGTTTTTACCTGAGTAACAGGAATATTCGCCATTTGTGCTATACGCTGAATAGTATTGTCAACTTCAACTGGTCCGACACTCGCAAAAACAATGCGCTCAACATTACCTTCCAGTAACGGTTGTAAAACAAGCTCTAATTTTTTACTTGGGTATTTACCAATTTGTTCAATGTGTTCATTTTGGGTTAGTAAGGCAACTTTGACGTAAGTATTGCCTGCTTCAATTAATAATTGCATCAGCAACCTCTAAGGCTGATTTCACCGCCGATATACGGTGTAATACCAGTGTCGGTTTCCAGTAGTAAAGCCCCTTGAGTATCAATCCCGCGAGCAGTACCTTCGATGGTTCGCTCACCGATTAATAATTTCACAGGGCGGTTTAAAAAGTTATCTATTTTATTCCAACGTTCAACAAAGCCAACTAAACCTTGATGTTCGTAATCACAGAGTGTTTGATTAAGATGTGAGATCAATGTCGCCGCTAAGATATTTCGAGACGGTAAGCTATCACAAGCTTGCGACAGTGTTGTCCACGCTTGCGTGATCTCACTTTGCTCTGTTAGTGGCATATTAATATTTAGCCCCATTCCAATCACTAAGTGTGCAGCATCCCCTGCTTGACCAGTCATTTCAACAAGAATACCAGCTAGCTTTTTATCCTGATAATAAATATCGTTAGGCCATTTAACTCGAACATCATCCGCACCCAGTTTTTGGAGCGTTTCAGCAATCGCGACGCCGACAACTAAACTCAGCCCCATTGCCGCAGCCATACCAGCTTCTAAACGCCAGTAAATGGAAAGGTACAGGTTACTACCGAAAGGTGAAACCCATTGTCGACCTCGTCGTCCACGGCCTGCTTCTTGATATTCAGCCAAACATACACTACCACTAGGCAGTTGCCCTACTCTATCTAGAAGGTATTGATTAGTTGAGTCGATGACAGGAATTAAATCAAGATGGGGGCACTTAACTTTCGCTAAAATCTGCTGCTTATCAAGTAAATCAATCGCTGATGCAAGACAATAACCTTTGCCTTGCACCCTAAAAATATCAAGCCCCCACTGTTGAATGACTTGAATTTGTTTCGCGATTGCAGCACGAGTCATACCCAGCGTTTGTCCCAATACTTCACCTGAATGAAATTCACCATCAGAGAGTAACTGAATCAAAGCTAGTCGTACGGTATGATCTTTCATCGCAGCATCTCGTTGAGATTAGTTTCAGCATTATGTGCCATAAAACGCACCTCATGCTCAAGAGAGACACCAAATTTAGTCATTACCGTATCGACAACATACTGTGCTAGCTGAAGTACATCACGTGCAGTTGCATTACCAACATTCGTTAATACGAGTGCTTGTTGCTGGTGAATTTTAGCACCACCAATTTGGTAACCTTTCAAACCACATTGATCAATCAACCAGCCCGCAGCTAACTTACAATGAGCTTCGTCCACTGGGTAACTTGGCATGTTAGGGTACTCAGACAAAAGAAAGTCACGTACGTCTAACGAAATAATTGGGTTTTTGAAAAAACTACCTGCATTCCCCATAACCTGCGGATCAGGCAGTTTTTCACGGCGAATGGCGCACACTTCATCAAAAATCTCTTTGGCTGTAACAGTATCGAGCGAGAATTTTGCTAATGGGCCATAGGCTATTTTCGGAGACCAAGCTTTAGTTAAGCGAAAACCTACCGCAATAATTATGTGGTTATCTTTTAACTCTCGCTTAAAAATTGAATCTCGATATGAGAAGTGGCATTCATCAGCCATCAAACGCTTCACTTCCCCTGTTTGTACATTTAATACATCAACATACTGGCAGACATCTTTTAACTCTACGCCATAAGCACCAATATTTTGTATCGGGGACGACCCCACACAACCAGGAATGAGTGCTAGATTCTCAAGGCCATTAAAACCATTATCGACAGCCCAAGACACCAAACCATGCCAGTCTTCACCGCCACCTACATGTAAAT
The DNA here is from genome assembly GCF_003026075.1 of Photobacterium sp. GB-210. Taxonomy (NCBI): domain Bacteria; kingdom Pseudomonadati; phylum Pseudomonadota; class Gammaproteobacteria; order Vibrionales; family Vibrionaceae; genus Photobacterium; species Photobacterium sp. GB-210. The sequence continues at coordinate 2,834 of NZ_PYNU01000041.1, read as the reverse complement.
CAACATACTCAGTACTATCGACTACATTAATACCTTTAATTCGGTTTAAAATGATAGCGCCTTGGTAATCTTCACAAAAAAGTAAGTTACTTCCTTGACCAACAACTAACTTAGGGACTTCCTGGTATGTCTCGTCCTGCCAAATAGCAAGGAGATCTTCAACACTTGATGCTTCAAGTATGTACTTCGCCGATACATCAATCCCAAAGGTGTGATAAGGCGCTAACCCAGTTTCATGTAAAACTTTCATGTTAATTCACAACCAAATCTTTATACTTTTCGATACGAATTGAAACTATTTTACCTGATCCCATTCAACAACGCAGTGTTTTCCCATGTCTCAAATTATTTATCGTCAACTTGATCCTATTCGCTTGCCTTTAGTTAATAAAATATACAAGTCATTCTACCCATCAGGAAAAGCAAAGAGAGATGAAACAATCTGGGTTGCAGAATCAAACAACAGTATTATTGCATCCGTACGATTTAAAACTATTGATGATATACAACTACTGACAGGCATGCTTGTCATCCCAGAGTACCGTTTACAAGGTATTGCGTATAAGCTTATTGAAGCATGCCGTAATCAAATGAACCAACAAGCATGCTATTGCTTTGCATTTCAAGAGTTAGAAGTTTTCTATCAAAAGTCAGGGTTTCAAACTATTAATAGCGAAAACCTTCCCAATAATATCAAGCAACGTTTTCAACGCTATGCTAATAGCGGTAAGAATCTAATTCCAATGTTATTTATTGATACACTTACCTCAGAAAGCATGAGCAAAAACATATCTAAACACTAGATACATTGACTTCGCTTTTTTTCTGGTATAATTGATCCCTTAATCAAAATTCATCTACTTATAGATCGTGTAAACGAGGCGATAATGGATTCAGCTATTGCTAACAGGCAGCTCATCGAACAACTGCCATGTATTGCGCACAAGCCCGAGAATTTAGAGACTCTTTTTGATGCAAATTCGTTTAGAGAGCGTCTATATCAAGAAATAAAATCAGCTAAAGAACGCATTTACTTAGTTGCCTTATATCTCCAAGATGATGAAGCAGGAAGAGGTGTGCTTACCGCTCTGTATGAAGCTAAGCAACTCAACCCCGAACTTGATATAAAGGTATTAGTTGATTGGCATAGAGCTCAACGAGGCTTAATTGGCGCCAGTCAGTCCGATGGCAATGCCGCGCTATATCGTGAGTACGCAGAAAAATATACTCACAAGATCGATGTGCTTGGCGTTCCCGTTCGTAATCGAGAAGTGTTCGGTGTCCTACACCTGAAAGGCTTTGTTATTGATGATAATGTTATTTATAGCGGTGCAAGCTTAAATGATGTGTATCTCGCTCAACATGACCGTTATCGTTACGATCGCTACCACGTCATTAAAAATGAAAAGCTCGCTAACAGCATGGCGCAGTTCATTATTGACATACTTGTTTCGAGTAATGCAGTTAACTGCCTAGCACAACCAGAAAGACCCGACACAAAGTCATTGAAGACGGCAATTCGAGATCTACGCTCCGAACTACAACAAGCTATCTACCATTTTGAGCCGGATGAGATTAAAGATGACGAGGTAGGATTAACACCTCTGATAGGTTTAGGGAAACGTAAGAACAAACTTAATCAGGATATTTGTACGCTCATCGCTAGTGCACAATCTGAGCTGACTATTTGTACTCCCTACTTTAACTTTCCGAGAATGGTAAGTCGCGAAGTAAAGAAAGCTCTTAAGCGCGGTGTAAAGGTCACAATCGTCGTTGGTGATAAAACAGCAAATGACTTTTATATTCCACCATCAGAGCCTTTTAAGACTATTGCTGGGTTACCTTATTTATATGAAGTCAATTTACGTAATTTTGCTAAACATAATGAAGCCGCTATTGCACATCGCCAATTAGCGATCCATTTATGGAAACACGATAACAATAGCTTTCACTTGAAGGGGCTTTGGGTAGATCGTCGTTATATGTTAGTAACGGGTAATAACCTCAATCCACGAGCTTGGAAACTTGATCTTGAAAATGCGATTTTAATTCATGACAAAAATCAACTACTCGCCGAGCAGCAACAACAAGAATTAAATTGTATTCTCGAACATACCCAGCTTATTGGTAGTTATAAGCAAATTGAAAAAATTGATAACTATCCAGCTCAAGTTAAAAAGCTCATTACACGTATTCGTCGTGTAAAAGCGGATCACATCCTGAATCAAATTCTATAATTCAACCCCTTTATCACTGCAGTAACTCTCTACTGCAGTGATACATCTCTTTATTAAATACTATTCTGTTGTAGGTCTGTAGGTCTGTAGGTCTGTAGGTCTGTAGGTCTGTAGGTCTGTAGGTCTGTAGGTCTGTAGGTCTGTAGGTCTGTAGGTCTGTAGGTCTAGTTTATAGATGAAACTTACTTTAAAAGTATTAAAACGAAAAAAGGCCATCCTTTCGGATGGCCTTTTAAAATTTAAAGCCTGGCGATGTCCTACTCTCACATGGGGAGACCCCACACTACCATCGGCGCTATTACGTTTCACTACTGAGTTCGGCATGGGATCAGGTGGGTCCATAATGCTATGGTCGCCAAGCAAATTCGGTTTTATTTATTGTCATCGACAATAAATAGCAATCTGGGAAAGTTAACTAGTGTTCTCTACACGTTCAAGTGTACTTGGAGTCCGCGTTTCTCTTGACGAGATAAAACCCCTTGGGTGTTGTATGGTTAAGCCTCACGGGCAATTAGTATCGGTTAGCTCAATGCCTCACAGCACTTACACACCCGACCTATCAACGTTGTAGTCTTCAACAACCCTTTAGAGACCTTA
>NZ_PYNU01000040.1:0-7281 GCF_003026075.1 Photobacterium sp. GB-210 | reverse complement strand
GACAGTTGACCGCTCACTGCGACTTCTTCATCAGTCGTGACGGCAATGTCTGTGCCCAGTGGATCATTGTTATCATCAACCAATACTGGTGCATCATTGACTGGATTCACGGTTACATTAACAGTGATGGTGTCAGTGCCACCTTGGCCGTCACTGACTTCAACCTTAAAGCTATCATCACCATTAAAGTCACTGTTTGGTGTGTAAGTCCACGTGCCATCAGTGTTAACCGTCACTGTGCCATTGGTTGGATTCGTCGATGAAGCGAAGGTTAAGCTATCACCATCAACATCTGTTGCTGACAGTTTGCCGCTCACTGCCACTTCTTCATCTGTCGTGACGGCAATGTCTGTGCCTAATGGATCATTGTTATCATCAACCAGTACTGGTGCATCATTGATTGGATTCACGGTCACATTTACAGTGATGGTATCGGTGCCACCCTTGCCGTCACTGACGATAACATCAAATTTGTCGCTACCATTAAAGTCGCTGTTTGGTGTGTAAGTCCACGTGCCGTCAGTATTCACGACGACGGTGCCATTGGTTGGGTTGGTCGATGAAGTGAAGGTTAAGCTATCACCATCAACATCGGTCGCGGACAGTTGACCGCTCACGGCGACTTCTTCATCTGTCGTGACAGTAATGTCACTGCCCAGTGGATCATTGTTATCATCAACCAGTACTGGCGCATCATTGATTGGCTTCACGGTCACATTAACTGTGATGGTGTCAGTGCCGCCGTTGCCGTCACTGACTTCAACCTTAAAGCTATCATCACCATTAAAGTCACTGTTTGGTGTGTAAGTCCATGTGCCATCCGTATTGACGGTCACTGTGCCATTGGTTGGATTAGAACTTTGCGTGAAGGTTAAGCTATCACCATCAACATCTGTTGCTGACAGTTTGCCGCTCACTGCCACTTCTTCATCGGTCGTGACGGTAATGTCACTGCCTAATGGATCATTGTTGTCATCAACCAATACTGGTGCATCATTGACTGGATTCACGGTTACATTAACAGTGATGGTGTCAGTACCACCCTTGCCGTCACTGACTTCAACCTTAAAGCTATCATCACCGTTAAAGTCATTGTTTGGTGTGTAAGTCCAAGTACCGTCAGTGTTAACCGTCAATTGACCATTGGTCGGGTTAGAACTTTGCGTGAAGGTTAAGCTATCACCATCCGCATCGGTCGCGGACAGTTGACCGCTCACTGCGACTTCTTCATCTGTCGTGACGGTAATGTCACTGCCCAGTGGATCATTGTTATCATCAACCAATACTGGCGCATCATTGATTGGATTAACTTTGACATTAACGGTGATGGTGTCGGTACCACCTTTACCATCACTGACTTCAACCTTAAAGCTATCTTCACCGTGGAAATTAGTCTTAGGGGTGTATTCCCATGTACCGTCAGTATTCACGACGACGGTGCCATTGGTTGGATTGGTCGATGAAGTGAAGGTTAAGCTATCACCATCAACATCGGTCGCGGACAGTTTACCGCTTACAGCTACTTCTTCATCGGTGCTTACCGTAATACTCTCACCTTCTGGCGCACCGTTTTCATCGACAATAATAGGCTTGCTGTTTATTGATATATTCGATTTACCGTCATCTTGAGGAGATTGCTGCTCTAGTGGTTTTGAAGGACTATAAAAATCATTACCATCATTGTAAGGAGAGGTAGGAGGACGAGGGCTGGTATCACGACTATCATATCCAGACTCAGCTATGATTTCTTTTGCGTTTCTTTCAATGCTATTAAAACTAAAACCACCACTATTACTAATGTTTTGAAGACCAGCTGCAGTAGCTTCCGCAATAAGGGTTGGATCCTCTCCAGAAGCAATTAAAGCCTGAAGGTTGGCTATCTCATCAGGAAGATCTTCTTCTACACTATTAGAATTAACATTAGAAAATACGACTTGTGTTCCATCTGACTGCTCCAAACTCACAGTTGCATAATTAGGCAATATTAATACATCGCCAACTGACAACATGAGCTGCTCAGTAACAACCTTGTTACCCATTTCATTACTCAATTCAACATTGCCAGAAAATGACAATACTTTACTTTCTTGAACGACCGAAAAAGATTTCATGGAATAAACAATCCTTGTTTAGTTACAAAATCAGATAGATATAGCTCTAGTGGTATTATCACCTGATGATAATTGGCACAAAAACAATTTAATAAGTTCACACTTATTTTATATATCATATGGTGTCATTTTTTTGTCACCACCTCAACAAATTTGCATGTTAATTATTAATGACATAATAAATACTGTTTTTTATGCATAAAAAAGCCGATAATGTTATGTACATTATCGGCTCTTTATTATTTCGCTATTAACTAAATCAACATTCGTTAATTGCGTTTCGTACACGCTTGTCTGATACAGGGTATGGCGTACCCAACTGCTGAGCAAAGTAACTAACACGTAGCTCTTCAATCATCCATCGGATCTCTTTTACTTTATCAGGTACTGGCTGCCCTTTCGGGATCTTATTCAATAGCTCTTTGTACTCATTAACTACTGATTCAATCTTCAGAATATGCACACGATCTTTGTTTGGATCGATTGGCAGCTTTTCCATTCGACGCTCAATGGCACGCATGTAACGCAGAATATCAGGCAGACGTTTCCACCCACATTCTGTTGCAAAACCTTTGAAGATCAAGCTTTCAATTTGTGCTTTGATATCAGACATCGCAAATGCCATGCTTAAATCAATACGCCCTTTCAAACGCTTACTGATGTTAAATGCTGTGGTTAAGATTTCTTCTACTTGTTTGGCAATATCAACCACGGTGTCACCAAGCTCAGCACGAACAAACTCTTTCAACGCTTCAAATGATTCAGGCTGCCATGCTAATCCGCCTTTCTCTTCAATTAGCTTATCAACACCACAAGCAATACAATCATCAATCAGATCAAGTACACGACCATACGGATTAAAGTACAAACCTAGCTTCGATTTGTTTGGCAAGTTTGAATGAAGGTACTTAATTGGCGATGGTACGTTAAGTAAAATCAAACGACGTTGACCCGCCTGCATCGCATTGTTTTGCTGCTCTTCAGTTTCAAACAGTTTGATACCAACAGAATCTTTGTTATCCACCAGCGCAGGATAAGCTTTTACTTCAAAGCCACCGCGTTTCTGTTGGTAACGTTCAGGTAGCGTACCAAAACTCCAGGTTTTCAAACCATCTTGCTCAATATCATCATCAGCAACTTGTGACAAAGTTTCTTGAACCTTCTCTTTTAAGTTGTCTTTCAGACCATAGATATCTTTGCTCTCACGTAACTTACGATTGCGGTGATCAACAGCACGATAAGTGATCTTCAAGTGATCAGGGATCTGATCTAAATTCCAATCTTCACGCACAATTGTGACGCCACTCATACGCTTCAATTCTTTTTCTAGTGAATCTAGCAATGGTGCTTCCATTGGCTTAACACGTGCTAAGAACGCATCAGCGTAGTTTGGTGCAGGCACAAAGTTACGACGTAACGGTTTTGGTAATGATTTGATCAACGCAACAACCAACTCATGACGTAAACCTGGAATTTGCCAGTCAAAGCCGTCAGGTTGAACTTGGTTTAAGATAGCCAATGGCACGTGAACGGTGACACCATCGTTATCTTCACCCGGTTCAAACTGGTAGCTCAGTTTTAGCTTCAAGTTACCTTGATGCCAGAAGTTTGGATAATCTAGATCAGTGACATGACTTGCATCGCCACGGAATAACATCTCACGCTCAAAGTTCAATAACTCAGGATCTTCTTTCGATGCTTTCTTCCACCATGAATCAAAGTGGCGACCTGACGTTACTTTCAAATCAATACGCTGATCGTAGAAATTAAACAGCTCGTCATCATCGATCAGAATGTCACGACGACGTGATTTATGCTCAAGTTCTTCAACTTCGCGCAATAGCTTACGGTTTTGTTGATAGAACTTATGGCGCGTATCCCAATCCCCTTCAACCAATGCTGAGCGGATAAAGATTTCACGTGATAACGTTGGATCAATATTGCCGTAGTTAACTTTACGTTTGGCAACCACAGGAATGCCATACAGCGTAACTTTTTCAAACGCATGAACGGCAGCTGACTTCTTCTCCCAATGCGGTTCGCTATAACTACGTTTAATCAAGTGACCTGCTAATGGTTCAACCCACTCCGGCTGAATTTTTGCGCCAATTCGCCCCCATAAACGTGACGTTTCCACCAGCTCCGCAACCATCACCCACTTTGGCTGTTTCTTGAAAATGCCAGAGCCAGGGAAGATATTAAAGCGAGCGTTACGCGCACCTTGGTATTCATTTTTCTCTTGGTCTTTCATACCAATATGCGAAAGCAATCCGCTTAATAGCGAAATATGAATACTGTCATAGCTTGCTTCGTTGCCATTCATTTTCAACTCAAGCTCTTTAATCACTTGGTTGACTTGGAAATAGATATCTTGCCACTCACGAATGCGTAAGTAGTTTAAGTATTCTTTCTTACATAAACGACGGAATTGATTACTAGAAAGCTCTTTTTGTTGCTCTTGGACGTAATTCCATAAATTAACGAACGCAACAAAGTCAGAATCTTTGTCGTTAAATCGGCGATGTTTCTCATCAGACTGTTGCTGTTTATCTGATGGACGCTCACGTGGATCTTGAATAGATAAAGCCGATGCAATGATCATCACTTCACGTAATGCACCATGCTTAGGCGCTTCAAGTACCATACGAGCTAAACGCGGATCAATAGGAAGACGCGCTAATTGGCGACCCATTGGTGATAAACGTTTACGAGGATCTGTGGCTTTAGAGTTAATCGCACCTAACTCTTCCAATAATCGAATACCGTCTTGAATATTACGATTATCGGGCGCTTCTACAAATGGGAAAGCTTGGATATCACCCAAACCAATCGCGGTCATTTGAAGAATAACTGACGCTAAGTTAGTACGTAGAATTTCAGGATCGGTAAATTCTGGGCGCGATAAAAAATCTTCCTCAGAATATAGACGAATACAGATACCTTCTTGAACACGACCACAACGCCCCATACGCTGATTAGCACTAGCTTGTGATATAGCTTCAATCGGAAGGCGCTGTACTTTAGTACGGTAACTATAACGACTGATTCGGGCTGTACCCGGATCAATAACGTATTTAATACCCGGAACAGTCAGTGAAGTTTCCGCTACGTTTGTTGAAAGTACAATACGGCGACCAGAGTGTGATTGGAATACTCTGTTTTGCTCACCCGCCGATAGACGTGCGTACAAAGGTAGAATTTCAGTATGGCGTAATTTGCGCTTTTCTAACGCATCTGCAGTATCACGAATTTCACGCTCACCGTTTAAGAAGATCAGGATATCACCCTCACCCTCATCGCACAGTTCATCGACCGCATCAAAAATTGCATCTAACTGATCACGATCGGTGTCATCACCGTCTTCAACCACAGGGCGGTAGCGAACTTCTACTGGGTACGTACGACCTGACACTTCAATAATAGGTGCATTATTAAAGTGCTTAGAAAAACGCTCAGGATCGATGGTTGCTGAAGTAATTATGACTTTTAAATCTGGGCGTTTTGGTAATAACTCACGCAAATAACCCATTATGAAATCAATATTTAAGCTACGTTCGTGCGCTTCATCGATAATGATAGTGTCATATTGACTTAAGAAACGATCGTGTTGAATTTCAGCCAGTAAAATACCGTCTGTCATTAACTTTACGTGGCTATGCTCTGAGACCTGATCGTTAAATCGGACTTTATAACCTACGTGAGAGCCCATTTCACATTCCATTTCTTCTGCAATACGAGAAGCAACAGAGCGTGCAGCCAGACGACGAGGCTGAGTGTGGCCGATCATACCGTGGGTACCACGACCGATTTCTAAACAGATTTTAGGTAGCTGAGTAGTTTTACCTGAACCCGTTTCACCCGCCACAATAACCACTTGGTTATTTAAGATCGCTTCAGCGATATCATCTTTCTTCTGGCTTACGGGTAACTGTGCTGGGTATATGATTTTTGGACGCTGAGTACGGCGACGTTCCACCGTTTGCATTGATTTCGCAATCTCTAATGCAATTTCGTCAAATACAGCGTGCTTGGATTTTTCGTTTTTAATTCGTGATGCGCCTTGTACACGTTTGTGTAGACGAAAACGATCGCGCATCATGCAATCTTTAATGGCAGACTTTAATGTTTTTTCGTTATTCAACACGTCTGCTTGAGTTTGATTCGACTGACTCAATGTAATTCCTGTCTTTCAATGACTAATGGATACCGAGAACATCTGATGAAAACTCGCTCAGTATCACTTGGCGATTCGAAATTTTCATTAATTCTATCACAAATGAAATAATCTGAGAGCCGCTTAAAAGACAATTACTAAGGTGTAATGATAGGTTCAGACTAAGATAGTATAAAATTGCAACCAGCTCAGCTTCTAAATGGAGTAGGTGTTTAATTTTACAGTCGAAAAATAGTCAACAGAACTATTTATACAATTGAGCAATATTTTACAATACTTAAGATAAGGAGGTTGGGATTGGACAAAGAAAAAGCAGATTACATCACTTCCAACGCATTCAACGGTATTGAATATGTGAATGCCGATTTCACTAAACAAACGTTCTCTAAACATGTTCATGAGGGCTACACCATAGGCGTTATTGAGCAAGGTGCGCAACGCTTTTTTCGCAGCGGTGCTAATCATATTGCAGGTCAGGATAGTATTATTTTGGTCAACGCTGATGATGTACATACCGGTGAATCAGCAACCACAGAGGGGTGGCGCTATAAGGCCATTTACCCAACGCCCGATCATTTTGAGAAAATATCCCAAGATTTATTGGGTAGCGCTTCCCTAACCCCCTATTTTCGTGATTCTGTGATTAATGATAAGAAGATTTCCAGCCAACTGCGTTTGATCTTTGACCAGATTGAAAACGGTGCATCAACGCTGCTTATAGAAACGTTGATTTATAGTACGCTTCTCTCACTATCCAGTACGTATGGTAAATCAGTTTCTTTACCTAAAGACTCCCAAACTAATCGTAGCAAATTGTCTTTAGCAAAAGCGTATTTAGATGAATACCCAGAGCACGATGTAAGTTTAGATGTAGTGGTACATTAAATTTGGCCACCTACTCAGAGGTGATATCATCACCTCTTAACATGGATAGGTGACATCATGACAAAACGAACAAGACGATTATTTAGTGCTGAATTTAAATTAGAGGCAGCA
>NZ_PYNU01000004.1:0-244167 GCF_003026075.1 Photobacterium sp. GB-210 | reverse complement strand
TTCCCTGAAGATAAATCAGAAACACTTGATACCGATGGTGACGGTGTTGGTGATAACGCTGATGCGTTCCCTGCTGATGACTCAGAAACAGTAGATACCGATGGTGACGGTGTAGGCGATAACGCTGATGCGTTCCCTAAAGATAAATCAGAAACAACAGATACCGATGGTGATGGTGTCGGTGATAACGCTGATGCGTTCCCTGAAGATAAGTCAGAGACGGTAGATACCGATGGTGACGGTGTTGGTGATAACGCTGATGCGTTCCCTGAAGATAAATCAGAAACAGTAGATACCGATGGTGACGGTGTAGGCGATAACGCTGATGCGTTCCCTAAAGATAAATCAGAAACAACAGATACCGATGGTGATGGCGTCGGTGATAACGCTGATGCGTTCCCTGAAGATAAATCAGAAACAGTAGATACCGATGGTGACGGTGTAGGCGATAACGCTGATGCGTTCCCTGCTGATGACTCAGAAACAGTTGATACCGACGGTGACGGTGTTGGTGATAACGCTGATGCGTTCCCTGAAGATAAATCAGAAACAACAGATACCGATGGTGATGGTGTAGGCGATAACGCTGATGCGTTCCCTGCTGATGACTCAGAAACAGTTGATACCGACGGTGACGGTGTTGGTGATAACGCTGATGCGTTCCCTGAAGATAAATCAGAAACAGCAGATACTGATGGTGACGGTGTCGGTGATAACGCTGATGCGTTCCCTGCTGATAACTCAGAAACAGTTGATACCGATAGCGATGGTATTGGTAACAACAAAGATACCGATGACGACGGCGATGGTGTCGCTGACTCTGATGATGCTTTCCCATTAGATAATAATGAATCGTTAGATACCGATGGTGACGGTATTGGTAATAATGCTGATCTGGATGATGACAACGATGGTTACGAAGATGCTGTTGATACTGATCCATTAGTCGCCTTAACAACACCTTCTACATTTGGTGAGTGTTTAAGCTCTCTTCCGCAAGCATTTGCAGGTACATCATCTGATCTGAAAGACAGCTCGTTGTACCACGTTTCAGAAATGCCTTTAGATAGCGAAATTCCTCTCAATACACTGCAGTTGATTTCTGAAGTTGGTGAGTTGAATGACTGGCAAGGCATTCCAGGACTAACCGTTATCCAATCTACCGTTGACTCTTATCGTGCAGATAACTCATCTCTTGAAGTCGATCCATTACTTGCACAAGAATATGAGTATATGGGTACTGGTGATAATGAAGGTCGATATTTTGGATTCCAAGATATTGAAAATCGTTGGTATGGTTTGAACTTAACGAATGCTGGGTTTAATAAATCTTCTGCATTAAATGAAACACAAACAGTTATTAGTACCCGTGTTACGCCATGGGCTCCATCAATTGATGATCCGCAAGAAATATCACAAGATATTACTTATACCGGAAAAGAAATTATTGAAGGTCCTGATGGCCCGCAAGAAGTGTGTGTCCAATCTTACGCGTATGATCTGACTTATATTAATAAATCAGAAGATGAATCACGTAAAGACCTACATATTACAGCTTCTGGGGTTAATTATATTGGCAATGGTGAGGTCTTAGTTAAAACTGTCGGTGAATATACCGAAGCCAACGTAGATGGTAGTTATATTGACGGTTACACAGAACAAACCAAGACTTTACAAGGTTATACCAAAGGTGTTGAAACTATAGGTCAAAGCCCTGTCGTATTTAAATCTGAAATGGATTTATTAAGGGAAGAATATCTTGAATATAATAAAGATACAGATGGTGATGGCATACCAGATCGTTTGGATGAATACCCTGATAATCCATTTGAATCTGTTGATACCGATAAAGATGGTTTAGCTAACAATGTTGATCCCGATGATGATAACGATGGGTATGACGATATTGTTGATAACGAACCATTGATAGCGTTAGTGACTCCAGATACATATGGTCAATGTTTAGCGTCGCTTCCTCAAGATCAGAGCGATAGTAATACTGATTTGAAGAATAGTAAGCTTTATCAGGTTATCCGAACAGGACTTGATTCTGAGTACCCGAGTTATTTTCATCAGTTAATAACAGATCAAAAGGTTGTTGATAATTGGCAGGAAACAGAAGGCCTAAGTGTAAATCAATCACTGGTTCAATTGTATGATATGAGTCAGTTGGATGATTTCTCAAATCCTTTAGTTGCTGAAGAGTATGAGTATCTTGGCGTCGGTGATGAGAAAGGAAAATACTATGGTTTCCAAGAGATAAATAATCAATGGTATGGTTTGAATCTATCAACGGATGGTTTTAGTAAATTAGCTAAGCTAAATGAACCACAACAAGTTGAGAGTATTCGCGTTACGCCATGGGCTCCATTAAAAGATGACCCACAACAAGTATCTGAAGAAATTACTTATGTAGGTAAAGATATTATTCAGGGGCCTCAGGGGCTACAGGAAGTATGTGTTCAGTCTTATAATTATGATCTAACCTATATTAATAAATCTGGCGATCCGGGACGTGCCGATCGGAATATTAAAGATTCAGGTACACATTATATCGGTTACGGTGAGCTGTTGATTAAAACTGTCGGCAATTATACTGAATACGATTTAGAAGGTAATCCTGTTTGGGGCTTTAAAGAGCAGACGAAATCATTACTGGGCTATACAAGTAATAATGAGTCATTTGGTAGCGATATTTCATCTTTCAAAGCTGATGTAGAACTACGTTTAAAAGAGTATGAAGAGTTAACTCAGACACCTATAGAGACAGGAAATAATGCAAGTGATTTCTTGCAAGAAAATTCAACTTTTATTGAGTATGGAATAGATGGATATAATTCTTCTGAAAAATTAACGTATTTATTTGATGGTTCAAAGTTATCAGTAAATAAGGCTGAGTTAACGAATCAAAGTAGCCTAAATTATTTTGCTGAACGAGATTTTAATCCGACATATATATTATCAGCAGATGGCACTATTTCAGTCGATTCAAACAGCGCAAATATTGTTGATAATGGTGATGGCTCTGTTACTTATGAGCAAGAGAATCAGCTATATAGTGATGTGATTTCTGGTAAAGAAGTTGACTTATCAAGAACAAATATTACTTATTTCTTAAGAAGTCAAAAGTTGTACATACCTGAAATGTGGGACTACACAGAGCAATTCTCACCAGGTGCTAAAGCTTTAATATCAGAGCTAGCTGTCAGCGAATATTACTATTTAGAATCTGAACATTGTTATGATAATGCAACAGTTAATGGTGTTATAGCGTGTAATTCTATCATTAGTTATCAGGAACAACAGTATGTTTTATCTGATTTAATCGTTGCTGATTTCAGTCAAAGTGGTGATCAAATTGAATCAAACAACTCGCTTGATTATGGATTTGATATACAGGGGCTATTAGTTCAGATTAATGAAGTTGGTTTAGTTAAATTATTTGATCAAGCTTATGATAGTGAAACTAGTACTTATACTTTAAATGAAATACCGTTATCAGCTGATTCAGCTTGGCAATATACAAACAATGAAAGCATGATTTCATTGAATATTAAGTTAGAAGATGAAAACGCTAAATATGGTTGGGTTAATCAATACACCATTGAAAATATCAATAAAACGCTTGTTACCGAATTGGATGGTAAGCTTGTTAAAGTGAAACGTTCACCTGCAAGTGTTGAAGATACTGTCTTCTTTAATGAAATAGCGAGTAATGATATTGAGCGTGTAATGGCAATTTCTGATGTTAATGATACCGCTACAGCATGTGGCGATAGTATTACGTCATCAGTTGACGCTATTTCAGCTAACTACCCAAGTGCTTACTCTGAAGTAATTCAGCAGTGTAATAATTTAAGTGATGAGTTTGATTTATTCGCTTCTAATTATGGAAAAGTTCTGAAGGTTGTGTCTCCGCGCGGTGATATTCATGTTATCTCGGCAGACTCTATTGCAACTTATAGTCAGAATGGCGCTTATGTTGCCCCAATCGGACAAGCCGTAGATTCAGTGTTTGAATATCAAGTTACTGATTTAGGTAGAGATGGTACTTATAACATAGTTGTTTATTCGCAAGTGAAATTAGCGGATGGTACATACAGTTATGATGTATGGTCAGCAATAGCTAAATTGTCAGATTCTATGGCGAACTATTGTTCTATTGGTAATGGCTCAATTGCTAGCGAAGATCTTTACCACAATGCTGTTGTGTCATGTACCGATCCTAATTTAGTTTCTGAACTAGTATTCCATGAATCATACTTGAACGATAAGTCACTTAATATTGGCGGTGAGGAATATAGTTTTTCTAAAAATCAAATTGCCGTTAATTCATTAGGTCAAGAGTTCTCTTGGCATATTAATGATTTGGGAGCTCTTCAACTCGAAGCAATTGCTGATAGTCAGAGAAAGATTATTACGTTAACTGATATTTATGTATCAATAAATTCTAGTGGTGAGGATATTGTTTCTCTGTATTCTAAGGAGCTGACAATTAATGATTTTGGTGAACTTAGTTATTTTGTAACAAGTACTGGAATAGAATTTAATTAATATTATTTGAACTAAAAGAGCAACACAGTGTGTTGCTCTTTTTTATTTTAGCTCTTCAGCATTTGCCAGTATTTTTGGTAAATATTGACTGCACTACCAACATCATTAGTAAACTCACCTTTATTTACTTCCTCATCTGTTGGGAAGATCATTGGATCGTTTTGTAATTCTTTAGGTAAGAATGATTTTGCTTGCTTATTTGGCGCAGGGAAACCTAGCTCTTCAACTAATTTTGCTTGGTTTTCTGGACGCATAAAGAAATCAATAAACTTAAAGGCTAAATCTTTATTTACGCTGCCTTCTGGCACAATAAAGTTATCCATCCACAGAATCGATCCTTCTTTAGGATAAACAAATTTTAGCTCTGGCATTTCTTGTTTTGCTAAATAAGCATTACCGTTCCATTGCATCCCGAGCATCGCTTCACCGGTCACATAAGGGACATGTGGTGCGTCTGAGTTATAAACGACAACGTTAGGACGTAAGTCGCGCAGTTTCTCGTATGCTTGTTTAATTTCAGCTTCGTTTGTGCTGTTAATGCTATGGCCCTGTGCTTTTAATGCCATACCAAATACATCACGAACATCGTCTAATAGCATGACTTGGCGTTGGAAATCAGTATTCCATAAATCATTCCAGCCCGTTACCTGATCGTTTTTAATACTATCTGAGTTATAAGAGATCCCTGTCACACCCCAAACATACGGAAGTGAGTAATCGTTTTTAGGATCAAATTGTTGGCCTAACAAACCAGGATAAACATCTTTTAAGTGATGCATTTTGGATTTGTCTATTTTGGCTAACATGCCTTCACGCGCCATCTTTTCAATAAAATAGGTTGAAGCAAAAACCACATCATAACCTTTGTTATCCAGCAGTTTTAATTTGGTATACATCGCTTCGTTATTATCGAAAGTCGAATAGTTGACGGTGACATTGTATTCTTTCTCAAATGCTTGAATTACATCTGTTGGCATATATTCAGCCCAGTTGTAAATATTAAGCACAGCATCATTTGCCGAAACATTAAATGCTGAAAGTGCGAATGCTAGTGTTGTCACCCCTTTAAAAACTTTTTTCATTTCTATTTCCCTAAATGACCAGGTAAGTCAGTGAGTAGCGGATAATAGAGTTAACATTAAGCATGTCAAAGTTAATCGGCGTGATATATGACCACTATCACAGTAATAAATCCCTTGTTGTTGCATTAATAGCGTGACATTATCCGCGCGATTTTTTCTCTGTTCTTATCTATAGGCAATTGGAATGTCCATGCGTAGTCAATATATTGATAGTTATTACCAAGCAACAATTAATGCATTACCTGAGCAACCAGCACTCGAACAACAGATAGAAGCTGATGTGTGTATTATTGGTGGGGGTATGACAGGTTTGAATGCTGCCATCGAATTACGTCAGAAAGGTTTTTCGGTTGTCGTTCTTGAATCTCAGCGTTTAGCATGGGGGGGATCTGGCCGTAATGGTGGGCAGTGTCTCGTTGGTTACTGTTTGGGGCTGCGTGAAGTCGATGAGACCTATGGCCCTGAATGGGGAAAACAATTATGGGATCTCTCTTGTGAGGCGGTTGATATTGCACGCGAGCGTATTGAAACATTCAACATCGACTGTGATTTTCAACAAGGCTATATCGAGCTGGCATTGAAAAAGAGCCAAGAAGAAGAATTAAAATCTTGGTATGACTTAAAGCAGACTCGTTATGATTACCCAAGTGCAAGCTGGTGGGAAAAAGAACAAATTCAGCAAGTAGCGCATACCGATCGTTACCTTGGTGGGTTGTTTGATTCAAACAGTGCACATATGCACCCATTAAATTACACCTTAGGTTTAGCCAGTGCTGCAATGTCATTAGGTGCTTCGGTATTTGAAAATACCCCTGCGACTAAAATTGAAAAAGGCAATCCACATATTATTCATACCCCAAAAGGTCGTGTAAAAGCGAAACAAGTGTTATTGGCGTGTAATGCATATTTAGACGGGTTAAACCGTAAAGCACAAAGTGTCGTTTTGCCCGTTGCTTCTTATATTGCAGTAACAGAGCAATTAGGTGATCGTCAGCCTATTTCCAATATGATGGCAATGTCAGACTTAAATAACAGTCTTGATTATTACCGTCCGACACCTGATGGTCGTATTTTATTTGGCGGAGTAAATCACCCATTTAATGGTGAATACAGTGATTCAGCGGAGCGTCTACGTCAACGTATGATCACGGTATTCCCACAGCTAAAAGATGTGAAAATGGAGTACCACTGGGGCGGCTTATTTGCGGTCACTCGTTCTTACATGCCTCAAATTGATCACTTGGGGAATGATATTTATGTTGCTCATGGATACACTGGTCATGGCGTTGGTTTAACCAATATTGCAGGTAAAGTCATAGCAGAAGCAATGTCTGGTACAGCAGAGCGTTTTGATGTGTTTGCTAAGATCAAGCATGGCTGGATCCCAACACCTGAAGTGCTACGTAAGCCGGCATTAGCAATGGCGATTTGGAAAGCGAGAATTGAAGATTCGTTAAGAAAATAGCTGAAATTTACGGTATAAACTGCATTATGTGCAAATAATTTTATTTTCTTACCGAACTATGACGATTTTTATGCAAAAAAAGTTACAATGACCTCTTACTTTCTAGTGAACAGGAAATATCATGATTGAACGTTTGGAAACGGGTGCTCGAATGAGCCGTATTGTAAAACATAACGGAACTATTTATCTGTGTGGTCAAGTTTGTGCTGATGCAACAAAAGGTATTACAGAGCAAACACAGACAATGCTGGATAAAGTTGAAGCGTTATTACTACAAGCGGGAAGTGATAAAGAGCATATGCTTTCTGCAACGATTTACATTAAAGATATGAGTATGTTCGCAGAAATGAATGCAGTGTGGGATAACTGGGTTCCTGAAGGTCATGCACCTGCGCGTGCTTGTGTGGAAGCCAGCATGGCACGTGATGCTTTATTGGTTGAAATCTCAGTAGTTGCGGCTGAAAAATAAGATTATAAACATCCTAATTAGGCTCAATAAAATGGCATCAGTGATGGCAATATTGAGCCTTTTTTATGTCTGCAGCTAGCTCAGTAACTGTTCTAATGTTATTGGTGAAGAGGCAAGACCTAATCGTTGCGCAGGAGTTAATCTGTATTTATCTTGGCGACAAAGGTTATGCCAAGCGCGATAAATATCAAGCAAGGGCAATAATCCTGCAGGGCGAAGTTTACGTCTTGGCTCGTTGATCAGTTGGCTAAATTGGTCTTGAAAACGGTTTTGATAAGATGAAATAGCACGGTATGTTGCGTGTTCTAGCCATTGTTTATCTTTCGAGGTTTCTCCACCAAGATGGCAGATCCCTTTACTTGCGTTCTCTAAATGAGTAAAAGCCCACCTATCTTGCCACCAACCTAGTAGAACAATATCGACATTGTCTGGCTTATCGCCGTGTAGCCATTGTTCATCTTCAAGAACATAAACAGGATCAATTCGTTTCTTTTTAATATGATCAATAAAAACTGAAATACAGGCAGAGCGAAGTAGTGTTTCTTGAGGCATAAAAACCGCAAGATAGTCGCTATGTTGGAACATTTGCTTTAAATAAAGGTAGTGGCTATATACGGTGTATTGAGGGTGGATCAATGTTCCTTTTGTTGGGTAATTAATGAGCCTGCCATCAGTCAATGGATTTTCCATATTGGAGCGACTAAAAATTTTCCTATAGGTTGTATCTACTCGCGCTAATATTCCTTGCGGGATAAATGTTTCTGTCAGCGTTTGATGTGGTGTAGAGAGCGCCATATAGCGAGCGTTATCTTGATAAGCATTATGGTGCTCTTGTGTTGATTCCACGGTTTCTTGTTGATAATTAATATGCTGAGCAACAACATACCCTGACTGCGCTTCTGCACTGGCAACCCATAGTACACCGTTCATACTTTTCTCTTGCAACGCTTTTATATTGGAAGCCAGTTGTACTTTATGTTGGTGCTTAAACAAGCGTTCATCAAACAGAGCAAGTTGGCGGCGACACCTTGCTGCGATGTGGTTTAATTGATCATAAAATGTTTTTGGATTTATCTCTAAGCGACGACAAATATCTCGCACGGGATAACCAGTAAATAATAACCCTAAGAGTTTTTGTTGTATAAGATGTTTATTATTACTACCAGACCAACGATCAACAAATGTTTGGTCGCATGCTTTACAACGATAACGTTGCCTGTCACCACTAAAGCCAAATGCGTGATATAAATGTCTATGTGTTAATGCTGAAAACACGTTATTTTCACAGGCGTTATTTGTGCATTTAGGAAGATCGCCGCTTTGTTGGGTTTGGTAACGTAGCGCTTCTTCTACAATATCTTGGTTATTCAATAAAGGAGGAAAAGCACCACATTCACGGCATACCAATATCGGACGATTTTTGTTTGCCTGTTGTAGCACATAGTCATTTGGATTATGTGAACCAAAGTTCTTACAACTCAATGTCTTACAGTGATTAAACTGATGGCCATTAAAAGCCAAAGGTAACTGCTCAATGGGGTTTGCTGTTGTAAGAGATGTCGACATAATCAAACCTTATTTTTGAGGGGTCTTAACAATGAGTATAAATATATTATCAAGGTTGTTACTAAGCAGGCGTGGGATTTGTGAGAAGGGGCTGAGTAAATAGTACTCAGCACTGTCAGAGAACAATACGTTTCAATAATATGTTACCTATGATTGTGTAAGACGCCACATTTTACATTATCGAGCTGGTTTCTATTAATTGAAGGTACTGATTAAACTAACATCCCTTTAGTTTTTATCTTTGGATAGAAATAAGCGGTCAACATATCGGGGAAGAATGCCTCCCGCTTATGGAGTATTTATAACGAAATTGCTGTTTCTAGTGCGATATTCATCATTTCATTAAATGACGTTTGACGATCTTCTGCACTGAGCTTTTCACCACGTTTGATATGATCAGAAACCGTTAAAATAGTCAGTGCTTTTGCACCTAACTCTGCAGCAACGCCGTAAATACCAGCGGCCTCCATATCTACGCCAAGGATACCGAGCTTTTCCATTTTATCGAAAAGATCGCTTTCTGGACTGTAGAATAAATCAGCAGAGAAAACATTACCGACACGAACAGGTACTTTCTGTGCTCGTGCTTGATTGACAGCCGTTTCTAATAAGTGATAATCCGCAATTGCTGCAAAGTCATGATCTGAGAAGCGAATACGGTTAACTTTCGAATCTGTTGAGGCGCCCATACCGATGATCACATCCATCAGTTTTACATCATCATGGACAGCGCCACAGCTACCAATACGGATAATATTTTTAACACCAAAGTCTTTAATTAATTCGTGGACATAAATAGAGCATGAAGGGATACCCATACCATGCCCCATAACTGAAATACGTTGACCTTTATAGGTACCAGTGTAGCCATACATACTACGTACGTCACAAACACGCTTAACATCATCTAGGTAAGTTTCAGCAATATACTGAGCACGTAGAGGATCACCAGGCATTAGTACTGTTTCTGCAAAATCGCCAAGCTCTGCGTTAATATGTGGGGTAGCCATATATTGCTCCTAGATTTTAATAATTAACAAAGGTTATTGTTGCGTTTCAATGGAAGCAGTTTATGAGAGCAGGATGATTATTCTCGCGATCAATATCACATAATTTAGGCTGTTTTAGATAAAATAGTAAGTTGTTTACTAATTCTGTTGAAAAAGAGAGGGTGGACTTCTTTTTTGATAGTTGATTACGCAAATTTTGCCGTAAGAAAACCCAAATGATTATGATGCATGGCTATTTTGATCACTTTTGTTTTTAGGTAAAATGAATCAATATAATTAAAGCGAGCATAATTGATGTATAACCTTACGTTACTGTCTGATGGTGAAAGAACACGTATTGAATTAGATAAGCAGGCAGCTTATACCGTATGGAAAGTAAAAAACGGTAAGGTTGGCTATGAGGCATTTGCTGAACTTATTAACAATATTGACGATGATGATGAGCGAGATTTCTGTGAGAAATCAGTGACCAAATATAAACATCAAATGGGTGTTAATTAACGGTTCAGCATTACTTTTATCGGAATTTGGCTACTGCAATGGTAGCCGTTTGTTTACCTTTCGCGAAAATTCTCCTTTTTAAGAAAAGAATAATATATTCTCAGATATGCTTTAAAGACTACCTTTTTATCGTGAGACAAAAGATGAAAAACATAGTCTTAATTTGTGATATTGATGTAAAAAAAGGTAGTAGTTTTTTGGATTTTTTAATTCAGCTACCGGATTCAAACAAACACTTCATTTTATTCGCACGATCTATTTCAGATGACGCTTATTCTGTCTTAAAATCAAAAAACTATACCTATTCCGCTTTTGCAAATTCCGCCCAATTATTTGCTTTACTACTACGTTATCGTCCTCATCTTATCCATTTCCATTTTTATGGTATTGGTCACCTTTATACATTTATTGCCCGCATTTTTTGTTCGAAAATTGTGCTTACCATGCATAATTCACCACCAAAACACGTTGAGATAACAGGATGGCGTCGATGGAAGCAATGGGTTCTTGGTATGCCAATTACTCGTCTTTGTGCGATTTCACCTTTTATTCAGCGATGGTTAGAAGCGTTTATGCCCTCTGAAAAAATAGTGCTGATTAATAATGGTATAAATTTATCGCGATTTAACTATAAAAAATTACCGCCAATTACGAATAAATTACGTTGTTTTTATATCGGAAGTTTGAGTGCAGAAAAAGGAATCCACTACTTATTAGATCTCTTTTCTCAACCAGAATTAGCAACGATTGCACAATTAGATATTTATGGGGATGGAGAACTGTCTGAGCAGGTGAAGCTCACAGCCTATCGAGAAAATTCGATTTATTACCATGGGCGTTCAGCAAAAATTGAGCAGGATTTACAACACGCACATATTGTATTAATGCCATCTTGTTGGCAGGAAGCTTTCGGATATGTCGCCGTTGAAGCAATGGCAGTAGGGCGACCAGTTATCGCTGAACCTATCGGTGGGCTTGCCGAGATTTTTACCGATAAACAGCAGGGTTGGTATGTGTGTTTTGAACAAAGAGATCAGGTACAAAAATTGCTTCAGTTTCTTTATAGCCAAAATAAATTGCTTGAATGTGTTGGTTTAGCTGCGAGAAGAAAGGTAGAACAAAAATATGATATCGCAATACAAATCGCCCAAACTCACGCATTGTATTCTTCTTTGATTGGACAATAAAGTGCTTTAAATAAGTCGTAAAGGTGGTGATTAATGTTAATAACGCATCGAATTCGTGCTTATATCAAACAACAAAACACACCATTAAGCCGATTGTTATACCGAGTTTCAAAATGGTTCGTTTATGGTCAACTGCCTGATTTAGCATGGATATATCGGCCTATTTATGTTCTTTATCGATTAGCGAGTTTCACTTTCCAACGCTTATTGAACATTTTTCTATATCTTCCTATGTTACAGGCACGGTTAGAACATTACAGCCCTGGGTTGAGTTTAGAAAATGGCTTCCCTTTAATTCAAGGGCCGATAAAAATTTATATTGGTAATAATACTTGTCTAAACGGAGCCCTGAGTATTCACGGCCATCCTGATAGTGGTTGTTGCGAAATAAGAATAGGTGAAAATTGCTATATTGGTTGGCAAACCGGAATTTCAGTTGGAAGGAAAGTACTTATCGGCGATAACGTTATGATTGCAGGAAGAACGAGCATTAATGCTCATAGCGGTCATAGCCCGGGTTTAGACAGGTATGAACCGCCAGTAATGGCTGATTTAGTGATTGAAGACGATGTATGGATCTGTACTGGTGTCAATATTGTAAAGCCTGTCACTATTGGACGTGGCTCAGTTGTTGCTTCTGGATGTGTCGTCACTAAAGATGTGCCGCCAAATGTATTGTTTGCAGGTAATCCTGGCAAAGTCATTAGGATGTTAAGGGGGAATGAATGAATATATTTTATTTTAGTTACTTTTCCCCACCGTTATTAAATGTTGGTGCAAACAGAAGTCGACGATTTAGTGAGTCTTTAACGCGTTTAGGACATCGAGTGGTGGTCTTTCGTGAAGCCCGAGATCATCGGTTTGCTAATGTTGATAATAAAAATAAGATAGAACTTTTCGCAGATATCGTTCCTGTATCTTCATGGAATATTGATTGGTGTTGGAAATGGCCAACAATTATTCACAAACAATGTTATCGTTTAAGACATTGGCGCTCACCAGAAAGAGATGGTGATATTGCTAAAAAGTATTGGTTGATTGATATGCATTGGGGCTGGATATTCCCTGCTCTTTATAAAGCATGGCAAAAAAGTAAATCGATTAAACCGGATGTGATTGTTGTTTCTTGCCCTCCTTTTAGTAGCGCTTTAATTGGTAGGCTGCTCTCAAAATGGCTCAATGTTCCTTTGGTGTTAGATTTTCGTGATGCGTGGTCGCAAGCGAGTTATTTTTCCGATGAAAATGACGTTAAATCTGAACAAAAAATAATGCAGCAAGCGAGTGCTTTGATAGTGACGTCGATGGCTGATTATCATACTTATCAATCTTTATACCCCCAACATAGTGTTCGTTATATCCCTAATAGTTATGATCAAATCCTTGATCATGTTTCCGATAATCATAAGGTGTTGACCCTTGGTTATAGCGGGACATGGGATGGTTTTAGGCGCAGCGCAAAAGGCCTATTTAAGCAATTAGCGCAGTGTGATTTTCCTATTCGCCTTATCAATGTAGGTGATGTTCAAGATGAAATGATGCAGTTGATACGCGAGTATAAATTAACCGATAAGGTTGTAATGATAGGTGCTCAACCAAAAGAAAAGTTACACGATATTTTATCGCAATGTGATGTGTTATTTATTCAAAAAGGTAAACCAGATAAAGGTAAAGCGGATACGCATTTAGCGACTAAAGCGATAGATTATGTGGCAAGTGGCAAGCCGATTTTAGCTGAATTACCCGATGGTGAAACATCAGATTTTTTAAGACGACACGCCACACAACTTTATGAAGTGTCAATAGAAGAGCCAGCGATCTATTTAGATCAACTAAGACATTTATATCAATTGTTTGAGCGTAATAAATTAAGCGTAAAAAAACCGTCTTCTGATTTTTACTACCAGTATGGTTGTGAAAAATTAGCGTCTGACTTTATTCAGGTATTAACAGATGTCACAACTTCTAGCTTTACTGAGCGAGTTAAAACATAACGGTGCTGTTGTACTACCGGAATGTATTACAAAAGATGAATTAGTTAAAATGCAAAGGATCTTTCAATCTCAATTGGAGCGCCCTGCTTTTAACTCATGGACAGGGTATGCGCAAACGGATAGAAAACGATTAATGGTCGAACAACTATTAACATTAGATTCTTATTTTTGCCAATTGCCCTTAATGCCATTAATTAATAGTCTTATTGTTGAATATCTAGGGAAAGATGTTTGTTTGCAAGAAGCGAAAGGCTGGCAAAGTCTTCCGTTTAAAGACAATTTTCATCCACTACATCGTGATGAATGGTATTGCACTGAATATTATCAATCTAAGTCTATTCCAAGATCATTAAAATTAGCTTGTTATCTTGATGATGTAGAGTCAGGAGCATTTGCGTTTGTTGCTGGTTCTCATCGGCATCAGTATCAGGGGCAAGTAGGGGAGTTGCACCATCAAAAAACTGAAGATTATGAATTAACAAGAGTAATTGGTAAGGCTGGAACGCTCTTTTTGTTTGATCCAGAGTGTTTACATCAACAAAGTTATCCAAATTTGACAGCAAGAAATGCGCTGTTTTATCACTTTTTTTCTCCTTCTGTGGTGTTGTCAAATAATTTCACGCAGTGGGGGCGCTTTCAACGTTTGTTGATAGAATCAAGCTTTTTATCGGGACTAAATCATCAGCAATTGGCTTTCCTTGGCTGTTCTCGGCAACCTTGCAATGATATTCCGGATATACAGCATTTTTTGAGCTTAACTAAGCCGTTGAATATAGCAGTGCGTTCTTTGAACGAAGCGCACTTTTTGTTCGAGAAAATCAAAGCGAGATTCTTTGGTAGATAGAGTTAATGGTGGTGAGTCATCTCTTTCGATTATTTTTGTTATTAAATAATGCTTAAATAACAAATAACGTTGTTTTGATAAGCGATTTTTTCATATTATAGTCCATTATATTGATGAAAATACGATCAGTAATCAATGAAACGAGTAGTTGCTGTATTTACCTATTCTTCTTGGTTATAGGGTAGTAAAGGTGTGGTTACAGTATTGCAAGTATGTATGGATATTGTCGAATAGTAATGAATTCAGTTATACAAATATCACAATTAATCGATATTAAACAACACATTAATTACAAAAAAACATTATATATGACGATAAAATGAAACTTAGAACATTATCTATCGAGTAAGAATGCTTATTGGATAGTTATTTAGTATCATTATCGTAGTAATTGATTTAATGGTGAACAACGTGAAAACAACAGATTTTTCGGCAGTAGATGATGATAACGGTGATGTTATGCTTTCAATGCGTGCAGAGCAGCGATCTCAATCTACAAAAAAGTCGTCGTTAACTGCAAAATCATCGAGTCAAGCAGGGGTAGCAACGAGATCTAAACGTTTAACGGATTGTCCTGCTTGTGAAGGTATTGTGTCTCGTCGTGCACATTTTTGTCCTCACTGTGGTGAGCCTGATCCTTCTCGTCATATGCAGCGCTCTAAATGGGTATCGCGATTGATTTGGACTGCAATTATTGCGGCGGGTTGCTGGTATGCCTATGACCAATTAATGCCATGGGTTATTGAACGTCTGAAGTGATTTTTTAGCAAATTTATAAAAAAACCGACACGAATGTCGGTTTTTTTTTATCTGTAGCATTTGATTAACTAAGTTTGTGATAAGGTAATTTCTTCAATTAGTTAAAACCAAATGTCATACCAGCAGCAACGCCCACATTATGATTAGAGTTATATGATGTATCTAACGTCATAATAGTATCAGGCGAGGTATTAATTTTAGCGGCTAATGCAATAGCATCTTGATCGCCATAGTAACCAAGTCCCATACCAATATTATATTTGCGGTTTGGTTTAACTGTGATAGCTGCCATTGCCATAGCAGATGCAACTCCCGCATCTTCTCTATGTTGTAAACCTTCTAATTTCTCATTAAAAGTATTTGAGAGTTGATTTATACGTTGATCTGTATAGTTATTAGCACTCTGCAATGTTTGCTGCGACTTTTCATCCGTATACTGTTTCGAACGGTTGTAATATTCGAGCACATGGCTGTTGGTGTAGTTCACAGACTCTTGATGTAACTGACTAATATTATTTGCATTTGTATGAATTTCTGTACTGTTTGTTGTAATGTTTTGGCTATTGTTACCTATAGCTATTTTGTTGTTGTTAACACCGACAGTATTTTGTTTTATGCCACTGCTGTTATCTGCTATTTCCGTTTTATTGGTCGTAATGGCTTGGCTATTGTTAGTGATATTATTGGCATTATTACTAATGCTCGTTTTGTTATTTGTAATTGATTGCGTATTTGAACGAATATTCGTCTCATTATTGGCAATTGAATTTTTATTAACATCAATAGCTTGTGTGTTTTGGTGGATATTAGCCGTATTGTTTTTTATATCACCAGCATTGTTTTTTATATCACTGGTATTGTTTTTAATGTTATTAGTGTTATTGCTAATATTTTCACTATTGTGGCTTATTTCACCTTGTAAGGCATCCTTTGCCTTAGTTAATTGGCTAACATTGACTGCGTCAGTAGCATTAATACCTGCGCTAACATTAGTAAGACGACGCGTTAGATCTGTATCTGTTACTTGTATTTTCCCGTTAACGATTTTTCGGTTGACGACTTCACCACCAAAGCTCACCGTATTCTTTTCTTCTGCTTTGCTGTTATTACCAATAGCAATACTGTTATTTGTCGCATACGCCTTAGTACCGATAGCAAGCCCATCATTAGCATAAGCCTGAGTACCAATAGCAACGCCATTATTAAGTGAGTTCGTGCTAGTACCAATAGACTCTGAATTATCTTTAGCGTGACTGTAATCGCCAACAGCAAGAGAATAATTACCAACGTTGACATTAGTGCCAAGTCCAACGTTATGTGAACCTGTAATAACAGGGGATGAGCCAACAACAGTATTATTATATTGATCATTTGGTAGCTGTGATTCTGTCTTATTTATAATAACATTACTACCTGATGTACTTGTAGCATCCTCTTGTACACTAGGTTGCGAGACAGACTGTGGTTGAGCTAAAGAGTTATTCTCCGTAGTTACTGCATGTACATTATACGCTACAAATAGCGGTATCGAGTAGAGTAGCTGTTTCATTTGACTATTCATTATTTTTAACCTATTAGTGATCATTTACTGAACAGTATAGTCAATAAAATGCCAGGTAAACATTTCGCGATGCAAAAATAGAAATCATTAATAGTGGTATATGCTTGAAAGGCTTCAAAGTGTTTGTTTTAGAACCTGAAAGTTATCATTTATTCGAGCTGCCAATGAGCCTGTGATCTCTAGAAGAGTCACAGTAAAACAGCTCTATTACTGCTTTGAAGTCTCGTTTAGTTTTGAAATAAGCATCGTTTCTGTTGAAGAGTTAGTGTGATTTTCATGGCTGCTGAGCATGTTCCCTATCTTAACGAAAACAACACCTTCAATGATCATGGGTATATAAAGTCGCTATGAGTACATCGTCACTAATATTGTTATTAGTGACGATTTGAGGAAAGTAAGGATTAATGTGTTTTTTGCATACCACGAGTTTGATTCATGGTACGAGAACCTGCGGTACCATAGGTATTAATGTCGTATCGATTTGGTGAGTAACCAATACGCGAACGATAACGGCGATCAAGCTCTGATAAATTAATACCATAGTTTTGATTTAATTGTTTAATAACAACATTGATCTCTTTTTGAGAACTATTTTGATTTCGTAAGTAGTAGTATAAGTTTTCAGCACGTTGTTGGTTCATTATAACCTCTCATAATGGCTACATAAGGATATTTAGTGGTGGTGCGAAACACCTGCTAAATTAATTACAGCAACACCTACTGCAATAATTGCCATCCCAATCCATACTTTAATATCGATGTGTTGTTTATAAATAACACTTGAAATTACTGTAACAAGTGCAATAGCAAGACCTGTCCACGAAGCATGGACAACACCTACTGGAATATTTTTCATTGCTTGAGCTAGAAAGAGAAAGGCAGTGATATGGCCGAGAATAACAACGGCACTTGGTAGTGGATTGGTAAAACTGTCTGTCGCTTTTAATGCGACATGTGATGTAGCCTCAGCCAAAACACCTAATAGAAGAAATAACCAACTCACAACCACACTCCAATCTAATTCATAAATGAGGCTGTATTATAATTGTTTCTGAAATAATGATAATTGCACAGTAATGAAAATTACTTTTACCATTGGGTAATAATTGTTATTCCAAACAGGAATGCTGACGGTATAGCTAGGTTCTGCAGTAAACTATTAAGGACTTAAAACAGATAGGTAATTGTAGTGCTTCAAGATCGCGCCGGACAAATGACAATATTTCATACTCTTGTAAAAAGTGGCAATTTCACTATTGCTGCGCAAAAACTCGGGGTATCAACATCGCATGTAAGTAAACAGCTGGGTTTATTAGAAGCAGAGCTGCAGGTGAAATTAGTGCAGCGAACAACACGTAGCTTTACTTTGACCGATGAAGGTATTGAATACGCGAAATATTGTGAGCAGTTAGTCTCAGCGGTGTTAGATGCTGATGCGATGATGGCAAATATTCGTGATGAGGTATCAGGTACTTTACGCTTAGGCTTATCTCAATCTTTTGGCACAATGCATATTATCCCTGCAATAGAGCATCTTCGCCGACAATTTCCTGATCTTCATGTTGAAGTCAGCTTATTTGATCATCGTGCAAATATGGTCGATGAAGGGCTGGATTTATGGATCACCAATATCGAAAATATTCCTGAAGGTTACGTAGCGCAACGATTAGCGGATACCCGTTTTATTGTTGCGGCATCTCCTGAATATCTTATTCACCACCCAGCACCTAATCATCCTAGTGATTTGCAGGATCACAACTGTCTGGTTTATCAAAATAGACAAATAAATCACGGCACCTGGTCATTTTTACGCGATCAAGAAGGCTTATGTGTCACAGTATCAGGAAATTATCGGGTTGATTTAGCGGAAGCGGTTCGTGATGCATGTGTATCTGGTTGGGGGATTGCCTATCTTGCAACGTATCTTTTAACGGATGAATTCAAAACCGGAAAGCTGATTCAATTACTTAATGATTGGGAAGCCAATCAGGGCATGCACTTTTATGCGGTGTACCCAAGCCGTAAGCATCTGCCTAAAAAGATCGTCGCTGCCATTAGTTTTTTTAAGCATTATATTGGTGAAACGCCGTATTGGGATGAAAATCTCTCAAATTATGTCAACCTGTAAGCATGCAGAGTAATCTTGCACCATTGCCACTATCGTAAAATTGGTTCTGTTATAAAGTCTTATCAACATACCAATAATGTTAAATACTGATCGAGGAGATAATGAAATGACAAAGTCTCATGGAATTAAAATCGAAATTGATAACAACGGTGATGAGTTTTTTGTTGAATTAAAAGCGACTGGTAAATTAACCCATCAAGATTACCAGCTAATTACGCCTCAAATTGATGAAGCGTTAGCCGATGTCGATAAACCCATTGTTGATGTGTATTTTGATGGTACTGAGTGTGATGGTTGGGATATACATGCGGCTTGGGATGATCTAAAGCTAGGCTTAAAACATGGTAAGCAATTTCGTAAAGTAGCGTTATATGGCAATAAACATTGGCAAGAAGTTGGCGCAAAAGTAGGGAATTGGTTTTTATCCGGTGAAGTGCGTTATTTTGATAACTCAATCGATGCATTAAATTGGTTAAAAGAAGAATAATTGCAGCAAAATATTGTAAGTGGTGCGTAGAATATTGCCACCACTTATTACGGTGTTAATTTCATAACAAGATCGAGTTTTGTTTTCGTTTCAGTATATAATCACATCACTATTGGAATGATGATAAGTTTTAGCCCTTCGTAGGCTTAACGCTTAAATACAATGAAACAGGATGAAACAGATCGGTTTATGAATAAGACATTGCTTGCGAGCGTATTACTTAGTGCTCTTTTTTCTTCAACAACTTTTGCCGCAGAAGAATTATCAACAGAAAATTCAGCTTATACCCCGAGTGAGCCGCTAGTTTTAGAGCCTGTGGTTGCCACACCTGAAAATGGCTTATCACCAATTGAAGATGAAGTGCCAAAATTTGATGACACAATGCACTATTTCGTAGGGTTAACAGGTGGAATGGCTGATATGAGCTTTTCTCTTGTTCATGCAACGTCTTCTTCAGATAAGGTGTCTGCACCTTCACCTGACGCAAGCGGTTTTGCTGGCGCTGATATCGGTTTTTATACTGCTGGTGGTAATGGAAGAATTTACTATAGTTACCAGAAAATGAGTGGTGAATCTGAGTTTGATAATAAAAAGATCGCCGATACTGACGTCACTCTTCATTTATTAAGTGCAGATTATATCTTCCGAGCAGATAAAGCGATTAACCCATTTGTGGGTGCGCATGTGGGTTATATGATTGCTGAAACAACCAGCGAAAAATATGGTTCTTACAAGCAATCAAACCCTGTGCTTGGTATTCAAGCGGGTGTTGCTTGGCGAATTTCTGACCATTTTACGACAGAAATTGGTGCCCGTCACACCGCGAGTCAACGTAAAGATCAGAATTATTGGTCTGGTTCAAAAGTTGATCCTACGGAAATCGTATATCCAAATACTCAATCTGATCTAAAGAGTATTACGACGTTCTACATCTCAGCGAACTACCGTTTCTAGTTCTTCTTAAAAGACGGGTATTAATGAGAGCAGTGATGATAATCATCGCTGCTTTTTTATATCTTGTATTTACTGATTTTGCTTGTTTACTCATTGCGTCAGCAGCGTATAATGCATTCCCCTAGAAACGACAACCATTATCAATAAGGACTTCACTTTGAAGCTATTTGTCAGAGATCTCACTGTAATTGATGCGTCATACCTATGTACCGATCGCGGTATGGTTGGCGAAAGTTGGATTCTTGATGTGGTGATGTCGGGCGAGTTAAATGAAATGAGCATGGTGCTTGATTTCAGTCGTGTTAAGAAACAGATCAAACAATTAGTTGATCAATATGTCGATCACCGTTTAATTGTGCCTGCTAAATCTCCAGCAATTCACACTGCCGCGACTAAAACGGGCTATGCGACAGTCGATCTTCTGCGAGAAGATAAAAGTATTCACTTACATTGTCCTGAGCAGGCTTTCTGCTTTATTGATGCAGAGACAGTAACGATTGAAAGCGTGACTGAGCATGTTTACCACGTGCTAAAAGACAATCTACCTAAGAATGTACAAGGTCTTGAAATAACACTTCGTCACGAAGCCATTCAAGGTGCTTTTTATCATTACAGTCACGGTTTGAAAAAACATGATGGTAACTGTCAACGCATTGCACACGGTCACCGTTCTCCGATTGAGCTTATTGTTAATGGCGAGCGCAATGCTGAACTAGAGAAGCAATGGGCGAAGCGTTGGCAAGATATTTACTTAGGCTCAGAAGAAGATGCATGCAGTGTCAACGAACTGAATTTAAGTGAGTGTGCCAAATCGGTATCGGACGAAACCCACTATGGTTTCCGCTACACCGCACCACAAGGTGAGTTTGAACTGGCGATTGCTCGTTCAGAAACAGAAATGTTAGCCACCGATACCACTGTTGAATTACTTGCCAGTTATATTGCTGAAAAGGTTAAACCAAGTTTATCTGCTGCTGATTGCCTTGATGTTGTTGCCTACGAAGGGGTAGGTAAAGGAG
Organism: Photobacterium sp. GB-210; assembly: GCF_003026075.1. Lineage (NCBI taxonomy): Bacteria > Pseudomonadati > Pseudomonadota > Gammaproteobacteria > Vibrionales > Vibrionaceae > Photobacterium > Photobacterium sp. GB-210. The sequence goes on along the minus strand of NZ_PYNU01000004.1, from coordinate 222,590 downwards.
CCATGGCAACCTTGTAATCGCGTTACATTACGCAATAAAAAAGCCTAACTTACTGAGTATTACTATATTAAAAGTGATACTAGCAATGTTAGGCTTTTTTTGTGCCTAATTTTTCAGCGCTAAACATTAAAAAATGAGACTAACGCCACTTTTTATAGCTTAAGTCTCTAAAAAATCAATATTTTATTAGTAGACTGAAGGTAGACGTCGTAACGAGAGGGATCGATTATGTCAGTTAAACCTCTAACCAGTGACAAGCTGTATCGCGTATCAGCGCTAAACGGATTGAGTGATGAGTGTAAGTCAACCAAACACCTTACACCATTAGATGAAATAGTAGGACAAGAGCGAGCACAACAGGCGGTTGAGTTTGCGATGTCGATTAAGGAAAAAGGTTACAATATCTATGCGATAGGTCGTAATGGATTAGGTAAACGCACCATGGTGATGCGCTACTTAAATCGTCACGATCCTAATGGTAACGCCAATACATTGTATGACTGGTGTTATGTTTCAAACTTTGATGATACCCGTTGCCCTAAGGTGCTAAAGCTGCCTGCAGGTCAAGGTAGTGCATTTAAAAAAGATATTGAACAGCTCATGAAGCGCTTAGTAAAAGCGTTTCCAATGGCATTTGATAATGAGCTTTATATTAGCCGAGCTGAAAAGTTAAAAACACAATTAGCGCAGAAACAAGAAAATGCGTTAATGACAATGAAAAAGGGCGCAGAAGAGCGAGGTGTTGGCTTAACCATTACTACCCAAGGTGATTATCAGCTGGTGGCGATGAATGGTGAAGAGCCGCATACCGAAGATTCATTTGCTGAATTAAGTGATAAAGAACAACAAACGTTTGAAGAGACGATCAATGATCTTGAAGTTGAGCTGCGTGGTATTGTTCGTCAGTTAACGGAATGGGAAGAAAAGTACTCGGATAAGCAGCAAAAGCTTGATGAGGATATTGCCAAAGATGTGACTGCGCATTGCATTAAAGATCTGAAAGCGAAATACAGTAAGCTGCCTGAGATTAAAGCTTACTTATCAGCAATGTATAACGATATTCTAGAAAATATTGATATTTTCTTAGAAGAAAGTGAAGAGCAAGTCGCATTAGCTTATGCATCGTTAGACAAGAAAATGCCGCGACGTTACCAAATCAATGTACTTGTTCATCAAGATGTTGATCGTAAGTTTCCTATCGAGGTTGAAGAGAGCCCAAACTACCACTCTATTTTTGGTTATGTTGAAAATGCGACGTTCAAAGGAACCGTTTTTACTGATTTCTCTTTGATTCGTGCAGGTAGTTTACACCGCGCTAATGGTGGCGTGTTAATGATGGATGCGGTAAAAGTTTTAGAGCGCCCTTATGTTTGGGATGGTTTAAAACGTGCACTGCGTGCGCAAAAGTTGAATTTAAGTTCACTTGAGCGTGAAGTGACATTGTCTGGCACCATCTCATTAGAGCCAGAGCCGATCCCATTGAATGTAAAATTGATTTTGTTTGGTGATTATCAAACCTATCAGTTACTACAACATTACGATCCAGAGTTTAAAGAGCTATTTCGTGTCACAGCAGATTTTGAAGATGATATGCCGCGAACAGATACCTCTGAAGAGCAATATGCTCGCTTTATTGCCAGTATCGTTCATGATGGCGATATGCTCCATTGTGATCGAAAAGCGATAGCAAGGATCATTGAATACAGCTCTCGCCAAGCGGATGATCAGCATAAGCTGTCACTACATTCTGCTGATATTGCGAACTTACTACGTGAGACTAATTACGTTGCGAAATCATCTAACGCGACCATGATCCGCAGTAGCCATGTTGAGCAGGCATTACAAAATCAAGAGCAGCGTGTGAGTCGCTTAAAAGATCATGTGATGCAAAGCTTTGTTACAGGGACGACTCTCATCGATGTTGATCATCAAGCCATCGGACAGGTTAATGCATTATCTGTGATAGCAACGTCTGATTATCGATTTGGGGCACCAAGCCGAATAACTGCAACTACAGCTTACGGTAGTGGTGAAGTATTTGATATTGAACGTAGTGCTGAACTGGGCGGAAGTATTCACTCGAAAGGTGTGATGATTCTCTCGGCATATCTAGCATCAGTATTTGGTAAAACAGCGAAGATCCCATTAACAACACATCTTACCTTTGAGCAATCTTACGGTGGTGTAGATGGGGACAGTGCATCAATGGCCGAAGTATGTGCGATTGTTTCTGCTTTCTCTGGTTTACCGCTACGTCAGGATATCGCCATCACAGGTTCGATGAACCAATTTGGTGAAGCGCAGCCGATTGGCGGGGTGAATGAGAAGATTGAAGGTTTCTTTGATGTGTGTGCGATCAAAGGAAGAACCGCTAATCAAGGGGTGATCATTCCACAATCTAACGTACATAACTTAATGCTACGCAAAGATATTGTAGAAGCAGTAGAAAAAGGTGAGTTCCATATTTGGGCGATTGACCATGTTTCTCAAGCCATTGAGATCTTCACAGGTAAACAAACGGGGACTGATGCAGAGCAAGGCATATATCCAAATGATACTGTCTTTGGTATTGCGCAAACTAAGTTAAATGCATTAAGGCGATAATTACTTTATCTCTTGTTGCCGCTTATCAATGTAAAATAAAAGCCGCATATATTGACTCTGTTGAGTTGAACATATGCGGCTTTTTTATCGTGATAAATCACGTTTGATTATTTTTGCGGCTCCAATTTGAGTTTTTCACAATGTTCATTCACTTCATCGAAATGACGTAGTGTCTTTTCACTCGGTTGTTCACCTTTAAGGCTGACAATAACCAGTGCTGCTGATGATAAAATAAAGGCGGGTATGATTTCATAGACGCTAAATAAGGTTGAGTTCGGCCAAGCAGCATGTGCAGCTATCCAAGCAATAACGACTCCTGCACCAACAACCATACATGCGATAGCACCGTGGGCGCTACAACGACGCCAAAATAGCGAGAATAATACAACAGGTCCAAACGCAGCACCCATGCCAGCCCAAGCGTGTCCAACAATAGATAAAATCGTGCTTTGTGGGTTACTAGCAAAAATCATCGCGACTAACGAAACAGCAACAACAGATAAACGTCCAAGGACAACTTGTGATTTCTCGCTCAGTTTGATGCTGAAAAAGTGAGTGATATCTTCTGTTATCGCACTCGATGAGGCTAATAACTGAGCCGCAACAGAACTCATTACGGCAGACAATACAGCGGCAATAAGGATTGCAGCGATCCATGTTGGGAATAAGCCTTTCGCAAGCTCTAAGAATATCATTTCATTATCAAAGTGATGAGCGGCGCCAGAGTAGTACATTGCGCCAGTAATACCAACTGCAAATGCGCCAACTAAAGAGACAATCATCCAACTCATACAAATTTTACGAGCAATACTCATACCTTTGACATCCCCAATTGCCATAAAGCGAACAAGAATGTGTGGTTGCCCAAAGTAACCTAATCCCCATGCCAGTAATGAGAACACGCCAATAGCGCTCGTATTTTCACTAATAACGGAAAAATAATGGGTCGGTAATACATCAGGTGCAATGGCTGGATCCAGGTTATACCAAGTTACGACTGGCGTAATGATGAGTGCAAAGAACATCAATGAACCTTGGAAAAAATCGACCCAGTTAACGGCTAAGAATCCACCTATCGCGGTATAAACCATTAAGAATATGGCTCCAATCCAAACTGCGGTAGTGTAAGGAATATCAAATAAAGTTTGAATTAAGAAAGCACCACTAACAAAACCCGCAGCAGCATAAAGAGTAAAGAACGTGAGTATAACGACAGCAGTCATAAAGCGAAGGGTGCGGTTACCACTACCAAATCGCGTATCAAAATAAGAGGGAATAGTTATCGCATCGCCGACGTTTTCGGTATAAATACGTAACTTTTTTGCTACAAAGCGCCAGTTTAACCATGCACCAATGGTTAAACCAATAGGTAACCAAATTTGATCTAAGCCTGAAACAAAAACTGCACCGGGAAGGCCGAGTAATAGCCAACCACTCATATCAGATGCACCAGCCCCGAGTGCAGTCACACCAGGGCTTAAACTACGACCACCAAGAACATAATCTGAATTACCTTCCGTCTTTCTTGCTGCGAAAATACCTATAGCAAAAATAATGCAAAAATAGATCGCGAGAACGACATAATAAGTAAACATTGAATTTCCTGTATTGCTTTACCTGTAAAGCCAGCCAATTAATTGGTTTGGGTGTTAGGAGTACAAGTACATTTATTTTTTGTTTTATTTAGATAGCTCAGAAATAATTATTTCATAGTTTTAGAATCTGACTAACCCGTATAGACACTGTAATAAAGTGCTTCATTCTAAATAAAACATGAAGATTGCTCTGCTAAATAAAATACGGGTAAAAAATGTGTTATACAAATAAATAACCCCATTTTGGTTATAAAGTGAACTATTTTGTGTAAGATTTTATAAAAGTATGTATAAATATGTATAGGTTTAAGGTGAAGGGGGTGATGATTGAAAATTATTCATCGTTATTATAATCGATTATTTATCTGTAGCATTGAGTATAAATAAACGAATAAGGTTGAATTTATTGATACCATTATTTTAGTTATTAAAACTATAACTAAAAACGATTGTTTTAATAGACATTAAATTTATTCCGCTAATTTAAAGGTATGTCTGTGGTTTATTTCCACAGACATTTTTTATGTAAAACTAACTTCAGCATTCGCAATAATTGTAGAAGAACAAGCAAGAATATAGCCTTGTTCGATTTCTTCTTTTGTTAGTGGCTTATTTTATGCTGACGGCATCGTCTGTTTCCTGCCATCTATCAATACAAATTAATGGGATGGGTGTTTGTCCAGTTAGCTAACATATATAAGCTCTTATAAGATAAAAAACGCCCCCTCATTGATATCTATATCAATGAGGGGGAGGTAAAAATGTTACGCGTTAAGGATTGTTTTTAGATCGTTTTCAACGGTTGTGATTGGGCGCATATCAAATTTATCTTGGATAATTGCAAGTAGGTTATCGGTCAAAAAGGCAGGGGCGGTTGGGCCGGTATAAATGCCTTTAACACCTAGCGCAAATAGCGTTAGTAAAATCACAATGGCTTTTTGTTCAAACCAAGACAATACCAGAGTGAGTGGTAGCTCATTGATGCCACAGTCAAACTCTTTAGCCAATGCCAAAGCAAGTTGAATAGCAGAATACGCATCATTGCATTGGCCAACATCAAGTAGGCGAGGAATACCATTAATGTTACCAAATTGGTTTTTATTAAAGCGGTATTTGCCACATGCAAGCGTTAGAATTACCGAGTCTTCAGGCGCTTGAGCAGTAAAATCGGTGTAGTAACTGCGTTCCGACTTATCGCCGTCACAACCACCAACAAGGAAAAAGTGACTAATATTACCTTTTTTTACTTCATCAATTACAGCAGGTGCTGCACTCATAAGCGCATTGCGGCCAAAACCAATCGTGATCATATGTTCGATTTCATTATGTTTGAAACCTTCTAATGCGAGTGCACAATCAATCGCTTGGCTAAAATCATCACCGTCAATATGTTCAACGCCAGGCCAGCCAACAATACTACGGGTAAATAAACGATCAGCATATTGACCGACATTAGGGTTAAGTAAGCAGTTTGACGTCATCACAATAGCACCAGGGAAGTTGGCAAACTCTTTTTGTTGATTTTGCCAAGCACTACCGAAGTTACCGACTAAATGCGGATACTTTTTTAGTTCTGGGTAACTATGAGCAGGTAGCATTTCGCCGTTTGTATAAACGTTAATACCTTTACCTTCTGTTTGCTGAAGGATTTTTTCTAAATCATGTAAATCATGACCAGAAACTAAAATGCATTTACCTTGTACAGGTTTTACGTTTACTTGTGTTGGCTCAGGGTGACCAAAAGTTGTTGTCTCGCCGGTATCGAGCATTTCCATTATGGTGTAATTCATCAAGCCAATACGCATTGAACAATCTAATAATTGATTAAGATCGGTAGGATCTGTACCTAACCACGCCATGATTTGATGGTATTCTGCGTAAACATCATCATTGGTTTGCCCTAAAACACGTGCATGCTCTAAATATGCCGCTGCACCTTTTAAGCCATACAAGCATAATAAACGTAGGCCAATCACATCTTCATGTAGGGTATCGTGACCACGGTTAACGGCAACTTGCGGAGCAATAGCCAGAATTTCAGCCGCTGATAGTGGTAATTCAAATTGAGCAACAGCGGGTAATACAGGTAAAGCTTCTGCTTGTAATGTTGAAGCTGTGATAACAAGATCTTTTAATTGAGCCTTATAACTTTGCGCTTGCTCTGCAAGTTCAATGACACGGGCAGGATCAAAGTTAACATTCGTTAGTGTGGCGAAAAATGCACGTGGTGCCCATTGATTAATTTCATCATTAATAATGTCAAAACGTTTAGCCAACTCTGCCCAATAAGATACCCCCTGTAGGGTATAAACAAGTACATCTTGTAGATCTGAAACTTCTGCTGTTTTACCACACATACCAGCAGCAAATGCGCAGCCTTTTACCTGTGAGGTTTGAATCGTTTGTTCACATTGAATACAGAACATGGAAAATCTCCAGCATTAGTTTATATAGTTATAAATGACAAGATTGTCGTATTACTAATACTGATAGCACTAACCGTGCCATTATTAAGGTGCTGATTTTTAATGAAAAATTAAATATTATTTAGATGTTGATGTAATAAAAACATCGTTCACTGTTGTTATTATTACATCAGAAAACATTAGGTCTGATTAATGGATATTAAATTTTTTACCCATCCGGTAAAGATTGCCACGATCCATTTGCAAGAATTGCGCGGTTTTTGACCAGTTTTTATCCATTTTGTTATAACTATGGCTGATCAAATGCTTTTGATAATCTTCAACCAATTCACGCATCGGTTGTGATTGTTGTGGGAAAAGTGATGATGTGTTTTTTACATCATCGATTGTGGCGGCGTTATCAAAATAGTGCTCTGTGATTGTTTGCTCACCATGTTGAATTGCTCGTAATGCCGCACGCGTTAAGCTGTGTTCTAATTCTCGAATATTACCCGGCCATAATTGCTTCTCAAGTAGAGCAAGTGTTTTAGGGTGAATATGGAGATTGGGTACATTAAATTGTTGGCGTACTTTTTCTAATAAATAGCCTGCAAGCACAGGAATGTCGCTCAGTCGCTGGCGCAGTGGTGGGACAAATATTGGGAAGACATTAAGACGATGGTACAAATCGGCTCTAAAATTACCGTTTTCTATTTCCTGCTCTAAATGACGATTAGTAGCGGCAATAATGCGAACATCAACATGATGATGACGATCACTCCCGACACGTTGTACGTCACCTTGCTGTAATACGCGAAGTAATTTTGCTTGTAGCGACAGTGGTAATTCACCTATTTCATCTAAAAAAAGGGTACCACTGTCAGCAAGTTCAAATTTGCCGGCTCGATGGCTATTCGCGCCTGTAAATGCGCCTTTGACATGTCCAAATAACTCACTCTCTGCGAGGTTTTCTGGTAGTGCGGCACAATTTACATAGATCATAGCTTTATCTGCACGATGGGACTGAGCATGAATAGCGTGTGCGACAAGCTCTTTACCCGTACCTGTTTCACCACTGATCAACACAGCATAATTGGATTGGGCAACCGTTGATATATTGGTTTTGAGTGCATTCATCTCGGAGCTAAATCCAATCATCTCATTGTGTTGAGATCGTGCTTGTTGGATCAAGGTTTCATTGAGTGACTTTTGTTTTTTATTCTGTAATTTCAGCGCATTGAATTGGGCAATATTACGGACAGTAGCAGCAGCAAGAGCTGCAAATGTTTCTATCGCAAGGTTATCGATATCATCAAATGCACCCACCGCCAAAGAATCTAAGCTCAAAACCCCCACTAATTGTTCATCAACATACAAACTACACCCTAAGCAGTCGTGAACGTTTATTTCTGTATCAACATTAATTAATAAGCCATCAAACGGATCGGGAAGGGGCGAATCAGCGTCAAAGCGTACAGGTGTTTTACTCGCCATAATTTTAGCTAAGCGAGGGTGAGAGCTTGGTAAAAACCGTCGCCCTAATACGGCAGACGATAACCCTTTAACGGCGACAGGGGTAAGAAAACCTTGTTGATCAAGAACAAATAGAGCGCAAGCATCACAAGGAAAGACTTGTTCTACACCATCAATTAAAGATTGGTAATGATGATCACTGGCCAGTCGAGTACTGAGGTTAAGGGCAATATTCAGCAGTGCAGCGTCGATATTTGATTGCATAAATAGAATATCTATATGTCGTTTTGATTATCTGTTGTCTTTATTACAACAAAATAGAGATCGTTAAGGCTTAATCTAGAACAACAAATTAGCTCATAAGATGTATTTTATATAAATGTTTATTTTTTGAACGGAATTGTCGATAGGGCAAAAGTTTTTTTAGTTACTATTTACGTGAAAAAAAACGCCAAAAAATAACGAACTATCATCTGTAGTGATTGATTTGTGACGCTGATTTTGAATGGAAATCGTCGTTTTGACTGTTAGCAGGAATAAAATCCATCTATTACTTATTTTTAAAAAAGCAATTTTTTATAATCAAATTATCTTACTGACGACAAATATTATCGAGTTTTTCATGATCCGCGCTTATGCTTACTTATCTAAAAAGTATCCATTGATACATAAAGTTAACATTTTATTTGTCTTTTCAATTATTATTTTATGCACTTATCAATTACTCGAAAATAGTAAGATTGAATACTCGCTAGGATTGGTCTTGATTCTGTTTCCTCTTTTTATCTTTGCTAAAGCCTCAACCTATAAAAGCAAATATTTAGGCGATAAATAAAATGGTGGCGTAGTGAGTAAAAAAAGACCCAGTTATCTGGGTCTTTTTAGTTTTGATGATTACTTACCTTGCCAAATGCGTTCACATTCAGCAGAACCATTGGCTGCGATGGGCTTTTCAAATAGCCATTGCAATGGTGCTACTACAGGGCTAGTCGTAAAGCGCACTGATGTTTTTATAATAGCGGACAGTGGTACATCAAAATGGAATTTATTAAAGGTACCATGAACATCAACCGGTGTTTGTAAGCTGAAAATCTGAGCTTTTTTCGATTTTGGCGATAAATACAGATTAAAATCACGATTTTTATAACTTGCATTAAAAGCACCATGGACTTGAATACGGGAAGTATCAAGCAATAAATCACGTTGCGTCATGTTGCCATTTTTGACATTAAAGCCACCGGCAACGCAATTTAATACGGAATGATCTTTAGTCACAAATTTGGGTAATACAGCATCGGCTAAACTTACCGCCCATAAATCAATTAAGTTAGCTTGAAAGGCTTTAGGCCAAGCCGCAAAACCGATAAAACCGTTAGCGTTATTCATTAGGCTATCTGGAGTATTGGCTAGACTATTAAGATTAAATTCAAAGCTGATCTTACCGTTCATATCGGTTTTTGGATCGATTCGACGAGCAATAATACCGTAGTCAAAGTTCTTCACTAATCCATCAAGATGGATATCAAACAGCTCTTTTTGTGCTTTAACCGAGCCTTTAATATTAATATTTCCGCCCGGTAATTTAATGTGCAGCGGGTTTAAACTCAATAAACCGTTATGCAATGTCCAGTCTAATTTTCCGGCACCTAACCAGTCTTTACCTGAGCGTACTTCACCTACATTGAGTTTGAAATTAGCATTCAGCTTATTTAAACCTTCAGGGCTAAGAACAGGTACGGGTTTATCGACTGTTTTTGCTGGTGTTGTATTCTCTTTGCTGTCTTTAGGTAGCCATGCTTGCCAATTTTTAACTTTAAAATCGTTAATTTGAATGAACGGCGCGCGAAGATCTAATGATACGGTAGGGCGATCTTGGCCTTTCATTGGGGGTAAGAAATCACCGTTACCTTGTAATTTACTGCTCCCAACCTGAACCAGCATATTACGCAAATGGTAGCCGACTTTATCAGTGGAAAGGGATGCGGCAACCGTCACAGGGCCATACGGTGGCAGCTCAAGACCGGTAAACGCATTAAAGCGATCTAAGTTAGGCGTTGTTGCCTTAAAGGTTAAATTTAACTTTTGTGGATTAATCGGTAGCGATACATTCGATTCTGCATTAAGTGCAATATCACCCACATTAGCCGTTAAGGTAACAGGCACCGATTTACGCCCATCATTGGCTTGTTTCAGTGATACAGAATCAATCTCAATGTTAACGGGCTTATTTGCAGCTTGGCCTGAAATAGTCAAGTGAGTTGCGGTATCGGGACCTGTAATAAACTTACCCTGACGAAGTGCGACATTAAAGGCTTTGCCTGTGTAAGTATCTGCAACACGCAGTTTACCGCCGTTTAATTGTGCTTCGACTTTAGCCTGTTCCATTAATTCAAGCACAGTACGACCTGATAACGACAAAGATAATTTAGCGCTGTCGAGTGTCATACCAAGATCATTGGTCACATTGAACTGTTTTAAGATTTGACCAACATTCGGCTTATCTACCCCTAGATGGAGTTGAGATTGGATAGCGTTATTATTGATATCCAGTGAAATATCACCTTGATACAAACTTCCCGCATAGCGAGCACTAAAAGGGGCGGGTTTTAATTTACCGTCACGTAATTGACCACTAAATTGGGTGTCATCAATTTGTTGATTTGCCCACAGCATTTTATTGATGCCAAGTTTGACATCAGCATCGGCAATCACGACTTTATTGCTAAGTAACGGCATATCAAGATTGACACCTTGAGTTGGCACTGTTTGCTCAACGGTTGGTACTTTTTTACGATCAACAAATTGCCCTAGCTGATTGAAATTTAGGGTATTAAATTGCGCATTAAGGGTTAAAAATGGCGTTTTAGTATTTTGCTTCCATTTAAAATCGACCTTACCTTGGCTTTGCATTAACGCCATCGTGGGGATATTTAATGTTAGCCAATCACCGGTATTGGTGAGTTTTCCTTTGAAATCGATTTTGCCATGCATCGATGCACGTGTACCCAGCCATGGGCTTAGTTTGCCTACATCCTTGCTGTGTACGGTTAGGTTTAACCAACTGCCTTTTTGCCAATTAGTTTTTACAAATTCGCCTTGTGCTTTTATGTCAACAACAGGGCTGGAAAAGTGCAGTGATGGCATCCAATTACGGTGGTTAATAATATCGGATAGTGTGCCTGCTTTAGCTGTGATCTTAACGGGGATATCCATGATCTTACCTTGGATGTCAGAGCTAAAGGGTTGCTCCATACCAGAGGTTAGTGCTGCTTTATCAATGGCAAAAGAGGCTTTGGCACCCCAATCAATATGCGCTTTATCAATATTCAGCGAGAGCTGGCTATTATCAATCCAGTCTTGAAGTTTAGTGCCTTGAGTCGTCAGTTGTAGTTGAGCCTTATCAAGATGCCCTTTGGCATGTGGGATCCCTGAGATCCAACCTGCCATTTCACCTAATTGGGAGTCTTTAGCGCCTAATTTCACATCAACGGTTGATGTCCATTGGGTAGCATCAATATCAGCCGTGCCACGAAATGGCACATCGGCAATATTGGCAGTCATTGGGGCGTGAAGTTTACCTTTATCGCCTTCCACTTTAAGCGAGATATTATTAACAGGTGTACCTAAGCCTTTGATCTCATCAACGGATAGATCAAGGTGGGTTTCTGTTTTAACCAGCCATTGATCTAGCGCTTTTTGTAGGGGCGATTGTTGAGGGGCTGCCGCTGCATAACCGACACCGTACATAACCGGAGGCTGGGGTTGTAACCATGGACGCAGATCGATTAACGGAATATTTAGCTTACCGTTAATATGATTAAGATCTTTGGCGTTTTGAGCCAATGAAATATCAAGGAAACCTTTAGCAGACGTGATAGGGCTCGTTAGCGCGATATCAGCCAATGAAATGCCTTTGCTAGACGCCGTAATTTGGGTTGTTAATGACATTGGTGCAGCATGACGCAAATCAATATCAAGCAGGGATTCAAGCTGCGCGGTATCAACCCAATCAAGTTTTACGTTGGCTGTTGACGGCGTACTACTGTGGAATGGATGAATATCTGCATCAATATTGAGTTTCGCCCCAGCAAAGCTGCCTGTTGCGTCTAATTTACCTTGCTGCTCATTGACCAGGGATTCTAAATCACCGGCCAGTGAAACATCATATTCATTCCCCATGGCATTACCTTTCGCTTGTAATAGCCATTTATTCGGTTTGGTTAACGATAATTGATCTAAATATACGTTGGCATACTGTCCGGTATGTTGATCTAAATAATCAACCGATACTTTTTCCGCTCGAATATTATTGCTCAGTGCCAGTTTAAACGGTGTTGATTGAGTGGTTTCTTTCGGTTTTTCACTGGTTTGCTCGGCAAACACCCAGTTCGCTTTCCCTTGATTATCTTTTGATAGGTGTAATGAAATATCTTTGAGATCCAGATAGTCAATCTTTAGGGTATGAGATAAAAGAGGCAAAACAGAAATTTTTGCACCAATGTAGCCTGATTTCAGCATCGGCTCCCATTTCATTGCTTTAGTATTGGCAACGGTGACATCGCTTAACTCAATTTCAGGGCTAAATGATAGGGTCAGTGACATGTCACCACCAATGGTTGTTTCACGATCTAAAGTAGAACTTAACCATTGGTTGATATCATGCCGGTGGTTAGCTAAATCGATCTTAACCCCATAAGCGAGTACCCCAGTTGCGGCAATGATAGGGGTGAGTATGGCAATAGAAGTCCACTTTGCCACTTGTTTTAGTTTGTTTTTCTTTGGTGGCTGAACCGGATTATCCTGTTTTTCAGAGGATGAGTCCGTCTCAGCTGGAATGTGTGATTGCGTCATAATTGGTCAGATTTTCTCTAATGAAGGCGTGCAGCATGCTGGCATCTTGCGAAAAAGCGATAATTAATCGGCATTGCAGATTGCTGGCAAAGATATACTGCCCAAATAATATAGTCAGACAGTATAGCAAAAATAGGGTTCCCTTATATTACGCCGTTAGAGGTAACAAAAAATAAATTCAGCGATTTAGCTCTTGTTGTAAGGCAATGCAAATGATGTCGGTCAGCGTTTGTTGTGCTGCAAGGTGTAAATTGAAATGCTGATTCGCAATGCTATGCAGTGGTGGTTCACAAATTATATTGAGCTTCATGTCAGCAAGGGAATTAAGCAGTAAATCGTCGGGTGTGCTTATGACAATAATGCCAGCGCCATGAAGCTTAGCGGCATGGGCTGTAAGTTGTAAAATAGGTTGTTCACTATTATTGCTGATCACAAAAAGCACGTCTTGCTCTGTTAGTGTGTTGGCGATGGTACTTTGCAATGCATGATCTTTACTGTGAATAACAGGTAAACCTAAGGCTAGCAATTTATCATTAAAATCACGGGTAATAATGGCATTTGCTCCCAGCCCGACGAGTTGAATCCGTTGGGCTTGGCTTAACCGTGCTGCAATATCGGTCAGTAATTGAGTATCAATCGCTTTGGTTGTATCAATAATGGCATTGGCTTTTTGTTGCGCCATTTTACTTAAGCTACTCGCAAGCGTGTTATTGGGCTCTGGTTGAGTCGATAATTGATTTAGCACATTACCGCCGATGGTATTGTGCCTTGCTAATTCTTCACTGATCGCCATTTTAAAGGCAGGAAATCCTTTAAAACCAATACGCTGAGTGAATTTTACAATACTCGATTGACTAACATTGGCCGCTTTCGCAAGCTCTTGTGATGACAGTGAAACCACTAATTCAGGTTGTGCTAAAACCAAGGTCGCAATCTTTTGACCATTAGGGGAGAATTGTGATTGTAGGTTGGCGATTTTATCAAGTGCAGTCATAGTCATAACAGTTCGAGCATTTGTCTTGATAATAGCCTGAAAAACACTGAGTTACCGTGATATTTACAGCGTTATGTTAATCGCGAACAAGAATCTAGAGCCTGATACGCTTGTTGAATATGATGAATAAAGAACGAATAAAACTAGGATGAAAACCTTGAAGATTGATCTGACCCAACTCGTCACAGAAAGTCGCAATACGGCAAGCCAAAATATCGATATGTTATCCACGGTTGAGATGCTAAAGGTGATCAACAATGAAGATAAAAAAGTCGCGTTAGCGGTTGAACAAGTATTACCTGAAATCGCCATTGTCGTTGATGCTATTGCAGCAGCTTTTCAACAAGGTGGACGTTTAATTTACGTAGGTGCAGGTACATCCGGTCGATTAGGTATTTTAGATGCCAGTGAGTGTCCGCCAACCTATGGTAGCAAGCCAGAGCAGGTTGTTGGCTTAATTGCTGGTGGACATAAAGCGATTTTAAAAGCGGTAGAAAACGCAGAAGACAATCGTGAAATGGGCGCACAAGATCTGATTGATCTGAACTTTAATTCAAAAGATGTGTTAGTGGGCATTGCAGCCAGTGGACGTACTCCTTATGTGCTTGGTGCGATGGAATATGCCAAATCACAAAATGCGATGGTCGCGTCTATTAGTTGTAACCCACAAAGCCCAATGGCTGTACTGGCAGATGTAGCTATCACACCTGTGGTTGGGGCAGAAGTTGTAACGGGATCATCACGTATGAAAGCAGGCACAGCGCAAAAGTTAGTGTTAAATATGCTGACAACAGGGGCGATGATCCGGGTTGGTAAAGTGTATGGCAACTTAATGGTGGATGTGGAAGCAACCAACGCTAAGCTGGTTGAACGCCAGAAAAACATTGTGATGCAAGCAACCGAATGTAGCCGTGATGAAGCTGAACGCGCATTAACCGCCTGTAATGGTCATTGTAAAACCGCGATTGTGATGATCTTAGCTGGTGTTGATGCTAAAACAGCCGCAGACTTATTAGCGAAAAATAACGGATTTACTCGCCAAGCCATCCAAGCCTAACGATACAAAACACAAAGCCCTATCTCGATGGTCGATGATAGGGCTTTGTTAGTGCTATAGGCGGTTATAAATTTTGAAATTCTTTTTGGAAGTTCAGCACTTTTTCTAAGTATCGGCGCGCTTCAAGTTTTGGGTGCTTATTTGTGAGCGCCCAATAGGCTTGATTGGGTTGCAGTTGATTGAGCTTATCCATGGCTCGTTGTCTATCGGAATCAAAGGTTGATAACACGCCACCTGCACCACTGTTATAAGCGGAAATCATACTGTAATGCTTAGTGGTAGGATTTTGCACATCCCTTAAATAGCGGGTTTGTAAAATGTGCAAATAAGCGGTCCCCGTATCAATGTTGTTAGCCGGATCAAACAGGTAGTCTTTGGTTGGTATCCCCGGTTTGTTCTTCACCAGTTTAAATACATCCGCCCCCGCTGTTTTCGGGATCACTTGCATTAAACCGTAAGCCCCTGCGTGGCTGACAGCAAACGGGTTAAAACTACTTTCAGTTTTTACCACCGCATAGATAAGATCTTCTGAAATACCGTATTGGCGAGAAGCTCGCTTAATTAAATCCGCATATTGGTATTCACGTTGCTCAAGGTGATCGCTCACCATATCTATTTCAACATAGTAAGCTGTGCCTCGTTTGAGTGGCTTGGTGTGCAGCTTATTTTCAATCAGATAATCAGCAAAACGCCCAGCGCGCCAAGGCCATTGAATATCTTGGTTATCATGATCTTTAACTTGCCCCAGTAAGAAAGGCTTACCGTTAAGGGGAATCGATTTGTCACTGAATAAATCCACTTGAGAAGGATCGGCTGGCATCAGCAAGGTTTCTTCAATCGCTTTTTTCAGTGTGGCTTCGGGGGCGTATTGAGCAACAGTTGAAACGTAAATTTTCCCGTTATCAAAATCAATGTGCGCACGTGTACGATAACCATCAAAGTATTTCACATAACGGTGTTTTCCTGCTTGCAGGTATTCGTCATCGCCCCATTGCTTTTTCACTTGCACACCAAGATAAGCCAATAAGGCCTGCATGGCTTGCTCATTATTCACATTACCAGTGCTTATATTCCCGCTATGATTGGGATAAGTGGGCTTGCAGTTATAGAGACATTCAACTTGGTTTGATGAACACCCAGCGGCAAGTAAACAGGTTGTAATAATGAGCAATGCTTTTTTCATGGTTATCCTTACCACATATTTCCGTGATTAATGGGTATTGGCGGCATCACGGATAGCTTTATTAAGATCAGACGTTAAATTATCGACAAATTTATGTTGTTCTGCACGTTGTTTACGTTCACGTGCTTGTTGAGCGAGATAGTTATTCCAGTAGTTTTCTTCATCGTCATCATCTTTGATGTTGTTCCATCCCTTTTTGAGGCGCTCTCGGTTCTCTTTTCTTTCTGTGAGCTGACGTTTCGGCTGTTAAATACTGTTTTGCCGCTAAGCCATTACTCACTGAATGTAGCGTGTCGACGAGAACTTGGCCTGAGTAGATGTTGAAAAAATGCTTACAAATGCAATTAATAACCAGAAATTATGTTTCATTATCGCTCTATATTTAACAAAAAGTAAAATATAGAGTTTCCATTTTGAGAGGAAGAATTCAAGATTATTTTACCGTGTATTTTACTACTACCATTAATCGCCACTCTGGATGAGTTATACGGTAGGCGTCGCTTACATGTTGTTACAATATCTCAATTGTTATTCGCAATGGTTGTGGTTGAATAGCGCGACTTTAATTTTAAGAGGTATAAAATACATATGGACGACCCCACGAGTTGTTCTCTTTTCCTAAACTCCTTTGTTAAGGAGTCTATTCAATGCTAGATCTTTTCCTTCAACCTGAAGCAATGATGATATTTGCGACCTTATTTGCCTTAGAAGTGGTATTAGGTGTCGATAATATTGTATTTATTTCAGTGCTATGTGAGCGATTACCAGAACATCAACGCAAATTAGCCCGTAACCTAGGTATTGCACTAGCAGTTGCTGCGCGTATTGGTCTTGTGTTCTCAATCAGTTGGGTAATGTCATTAACTCAACCGTTATTCTCTATTGCTGATTCTCCGTTCTCTGGTCGTGATTTGATCATGATTGGTGGTGGTGCATTCTTATTAGCGAAAAGCTTAAAAGAATTGTGGATGTGTTTCTCTGGTGCTCATCACCAAGAAGCCAGCAAAGTACGAGCAGGTATTGCTTTAGTCTTGCTGCAAATCGTAGCGGTGGATGCGGTGTTCTCTATGGACTCTGTGATCACAGCGGTAGGTATGACAAGTGAAGTCCCACTGATGGTTGCTGCAATTTTAGCGTCAGCAGTTGTGATGGTACTGTGTGCTGAGAAGATCAACGATTATGTATTGCGCTATCCGGGCTTGAAAACATTAGCACTACTATTCTTAGTAATGTTAGGTGGTATGTTAATGGCTGAAGGTTTTGCGATTCATTTGAATAAAGGATATGTGTATTTTGCGATGGCATTTGGTTTATTAATTGAAACCTGCCACATCCTATTGAAAAAGCGAAATAAGACAATTATTCGTCGTATCTATCCACAGCAATGTGGCTGGGCAGTTAAAGTTAAATAACCGCGTATTCGACAGATAATATAAAAGCAGAGCCTATGTGCTCTGCTTTTTTATTTTTGCAGTATAAAACCTTCATCGTTTATTTATCACTGTTGGTTTGTAACCAAATTGCATTGTTATATTTAACTAAACGAAAGTCTTTTCACACGCATAATATGAGTCATCACAGGCTTAATTTTTAGTGTCCTAACTTGTTTCTGCCCCATTTCTTGTTAGAACTTTTACTCATTCATATCCTGTTAATTGGGTTTTGCCTTACTAAAAGTTATCCATTCTTCTAATGCTGTTAATTGTGAATCCCCGTGTTGTATCACGGGGATAAATTCGACCAACCTATCAGCTCTTGTTTAGCCAATGTTTAACTGGAAATTTTCTACTAATCACAGGGGATAAATGGACAAACTGCACAACAAAAAAGCTTACACACTAGTGAGTATGACCAATATCTTATCTTTTTCAGTAACAAGTGATATATTCAATTCACTAAAGCAAATAGTACGCTTTGAAAAGAGATTGAGATGAAAAAAAATCAAAACTGGGCAGAACGTTTTCCATTCTTCATTAAAAAAATTGAAGTAGAAGGTTTACTTACAAGACGAGACATCGAATGGTGTTTAGGCGATATCAATGTTTTAGTAGGTAAAAACGGCTCAGGTAAATCCACTCTATTGAACTTAGTAGATTTGGCATTAAATGCGTCAGATTATGAAGCTAAGCGTTCTGCTTTTAACAACAAGTTTAAATCGGTTAAGGTTACCTTAAACAATGGGATGAGCGCTTCAAGTAAAGTTGAAAATGGTAAAGAACACGAATCCTTAATGCTCCAAGCAATTACCAATGCTCTTCAGAATGAAAATAATCAATTCTCAACAGATGAACTAGAAAAACTACAAGCAACGCTCGAAACAATGACGTCGAATGTAAATTCAGCTCAATTACATAAGTCATTTTTGTCTGGGAAAGCTGACTTTCTCGCTTTTGATCCAAATACTGACAAACAAGTCAACAAGCTTCTTGAAAACGTTAACTTGGAGTTCATATCTACTTTCGACATGCTAATGCTGTCTAAAGAAGAACAAGACGAATATGGCGGTCAAGCTTATTCTCAGCTAGATGTTATGATTAGGAAAGAAATTAGTAAGTTAAGTAATCTAATACTTAGGCTTACTAATCAGTCATCTAGAGAATACACTCTGTCATTAACTAAAGACAGAAACCTAACTAACATCAGAGATATTAACTTAGCCAATGTAAATAGGTTTGTTGTTGAAATAAATAAACTTCTTTCACCTGAATCTAAAGAAGTTGTTATTGGCGATGATGGTAACATTCAGATATTTTACCAAAATAAACTAATTCAGAGTGACGAATTATCATCAGGTGAGAAACAATTACTTTTGATTTTTCTTCGAGTTCTGAATAGTACAAACAAACCATCAATTATTGTTCTAGACGAACCTGAAATCTCAATGCATCTGAGCTGGCAAGAGAAGCTTATTAGCTCCCTGACAGCAATCCACCCTGACTCACAGATTATTGTTGTATCTCATTCCCCTGCGATAGTTATGAAAGGGTGGCTGAACAAGTTAATAGATATGAATGAAATCAGTAAGTAGAGGTTGATCAAATGTTAGATTATTTAGTCGACCCTGATTACATAAAGGCTCATGGTATTTTTAAATACCAAAATCAAGAAAGAGGCTTCATTTATATAGAGAATGAAAAGGACATTAGTTTCTGGGAGTTGTTCTTTGGCCCTGAGATTCTAAAAAACTATGAGTTTAATATGGCTTCTGGACCAGGGGCTGAAGATGATTCTACAAGAGGGAAAAAGCGATTTGAAGACTTGTTAAAGAAAGCTAATAAATTAGCTGTTTTCGCTGTAGATGCAGACTTTGACCATTTGACACCTAATCGTTTTCCTAAATGTAAAGAGATTTGTGATAACAAATTCGTCATTCATACATATGGTTACAGTAAAGAAAGTTATTTAAATAGCGCATCTGTTCTAAATGACTGTTTATCAAAATACGCTTTCTATAAACCTTCAGGCTTAGTGTTTTGCGAATTTTTAAGATCTTACTCAAATTCGATTTATGATGTTCTAGTAAAGTACTTATATCTTTTAAATACTAACCCGGAATTCTCTAATGAAAAAGTTTTTCACGACGCAATCACGCCAAGGCATGACATCCTTTTTCAGATGTATTTCGAGTCAAATTACGCTGAGTTTAATGCTACTTTACAGACATATGAAGCCAAATTAGATGACGCATTAAAAGAGATCAACCTTGACGCACATTTTTCTATGTGTAAGTCATACAACTTGACCCCTGATACCGCTTATCAATATATAAACGGACATGTCCTTGAAAACAGAATTATTGACTGTATCGTAAATGAAATTCGACGGCGCCTCTCTGTAGAAGAATTACATAATTTTAAAAATTCTGGAGCAACTGGTAAAGATATTAATAATAGAAAAAATGAAATCTCCAATTTTTTTAAAAATGAGAGAAACTTTTCCACAATGAGAAGTACTTCAAACAAATACGAGTACGAAGAACTGTTCGCACATGCTAGAACTCAATTAGAATGTCTTCAAACTAATTAGTAAGCGGAAGGGCTGATGTTTGCTTTATACAGCCCTTCTAACAACCAATAACACTATTTGGAGTACCTAAAGTCGATAAGAATTTAGGTCAATAAATTATAATTTAATTTTTGCTATCGCTAGTCTAAAAAGATGTGTTTGAAGCCTTGATCTCTAACTCAGATTAAATCCCCAGAAGCGCAATTCCCGCCAATATTTGTAGTGGTCTAACTACCTGCCCAGTCGGTATCTTCATCCGTTCGTATAACATTTTGAACTGTTTCCAGTCTTCATTTATGCTTAGTTCTCGCCCCTTTGCTATTCGCATTAGCCTTTTACACTCGGGAGGGATTGGATTTCCTTCGTCCCAACCTGTAACAGTTCTCACAGATTTAAAACACAGTTCAGCAACCTCGTCATTTGGCATTCCAATTCTCGAAAAATGTAATTTTTACTTATTTCGCGACACTTCACAGAAAAAACATCTAAACACAAGAGGTTGTAATAAAATAGTCAGATATGCATAACAAGGTAAAGTGCGCACTGTACGAAGGGGCACTAATTGGCAAGTTTGCCTTATAAAAAATTACTCATGAATTGCTAATGTTCGATTTTCCGAAAATGATAATTGTCCAGTTTCGTACTTGCTGCACGGCCGACTCAGTTCTGCCCAAAAGCGTCTTGACGTCAAACCTAGTTGGCTATAGGTCACTATACCCACCAAAAGAATCCGATTTTTGCTACTGCAGGGTTAACGACGTTGAGTATTCTGGAAAACGAGAATTTGGTAGCACGTTGTGAGGAGATGGGCCATTGGTGGAAAAAGGAATTAAACGAAGCTGTAATTGGTAGCAAGATTCTTATGCCCCCTGTAGGTGAAGGTTTATTACTCCGTCTTGAAATAGTCGAAACTGCGCATTTAGCTAATATATATGAGCTGTGTTTTGAGCAAGGGTGTCTTGGTTGGTGATGCAGAAGGACGTTATATTACGCTTTCACCGCTACTGTCAGTTAGTTCTGAAGAGCTAAAATCCTGTACCAACATAGTCGTAAGTGTCATAAATTATCTTAAGGTAAGCTAGTGACGTTACGCATCTAGTCGGGTAACGATTAAAATCACAGGGTGAATATCTAAAAATCAGTTCGCTTGTACTTCTTCATGACTTTGATATATATGAACCGTTTGTTGCCACTATCCAGTCTCAATAGATTCTGGATAGTGGCTGGTTACCCTTTACCGAAATGACCACTCAGTGATCGCAAAGTCCACGATTTTTTTATGCCGTTCATCTATTGCTTCACAATCCCACACTGGGTTCTCGCTATCTTTAACGAAAGAAGCAATCTCAGCCTGTTGGTTGAGAATGGGGTTCTTTCTGTAAGATATTAACTTATCGGCAAATGGTTTGTTTCCGATGGACGCATTATGCGACCCTGATATGAGCATCAGGTTACCAAGGCAATTGAGGTATTTAGAGCTAAAGTCTTCGGAATATTCACCTTGCTCATTGAGTTCATATCCTGTTTCGAGAGTACTTCCATCAGTAGGCGTACGCGGTGCTATATGTTCAATTTGTTGGTTAGTAATCTTGAACCCTTCGACTGAATATCCCAAACTCTGAAGATAACTCTCGTAGCTCCAAAGTAGGTAGCTTAATACATTATTTCCGTACATCCCGCCATGTAGATAGTTCTTCGTATTTGTATCACTCCAATACCATGTATCGTTGAGCTTACTTGTTATTTTTTCTGATAAGACAGCATTGTTGCCATTGTAGGAAAGCAAAATTTCATTGAGACGATCTTGGATATTTGCCCGACTATTGATGAGCTTAGCTCTAAAGGTTATCACTTCAAGAATGCGGAAAAGAGTTGGGAGATCTGAAGAGTTATAACGGTAGCCCTTTATAATGAATGGGTAAATGTACGCGGGGATCCCAAGTTTAAACAATCTTTTCGCATACAGACTCTCTTCATGTTGTAACTTATCTATGGCCACGAATGAATCGTTTAAACTTCGAACGTACTCTTTTATCCAGGTAACTTTGTCATCTTTGTTACGGAAAGCTTCCTTCAAGTCATCCAAAGTGCGATAGGCATACCCCTTGATATACGCATTGTTATGGTATATCAGTACACTATCTTCATTAATCCGCTCTATGTTGTAGATTACCTGATAAATGCGTTTAAATATGTTCGATACAAATTCGATATTGTTATCAACATCGTCAGCAGGGCTATTCACGTACATCTGATACATGAAATACGATTTAACCTTTTCCATATTGGTCAATTCTTTGCCTCTATTATTTTCCAGTTCAAACATCAGAGCCGCATCCTTCTTACCCTCCAACTCGATGATGGTAAGGTCGGTATTTTCAAGCTTCTCTTGGATACTGACAAGGCGTGCAGTATCAAGTTTAGAGAGTTGTTTAGTGAAGTATACTTTCGCTTCAAGTAGTTTCTTTTGTGATGGAGAATAGGTATCAAACTGATCGTGATTTTCGACAATTAGGCAGTCATAACAACTTCGATCATATTCAACTGGGCGGAGTTTAATATTTTTATCTCTGATGAAAGCTTCTTCAGTGTCATCAATGTCAAAATCATGTTCTGACAGGTCATTTCGTGTCTTTAATACATTGAGTAGAGAGCGAACAAATATAGTAATGGTAGTGACCCTTTGCTGGCCGTCAATGATTTCGTATAACTTGTTCTTTTCTACGCATTCAAGAAGAATATTCCCGAAAAAATAGTTGTTTTCCCCATCTACTTGCTCATAAAGATCTGACAAGAATTCATTCCAGTTGTTCTCTCCCCAAGCATAAGCCCTCTGGTATACAGGGATCTCGTAACTAACCTTAGAGGGCTCAAAGAAAGCCAATACTGTGGTTTGATTAAAGTTCATTTCACTCCCATTACTAAACATTACAAAGCGTTTAATATCAATGGGTTAATCATAGTTGATGCAGTAAAAGGAAACAGTGACTAATGCAGTATTTTTTGATTCATTACATTAGAACCCATATTTGGGCTTATAGTGGTTCACTAAATTGGCTACTGATATAGAGTTTTCCCATATTTTTATTTATGCGAACAAGGCAGACAGTGATGGCATTCGTAACTCAGAAATGTCCACTTTCGAGCTAGCTGATGTGGTTAGCTCACATTTGCCCCTAAGTGTGCTGGAGCCATTAGTAAGGATTTTTCTTCGAGCCCCATAATTGCCCTACCAAATCTAATCGTGCAAAGGGTAAGACTTTTCCCCGTTTTCTTATAAAAACGCATTGGGCAATTCTGCAATCTATAGAAAGGTGGGAGCGGAGAGTCCCCTGTATCGATAAATTTTTAGAGCTAGAGCAGTAGCTTGGATAGAGAGTGAAGTAGATGAGAAAGTGGAACATTTTTTGAAAAGATTATTGTTTTGTCTGTTAAGTCTGATGGTTAACACAATGTTTGAGCTGTGATTGTGGTATAGATACGATTCTTTTATTATAAAACTAGGTGATTATTCATGAGTGAATTTGACTTTTTCGCTCAGGCGCAAAAGTACTACCAAAAATCTCCTGTAATCATTCTTGGTAGCGGCGCATCAGCTGCGTTTGGACTATCGGGAATGGGAGAACTGTCGAAACATTTAGTAAGTACAGTTGAAACTAGTGGGCTTGATGGTGCGGAGCTTGAAGCTTGGGAACGATTTAAAGCGTTGCTGGAATCAGGAACCGACTTAGAATCCGCTTTGCATGAGATTCGCTTATCTGAAACCTTAACTGATGCAGTAGTTAGTGCTACCTGGAACTTACTCAATCCACAAGATTTAGAGGTGTTTAAATCTTCTCTTTTGGGAACGAATGAGTTTCCTTTAGCAAAGTTGATTAAAGGCCTATTTCGTTCGGTCGCAGATCAAATTGATATTGTGACAACTAACTATGATCGTCTTGCTGAATACGCAGCTGAGCAAGCTGGGGTTCATCATTACACTGGATTTACTCACGGCTATCGAAGATTACAAACCCCACCTCGATTACTTCGAGCAGACAGAGTAGTTAACATTCTAAAGGTACATGGCAGTCTAGACTGGTTCACAAGTCCTATTGGTGATGTGATTGGTTTAAATCAAGTCGAAACTATCCCTGAAGGGCATAAGCCTCAGATTGTAACGCCAGGTATAGCTAAATATATGACGACTTACCATGAACCCTTCAGAACAATTATTCAGATGGCTGACAGTGCGATTAGAAATAGCGACTCATATCTTTGTGTTGGTTTCGGCTTTAACGATGAACATATTCAAGAAAAGTTGGTAGAAAAATGTATCCGTGGCGGGGGGTATATAACTCTTGTTACCTGGGGATTGAGTGATACTGCTAGAGACTTTCTTTTATCGGGAAGAGCCCATAACTTTTTGGCTATTGAACGAGGGGAACACGACAATCAATCAATAATTTACAGTTCAGAAACTGACGGCCCTATTATCGTCAATTGTGATTTTTGGAGCCTATCTGGTTATTTAGAATTAGTTCTCTAGGGAGAGATGGAATTGCCATTATTTACTTACAGTGATGAGCAAGCACTTGGTAAAGTTGCTTCAGTTGACACTACTACCGTTATTGTTGAGGTTGAAGATAGCGAATTATTGAAGCGCTTGCAGGTGAACAGGCTTGCTGTGTTACAAAGCGCTAAACCGGGGCAGCACTTGATAGGGTTAATCTCTCAAGTTACTCGTAAAAAGTTATTCGAGCTTGAAGATGGGGATGAGGATGCATCGAATGAGCAAAACCTTTGTAAGGTGGCTTTAATTGGCACGATGCTTGACCGATATGGATCACGTCGAGACGTTTTTAGAAGAACGTTGGAAAGTGTCCCAGAAATAGACGCTAATTGCTTTGCTTTAGAAGGAGATGAACTTACTGGTTTTATGCGAGTGTTATCTAATGCAGCAGCTGACGGTAACTCCCTTACGTTGGGCAAGTACACCTTGGATGACAATGCTATTGCGTATCTAAATGGCAACAAGTTTTTCCAACGACATGCATTTATTGGTGGGAGTACTGGTTCGGGTAAGTCATGGACTACTGCAAAAATCATCGAGCAGATGGCTAATTTAGAGTCATCCAACGCAATTGTCTTTGACCTCCACGGTGAATATGCCCCTTTGCAGCATCAAGGCTTGAAGCATTATAAAGTCGCGGGTCCAGGGGAAATTGATGCAGGAAGAACAATTGCTGATGGTGCAATTTACTTGCCTTATTGGCTCTTGTCTTACGAAGCTCTTGTATCGCTATTTGTTGACCGCTCTGATCAAAACGCACCTAATCAGGCCATGATCATGTCACGGGAAGTCAATGCCGCCAAACAGCAGTACTTAGAGGCTGGAGGGTATGCTGATATTCTAGATAGCTTTACTGTAGATAGCCCAGTTCCTTTCGATATTGATGTGCTGCTAGATCGGCTGAATGAAATAAACTCGGAGATGGTCCCTGGAGCAAATGGTAAGCCTAAACAAGGAGAGTTTTATGGGAAACTTTCTCGGCTTATAGCGAGGTTAGAAAATAAAGTTACAGACAGAAGACTAGGCTTTCTGTTTCAAGGTGGTGCAGACACGTTGGAGTTTGGCTGGCTTGGTCAACTAACGGACGCTTTGTTGGGAAGTACTGAAGAAAATGGACAAGGTGGCATAAAAGTCATCGACTTCTCAGAGGTTCCTTCTGATATTTTGCCATTGATCGTTTCTATGGTTGCTCGATTAGCTTTTTCTATTCAGCAGTGGACTTCTAGTGAGGAGCGACATCCAGTAGCTTTGCTGTGTGATGAGGCGCATCTATACATCCCACAACGTAACACGGCTGGTGCTGCTGATGATATTTCTATAGAGATTTTTGAACGAATTGCTAAGGAAGGACGAAAATATGGGGTCAGCTTAGTAGTTATTAGTCAGCGTCCTTCAGAAGTAAACAAGACCATGTTGAGTCAGTGTAGTAACTTCGTATCAATGCGTCTTACTAATGCAGATGATCAGGCAGTTGTGAAAAGGTTGCTACCAGATAGTCTAGGAGGGTTTAGTGATGTTCTGCCGACATTGGATACTGGCGAAGCGCTGGTCGTTGGTGACGCTAGCTTATTACCAAGCCGTATCAGAATTGATGAACCTATCCACAAACCAAATAGTGGTACTGTCGATTTTTGGGATGAGTGGCAACAACAGGCCGTTCATGGTCGCATAGCCAAGGCGATACAAAACTGGCGAAAACAAAACATTCAATGATTCTGAGAGGGGGTTTCTCCCTCTTTTTTGTAGGATTAAGAGCTAGTAAAAAGTAATAGGGACTTAACAGCACTAGCAGGTCTAGAAACTTCAGCGATTAATTTTGCGTCTCTAATTACAGCTAACACATATCCGAAGTGTTGGACAAGCCCAAGCCACCTTATATAAGTAAATATTGAAAATATCATGAAGGGTGATATTGAACAGTCGAATATAAAATTACCCTTATTTTTCCTAATACCTAACAGCCTAAATAAAGCCAAGTCCCTAACGCGTTTTTGTCCATATGTGAGTTAGCTATTAGGCTAATTCACATATTAGACAAACTCGTTATGTTATATTGCTATGCATCATGCATAAGATTGTTGCTAACCCCTGATCGCCTATTGGTTCTCATGGATAATTCTGATTAACTTTGCAGGTGTTCCACCATATAGTGAGTCAGGTGGGACATCGGTATTTACCACGGAGTTAGCGGCAATGACAGAACGCGCACCAATGGTCACACCTTTATTGATCACAACATTGCCCCCAATCCATACATCGTCCTCAATCGTAATAGGATCACAAATGGTTTCCCAGTTACGGCGATTGAGATAGTTTAGATCATGGCTAGCACAGTAAAGCTGGGTGTTCGGGCCAATCATTACGTTATTGCCAATAATAATTTTAGCGCCATCCAACATTGTTACGTTCATATTGATGAAGGTCTTTTCCCCAATCGAGATCGTTTTACCGAACTCACAATAAAAGGGGGAGCGGATGTGACTCGATGCAGAAATCTTTCCCATTAGCTGTTGAAATAGTTCATGACGCTGAGAGTCATCTGTACTTTGGTTAATGGTCTGTAATAAGTTCGAAGCATTTTGACGAATCTGGTTAATACAGTCTGCGCCGCCGTCAAAGTCTTCACCGGCAAGCATTTTTTCGAATTCAGTCATGTTGTCTCTCAACGTGCTATAGAGTTATTTGAAATAAAAACGTTATGTTTACTGATTTATATTGTTATTGAGTAAGTAATCTCCAAGAAAATAGAGCCAATCTACCCAAAAGATGAAAGCAATGGCTAAGGGTTTATTTATGCAGTGAATCCCAATCAGAGAAATAATGAATTAAATAGTCTATTGCTAAGCGAGCACGCGCAGGAAGAAAACGTTGGTTTTGATATACGATCCAACTGCTATTACCTTTACCCCAAAAATCTTGCAGTATCGGAATAAGCGAACCTGAATCTAACCCTTTCGCTAGGCTGGTTTTGGGCATATATGCGATGCCTAGCCCTTCTTCGCATGCCGAGATAACAGCATTAGAGTTATTGCTTTTCCATCGACCGTGAACACGGGTATTAAGGGTGTTGCCTTCTTTTTCAAAAAGCCAGTGGTCATTATTGGCAATAATGCAGCTATGTTGTTTCAATTGGCTAGGGTGAGTAGGCTCTCCATAACGGGTTAAATAGTCTTGGCTGGCAACCGCAGCCATAGGGCGATCAACGAGTTTTCTCGCGACTAAACCTGAATCTTTTAGTGCCCCATAACGGATCGCAAAGTCGATACCATCTTCGATAAAATTCACCATACGAGAGTTAAAATCCATCTCGATAGTAAGATCTGGGTAAGACTTCGCGAATGCCATTAGCGCTGGAGCGACATGCTCTTCGGCAAATGCACCAGCAGCGCTGACGCGTAAGGTTCCACTCAGCGTAATTTGCTGTGTGTTTACGCTTTCGCTGGCTTGTTGTAACCCATTTACCAGTCCTCTGCATTGTTGATAATACAATTGTCCAGCATCGGTTACATTGACCTGTCGGGTTGAGCGAGCTAATAAGGCGACACCTAATCTCTCTTCTAACCTTGAGACTTGTCGGCTAACGTGGCTTGTGCTGCAACCGAGCTGTTTAGCCGCAGAGGAAAAGCCATGGCTTTCAGCGACTGCAACGAATTCAATGATCCCATCGAAACTATTCATAGACCTTTATCTTTGCTATTTAACAACAATGATTTGCCAATTCTCTATATTATCAGCCATATTGATTTGAATTAACATGTTTTTGAACTCAATCATTGAAGGAAAAGACAATGAAAAGGATCCTGATCCCTGTAACGAATCATGCAACTCTGGGCGATACTGACCAAGCGAATGGCACTTACTCACCAGAGATAACGCACGTTATTCATGAGCTGACTGCCGCTGGTTTTGACTATGACATCGCATCGATTAAAGGGGGTAAAGCGCCACTTTATGGTACGGATATCGAAGGTGATGAGGTAAACCGCATTGTGTTGGCGG
The DNA here is from genome assembly GCF_003026075.1 of Photobacterium sp. GB-210. Lineage (NCBI taxonomy): Bacteria > Pseudomonadati > Pseudomonadota > Gammaproteobacteria > Vibrionales > Vibrionaceae > Photobacterium > Photobacterium sp. GB-210. The sequence continues at coordinate 193,872 of NZ_PYNU01000004.1, read as the reverse complement.
ATGATAATTTTCAGAACCGAATCAATAATACGATCCCCGTCTCGCAAGTGAATATTGATGAGTACGATGCGGTATTTTATCCAGGTGGCTTTGGTCTTTTATCTGATCTTTCCACCAATACTGATTTTGCGCAATTAGCTGCAAAACATTACGAAAACGGTGGCGTTATAGCGGCGGTATGTCATGGCCCAGCGGCATTGCTTCCTATTACATTAAGTAATGGTGACAGCCTACTTGCATCTATATCGGTAACGGGCTTTACACGTGAAGAAGAAATAGATTTCGGTACGATTACGCATATTCCATTCTTACTGGAAGAAGCGCTTTCAAGAAAGGCGGCGCGCTTTAGTAAAGTACAGCCTTGGCAAGAACTCGTTATCGTTGATAAACGAGTGATTACTGGCCAAAACCCGACTAGTGCTCACGGTGTTGGTAAGGCGTTAGTGACATCACTGACGTAATTAGATTGTTGATAGGGTTTAACAAGTATCTGATTTTAAATAGCGCAGTGGTTTGAGTTATTGACTAACATGATATTTTGTATCGGTGCTGCTAAATATCATAGTCTAGTAATATTTGCCCTATCATGGGATGCAAACATTACTGGGCTATGCTTTTTATTTATAAAGTGGGTTTAAAATTAAGCGAATTTTTTACGTTCAATAAAGAAGTGAAGCAGTGCCATACCGCCATGACCAATTAAGTATGCTTCAATTAAACCTGTCAGAGATTTATGGATCTCTCTCACATCGTTAGCATAAGGTGAGTGACTTAACCACAGCGCCAGCCATATCAGTGCTGCGGCTTCAATTAAGATCAACGCGCCAATACCTAATCCTTGAATAATATTCCCTAAGCCTTTTTCTCTTGGCTCGGGTAATTTACCGTGGCGTAGTTGTCTTAAGTCATCGAATAAAACGGCATTGTCACCAAAAAGGTAAGGGAAAAATTGACGAAATGATTGTTTAACTAACATGTAGCTAATCATTGCGAGTGTGACGACAACGGTCAATATGCCAAGAATAATATGTACCCATAAGAAGAGGGTAGAGAAAACGCCACTTTCGATTTCACCGGCATGGGTCATGTGCACTAAATTACTATTTAAGATCTGTAAGATCACTAAAGCGGCTAATGAAGTATGAATATGGCGCAGCCCCGTATTGGGAAAGTAATGTTTGATGTAGCGCCAAAAAGAATGAAGTAGCGGCATAGTGAACCTTAATCAGTGGTATAAGAATGATATGATAGATATAGGAAATTTAGCATAAAGGAATAAAATAAGCAGATAGAAAGTAGATTAAAACTTGTAAAGTAAATATTCATTTTTAATGCGTAAATAGGCAAAAATGTTCGATAGATTTCTTTTTTAGCCCTGTTAATACAGTGTTACACTATTGCTGCCAATACATATTGTCATGGAGAGAGTAGTGAGCACACTTTCAGATACACCACAATTATCCCAATTAAATGTCTTTCCCGTAAAATCAATAGCAGGCATCAGCCAGTCCAAAGTTTGGGTCGAAAAACAGGGGATCAGTTTCGATCGTCGTTTCATGGTTGCGACCCTATCAGGCGATATGATCACGGCACGTAAATCTCCCAAAATGGTAAAAGTGAAGGCGGCGCTAATTGCCGATGGCATCGTACTGAGCTATGAAGGTAAAGCCTGTTTAGTATTGAAGTATGCTCAATTTGCTATGGCAGAAGCATCCTCAACCGTGTGGGCAGATACATTCATCGCCTATACCACGACGGAGCAAGCCAATGCATGGTTTAGTGACGTACTAGGGCAACCTGTTCAGTTGTTATTTACGGGTGAGCAATCAAACCGTGTGCGTCCTAAAATTAGTCAAAATGTGAGTTTTGCTGATGGTTATCCGTTATTAGTGATCAGTGAAGCCTCGCTTCAAGCGCTTAATGCGCGTAGTAGTGAACACCACACCATGGATCAGTTTAGAACCAATTTAGTGGTGAGTAATACGGAAGCGTTCGCAGAAGACGGTTGGAAACGTATTCGGATCGGTGAAGTAGAGTTTGAAGCGGTCAAACCTTGTGCTCGATGCATTTTAACTACGGTCGATCCTAAATCAGCAACGTTTAGCGAAAGTAAAGAGCCGTTGGTTACGATGGCAAAATTCCGCTCAGATGAAACGGGTAATGTCTATTTCGGACAAAATCTTGTGGCACTTAATGAAGGTATTATTTCTGTTGGTGACACCATTGAAATATTAGAAACGAAACCGAAAGAAATATATCCAGATAATAGTGAACAAAAATTACAGCTTACGTGTGTCGAGCGTGAAGATATTGCGCAAGATTTCACTACATTTTGGCTAGAATCTCATCAAGAAAACCAAGCGTTACCGACTTATTTACCGGGGCAACATTTACCTATTCAGTTAGAAGTGAATGGTGAATATATTTCTCGTCGCTATACATTATCTTCTAGCCCATCACGTCCTGGGCGTTATGCAATATCAGTAAAACGAGTTAATGACGGTCGCATCTCTAATTGGTTACATGAGCACTTTCAAGTCGGTGATACATTGGTGTCTGAATCGCCGAGTGGTGATTTTCACCTAGGGGTACATACGGATAAATTATTATTGCTCTCGGGGGGGAGTGGTGTAACGCCAATGATGTCGATGCTACGATATTTATCCGATCATGATTTAGTGCGTGATGTGGTGTTTTATCATCAATGCCGTACTGAAGCTGATATTCCTTATTTAGAGGAATTACGCGCAATAGAAGAGAAGCATCCTTCTCTTGATTTACGTATCGTATTAACGCAACCCAAACGCGACTGGCAAGGTGAATCTGGACGACTAAGCATTGGTCATTTAGCCATGATGAGTGATTTAGATAAACGTCAGGTATTTGTTTGTGGTCCTGATGCCTTTATGTCGTCGGCGAAAAAGTTATTGCTCAATATGGGCATGGCAGCTTCTCGTTATCACCAAGAAGCGTTTGGGCCTGTACGTCATGCACTCGAAGAAAAAAAGACGGTCGAATTATCAATTGATGGACAGCTTTTCCAAGGGAATAACCAAGCGACGTTATTAGAGCAAGCAGAAACGGCTGGTATTAAGATGGATTATAGCTGTCGTGCTGGTTTTTGTGGGGTTTGTAAGGTCACAGTGAAATCTGGAGAGGTAGAACAACCAGAGGTTCCAGCACTTTCATCGCAAGAGCGTGCTGAAGGAAAAGTGCTAGCATGTTGCTGTGTGCCTAGAAGTGATCTAGAAATCATTAAATAGTGAGCTACAGGTAATTTAGGAGGCGATGTCGATGATTATAAGTCAAGGTGATATTGATAAATCATCGCTTACCTTAAAACGTTGACGGGTGAATACAAAGGTCAACAATTGCAATAACTTTGTTATTTAGATGGCTTCTTATGTACTTTCAACTGGAAGGTAAGCATAGAAGCCATTTTTTATATATTCAAAATAAAAAGTTGGTTTGAAAGAATATTATTTTGAGTTCTATTGCTGAAAAGGTTTTAAATGTGGAGTATGCTGCTCGCGCAAACGATTACAATAGAGTAAGGATCTCGTATGTTTAGCAAACCTCTTATCGCACTTTCTATCACTTTAGCTATTTCAGGGTGTGCAACAACGCCTATCGTTCAACACCAACCTTTTACGCTAACGGTCGCACATATTAATGATACCCACTCTAATTTTGACCCCGTAAAATCGAGTTTTAAAGCTGACGATACCAAAGTTTATAACGAGTTTGGTGGCTATCCTCGCCTGCAAACGATGGCGAAAGAATATAAAGCTGAAGCTAAAAAAGATAATCAAAGCTTACTATTCTTACACGGTGGAGATGCTTGGCAAGGTAGTGCTTACTTTAAGCTAAACCATGGGGCAATGAATGCTGACATGCTAAGCAAAATGGGCTTAGATGCAATGGCATTAGGTAACCATGAATTTGATTTAAATAATAAAAAATTAAATGCTTTTATCGGTAGTGTTAATTTCCCTGTGCTTGCAGCTAACGTAGATGCTAGCCAAGATGCTGATTTGAAAGATCAAACTAACTTACGCCCTTACCAAATTTTTGCTTTTGATGGCAATAACAAGACAGTCGTTAAAGATATTAACCACTTACCTAAAGATAAAAATCTTGTTGCGGTATTTGGTATTGCCTTAGATAACATGGCAAATATTGCACCTAATACGGGTGATGTGAAATTTTACGATATGGTGAAAACGGCACAAGCCACCGTCGATATGCTAAAGAGCAAGGGGATTGATAATATTATTGCGCTCACGCATATCGGTAATGCAGTAGATCTTGATGTTGCGTCAAAAGTTAACGGTATTGATCTTATTGTTGGCGGTCACTCACATACGTTATTAGGTGACTTTGCTGACTTGGGTTTAAACAATAATGGTATATATGCCCAAATGGTGAAGAACCCAAATGGTACAACGGAAACATGTGTTGTTCAGGCGGGTGAGTATGCTCAAGCGATTGGCCGAGTAAATGTAAGCTTTGATGCGAACGGTGACGTGGTGAAGTGTGCAGGTCACAATACCTTATTGAGTAACGATGAGTTCTACCATCATGCCGATCGTAAACAAAGCGATATGTTTACCCCTGTACAAACGGCAATCGTTGAAAAATTCATCGACAATCATGAAAAAATCACGATCACAGATGAAGATGTTTTATTACGCCAACGTATTGATACTAAATACAAACCAGCAGTAGATAAAGCGTACGGTAAAACTATTGCTCAAGTGCCGGTAGAAATTAAACATGAGCGACGTCCTGGCGATCGTGGCACAGATAAGCATGGCTCAGATGTCGCGCCTATTATAGCTGAAGGCCAATATTACTGGGCGAATGAGCCTCAAGTTCAAAAAGTAACGGGTATGAAAGTGGACTTTGCTTTGATCGGAGCAGGTGGCATTCGTACCAATATTGAGGCGGGTGAATACCGTGAAGGTAATGTGTCATTAGAGCTTTTACCGTTCTCAAACTTTATGTCTGTAGTACCACTTAAAGGTGCTGTGATTAAACAGTTATTACAACAAACGGTTTCTGCAACGCTGCCTGAAGGCGCTCATGCGGGTAAATTCCCTTATGGCGGTCATATTCGTTATAGCTTTACCGAAACAGCAGCAAATAAAGCAGGCAAGCTTAATAATGTTGAGGTGATGACTGGCACAGAAAAGAACCCAATTTGGACGCCAATTCAAGATAATAAAACCTACAATGTTGCAGTAAATAATTATAACGCAACGGGTAATGATGGTTGGACACCTGTTTATCAAGCGCAAAAGGATCACTCTGGACGTGTCGATTTAGCCTATGTTGATGGCAAGTTAACAGGCTTTAAGGTTAAGAACATTGAAAAAGTAGGCGACAAGTACCAAGTAAATTACCAAGGAGCTGCGCCAAACTGTAAAGCCGCCAATATGCGCTGTAATACAGATGCTCAAGCTGTGATTGATTATATCCAGCAAAGTCGTCCTAACCTTGTACCGCTAAGTTATGAAGTTGTTACGCTAGATCGCGTACAAAAATAAACCTTTGCGGTTTTAGGTAAATAAAGTAGGCGCCCTACATGTGATTAATAAAAGCGGTAGGGTGCTTTTTATTTTTTGGAATCGTCTAAAAAAGACAATGAAAATGCGGTTTTCACGAAATATTAATAGAATATTAACTGGTTTATTCGTGTTTAACCTTATGATATATATTGCTTTTGTTACCCATAAGATTAAAAAATAAATTATTTAAAAAATAAAGCTATACAATTCCCTAAATATCATTACTATAGTCCTCGGCCTGTAAGTCAGACCTATTTATATGTAACATTATGTTTTAGAAAATCTTCGCTGTAACGCTATACCAGTGTCATGAAGCTTTCCACTCATAAGCTATAACGTAAATAATTCTTTTCTGGCTACAAACGCATTTTTGCGAATTATTTAAAAAATATTGGAGACTCTCATGTCTAAATCAACTGGTATCGTTAAGTGGTTTAACGAAGAAAAAGGTTTCGGTTTCATCACTCAAGACAACGGCGGCGCTGACGTATTCGTTCACTTCCGTGCTATCACAGGCGAAGGTTTCAAGACTCTTGCTGAAGGTCAAAAGGTTGCTTTTGATATCGAACAAGGTCAAAAAGGCCCTCAAGCTGCTAACGTTGAAAAAGCTTAATTCTTTTTTACGTTAAAAGTTTAAAAAATGCCGACATTATGTCGGCATTTTTGTATCTGTTATTCAACATTACGTATCTAAGAATCTCTACTATATCTCTCTACTATATCTCTCTACTTACCACTATTTCGTCTTTCGTTATTTTATTTTGAACGAAACTGTTTGAGTCCGCTATCTTGCTTCAATACACTTAACGTTCGTTTTTAGTATTTTGGGTGCAATGGATGCAATCAGAATCATCTCAAAATCACATTGATATATTAGCCTTTAATCAATTGCGTTCAGGCTTTGAATCGCATAGTGATTGCTCGCTTTCTGCTTGTATAAAACAAGGGCAACACCTTGCAATATCTGGCGTTTCTGGTTGTGGTAAGAGTAGCTTGCTACAAGTGATTGCTGGGCTTAAAGCTCCTCAGTTAGGTACTGTTACCTTCAATAAACAATTGATTGATGTAAAAGCATTCAACTTTTGGCGTCAAAACATTTGTTACTTGCCACAACAAGCCGTTATGGGCGGAGAATGTGTACGTGATGTCTTACATCTTCCTTGGCGTTTAAAAGCCATTACTCATTTTCCTGTACCTAACGATGAGTTGTGTTTATCTGCTTTATCACAAGCGGGTATTACGGTGTTATTAGACAAGCCTATTGATACTCTTTCTGGGGGCGAAAAGCAGCGTGTAGCCATCGCTAGAAGCATATTAATGCAGCGCAATGTGTGGTTGATGGATGAGCCCACATCCGCCCTTGATCCTTCAGGGCGAGATCGAATTATTCAATTGCTTTCTGAGCTAACAATTATTTGTGTTTCTGTATCACATGATCCTGTTTGGTTAGCAAGTGCAACACATGTGCATGCTATGTCGTTAAGTAAGGATGAGTGTAATGTCTGAATCAATCAATAGTACTTTGGATATTCATTGGCTGGCGATGGCGGGCTTCTACCTGTTATTACTTATCCCCATGTTCTTGTTTCAGCGTTGGCAATTAGGGTTAAATCGCACTTTAATTAATGGCGTATTACGCATGACACTTCAGTTATCTGTTGTGGGTATTTATCTTCATACCTTGTTTGGTTTGCAGAGTGTGGCAATAAATATGCTGTGGCTAACAATCATGGCATTAGTGGCAAGCTATACGATTTGTAAACGGGCAGAGGTGAATGTAAAGCGTGTGTTGCCTGCGGTAATAACAGGGCAGTGTGCTGCATTATTGGTTGCTTTGCCTGTCATGCTGATAGGGGTGATTCAAGTCGACCCTTGGTGGCAAGCACAGTATATGATCCCAATTGCGGGAATGCTGCTTGGTAATAGCTTAATGGCAAATGTATTAGCCTTATCTCGCTGGGGGAGCCTATTAAAAGATAACCATCATGAATATCAGTATTATTTGTCATTAGGCGCTCCTGATCCTGCCTTGCCGTTTATACAGACAGCAGTAAAAGCAGCATTAACTCCCCAATTAGCCGCGATGATGACATTAGGGATTGTCAGTTTACCTGGAATGATGACAGGACAAATTTTAGGTGGAGCGGCACCGTTGGTGGCAGTGAAATACCAGTTAGTGATTATGGTCGCGATTTTTATTTCTGGCGTAATTTCGGTAGCGACTACCTTGAGCATTGTTAGGCGGGTAACATTCAATGCTTATGGTGAGGTGCAATAAGTACTATTTCCGACAATAAAAAAGCAGCAATTAAGCTGCTTTTTTAATTAAGATTGTTAGTGTTCACTTAGTTAATTTCGCTAATCGGAAAAATTTCACTTGGTGATACAATTTCATCTTGTGCTGCAATGGTTTGTAATTCCCATTCGCCACGTTTATGTGTTTCTTTTAACACAGCGTAGCAGGCATTGTGCGCATGTTCAAAAGCCTGTTCTGGTGTCCAGTCTTTCAATAGCCCTGCAGTAAATAATGATGAGATCAAATCACCAACACCTACTGGTTGTTTATCAAACTTAAGGTGCGGACGCTGTGCAAGGAAACAACCCTTTTGCGTTGCTAACATCATCGTAAACTTATCATCAGATATACTGTGTAAGTGCTTAACCAGTACCATTTTTGGGCCCATTGTTAAGGCTTTTTGACATGCAGTAACAGCATCAGCAAGGTTATGGATTTCCATACCGACAAATTGGCTTAGTTCAAATTGATTCGGTACGATAGCATCAGCAATAGGCATTACATCATTAATTAGGTATTCAGCAATACCATCGGCAACAATACAGCCTTTTTCTGGGTCACCCATTACAGGATCACAGATATAAATCGCATTAGGATTTTGCTGTTTAACTTTTTTCACAGTATCGATAATAGCAAGACATTGCGCTGCACTACCTTGATAGCCTGTCAATACAGCTTCGCAGTTCTTTAATTGATCAATGCTTTCAATACCTGCAACAAGCTCACTAATATCATCACCAGAGAAAGCTTTGCCCGTCCAACCTTCTTTATATTGGGTGTGATTAGAAAATTGCACAGTATTAAGCGGCCATACTTCAAATCCCATACGTTGCATAGGAAAAACAGCAGAGCTATTTCCTGCGTGACCATACACTACATGTGATTGAATAGATAGAATACCTTTCATCGAAGTTCCTTATAACCTTCGGTCTCTTTAAGCATACTTTACCCTTGCTTATATAAGAAACCTAGTCATTTTATATCGTAATTATTCCTTTCATTTATGCAGATTAAAAAATAGACGATTATTTATATTATTATCGACTTATTTTAGATGAGAGTGTGTTATTTATAATTGAAGATTGTTTTATTATAGGTTTTTTCTTCTGTTATCGTTTGTTTTTTGACCGTTTTATGGTTTTTATAATAAATAAAAAACGATATTTTTTTATTTAAAAAACAATGAGTAAGGTTTTTATTCAGTGGTTACCCACAGTTTTTTACAAAAAAAAGACATAAAAATATTTACAGAATAAAATTTAGCGTTTAATGTCTGTCTCGTCTGTTACTCGGACCTCATGTGTTTTTTTTATCAAAACGTCATTTCTAACATTGTTATTCGTTATTGTTGCAAACGATAGGCGCAATGATCGGCTAAAAGAAGGGTGATCTTTTAGCTCAGAAGTAGTAGGTCAATGAGTAAAACGATAATTACCGCAATTATTATTAATTGGTGGTTTTAACTATTCGAACTCAAATTGATAGCCACAAACAAAACCGCTAATTTAAAGCGCTGTTTGGGCTGAAAGGAAATATAACTATGACTTCACAAACAGGTATTATTCGTAGCTTCAACCCAGTAGAAAAGATTGGCTTAATTACAAGCGATCTTGGTGGCGATATTCGTTTTGACGCATCTCAAGTATGCAGTCATTCACAGCCTTCATCTGGTAGTATGGTTGAGTTTTCTCTAGACGATTCAAGCAATAAGCTAAAAGCAGTAAAAATTCGTTTCATCTAAAAACGATAAATTATAACTCATACTTTCTATAGATTATGAGAATAACATTCAGCCTAAGAAATAATATAACTATTATATCTTGGGCTGTTTTGTTTTATGGTATTAAAAATTAACTGTTCATTACTATTAATGATTTCTTTATATAAATACATTTAGAATAGATAAGTTTATGCTTCGCTACTTTTATATAAATCAGTTATCTCAAGGTGCTTACGTTCACTGGTGATATTTAGTTTTGAAAGGATGGTAAAGAATTGTCTTTAATATCATATTATTTCTACTGTGCTACATGTTGAACTGATGTAAACAGGCAACCGAATCAAAAAATTGTTATTGGTTGAACGTTAGTTAAAAAAAATCCCGAGTTAAACTCGGGATTTTTTGTGTATCAGTTTTAATGGTTACGCCATGAAATGCGTTAAAAACTGGGTAATTGGCTCTAAGTAATTTTGGAATATAACTAATGAGATTAAGCCACTAATTACCACCCAGATAAGTCCAAAGCGTAGGCTTACGATAGTACAAACAATCGCTGCGAGTACTTTCGGGTTTTCAAGGTTAAAGGCAAAGTTTGAACCTTTACCTAGAATTTCTACTGCAATGATTGCTGGCAATACTGTTACAGGAACAAAGCGTAATGTCTTTTTAAAACGCTCAGACATATTGAAGCGTCCTGCCATACCAATAACCGCGAAACGGATAACAAAAGTGGCTACCGCCATGACTAATGATAAGTAAATTACAAATTCATTACTTAAAACGATATGTGTATGAGAATCCATAATAGTAGCCCTTATTATTCAGCAGTTGCGTTAATTGGTTGAATATTTATTTGCTTTTTATCTTCTTTTTCCATTTCGTGACGAACTTCTTCTTTCAGCTCGGCTTCCATATGCTCAGTTGATAAATCCATTTTGTAGCCTGCGTACACACCAACGACTGCTGCTATAACTAAACCGAGTGAGTAAGGAAGGCCTGAAAGTAAGATCCCTGTGACTGTTGCGACCACTGCGGCAACAATACATTCACGATTTTTAACTTGTGGGATAACGATGGCAATGAAGGCGGCAACCATTGCAAAATCTAAACCGTAATCGGCGATGTGAGGAAAATACGAACCAATCATGGCACCAGAGAAATCAGCAACAACCCAGTTCACCCAAAAACCAAACATTGCTGCTAAATAAAACCAATGACGCCCTGGTTTTTCATGTTTCATCTCACCCACGGTTGCTGCGTATACCTCATCGGTTAAGCCGTATGCCATTAGTGCGCGTGTTGGCATGGAGTATTCTTTTACATATTCAGACAGTGACGCGCTATAGAGAATGTGGCGTAAGTTGATAACAAAGGTGGTTAACGCAATCACTATTAATTCAGTAGAGGATTGCACCAGACCAAGCGCAACCATCTGTGCTGAGCCTGCAAAAACAGTCAGTGACCATAACGTACTTTGTAGAACGTCCATACCTGCGTTAATACTGATTGCCCCCACAATAAATGAAAATGGGAATGCCCCTACGCAGAGCGGGAAGATTGCCTTTAAACCTGCTTGTATAAGTTGTTTTTTCATGCGGCGCCTATTTGTTCTGTGTCGTTAAATGAAAAAAAATTTGCAATTAAGCTGAGTGATTATCTTTTTTTGCTGCCTTATTTGTCTGCAAATATATTTTAATGCAATATTTTATTCAATCATTTTTACTATCAAGCTATTAATATATTTTCATATAGTGGCGGTTTTTTGATACTATTTTTCGTTTATCTCTTTTAAAACAGTGTGTTGCGTAGGTTGTTTCATTTTTGGAAGTATTGATCTTGATATTAGATGCAAAAAAAATTGCAAGTTTTGATTTTTAAAGGTTAAACTAAATTTGAATTTTCGATAGCGAGATAAAAATCATGACAAAAGTAATCACATCTAAATCAGCACCAGACGCAATTGGTCCATATTCACACGGTAATGCATTTGGCGATTTGATCTTTACATCGGGTCAGCTTCCAGTATGTAAAGAGAAAGGTGGCATTGTAGATGGTGGTATTGCAGAACAATCTCGCCAGTCATTAGTTAACTTACGTTCAGTTCTTGAAGCGGGCGGTGGTGACATGGATACAGTTTTAAAAACAACATGTTACTTAGCAAATATTGAAGACTTTGCTGCTTTTAATGCGGTTTATGCTGATTTCTTTAAAACAGAGTGCCCTGCACGTAGCTGTTTTGCAGTGAAAGATTTACCAATGGGTGCACTTGTAGAAATTGAAGCGATTGCACACCGTAAATAATTAGATCTGCATTAAACAATAAAAATAAAACCGTTAGGGGTTACTTATGAATACACAATGGCAGCAATACAAAGATATCATTAATACAGTTGTTAAACCTGCGTTTGGTTGTACAGAGCCGATCTCAGCCGCATATGCATCAGCTGTTGCCGCTGAATTGCTTGGACGAGAGCCTGAAGAACTAGACGTTAAGGTTTCTGATAACCTGTTTAAAAACTCTATGGGTGTTTTTGTTCCTGGTACTGGCCGTATTGGTTTACCTATTGCTTCTGCTGCTGGTGCTATTGGTGGTAACCCTAATGGTGGTTTAGAAGTACTTGTAAATATTAAGGCAGAAGATGTCGAGAAAGCACAGCAGCTGATTGATAACGGTAAAATTAAAGCAGGTCGTAAAGACGTTGAAGAATTTATTTACTGTTGTGTTGAAGCAAAAGTGGGTGACGATGTTGCGATAGTTGAAATTAGCGGCGGTCATACACAAGTTGTGAAAAAAATGCTGAACGGCAAAGTTGTGTTTGATGCGTCTTCTGATGTCAATACGAGTGAGAAACCAAAATCAACGGCGTCTGTGTGTGAAGGTGTCGATATCTCAATCAAAGGTATTTATGAGTTTGCTACCAGCGTTGATTTTGAAGAGATTAAATTTATTCTCGAAGCGCGTGATTTAAATAGTGCGTTATCAGATGAAGGTTTAAAACATGCCTATGGATTACAGGTAGGCAGAACGATTCAAAAAAGTATTGCTAAAGGTCTATTTGGCGATGGTTTAATTAACAATGTCGTCATGCGTACCGCTGCGGCATCTGATGCTCGTATGGGGGGCGCAACTCTGCCAGCAATGAGTAATTATGGTAGTGGTAACCAAGGTATTGCGGCAACGATGCCGATAGTTGGAATCGCTAAACATTATGGCTCTTCTGAAGAGCAACTAGCGCGCGCGTTAATCATGAGCCACCTTGGCGCTATTTATATGAAATCATTCTATCCGCCACTATCACCGTTCTGTGGTAATGCGGTAACAAGCTCAGCAGCTGCAATGGGCATGGTTTATTTAGCCGGTGGTAATTTTGAGCAAATGTGTTCAGCGATTCAAAATACCCTAAGTGATACTACAGGTATGTATTGTGATGGCGCGAAATCCACGTGTGCTATGAAAGTTAAAAGCTCAACAAACTCTGCGGTAATGAGCTTTTTAATGGCGATTGAAAATCATGAAGCACAATCTCAAGGCATTGTTGCTGAAGATGTTGAAACAACTATTCGTAATGTCGGTAAGATGGTTCGATTTGGTATGGTAAATACTGATGCAACAATCATTGATATTATGTCGGCATAAGTAACAAGAATTATAAGCGCCATTGCGAGTAATCATGTTTATCGCAACATGATTACGCAATGGCTTTTTCTATTTGTGGAAAGCCGTACTGTTTTTCTGAATGCTTCTTTATTTTCATTTAAAAAGAAAAACGTAGATACTCTGAATGTATTATTATTGATACAATAATAGCAATGAAGTCATTGGGAACGTTATGTTCAAATAGGGGATCAAGCGTGAATGAATTAACCGAAAGCGATTACGATATCCTCCGTGCGATGGAGAATATCGTTGATGGTATTGCGGCAATGTGGGGAGAGCATACAGAAGTGCTACTACATTGTTTGGATGCAAATAATCCATCAATCATTAAAATTGCGAATGGTCATATTACAGGGCGTGAAGTCGGTGCACCAATCACGAATATTGCGTTAGTAAAGCTGAATGAAGGTAAAGATGTTTCTGATGCTTACATTACCAAAAGTCCTGATGGTAAAACATTGCGATCGTTAACTACCATTATTCGAAATAAACAAAATAAAGCGATTGGTATGTTATGCGTAAATTCTAATTTAGACGCACCGTTTCAGTCGATGATGCAAAGTTTGTTACCTAATATCCATTCGCATTTTGAGTTTGGAGTAACATCAGAAACGTTTGCAAGAAACAATGATGAAATGATGCACAGTTCAATTGAAAATGTGCGAGAACAAGTGGTGAATGATAGCAGTATCCCACCATCGAAAAAAAGCCGTGAGATAGTAACTCGTTTACATGAATTAGGCATTTTTGATCTAAAAGACAGTGCACAAATTGCAGCGAAAGGATTAGATATCTCTATCCATACTATTTATCGCTATTTGCGTGAAATTCGTGCCCACGAAGCATGATATATACATTGTGAATGTTCTTATTAATATGCCTTCAGGTGATTTTTTGAAGGCGTATAAATCTAATCTAGTCTCCTATTTATATTTATTGTTAATAGCCTTAAGTTTTACAATAGCGATCCATTCTATTCATACTTTCCTCAGGTTTTAATGCTCTATTAAAATTTTGTTCACATCAAAAAATTCTACAACAAATTTGCGAAATAAGAATATTACTAAAATTGAGAATAATCTTTTTTTATTTTCATTCAATTTCAAATAGTTAATTGCTGGCATTTTTTTTGCGTACTAAATATAAGCTATTTATTGGTCTCATATTTAGAGGAGAAATCGATGTCGGTAAAATTATTACCAACAATACTATTGCTTTTTTCTCTTTTTGCTTTGATTTTTTCGTCTCCAGTTGAAGCTGGGCATTCAAATCACGGTGATATGCGCTGGAAGTTTTGTTTTTTTAACGAAGGGCGTGATATACCCGCGGGTGAAACGATACCGTGGTCGTTCTATATTTTTGAATACCAAGCAATGGATACTGATTATTGTACGATGGCAAATCTTAATTGGTCTTGGGATAGCACAATGGGAGGCGGTCACGACATAGAAGGGCCAATACCAAGGGGAACGGTGAAATGTTCAAATAATCGTATTTCTCATGAGATAAATGTAAACGGTTCTGTTCGCGCACTTGTTGCTGGTCGTCATGTGGGGTGGAGCTTTAATGGTGAAGGTTCCCATAATGAATGGTGGCATGATTTCACTAAATGGGAAAACAACTGTGCTAACGCTGGGAATCCGATTGAGTTTTTCGATGATCATTCGATGATTGATAGTCAAGATTACTCTGAGGCTAATATTAATCGAAATACCATCAAATACTGGCCAAACTATACCGCTTATGATGAGGGTGACGATTACCCACGAGCCGAAGATACCGGAAACAATTATCACGGTGATGGAAAAGACGACATAGATGATCCTTATCATATGTTCATCACTGTTTTTGATACATTGTCAGGGTATGAGCTTTGGGACTTATCTGATGCGCCATCTCCTTATGTGACAGATCCAAATAATGGTGGTCCCTCTCACAAATTGTATGATCAAGATAACGATGGTGTTACTGATTTACGATTAGGGTCGTGCTGGGATGGTGATGATTGGATAAGCGATGGCGTAACCTTAAATAGTTCGGCGACCTCCGATGATAATCAAGTTGGTTATACTCTTAATGGGACCTGTTCTGGTAATGATACAGATGATGGTGTTACTTTCCCATCCGGTACAACCTTTGAAAAAGGAGGCAATATAGAGTTCATCGTTAATTGGTCTTACGACAGTGATGCCCCTGGTGTGAATACAGACTATGGTATCGCCGCTGTTTGGATCGATTACGATAAAGATAACGATTTTTCCGATGAGATGGTTTTATTAAGTTACCCGAGATTTGATGTTTATCCTTCTAACAACACAGGGCTCCACTCACTTGCAATTCCTGAATCTGCGCTAACAGGTGATGTTTATCTCCGAGTAAGAATTTGTATTGAAGATGCTGCTAGTCAGTGTACTCAGCCATTAATGTCTCCAAATGCTCCCTACCTTTCTGGTGAGGTTGAAGATTACAAAATTACTATTGTAGAGAGTGCTGATTATGGTGATGCACCCGATACGACATCAGGCACAGGTACTAACGATTACCAAACTTTATCTGCAAATTCAGGAGCTTCTCATCTTAAAAAAGATATTGATAATGATGGTACGGTAGATTTAATGTTGGGTACCAGTTGGGATACTGATGATGGGACGTTACAAAATGCCGATGCAACAGCAGACGATAATAATGGCTCTGATGATGAAGACGGTATTGCTTTAAATAGCTCAGTACGAGCAGGGCAAACTGAATATATTACGATTACAACGACGAAAGACTTCGATTCAGGGTTAAACGGTTTACAAGTTTATGCTTGGGCTGATTGGAATCAAAATGGTGTTTGGGAAAATAGTGAAAAAATAGTCGATAGACCCTCAGCTGTTGCAAATAGTCAAGCATACGCTTTTACAATACCAACAGGAGCAATGGTTGGAAATACATTCATCCGTGTTAGAACCTGTTCTAGTGACACTTCATGTAACTCCCCAACCGGTAGTGCTGATGATGGTGAGGTTGAAGACCAAAAAATTCAAGTACTTTCCATCTATTCTTGTGATCTCTCACCGCTCAATGATGCAATACCAAGTACTTCTCATGGCAGTCCAATTACCAATACTGTTATCTCAAGCTCGCCATTAGTCTTAAAACATCTGGTGACAGGGGGAGTTGCATTACAAAAAGACGGACAGAGGCAAAGCTATGCTTACAACAATATAAGTTGTGGCTCTACAGCTCCTTTCTTGTGGTTATCTGATGGGGTCTCATCATCAGGAGTTAGCTGTGGGGCGAGTAAAATGAGAGGCTTTACTATAACCGACGTGACAGGTTCAGGGGCAGCACTAGATCCTTTCACTGTATGGTCTACTCGGTACTGGGATAGAAATAGTAATAATAATTACGATGGTAATGATATTCGTGTAACAACACGTATTAGTTATGTTGCTGGTGAGCTTTTCTATGATACGAAATTTTTGCTTGAGTCAGCTAACGGTTCTAATACAAATAATATTTTAGTCTCTGTTGGCTTTGATACGTATTTAAGCGGTGGAGATAATGGGGGTGCGTTTGCTGTCCCTTATAATGCAGCCAACTATCAACCTGATGGTTCCGGTCAATATAATGTTGTTGGTGTAACAAAAAATTATTCTAATAGTGACCAATTTATGGGGTATCTGAAATTAGATACGTCTTGGGTCAATTACTTCTCAGGACATTATGGCAGTCCTAAAAATTTGTTGAAGAGTAGTCCTTATACATTAAACAATGAGTTGAATACGAATGTAAATACCGATAATGGTATTGCTGTTCAGTGGAACTTTGGCGCCGTTAATATGTGTGAGGAGCACAATGTTAGAATGCTCTTCTCAACACTGGGTGAAGCCGTTGTTCACGCGTTTGAAAATGACCTTGGTGATGCGCCTGATCCAAATAGTGGAACAGGTACGGGGAATTATCAGACGACCGCGGCAAATGGTGGTCCTGCTCATAGAAAGTATGACTATGATAATGATGGGCAGGTTGATTTAATCTTAGGGGATATTTGGGATAACGATTTAGGTACATTACAAAGTGCGACAGCCAACGCCGATGATGAAGATGGCGCTGATGATGAAGATGGCGTGACCTTCCCTGCGATATTCAAGGCAGGGCAAACGATGTCTGTTGATGTGAAAGTATCTCGTGATCCCCAAACGAATTTATCAGGCGTTTATGTTAAAGGTTGGGTAGATTGGAATCAAAATGGCGTGTTTGATAACAGCTCAGAAGTGATTTTTTCAGCGGGTGATACAGGTAACGCCTCTAGCCTAATAGGTACCAATACTTTTTCTGTCAACGTCCCCAATAATGCCCTTAGTGGAAACACGTATATGCGTGTAAGGGTATGTTCTCAAACTGCAGGCTGCCAAAATACGATGATAGATACTGGCAGTGTCAGTGACGGTGAGGTTGAAGATTATTTAATTACAGTAGAGCCAACCAGCATTTCTGGGTATGTTTTTAACGATGATGGATTCGGTGGTGGTATTGAAAACAATACCATAAAAGACGGTTTTGAAGCTGGTATAAGTGGTATTGGCGTAACACTTTATAATCAAACTCAGAATAGTTGTTTGTTTGTTCAAACGTCTAATGGCAATACCGATCAAAATAATGATGGCGTTGTTGATGATTTAGATAAAGGGTACTTTGAATTTGAAATTACCCCGGGCGATGCCTATTTTCTTTATGAGACAGCACCTCTGACTGTCGCACCCAATTGTGGGGCTGGCCCTCCTTCTCAAGGCACGGTTATTGATGGAACAACTATCACAAATGCTCAAATAAGAGATCCCTCTGGCTATATATCGACGTCACCTAATGTGATTGAATTAGGTACGGTCAATGATGATTTATCGAATCAAAATTTTGCCGATAAGGCATATCAATTTACATTTGGAGTCTGTTCTTCAGAAGCGTATCTGTTTAAAAATGCCCCATCAGATATGTATGAAATTAGCCTATTAAATGGTACCGAAACTGTAGTAAATAATACTCAGGATATAGTTATTACTGGTGTCGGTCACAGTGTTAGGCAGAATATTTTATGGGGTATGAATGCTGGCGATATTATTGCAATTGATCGTTCAGGAAGTGAAATCTTTAGGTTTGACGTACCTGGTATTTTCTGGGCAGCAAACAACCCTAATAATCAAATTCAATATTTAGCGGGTGATGTAACTGACGATGATATATTGATCATGATGGATTCTCAACATAATGGCCGTCGTGTTCATTTCTTTGATGTAAACCCAAACTCTCCAACCTATAAAACTCAGCTAGGTATGAGCGACACACTTGGTCCTATTGATCTTGGTGATATTGCTATAAATCCAATAGATAAATCAATTTGGACTATTCGATGGTATAACATGACGCTCTTTAGGATCGACGTTAATCTGAATAATTATACGGCATCAAAAACCCCGATGGGCTCAATAGATAATATTCCTCG
Source organism: Photobacterium sp. GB-210 (assembly GCF_003026075.1). NCBI lineage: Bacteria > Pseudomonadati > Pseudomonadota > Gammaproteobacteria > Vibrionales > Vibrionaceae > Photobacterium > Photobacterium sp. GB-210. The sequence goes on along the minus strand of NZ_PYNU01000004.1, from coordinate 175,140 downwards.
AGGAGGAAATAGTGATGGTCCGGGGGCGCTTTATTTTGATGATAATGGATCACTATATGCGAGTATTAATGGTACAGGGGAATTGTGGAGGATTGACATTTCCTCACCCGCTTCACCAAACTTAAATGCACAGCTAGTTGGAAACGGTGTAACTGCAACGGTTAACGATGGTGCTCGGTGCCGATATGCAGAAACTTCTGCCATAGTCACTACTGATACATATAGTCAGCTTTCTGGTTATGTTTTTGAGGATGATGGCAATGGTGGTGGTGTTGCTGACAATGGTACAAAAGAGAGTAATGAAAACGGTATAGCTGGCGTAAATGTTCTCATCTATGAATATGATCCGAGTAACGGAAATAGAAGTTGTTATACGGTGTCAACAAGCGATGGCTCTTTTGATGTCGATATCGGTTACTGGAGTAAAACAGTAACTAATGGGCATGAATACACTGTTTTTGAGGCCGGACAACTCACCTCCGCGCCTGATTGTAGTAGTGGGCCACCAACATTTGGTACTGTTAGTACGCTTGATGGCTCTGTAAGTAATAATTCTATTTCTGATCTAAGCGGATATATTTCTACATCAACAAATACAATTTCTCTTGGCACCGTGACAAGTGAACAATCGAATGTCAATTTTGCTGACAAAATAGTATCAAACCTATTCTCATCATGCCCAGTTAAAGCATATACAGCCCTTAATAATGCTCCGAATAATCAATGGGGGCTATTAGGTATGCAAACGGGATTGATATCGCCATCACCGATTGACGACCCTTTTTCTGCCTTAGGCTTTAGTATGCGTCAACAGGTGATTTGGGGCGTAAACAATACGACAAATACGATTCAGGCTTTAGACGCTAGCGGAACGGTCATCGCAAACCTCAGCAGTGTTTCAATGGCCTCTGGTGAAATTACTGGGGGGGATGTCACCAATGATGATGTATTAATACTCACAGTAAGTGACAACACGTCAACAACGATTTATCTATACGATGTTAATCCAGCCTCTGAAAACTATTTACAACGTATTGGTAGTCAGAACTCCAGTTCATCAAATATGTTTCATGACATAGCGATTTCTCGCACCGGGGAAATTTATGCTGTTTTTGTTAATGGACAAGTAAATAGAATAACGATTAACTTTACGACGGGTACTTTTACTACATCAAGCGTGGGTAGCCTCTCCAACAGCTTTAATCGAGACTTTGATTCTTTGTTTATCGATGTCGACGATAACTTATATGGATTAAGTGGGGCTGTAAATGGTGGTAACGGTAATGGAACGTCAACCATGGATATGGTTTGTTTCCAAGCCAGTAATCCATCGTCGACGGCAGTTTTAGTGGGGACATCAACGGTATCGATAGATGATGTTTCTACCGATGGCGCATTATGTCGTTATGCGAGTGTGCCTCCACCTAGACAAATTTCTGGTTATGTTTATGAAGACCAATTGACCCAAGATATTGATGGCGTTTCAAGGCAGAATGGGGCAAAAGATGCTGGTGAGCCCGGCATATCGGGTGTGACTATCACTCTCTATGATTTAACTGATGAAGTCTGTCAACAAACAACAACTGACGGTTCCGGTTATTATCAGTTCACTGTAGGTAAAGGTCACGAATATGAAATTTATGAAACAGCGGATGCTGGAACAATAGATTGCTCAACGGGACCGCCATCATTTGGAAGTGTGGATAAATCGACGGGTTCAGTGGTGAATAATGATGTCGCTGATCCTTCTGGTTATGGTTCAATAACGCCGAATAAAATTGTTCTTGGAACAGTCGATAACGATAGCACTAACAATAATTTTGGTAACTTTGCTGCAAGTCAACCATTTGATACCTGTAGTATTACCGCTTATCTTTCAAATAATTCCCCAACAGCGACAAATTACAGTCAAATAGATTTAATTTCTGGTGAGCGTACCAACATAAACAGCTCTTCAGCTGCGACCGTTCACGCCATGGGATACAGTGTGCGACAACAAAGAATATGGGGGGTGGCTGCCAATTACAATGATCTCATTGCTCTCAATTCACAAGGTGATACGGTGGCAAGAATATCCAATGCTGATGTACCGACTCAAACTACAGTCGCGACGGTGACTGATGACGATATTTTGGTGCTTGTTACTAATAATGCGCTAGGTCGGCAATTACGCTTTTTCGACGTGAACCCTAATTCATCATCTTATCTCACCGAAGTCGGTATACGCTCCGGTAATATCGGCATTAATGTTGGTGATATTGCTGTTCATCCGACAGATGGGTCGTTGTGGATGCTTTCTTATGATGACCGTCCACACCTTTATAAGCTGGTATTAGATAGCACGGGGGTTAATGCACAGTCTATTACCGATGTCGGTGAAACGGACTTACCGAATGGAAGTGATGGTACTAATCCGGGAGCCTTATATTTTGATAAGTTTGGTTATCTATTTGTTGTCATGGAGGGGGCAAGTGCGCATCAAACTTTCCGGTTAGATATTACTAATTTGAATAGCCCATCATTAAGTGCGGAGTTAATGGGCACTGATACATTTTCAGCCAATGACAACATAGATGGAGCCTCTTGTCGTTATAATGGTGTAGAGCCAAATAAAGAAATATCTGGTTATGTTTTTACTGATACAAAGACCGCAGGCGTCAATGGATTCCAAAAACATAATGGACAAATGGATGGTGGAGAAGTTGGTATTGGCGGTGTGACCATCACATTGTTAGATGTTGCCGAAAATATATGTTACCAGGTGAATACGTCAGATGGTTCAAGCGATATTAATGGTGATGGTATTACAGACCCTCTTGGTTACTATTACTTTGATGGTAAGCACGGCAAAGAATATAAAATATTTGAAACCGCGAATGCTAGTTCTATCGATTGTAGTTTAGGTGAGCCATCTGCAGGTATTCAAGATGCTGCAACAGGAGTTGTGTCTGGTGCTGAAATAGCCGATCCTACAGGTTACCTTTCTAGTTCCCCGAATGTTATTCATATTCCACTGATAACGACAAATGTTAATAATCAAAACTTCGCAGATGTTCCTTTCACACAAGGGCTAACGTGTGACAATACGCCATATTTTGCAATTGGCTCAGGCACGGACACAGATTTACACAATGTGAATTTAACCACGGGTAATTTTACAGATGTAACGCTATCAGAAGTCGCTATGTATCGTGGACTTGGCTACAGCACTAGACAAAATATGTTGTTCTCGATCATGCAGCAAGGTTCGAATGATATTATCGCGATTAACAGCCTAGGTGAGCCCGTTCTTAGGTTTGGTGTGGATGCACCTTCTTTGTCGGCAATAGCGATTACAAATGACGATATACTCATTGCCATTACTAGAGATTTTTTAAGTTCAGGTATCAATTCTGTACGTAAAATATTGCTGTATGATTTAAATCCGGCAAGAAGCACATATCTGTCTCGTATTGATACTAATGGTGACGGAGCAACAAATGATATCGGCTACACTATTGGCGATATTGCTATTCATCCTGATGGTAGTGTTTTTGCTATTGACGATTCGCTTAAGCTGCTGAAATTAAATATAAACCTTGATTTAAGTTCGAGCTCTTTAGGGCAGACGACAGTCACGGAAGTCGGTACGACGAATTATCCAGCGACGATTGAAGCGCCAGATGCACATTTCATGGATAGTAGTGGCTCGCTTTATGTCGTGTCAGGAGTGGTATCTCAGAGTCCTTATTACTATCAAATTTGGCGTTATGATATTTCAGACTCCAATGCCCCGAATTTGAACGGTGAGTTTATAGGGCGCTTTCAAAAAATATCACCAACAGCGAGTTACCACGACGGGGCCTTATGTCGATTTGTCGAAGTGCCTAAACTCAATAAAATATCGGGTTTCGTATTTGAAGATACGTTAACAACTGATCCGAATGGTATGTTGAAACACAATGCCGTGAAAGATACCGCAGAAGTAGGGATTGGAAATATAACGGTGACGTTATTTGATGTTGCTGGCAATTCTTGTTCTCAGATAGATACTTCTGATGGTACGCAAGATATTGATAATGACGGTAATATAGATAGTGCTGGTTACTATTTCTTTAAAGCTGAGCCTAATAAGGAATATAAACTGTATGAAACAGCAGGTGTTGGCACCATTGATTGTAGTGCGTCAGCACCATCTGGTGGTAGTGTAGATGCGGTGACTGGTGCATTAAGTAATGTGCAAATCAAAGATCCAACAGGTTACTTATCAAGCTCGACTAATATACTTCATATACCATCACTAACTTCTAGTATCGAAGGTATGAACTTTGCTGATATTAGTTTTTCTAACGCTCTCACATGTGATGAAACGTTGTATTTTGCAACAGGTTACGGTTTCGATACTAATTTACATAATATTAATTATGCTAATGGCCAGCTGAGCGATGTTAATACCTCTGGTTCTTTTATCTACCGAGCAATTGGATATAGCGTAAGACAAAACTTACTCTTCTCTATATTGCAAAACGGAAATAACGATATCGTTGCTTTAAACAGCGCCGGTGAGCCTGTATTGCGCTTTGATGTTGATGCACCAATTGTTTCTGCTTTGGCGGTGACGAACGATGATATTTTGATCGCAGTAACGCGTAATCATTTAAGTTCTGGCATCAATTCGGTCAGAAAAGTAATGTTATATGACGTTAATCCAGCAAGAGAAAGTTATTTAACACGCATCGATAACAATGGTAGCGGTGCACAAAATGATATTGGATATGATATCAATGATCTGGTTATTCATCCTGACGGTACCATTTTTGCGGTAGATACTAATCGTCATTTATTAAAGCTAAATATTGATACTGATCTCACATCAACAACTACGATAGGACAAACATCGATAACCGATCTAGGAGAGATTGACTTCCCTAACAACATTAACGGGCCTGATGCACAGTTTATTGATAAAACAGGGGCTTTGTTTATCGTTTCTGGAGCTGAAACCACCACACCTTGGGAATATCAAGTTTGGCGATACGATCTTTCAGATTCATTAAACCCAGATTTAAAAGGTGGCTTTATAGGAACTTTTGCCGTACCTAGCGCCTCGACTGATTATAATGATGGTACCTTGTGTCGTTATGCGGAAGTACCAAAGGTACAAAAAGTATCGGGTTATGTTTTCCATGATGATAATACGACATTAGTCAGTGGTTTCGAAATTCAAAATGGGTCTATGGATAGTACCGAGCAAGGTATTAGCGGAGTTGGGGTAACGTTATATAATGTGACAGACAATCTGTGTACTGTTGTTGAAACGGCTGTAGGCGACACGGATGCTAATGGTGATGGCAGTATAGATTCACAAGATATTGGTTACTATGAATTTGCATTAGAATATCAAAAAGAATACCAGATATATGAAACCTATGGTGTTACCACATTAAACTGCGCAACGGGTCCACCATCAAGCGGCAGTATTAATACCACACTGGGCGCATTAGAAAATAGCGAAATAGCCGATCCTCCAAACCATTTATCTACAACAGCCAATGTCATCGATTTAGGTCAGGCTTATGGTAACTCTCTTAACCAAAACTTTGGTGATAGAGTGATACCTGCTCCTCATTCAGTATGTTCAACAACCGCATATTATTCAGACAATACGTCTACAGAAACAGATGTATTTACTCTCGATCTTTCCACTGGCGAGTTGACAACATTTATTGACGGCACTACAGCTATGGCATCTATGGGTTATAGTGTGCGACAGCAAATGATTTTCGCTGTCGATACCCAGATTTCAGGTGATTTGGTCGCAATTGATGCTAATGGCGATAGGATAATGCAACTTGCATTAAACTTACCAACAGCAAGTATTGCTACTGTTACCAATGATGATGTTTTAGTTGTCGTTAAAAACGCTATTGTTTCACTGTTCGATTTAAACCCTTCTTCATTAACCTACCTTCAACAACTAGGTACTTCCTCTGGTGATATTGGCACAATTATTGGTGACATTGCTGTTCATCCAACGACGGGGGAAATCTGGGCATTGAGTGATGGTTCACCAAATAAGTTAGTTCGTCTAAACATAAATACATTGTCAGGCTCAGCGACGATTACAGAATTTGGTAACACAAACTTCCCTGGGGAAGGTGAAGCACCTCAGGCCTTATATTTTGATAAAAATGGCTATTTATACGCAAATACCAATTCACACAAACCGCAATTATGGCGTTTTGATATTAGCGATCCAAATACGCCATTAGGTGGATTTATTGGTGAAGGAGATCAAAGTGGTACCGGTGATGGTAGTCTTTCAGATGGCGCTGTCTGTCGATATGCAGATATACCAGCCGTTCAACGTGTTTCTGGATTTGTTTTTAATGATGATGGTAATAATAACGGCACAACAGATGATGGAGTAAAACATGATGATGAACTAGGTATTGGTGCAGTCAATGTTACGCTCTATAACCAAACAGATGGAACCTGTGAAACTATGATGACATCGGATGGAAATACCGATGTGACAGGAGATACTGTTAATGATCCTCTTGGCTATTATCAATTCGATTTATTATTTGGCAAGGAGTATAAAATATATGAAACAGCAATGTTTACCTCTATCTCCTGTGATAATGCCAATGGCCCAAGTAATGGACAAATTAATACTTCAACGGGGGCGGTTGAAAATAAACAAATCGTAGACCCAGTCGACCATTATTCAACTAGCCCAAATGTTATTGATTTAGGTTTTGCCTACGGTAATTTACCCAACTCTAATTTTGCCGATCGTGTGACACTTTTTCCATTTGAACAATGTCCTAAAGTTGGCTATCTGATGACGAAAGCAATTTCTGATTTATATGAAGTCGATATTGTTGCGGCTGAAGCCTCTATTAAATATCAGTCAGGCGTTGATCCTATCGTTAGTTTGGCTTATAGCCCCTACCAGAGTTTTCTATGGGGAGTTGAAGGTAACGGGCAACAATTAATGATGATCAACGCCAGTGGATATATCGCATCTCGTTTTACAATACCAGAGATAAGCGGAGTATCTATTACAGGGGGAGATGTCAGTGACGATGATATTTTGGTATTAACGGACAGTAACGGTGCCTTTCATTTCATTAATATAAATTCTTCCACATTAGATTTTCTAAATTACGTGGGTGTGTCAAATAACTCAGGCTATAGCCTAGGTGATATTGCTCTACACCCAACGTCCTCAACATATTGGGCAATTGAACAAATACAGAATGGTCGTTTATTAGAATTTACCTTAAATACCGTCAATGCAACGTTTACAGTCACTGATCATGGTCAGACGAATATCTCAGCTGGAGCTGACGGTCTTTATTTTGATCGTGATGGAATTATGTTTGCCTATATTGAAAGCTCAGGCGAGTACTATCGGTTTGATATCAGCACACCAGCTTCACCTAACGTCGTGGGTGGAAAAGTCAGTACGATAGCAACGGGTACTGGTAATGGTGATAGTGCTTTATGCCGTTATGCTAATTTTGATATTGATTTTGGCGATGCGCCTCAGAATCGTTATTCGACACGCATGCAACAAAATGGTCCAAGGCATGAGATGAGCGCAGGTTTACCTAAGATTGGCTCGCTGGTGGATCCTGAATTAGATGCAATCACCAATGATAATGCCGATATTGATGATACAACAGACACCAATGATGAAGATGGTTTCACACAGCCAGAGATCGTTGCTTATCTATCCGATACCGATACGTTAACACTGCAAGTCCCTGTAATGTCTGCAGGGGCTGGGTATATCTATGGTTGGATTGATTTTGATGGAAGCGGTAGTTTCGACTCTGATGAAAGAGAGTCATTCAACTTTTCACAAAGTGGTAATGTTGATTTAGATTTCTCAGTACCGAGTGATGTTCAACCCATTGATACTTATCTTCGTTTAAGGGTATGTACTAACTTTAGAGATTGTAATCAGCCTAATGGTGGTGCGCCTGATGGAGAAGTAGAAGATCATCTTATTTCACTCAAACCTGTGGCGGATTTAGAGTTAACCTTAGATTTAGACCCAGGTAGTACAGTTACAGAAGGTATTCCATTTAATGTTGTTGTCCAAGCAAGAAATTATGGACCTGCAATAGCCTTCAACACGAATGTGTTATTGGACATTCCTGATGACTATATATTTGTTCGGGCGTATGAAGGAGATGGTGAAACACCTCTAGCGGATGGTCGTTATGATCATGCTACGGGGATGTTGGACTTAGGTGCTGTTGGGCTTGGTTTTAGTGACTACGCGACAATAAGACTTGCATCTAAAAATCTCTCACCATCAATAATCAATAGTGAAATAGAGTCATCAGACGTAAGAGACAGTGATGCTACTTTCAATAATGGGTTTGGTAACGGTGAAGATGATACTTTCAGCGTTACTCCTTCAGTTGTAACTTCCGTTGCGCCTGATATTTGTATCGCTCCAAGAGTCTATGAAAAAGACGCTTCTTTCTTAGATGAGACCACTAACGAATATATTATTACGTTACCACAGACTAGCCAGCGAGGTTATTTGTGGAGTTACGACCTGATGGATTTAAATAAAAGCCTCTATTTCGAACTTGCTGTTTATTTAGGGGATCGTTCCTGTAACCAAAACTGTAATCAAGGAACTGGCTCGATAGAAGCAGGTGCTGATGGTATGACATTTATTATCACTTCAGATGATAGAGGCTTTAATGCGTCGGGCTCTTGGGGGGGATTACTGGGTGTTGGTGTTGGTGCGAGCGGTGGAGGAACTGGGCCTATATCTCCATCAGTCGTCGTTGAATTTGATACCTATGATAATTTAGGGAATGGCTTTACTGATGAACTCAGTAACAGTAGTACCGGGCGACAATTTATCGATCACACTGCAGTATATTTAGATGGTGATTTGAGAACACCTTCAACGGCGTCGACATTGATGGCGCCAAAAGCCGTCGGTGGACCAACAGCAACGGCGCCTAGCGGTGAACTCGAAGATGGACGTTATCATCTAACACAGTTCTATTGGGAGCCAAGTACGAATAACTTAAAATACTATGTTGATGGTGAGGTCATTGGTGATATTAACTATGATCTGCGCTCACATTTTAATACTAACATGGTACGTTTTGGTTTCTCGGGTAGTACGGGGGCGGCATGGAATTTACAAAAAGCTTGTTTTACAGAGCCGCCAGATGTACTCGGGCCTGATCTTGGTGATGCTCCTGATCTTACCTCTGGCACTGGAGTCGGAGACTATACAACGACTTATGAAAACAATGGCGCGATTCATGTACAGTCTGATGATGATGATAATGGACAAATTGATTTACGTTTAGGAAACATGTGGGACACAGATTTAGGTGATGGACAAAACCCAACAGCAACGGCGGATGATGAAAATAACTATGATGATGAAGATGGCGTTACCTTCTCATTAATGCATGCGAAAGGTGGTGACACTCTTAATATCAGTATTGATGTTCAAGCAGATACTGCCGCAGCAGGCCAACCTATCCACCTCTATGGTTGGTTAGACTTTAATAGAGATGGTGACTGGGATGATGCGAATGAGCAAGTAATAAGTACATCTTCAGCAGTAAATGGGACGAATGTTTTCCCTGTTACTATCCCGTCTGATGTGACATTTGGTTATAGTTTTCTTCGTGTAAGGTTGTGTGACAGTACCGTTTGTAATAAAACATACGGCACTGCGAATAAAGGTGAAGTCGAGGATTATCGTTTCCTATTTTATGAGCTGAATGAGAATGCGACGTGTAATTTGACGATTCATACCCAAGAGGTATCGGCGTCGAAACGGTTAGAAAATATTGATTTGGCAAATACGCCGATAAGTATGAATGGCATTGTTGATCCTATAACTATCATTAACCAAACAAACGTATCGAATATTGATGCGATCGGATTTGATGCTGTCACAGGCTTTATTTACGGTACATTTGTTAATGCAGATACAAATAATATTCATCTATTTGTGACTGACCGTGACGCAACAAGTGTGGTTGATCTTGGTTATATATATGCTGAGAGTAATGTTGATATCAATAAAAGTGATGGGTCTACTGTATCGCTAGAGGAAGGGCAAATATTAAACACATCACTATCTATTCCCGCGCCATCTGCTGGAGATATTTCTTCTGATAATCAATACCTCTTTGTTTGGCATCAAGATCTTACTTCGATCATTAAAATAGATACATCGACACAATCATTTAGCGTTATGCCACTTCAATTACCGAATGGCGTCACAGCGCTTTCGGGAGGCGGAGATTTAGCTGTTGATGATACTAACCATAATATTTATTTTGTGGATATAGAAGCCGGCAAGTTCTACGAGATTCACCCAACAAACGGATTAGTTACTTCGTATTCGTTAACGTTTAATGGGCTTGCAGGCCCACAAGTAGATGGTAATGGCAATTTGAAGGTTGAGGGTCTCCTAATGGACACGACAACCAATTTATATGTCATGACAAGTGGTGGCAATCATGACTCAAATAATGACAACATCATTGATGTGATGGGTCAGTCAGCATTGTATCGCATTAATATACCAACCAAAGAAGTCAGTTTCTTAAAACAGACAACAGCAACAAGTATTGAAAAAGCAGATATTGCAGGTTGCTATCAATCAAAAGACTTTAGTGATGGCGATAGTCAATATACTCAAGCATCGCACCTTTATATCGATAGCAAAAATAATAATGATGGAACGGTGACACCTGATGGGGTAGGCGACTTCTTACTGGGTACATCATTGGATCCTGAACTTAATGCGAAAGTGCATGCTTTAGCAACAGGGGATGACACCCATGGGTATGATGATGAAGACTTAGCCATTCCTTCACCAATTATTGTCGAAACACCGACCGCGGTGAGTATCCCTGTTGTTGGTAATGGCTACATTAATATCTGGGTTGATCTAAATAATGATTTTGATTTCGATGATCCTAATGAGCATTTACACGATGACACCTTCTTAACGACAGGTACACATTCATTACAGTTAGAGCTCGATGCGGCAAGCGCATTTGGATACAGTGGTGATACAACCATGCGTATTCGCTTCTGCTCGACAGCAAATAACTGTGATACTCCACACGGAGAGGCCTTAGATGGAGAGGTTGAGGATCACTTATTTGAGCTCTTAAACAGAATAGTACTTAGTGGTTATGTGTTTGAAGATAACGGTGTAAATATAGCAACTGCACATGATGGTATTAAAGCAAGCTCAGAAATAGGACTTAAAGACTTTGATGTCACAGTCACATTTAATGATTCTGGTGTTACAGGTGTAAGTGCCGGTGATGTCATATCTGCGAAATCAACACGTGGTGACGGATACTATAAATTTATACTCGGTGTTGATTACGCCGATAAAGATTTACTGCTAAATATTAAATCTCAATCTAAATGGGTGGATATTAGTGAGGCTGACGTTAGTGCTATTTCACAGGTTTCAAGCTCGAGTGTGTTTGACAATGAAATGGCAATCAACGCGAGTGCAGGTGACGACATTACAGGGCTAAACTTTGGTAAAGTCACAGTGCCACGTTTAACTGAAAGCCATACCAAGACTTCAGAGCCTGGAAAGCCGTTATTAATTCCTCATAAATTTAATTTAAATACAGAAGCAGATATAACATTTAACGTTATACCTGATAATCGCTACAGTGCTACCAGTGGCTGGGTTGTATTACTTTATCATGATCAAGACTGTGATCTAAATATTGATGAGACCGATCCAAAAATAAATTTAGGTGGGGCTCAATCAGTATTGGGAACAACAGAAATATGTATAATTAGTCGAGTAAATATTCCATCGACAGCAACCAATGATCAACAGTATCAATATCAAATAACGGCTGATGTGGATTATGCTCAAAATTCTCCCTTTATGACACAGTTGATAAAGCAAGCAGTTGTATCTGACACGATTAAAGTTACTTATTCGGGATCTGGTGAATTAAAGCTATCTTTAACCGTAAATAATATAACAACAGATAATCAAAACGTATTAAGTAATCAAGGTACACCGAATGATATTTTAGAATATGTTGTTACGTATTCTAATGTAGGGACGGGGCCAATTAGTGACATTGTTATTTTTGAAACAACACCGCCATTTACTGAATTAAGTGAGCCGATTACATGCAGTACCCTTTTACCTTGTAATGTTGATACAGTCCATGGTGCTAATCAAACCGGTTATCAAGGTGATATATCTTGGATATTAACAGGGCAACTACTTCCAGGCCAACGTGGAGAAATATCATATCGCGTTAAAATTGAAGATTAATATTAAGACTCTTTATTGAAAACTATTTTTAATTATTAAATTTAATAATTTTATCAAATTTAATAATTGTTTATTTTGTGTTCTTTTTTGTTGTTTTCATGAACGCCTTTTTTCTTAAATTTGATTCTTTTATTTTTATCTACTCAGTTATATTAAAGATAGAGAAATAAAAATAAAAAAGTCAACTTTGTTATAACACAGCATCACGTGCATAACTTTATTATGGATATTTAAACATGCTGAAGAATTGTCTACGTATTGTTTCATTAATGTTTTTGCTTTTTGGTGGCGTCTTGCCATCAATGGCAGGACATTCAAATCACGGTGATATGCGCTGGAAGTTTTGTTTTTTTAACGAAGGGCGTGATATTCCCGCGGGTGAAACGATACCGTGGTCGTTCTATATTTTTGAATACCAAGCAATGGATACTGATTATTGTACGATGGCAAATCTTAATTGGTCTTGGGATAGCACAATGGGAGGCGGTCACGACATAGAAGGGCCAATACCAAGGGGAACGGTGAAATGTTCAAATAATCGTATTTCTCATGAGATAAATGTAAACGGTTCTGTTCGCGCACTTGTTGCTGGTCGTCATGTGGGGTGGAGCTTTAATGGGGAAGGTTCCCATAATGAATGGTGGCATGATTTCACTAAATGGGAAAATAACTGTGCTAACGCTGGGAATCCGATAGAGTTTTACGATGACCATTCAATGCTTGATAGTCAAAATAATACTGAAAGTAATATTAATCGAAGTACCATCAAATACTGGCCAAACTATACCGCTTATGATGAGGGTGACGATTACCCACGAGCCGAAGATACGGGAAACAGTTATCATGGTGATGGAAAAGGTGACATAGATGATCCTTATCATATGTTTATCACTGTCTTTGATGTTTTAGATGGATATGAGCCCGTTGATTTGGGGGATGCGCCAGATCAACAATATAATTCCACTGTATGGCCATCTTATGCAACGATGTTGTCCTCAAATGGTCCTGCCCACCAATTTAAAGATGAAAATAATGACGGTGTTCAGGATATACGTATTGGTCCATGTTGGGATGCAGAAGATGAATCTTCTCCAAATAGTTTAGCTAATTCAGATGACACGAGTTTAGGCTATCTCAATAATTGTACAACAAGTGATGAAAATGAAGGCAGTATTCGAATACACAGACATAGTACTGGAGACACTCTTGTTTTGGATAACCCTGGGGTGTCTCAAACTTTATGGATAGGTGATACTTATACTTTTTATGTTGATGTACACTTTGAAAATACCGATACAGATAAACACTTAGAAGTTGGTATCGATTTTACAAAAACAGGTGATTTTACAACGGTTCTCGTTGCTGACTTAGATAGCGCTTCAAGCCCACATACCGTTTCTCAGGCATTCACTATTCCATTTTACTCACATAATGTAGATACCCTTCAAACTTATATGAGAGTCCGTGTTTGCGACTCATCATGTACTTATACAACCGATTCACTGGGGCAGAAAATTTTAACTTCGACGGGCGTGCAGCCTGCTGGAGAAATTGAAGATTATAAAATTAGTTTACGCTCACCATTTGATTTAGGTGATGCCCCATTTGATGCCAATGTTGCGGACTTTGCAGATGAGTCAAATGGCCCTATGCACCATTTCAGATCCTCTATGTCAAATGATTATTCTGAACCGGCTCTTACTTTAGGCTCTTGTTGGGACTCTGAGGAGTATATGACAGGTAATGCTAATGCTGATGTCGATGATAATTCTGCAGTGGTCGGTGGGGCTACAGGCATTTCTTTTGGTGGCTGTGGTAATGATGATGAAGATGGTGTGACATTACCAGCAACTTTTGTTGCGGGTGAGACAATTAATGTTTCTATTACTTACAGGCTAAATTATTTTACTGCGAGCGAAGTTGATTGGGCGTTGTTTATTGATTGGGATAACAATAATGACTTCACTGGTGACTTAACTAACTACGGTACGATATCTCATTCACTAACAGAATCAGGGCAAGGAGCGATTAGAACAATTAATGTTGCTGTTTCAGTTCCAGAAACAGCAGTATTAGGTGAAACATATTTAAGGGTAAGAAATTGTTTAGGAGGTATTATTGGTGAGGAGTCCTATGATTGCCAAGTACCGAAAGGCAGAGCATTAAGTGGTGAGGTTGAAGATTATAAAATTTCAATTGAAGGACCTAAATTAGATTTTGGTGATGCTCCTGATACCAGTGCAGGTACTGGCGCAGGTAATTATCAAACAACAAGCGGTAGTGGTGGCCCTTCACATAAAATTTCAGATACTGATGTAGATGGAGTGGTTGATTTTCGTCTTGGTACCAATTGGGATGATGACAGCGGAACTCTGCAAAATGCTACAGCAACAGCGGATGATACTAATGGTACAGATGACGAAGATGGCATTTCAATTCAGCAAATATTAGCGGATAACTCTTTACCTGAAGTTACCAATGTTTATGCAGGGGATGCGATTAAGCTAACATTTACTGCTGGTATAGATACTAACTCCGGTCACCCTGCCACTGCTTATATCATGAAAACGTGGATTGATTGGGATCAAAGTGGGACATTTGACACTGACGAAGTCCTTTTTGCTGAACAAAGAGCGTTACCTACAACAAGTGACACTTACAACAAATATTTTCTTAATTACAGAGTGCCACTTTACAATTCGACGGGTGATGTATTTATTCGTTCAAGAATATGTTCAACCGATTCATGTCCATCTGGTGGTAGTTTAAATGCTACTGGCCACCTTGATGATGGGGAAGTTGAAGATAAAAGGATGAACATCCAAAGTAGTGAATATGACTTTGGTGATGCCACAGATACTAATACTTACACCAAAACACAGGGTGATTATGCCTCGATATGGACACAAGATGGCGACCCTGTTCCTATGCACCGTAAAGCGGATAGTGATGGTGATGGTCAGGTTAACATCAAATTAGGAAGTATTTGGAACGCCGATAATGGTACAACGACTTCATTTACTGACAGCAGTGATGATGGATATGCCGGTCCTTTCTATTTACCTAAATGTACAAGACAAGATATAACGTTTACCGTCACCGCTGACAATGACTTTTTATCAACAGCGTATATCAATGCATGGATAGATTTTGACAGAGACGGTGAATTCAATACTAGTGATAACTGGTTCCGTCATACAGAAGACTTCTCTTCTGGATCAAGAGTGAGAGAAGTTACTTTAACTGACCAGTTAATCGTATGTTTTGTAAGTTTAGGAGCAAGTTATTTACGTTTTAGGGTTTGCTCTGTTGAAGATGAGTGTCAATATCCAGAAGGCAATATTACACCTAGTCACCTTGTTGCCACTGACGGAGAAGTAGAAGATTATCCAATTACTATTGGTGAGCAACTAACTGTTTCTGGAAAAGTTTATAGTGATGTTAACTCTGACCAATCACCGAGTGGTGGGGCAGAGTCAGGTATCAGTAATGTATTGATTACCTTACATGATAAAACGACTAATACGTGTCAATACGAATCAACCGATGCCAATGGGCTTTACAGTTTCGATATTACATTCGGTAATGATTATGATGTGTATGAAACCTCATCCAGTGGTACGTCAGCCTGTCCTCCTTCTCCTTCTAGCGAGATAGGAGACAGTAGCGGCTTTATTTCAACCTCGCCTAACAAAGTTGAATTAGGCACTGTTACCTCAGATCAAGAGATTAATTTTGGCGATAAATTGTTAGGTAATGCTTTTTCAACTTGTCCTTCAGAGGCATTTGTTAACCCATATCGTTTCTCTTCAGGTGCAAATAGCTATTTTGCTAAATTGTATCCCGTTACTGCATCTGTAACGGCAACAAGTTCAAGTAATAATGATTACGATGCGTTTGGCTTTAGTGTTCAACAGAACAGAATATTTGGTATAGATATAGCGACTCAACACGTAGTTGCGGTTGATTCGGTTGGTTATAAAATATTCAGCGTGAATGTTGGGTTAGATTCTGCAAGGGATTACGTTGCAGGTGATATCAGTGACGATGATATATTGGTTGTAATCGATGATCAGTCAAATGTTCGCTTCATTAATGTTGATTCAAAAAGTGCTAATTATTTGTCAGTGGTAGGGACCACTAGTTTATCGAGTGCGATCAATTTCCAAGATATCGCATTTCATCCAACCAATAGTAACGTTGCCTTTGCTGTGGGTAATAATAACGATGCTTACCGTTTAACCTTTAATTTCTCTAATTATACGGTTACATCGTCGTTAATTACTTCAAATACCCCAAGCAATGTCACAGGCCTTTTCTTTGATGCACAGGGCGTACTTTATATGTATGACCACAATAATGAAGAAATCTGGCGTTTTCCTGTTTCAAGCTCTTCTGCAACGTCGATTACAGGATACTTAGTTAAAGATAATATCGCGGCATTAAATCCTAATATAGGTAGTGATGCTGCAATGTGCCGTAATGCTCAATTCTTAACTGACTTTGCTGATGCACCAGATAGTTACGCCACATTATTTGCTTCTGGTGGGCCAATGCATGACGTAACAAATGGTGGTTTACCGCAAATTGGTAGTGGAAGTTCCGACCATGAAACTGAAGCTGCTGCATCGACGAGTGCAGACGGTGATGATAATGCAGGTTCAGATGATGAGCATGCGTTAACAAAGCCAACATTTTATGGGTATCTTGATTCTTCTAGTGCTGATAGTTCATTGAACGCATTGTCCTTTAATATTCCCGTTACGCCTGCTTCGTCTTCTGGCCATATCTATGCTTGGATCGATTTTGACGGTGATGGTACCTTCTCTGACGAAACCCTATCTACTTCTACCATTTCAACATCAGCAAGTTCAGTGCAATTAACGCTCCCTGTTCCTGCACATGTTCAGCCTGTTGATAGTTTCATCCGTTTAAGAACCTGTGTGACCAGCTCAGACTGTGACATGCCAACAGGTTTATTATCTGCTTCAGGTGAGGTTGAAGATCATGCCATTTCTTTGATGCCTACAGGGGATATTGAAGTAGAGTTGGCACTTGATCCTGGTCAAACAGTCACTAATGGTATTCCTTTTAATCTTGTTGTGTCTGTCAGAAACCACAGTTCATTTATTGTGCGTGATGTTATCTTACAAATGACAATTCCTGATGATTATATTTTCATAAAAGCTTATCAAGGTGATGGCCAAACTGAATTGGCGCCAGGTATTTATGATGAATCAACTAAACAATTAAATCTCGGTAATGTTGGTGTCGGTTTTGATGACTATGCGACATTAAGGTTTATTACGAAAACAACATCGCCAGCTTCTCTTGTGGGCGAGGTGCTTTCTGCGAAAATACAAGATACTGTTTCTTCAAATGATAGCGACACAGAAACTCCAACAGTAGTTACAACAGTACAGCCTAGTATATGTGTAGCACCCATGGTTGAAGAAAGAGGGGACGCTAAACTCGATGCGGCAACTAACGAGTACATTATTACTGAAGAAACAACAAGTCAGCGTGGTTATCTGTGGAGTTATGACCTCATTGATCTTGGTGTTCCGCAATATTTTGAATTAGCGGTTTATCTGGGAGACAGATCATGTAACAGCGGCTGTAATGCTGGTACTGGAACAATAGAAGCCGGTGCCGATGGCATGACTTTTATCATGACAACGGATTCTCGTGGTTTCAACGCCGTCGGTTCATGGGGGGGATTACTAGGTGTTGGCCCTGGAGGCGATGGTCCAATAAGTCCATCGGTTATTTTTGAATTTGACACTTATGATAATGCAGGTAATGGCTACAATGACGATCTGAGTACTGCTGGCGGTACGCCAAATTATATTGATCATACCGCGGTCTATCTAAATGGTGATTTAAGTTCGGGTAATGATGCTATTACATTGATGGATCCTGTTGCGGTTGGTGGCCCTACTGCGACTGGAGCATTAACCGGTGAACTAGAAGATGGCAGATACCACATCACACAGTTTTATTGGGATCCTGCAACGAATAACTTCCGGTATTATTTAGATGGTGTTGAGATAGGAAACGTTACTTTTGATTTTGTCAGTCACTTTAATAATCAAGATAAAGTGCGATTCGGATTCTCTGGTAGTACGGGAGCGGCATGGAACCTACAAAAAGCATGCTTTACTAAAGCTCCAGTTGTGTTGGGCCCCGATCTTGGTGACGCTCCGGATATTTCTGCATCAACAGGAGTCGGTGACTATACAACGACTTATTCGAATAATGGCGCTGCACATGTTCAGTCTGATGATGACGATAATGGAGAAATTGATTTACGATTAGGGGCTCAATGGGATACAGATTTAGGCAGTTATCAAAATCCTATAGCACTTGCTGATGATGCTACCAATTTGGATGATGAGGATGGCGTCACCTTCTCTGTCTCTGAAATTGATGGTGTACCTTTTGCCGCAGCTGGCGAAGTCATTAATGTGACTGTCACCGTCAATGCAGATACTGTGGCGCAAGCAAATCCTATTCACCTATATGGTTGGTTTGACTTTAATCGTGATGGTGATTGGGATGATTCTGGCGAGAAAGTTATAAGCAGTACTAATGCTAATAATGGAATAAATAACTTTAGTGTCTCAGTTCCTAGCAATGTTACGTATGGGTATTCCTTCTTTAGGATTCGAGTATGTGACTCAAGTGCGTGTGATCGAATCGATAGTACTGTGGATATTGGCGAAGTAGAGGACTATAGATTCCTGTTTTATGCCTTATCAAGTAATAGTACCTGTGACACAGCACTTCAAACGCGTTTTGTTAGCTCAAATTACATTTTTGAGCGACTCAACTTGGCTAATAATCCTTTAGATACCACAGCAATAGAATCACCATTAACGGTGATTAATCAGTCAAATATTTCTGGGCTTAATGCCATAGGTTTTGATACAAGCAATGGCTACATTTACGGCGTGTTTGAGAATACGACTACGCAAGAGTTGCATCTTTTTGTTACCGATCGCTCGGCTACAAATGTCGTTGATTTAGGTTATGTTTACGGTGATAGCAATATTGATATTCAGCTATCTGATGGCAACTCTGTTGCTATTTCTAAAGGGAATCCTTTCAGTACAGCTGCTCTTGCTAGTCCTACTGCCGGTGCGATGTCTTCTGATAACCAATACTTATATGTATGGAACCCTGCTTGGCACTCGATAATAAGGATCGATGTTGCAACGCAAGAGATGTCAGTCATTGATTTCAACTTCACGGGAGGTATTACAGGGATCTCTGCTGGCGATGATATTGCGGTTGATAGTATTCGTCATCATATTTATGCCGTAGATATTGTGGCAGGGTATTTATATCAAATAACAACATCAGGAGATGTAAGTCGAACCTCATTACAGTTCAATGGATTGGCGTCACCGACAGTGGATGGAAGTGGTAACTTACAAACACAAGCGTTGGTGATGGATAATATGACCAATTTGTATGTATTTACCAATGGTGGTAATCATGACACGAATAATGATAATACAATAGATAGTTCAGATATATCAGCTGTTTATAGAATTAATGTGCCTACCGCTGCTGTGACATTCCAAAAAGAATTGAATACCAGTTCCCAAGTAAATTCTGATGTTGCAGGGTGTTATCAGTCAAAAGATTTCAGTGATGGAGATAGTCAATACCCGACCGCATCTCATTTATACGTTGATAATATAAATAACACAGACAACTCAAATGTGCCTGATGGTATTGGAGACTTCTTATTAGGGACAAATATCGATCCAGAGTTTGAAGCGAAAGTAAGCGCTCAGGCAACGGGGGATAATTATCATGCATTGGATGATGAAGAGCTTTCTATTCCTTCACCAATTATTGTTGAAACACCAACTAATATCGATGTTCCTCTTGTCGGGGCTGGCTATGTGAATGTTTGGGTTGACTTAAATCGTGATTATGACTTTGACGATGCAAATGAGCAGATTGTTAATGATAGTTATTTTAATGCTGGTGCCAATTCTGTTTCTATTGATCTTGATGCCGCGAGTGCTAATGGGTATAGCGGTGAAACGACGATGCGAATTAGGTTCTGCTCTGCACCATCAAATTGTAATACGCCGACGGGAGAGGCGAATGATGGCGAAGTAGAAGATCACGTCTTTGAATTACTTAATCGTATCGTATTAAGTGGATTCATATTTGATGATAATGGTGTTTCAAGTGGTACGGCTCATGATGGCATTAAAGATAGTGGTGAAAGTGGCCTCAGTGATTTTGATGTAACGGTAACGTTTAATGACAGTGGAGTTGCAGGTATTACAACTGGTGACATCATATCAACCAAAACGACTCGCGGAGATGGATATTACCGTTTTGTATTGGGTGTAGATTATTCAGGTAAGAATTTAATTTTAAATGTGGTGCCTCAATCAAGATGGATTGCGGTGAGTGAAGCCAATATTACAGGTGTAAGTCAAGTTACTAGTACAAGTAATCAAGATGGACAAATGTCAGTGAATGCTTTTGCGGGTGATGATGTAGCAGGGCTAAATTTTGGTAAAGTCGCAATGCCATCGTTGACTGAAAATCTATTTAAAGAGACTGAACCAAACAAAGCCGTTTTATTCCCTCATCGTTTTAAATTAGCAACATCTGCGAATGTTACATTTACCATTGAGAAAGACAGTAGGTACACAGACTCTAGTGGTTGGAATATTACTCTTTATTACGATACAAATTGTGATGGAAATATAAATAATATCGATAATAAAGTTATTTTAAATTCAGCAATACTTTATACAGGTTTGACTGATGTATGTTTAATTAGTCGTGTTTTTGTTCCTGCGAATGCGTATTTTAATACTCAGTATGCATACAAAATAAATGCAAGTGTTGAATTAGCAGGTGTTTCTCCTCAATTAACTAAACAAGTTGTGGTAGAAGATACGACTAAAATAACGTATGCAGGCTCTGGTCAGTTAAGTTTATCTTTAACAGTTAATAATATATCGAAAGATAACTCACCATTATTAATTAATAATGGTGAGCCCGGAGATATTCTTGAATATGAGATAACTTATAGAAATAGTGGTACAGGCCCAATAAGAGATATCGTAATTTATGAGAATACACCACCATTTACGAAACTCTCAGAACCAGTAAATTGTTCTTCTTCTGAATTAAGTTGTGTCGTAAATACAACACACGGGACTAATACCGTTGGATATCAAGGTGAAATTCAGTGGACGCTTACAGGCGACTTATTACCAGGACAAATAGGCACATTAAAATACAAAGTTTCTATTGAATAATAATATTATTTTTTCTTAAAAATGGTATTAATAAATTCAGTTTATCTAATATTATTTATATATAGCTATTAATTTTTTTCAGGAGGTTATTTTATATATAAAAATAATGTAATTATTCTCAATATGCGAAGCCATTATATTAACTTTAATTTAATTAACTGAAAAATAATGATTTATTTATTGGCATGCGATTAGCATGATGCTTTCCTGACATTGTGTCTTTTATATTTAAATGGAGTAAGTATGAAAAACTTAATATTAATTTTTTTACTTAATTTAGCACTTGCGTTTTCTGCTTCTGCTAATCAACCGCTAACAAGTCAAATGAATGCCTATTTAATAGAAGTTGATAAAAATGGTAAAGAGTTATTAAAGTCTGCTGATGAAGTTTCACCTAAAGATACAGTTGAATATCAACTGGTTTATAAAAATCATAGTGATCAATCATTATCTGGTTTAGTTATTACCGGTCCAATCCCTGAAAATACTCAATATGTAGGTAATACCGGTAAAACCATTATTGCATCTAAATTCTTGGTCAGTATTGATGGTGGTAGCACTTTCGAAACTGAGCCCGTTAAACGCGAAATAATGAAAGATGGTAAAAAAGTGGAGGTCATTATACCACCAGAGAAATATACCGATGTGCGTTGGATTCCTGAAAGTCCAATTAAAGCATCAGAGCAACAGATATACACCTATCGTATCGAGGTTAAATAATCAAAGTTGAGGCCCGTGCGGATGCAAGGGATTAGCTAAGTAATACGAAGATCAATTAACACCTAAAAGGTAAATACTACATGAATACGCAACTAAAACCCATAATGACGTGGTTTGCTGCGGGTTTAATATCAGTAGGTGCAGGTGCTTTGTCTAGTCAAGCCCTTGCAGCCACGGCAGCCGGAACTGATATTAAAAACTTAGCAACCGTAACGTATGAAGATGCCGCTGGTAATACATACAGAGCCTCTTCGAACGAATCAGTTGTAACGGTACAACAAATCTATAGTGCAACAATCGAAACAGATAACGATGTATCTGCAGCTCCAGGTTCTACCATTTACATCCCTCACGTGGTGACTAACACCGGTAATGGTCAAGATGTTTATACATTGACCTTTGCTGATGGTTTACCTGCAGGAGATGGTCGTACCGACACCATAGATTCAGTGACATTAAAACTGTTTGATGACGCTAACACAAATGGTACACCAGATGCAGGTGAAACAGAATTCACAAGCGGCGATACCATTACATTACTCGCTGGTGAAACAATGAACTTGATCGTTGGTGTGGGTGTACCTGCAACAGCGAATATGAGTGATACCTTAGGGATTACCTTAACGGCTGAAGCGCATAATGCTGGGGGTGCAGTTAGTACTCCAGTTACAGATTCTGTAACTGATGTAGGTACAAATAATGACTCTGCTAACGGTACTAACGCCGATGTAATTACAGTAACTAATAATGCTGTAATTGATATCAATAAGGCGTCAACTCACTTAACGGGTCTAGGTTATACAGAAAGTTCATTTGGCTTGGATCTGGATAATGATGCAACCACTGACCATCCAGTAGAGTTAATTGAGTATGTTGTAACGGTAGCGAACAATGGTAATACAAACGCTGATAATGTGACTATTTTTGATGGTCAGCCAGCTAATACTGCCATTATTCAAGGCCAAGCGACATTGACACAATATAACCCGATATCTGATGGTCTCTTTGCTGCATATGGTGATACAACGACCACTTATGCTGCAAATATTGTTGACGAAACGAGTCATGGCGTCGACTTAGACCAAGATGGTTCAACAGAGGCAAGTGGTGAGAGCCTTATTGCAGGCGGTACTGATGTCAACTCTGATGGTGATGCAATAGATGATAATATTCCGGGTTTATACGCTGTCGATGCCGAATTACCCTCTTTCACCTCTGTGTCAATGACCTTCTATGTTGCTTATTCACCAGCGATAGTTGATGGTGATGTGGTCGTTCGAAACAGTGCATATGCCTGTTCAGATTTAAACGGTGATGGTGATACAGTAGATACGGGTGAGTGTGCTGATCCAACAAGTCCTCCACCAAGTACTTCAAATCCAACAGAAGTCGTCACAGAAACAACCACAGGTGTTGATGTGTCCGATACGGGGACAACAAGTACAAGTGGTTTAGGTGGTGATGACGATAACACTGTTGATGATACTCAAACTATCACGACAGCACCGACTGGCAGCGAGTTCTTCCTTTATAACAAAGTGGCGAACAACGGTAACAAAATTGATATGTTCGATGTTACCACACCAGCACCAGGTGACCCAGGTAACAGTTTCCCTGCTGGCACAACGTTTAGTTATTGGAATGCAACAGGTACTGCTCAGTTAGTCGATAACAACAGCAATAGTATTCCTGATACTGGACCTGTCCCATCCGCAACGTGTTTAAATTCAGGTTTACTTGCCGATGCAGCAAGAACTGAAGATGGAATAACGTTGAACTGTAATGAAATGCTAATACGTGTTGTTGTTCGCTTACCACCAGATGCTCATAATTCAACTGCACCATTTAATGCAACAACAACCATTACGTCTACAAATGATCCAACAATTTCAGCATCGAAAACTGAAAGTTTGACTACGGTATCACCACCAACGGTTGATGTGGCAAACCAACAAATTACGCCAAATCCTACAACCAATGTGGATCCTGTCGATGTAACAGATGGCACATTAGATCCTGCTGATATCGCCACTGTATTTAATGATGCAGAACTTGGTCAAACGTTGACAACGACAGTATATATTACGAACGAAGGAGGCAGTCCTGATTCATTCACACTAACCACTGGCGGTAGTTATGACGTAGCTGGTACAGCTTGGCTTGCGGATATGCCAACAAACTGGACTATTGTGTTTAAAGATGCAGGTATCGATACCGATTCAGATGGTACTGTAGATGTTCTTGGTACTAATACTGTCATTACGACCACACCTCCTATTCCAGCCAATGGCACACAAGTATTAACGGCAGAAATAACCGTTCCACTGGATCCAATCTATGCTCGTGCACAAGCAAATGATTCCGCGTTACCGTTTGCTGCTGGTGAGCAAGCAAGTGCAATAGATGCAAATAGTGATGGCGATAATGATTACATTATTTATATCCAAGTAACCTCAGCAGGTTCTGGTGCGACAGACATTAAAGTAGAAGCAATTGATATTCGTACGATTGCGAGCATTGATTACACGCCTACTACACTGTCAAACCAAATTGAAGCTGGTGGTGGTATTGCATATGAACACTTCCTATCTAACACTGGTAACACAAGAGAATACATCACATTAGATTCTGCTAACGATAAAGCAGCAGATGGCTTTGATAATACGTTAACTATATTAGATAACGATACGGGCCAACCTATTGAGATTGGTAACTTGTGTGATACAGGTGATAGAACCATTAATGTTGTGCCAATGGATGGTGGTGCTCCAATTGCTGTTGAAGTGCAATGTGACGCAAGTGACGGTACTGATTTACAGCCAAATATCCAGTTAGAACCGGGTGAAAGTATTCCTCTATTGAATACGGTATTTGCCCCAACTAATGCAACTGCGGGTACTGTGAATAAGACAACACTTACTGCTGTCGTCGTTTCTGCTCCAACTATTACCGCACAGGCTGAAGATAACTCAGAAGTTATTGCAGGTCAGCTACGCTTGTACAAATATGTAGATCTTGACGCAAATTGCGACTCGATTCCAGATAGCGATGGTGGATTCCAACAAAGACATTCTACGCTTGTCGAGCCTGGTCAATGTATTATTTGGAAGCTTGTTGCAGTGAATGAAGGTACAGATGATGCACTTAATGTAGTTGTAACGGACGAGTTAACCGAATACACCACGTTCCTCGATCTTACAGGTGCAAATGTTGGTGAGCTTAAGTCATGTCGTAACTCAATAACTACTCCTGTGTTATTTGGTGCTGGTACATATTCATTAACGTCAGATAACTTAGGTCCTCTATGTAACCCTGATGCTACAAGCCATACAGCAGGTACCATAACTCAAGGAGTTAGTGGTTCTGGTGTTACTTATACCATCGGAACACTTGAGCCTGGTGATAAAGTTATCAGTCACTTCTCAGTAACCGTTGATTAAATCACATTAATAAAGTCCTCCCTACGATTGTAGGGGGGCTTATTAAGCGTATTGCTAATTCGTTTAATAAGCCCTTTTCTTTTTCCCTTGGAGATCGCAATGGCATCCTATTATGTGGTAACTATTTTTAAGTTATTAGTTATCTTCATTCTATGTTGCAATAGTTTCTATGTCTCTGCTCTTACTCCTGCAGGGACAAGAATCACGCATCAATCGCAGATAACATATTTTGATCCAGAATCTGGAACAAACATTTCGGTTATTTCTAATTTTTCGACAATTACTGTTGCGCGTGTTTATGATTTCGAATTAATAACTGACTTTAGTGATGTTGAAGATGAAAATAGCCAAAGGTTAGCAGCAGCAGGAACAACGATTAATATACCTATTACGATTAGAAATACCAGTAATACAAAAGATAGTTATAAGGTTAATGTAATTAACTCTCCAGGAGATAATGGCGATATATACTCATTTAATTCAGGTGAAGTTAAAATATATAATGACTTTGATGGCAATGGTATTCTTGATGCTGGCGAAAATGAATTAAAAAAAGACAGTGATGGCAATTATATAACGTCTATTCTTGGTGTTGATGAAATAACAGCGTTACTTTACGTAATATCGATTCCAAGTCATGCTGTCGAAGGAGATTTTTATAACTTAAGTGGTAATATTGTTTCACTTGGTAATAATAATAAATCAGAGTTTAGTAATATAAAGGTTGTTGTTGTAGATGGTTCAGTAATTAATCTAACTATTCATAATAATCCTATTTGTTCTCAACATGTTGGTCCACTTGGCGATATGGAATATATCGTTCATTATAATAGTATTGGGAATAAATTACCTGATGTATCCTCTGACGGTTATCTCGTTTTTACCAAAAATGAAGCGGGTCAATTACTTTCATCATATGTGACCGGTGTATTAATTACGGTAACACTTCCCGCCAATGTTCGGTTAAAGCAAGATAAACTTAATGATGACGGGACTCCACTAAGAGATCATGCACCTATTAATTTCACTATGCCTAATTCAAACGGCGTGTTTAATGGAGGACTTGTCGTTGTTGGGATTAATAATACGTTCTTACTAGAACAAGAAAATGAAACCTTAGACTGGCATGATTACGGTACTTGGGATGGTGACGGTAATGTAGAAAAGATAGGCTTTCTTGTATCACCAGATCACCTTAAACCTGGGCAGTCGGGACACTTTAGCTACTATCTAGAAGCGAATACTATTTTACCACGTGGTGATTTGAGCCCTCTTCAAGTTTACTCTAGAGCAGAAGCTGAGATCTCTGATTCTGAAAACATTGTGACTCAAAGCAGTAAAGTTTGTAATACCTTGTTTGATGATAGCTCTTCATTTTCGAATGACCCTGATAATAATCAAGTGATTAGATTTCAATTGTTTAACCCTGAATTGTTTGCAGCGAGTCAAAATGTTTTAGTGAGACACTCTGATGATGATCACTATATTGATAACGATTTTTATTTTGTTAAAGAAACGGAAGAATTTCATGTAAAGCTTGATGCAATTAGTGCGCGTATTGAATTAGTAGAAGCCAATATGCATCGTTCGGTTATCGATATTATTGGTCCAGAAAGTTCTCACTATCCAATCATGGTAAGAACTGAAAAAGGTAAAGATTCTTTTCATTGGATGTTTGCTGAAACAGGTGCCAATACAGGCATATTTAGAAGTATTATACCGCTTCATGCATCGTTAATTGATGAAGATTTTCTTCGTGTTAAACAAGATCACTGCCTGGATGATGTCAATAGTAGTGTGGTTCCTTCAGGAGCTGGTTCTGGTTTTTCGGCGCTCTCAGACTTAGTGTCAGGAATAACAGCATTGGTTAATTTTAACGCAGATTTTCTTCAGGGGACTACGGCGGAAAATTGTGAAATTAAATCAGAAACGGATGACGTACTTTACTTAGATGTTATGCGTCGTGGCTCTGCAAAAATTATTTTGGATACCACCGCTAAAATAAGCCCAGAGTTCACTGTGTTTGATACAACGACATTTAAACCTGTAGAAAATGTAGATGTACATTTTTATCAAACAACAAATGGTTCCGCCCCTGATGCTAAAGTAAGAGCGCCTAATGTTGATAATTATAAGGCTCCTATTGCGTCAGTGAGGACGAATGAAAATGGTATTGCATTATATCCTAAATTAACTAAGTCCGATAATGAATATTATTTTATTTCTGTGGATCCTCCTACAGGATTTACGTGGCCTTCTAATTATACAGATATTAATACATTTAATATTTTTAATGTTAAGCCTGAGTCTTATGGTCCTTTTGGTAATGAAAATATTGCTGATTCAGGTATCTTTGAAATTAGAGGTCGTACATTAGTAAATCAATTCGATATTCCGATTGATCCAGGAATTGTCGATAGAAAATTAACGTTAAGTAAAACGGCAGATAAAAAAACAGCTGAAGTTGGTAGCTTTGTTAAATATACAATAATAGTAAATAATACCTTACCTGACGGCTCACTCTATAATGCTAAAATTATTGATAAGATTCCTTATGGATTTAAATATATAGAAGGCAGTGCTCGTTTAAACGAGGTTAAGATAGATGATCCAATAGCGAATGAAAATAAAGACACTTACACATTCTCTATTGGAGAGCTCAAAGGGGTAAACTTTGAGCCTACTTATGGTGTATATACGCTTGATTACGTCTTACAGTTATCTGCAGGTGCGATTGATTCTGATGGAATTAATTACGCCTATGCCGAAGCCTCTTCGATGGCTGGTGGAGGACTAATCACATCAAATGTCGATAATTATCAGATCATCCCTTCTCAAACAGGCGTGATGTCCGACAGTGGTATCATTTTTGGTCGTGTATTTATTAATGCCAAATGTAATAAGTTAATGAAAAGTGATATCTGGCCGATTGGTGGAGTAAAAATATATTTAGAAACGGGTGATTATGTTATCACAGATGAAAATGGTCAGTATTCAATGTTTGGTATTAACCCCGGAAATCACGTACTAAAAGTTGATAGAGAAACATTACCAGATGATATTGAACTATCAGTAAATGGAAGTAGAAATGCTGGAGTACCATTTTCTCAATTCATTGATCTCATGGGGGGGGAAATGCACAAGGCAGATTTTGTTAGCCCATGCCCTACAGATAATCAAGAAGAAATTTATGAGGAACTTAAGAAGCGAAATGAAAATATTAATGGCGACTGGTTATTTGAAGAACAAATAAAAAGTAATGGTAATAAAAAGACAACGTCGAAAAAGGTAAACACGTCAGATTTAGTATCTGGTGTTGTCAGTGGGCCTAAAAATAAGGGTGATAATAAAAACGAGAGTGTATCAAAATTGTCTTCATTTAAAGGTTATGCCCTGCAAACATTTGAAGGCAATCAGATAGAAGCTGAAAATTTCATCAATAAACTGCCACGTAATATAAAAAAGAAATCATATATTTATCCAGTCTCTAATGATGTTGTTGGAGTAAGAATTGGTTTTAGTCACAATCAAGAAAATTTAATTAATTTACGCCAAAAGTTGATTGAAAATAATATTGAGAATAAACCAAAAGAAACATTATATGATCGTATTTTAGATGACGATAAATTAAACATTGATAATCTTATAGAAGATAAAGTACCTCTACCTCAGGAAGAAGTAAAAACGATTACTCAGTCTGAAGCAAAAGAAGGTACATGGTATTGGCCAAAAGGCGAATATAGTTATGATGGTCGTTTTATTGTTGTAATTAGAGGTGATGTTAACCCTAGCTTATACATTAATGGTGATCTAGTTGATGACACCCAACTTGGTGAACGTATTATCAATAAAAAGGAAAGGGCCCAAATATTAGCTTGGTATGGGGTAGAACTTACTGATGGAACAAACCTTGCCCAAATAAAAACAATGGATAGTTTTGGTAATGAAAGGATATTGTTAGAAAAGGAATTTCGTCACCCTAAATCAGCGAAAAATATAGAATTAATTTTAGATGAAACATCATTACAGGCTGATGGTGGACGATCTGCAATACCAATAACATTAAAATTAACCGATGAGTTTGGAAATTTAGCGCGGGGTATTTACTTTGTAACGTTAAATAATGATATGGGATTGCCTTGGTTAGAACCAGATATCCAAGCGTCTATTAATGGTCATCAGGTTCGAGTAATTAATGGGGTAAAAACGATCTATCTGCGTAGTAGTAACGAATCAGGAAAAATAAAAGTTAAAGCAGAGCTCAATGCGCTTGAAGATGTTGTAGATATTTATCAAGTCGCAGCAAGTCGACCTTTATTTGTTAACGGTATACTTAGTTATACTGGTAAATATGGTAAATTTTCAGGTTTAGTACCGTCTTCACAAAAAGAGGGTTTTGAAAATCAACATTATTCTGACGATGAAAGAGCCGCTATTTTCATGAAAGGTAATATTAAAGGAGATTTACACTTAACATTAAGCTATGACTCGGCAAAAGAAGATGTAGCGTTACAAAGAGAAATTTCACCTGATAGTTACTATCCTGCTCCCGGTGACGCAAGTATCAGGGGTTATGATGCAAGAAGTGATTCAAAATTATTCGTTAAACTCGAAAGAGATCGCAGTTATGCAATGTGGGGTGACTTCAGTACATCTGACGGTGTATATGAATATGATTTAGCCAGAACAAGCCAAATACTTAATGGTTTTAGTGGCGTATTTGATAAAGGTCCCGTTCGCCTTCAATTATATGCCTCACAAGCAGAAGATTTGCATAAGGTCGAGGAAGTACCCGGTAATGGTACAGCAATGGATTATACCTTAACTGATGGTCGATTAGTTCGTCACTCTGACATTGTTTCCCTTATTACTTACAGTAGAGATAACCCGGGTCTTATAATAAAAGAGACATCTCTCAAACGTTATTTTGATTACACAATTGATTATTTTACAGGTGCTATCAGATTCAATAGGGTCATCCCGATGTTTGATGAGGATTTTAATCCAGTTAAAATTCGTATTGCTTATGATTTAGATGGTGACGGGGAAAAGTATGAAGTCGCTGGTACGCGCGGGTTTTATAAGTTTAATTCATACTTTGATTCGGGCTTTAGTTATGAATATAACAGCAGTGATTCTACTGGTTATCACTTAGGAGGTATTTGGGTAAATTATAATATAAATAATAAAACTGAGATCAAAGCATCCGTCGCATCCTTATCACACGATAGGCTGTCTGAGGATGAAATGCTTGGTTCAATATCATCAATCGATGAGACTAAAAAAGTCTCAAATGCAATGGCTTATAAATTAAAATTAAAACGCGATTGGAGCCCTGGCAGTTTCTCTGAATTAGAATACTCATATGCAGATGATGATTTCTCTAATTCTGCAGCACCAGTAGTAGCTGGAAGGCAGGAGTTTAAATTACTTCATAGACAAAAATTATCTGGATTAATGAATTTAAATATTAATGCTAGCCACTCAGAAAAATTATCGACTAAAGATTATCAACAGTCTGTGGCAGTAAATATCGATTCAAAAATTTTGGGTTCTAAGTGGACAACGACATTAGGTAGTCGATATATAAAAAATAAAACAGAAGAACAAACGGAAAGTTATACAACGGCTATTTTAGGATTAGGTCGAACATTTGATTTATTTAATAAGCCCGGTCGTATTGATTCTGAATATGAACGAAGCTTCGGTCATAAGAGCAAACAGCGTTTTAATATAAAAGCAGATTGGCAATTACACAAACAGGCAAGCGTTTATAGTCAATATGAATACATTGATTCACTAACGGGTATTAATAATTTAGGTAGTGGAACAACAAGTCAGTTTACAGCTGGTATTGATATAGATTGGCTGCATGGAGGCAGTACATTTAACGAATTTAGGCAACGTGGCGTTAGCAACGGAAAAATGATGGAACTGGCTAACGGTTACCGTGGACAGTTTGAAGTTATTCCAGGTATCAGCGTTGACCCATCTGTTGAGTATGTAGAGGTTTTAAAAGGGGATAAAGAGTCAGGTTTTGCCGTTTCTTTGGGGGTAGCTGATATACGTAACCCTAATTTTAAAACAACAGGGAGAATGGAATTTAGACGTGGTGATCAGGAAAACTATTACGGTTTCCTTGGTGCGTGGATCACACGCTTAAATCAGGATTGGAGCGGTTTAGTAAGGGAAGAGTATCGATACGTAGATAAAAAAGAGACAAAGAATACTTGGGATAACCATTTAAGTATCGCTGCTGCTTACAGACCAAGATTAAAGAATAATTATCACCTTCTAACATCCTATGAATGGAAAGTTGAGGATAATGAAAACAAAAGAGAAGCCCATATCTTTTCTGCTCATCAAAATCTTGAGTGGTCAAATGATTGGATATTATCTGGTAGGTTGGGAGTTAAATTAGAAGATTTTTCATATTACGATGATTATTATAACTCTGTATCCACCATACTTGATGCGAGATTAATTTATAACTTTAGTACACGTTGGGATTTCGATGTTCATGGCGGAATATTAGGAACTGACTGGTTTGATAGTCGACGTTATTCAGTTGGTATAGGAGCAAATTATATAATTTATAGAAATATTCGTCTTGGCGTTGGATATAATTTTATGGGATTTGCTGATAGTGACTTAGACCCTCAGGGTTATAACTTAGATGGATTTTATTTCGATATTATGTTCGCTCTTGATGAGAGTCTGTTTGGTTGGCTAAGTGAATAATGAGGTAATACCTGAATGAAGAAGTTATTATTTCTATCAGTTCTTTCTTCTTTTCTCCTAATTCAAAGCGGTTGTGTTAAGGAAGAAGAGATATTCGTCGACTATGGTGATTTATCTCAATTAGATTCAGATTTATATAGTGTTTACTACGAATGGCCCAGTGTGATTAATTTTGATTTTGATGATTTTCAATTAGATTATGGTGATAAGTTAAAGTTAGATAAAGTGGCGCAAACATTGCTTAGTAATATTGAGTTGAAAGTTGCGTTAATTGGATCAGCTGATCCTGAAGGCAGTAAAAATTACAACAATAAATTATCACAAAATAGAGCCTTATCGGTGGCGAGATATCTAATTGATAGTGGCGTTATGAGAACTCGAATAGTAGTAACTTCATCAGGGGTTAGTAACAAATACCTGAAAACGAATGATAGAGATGCCAATTTTGTTAATCGGCGTGTTCAAATTCTTTTACTTGGCACTGATTCTAATCCAGTTGAAATGATGTATGAAGTAAAACAATCTGACTAATTTTTACAGAGGACGTCATATGCATTATATAAGGTACTTCTTTGGTCTAATTGTAATATTTTATCTTTTTGTGAGTCCTCTTAGTTATGCATTGACCGAGTCTGGTACGATTATTAAAAACCAAGTAGGTGCGACCTATAAAGACAGCAATAACATTACTCGTTCAACAGCTTCTAATATAGTTGAAACATTCGTTCAGCCCGTTGTTTCTGTAACGGTTAGCGCTGATCAGACTAAGTTTGTTGCCCCCTCTGGTACAGTAAGATTTAATCACATTATTACCAATACGGGTAATGATGAAGATTCTTTTACATTATCCACGTCTCTTTCTAGCACAGCAATGACGAGCATTGCTATTTATCCTGATGAAAATAATGATGGTATAGAAGATGAGTCCTTAGGAATAATATCTTCTATTGGTCCTTTGGCGCCGGGTGAAAGCTATCATGTTGTTCTTTTGGGTGCTATTTCACCGAGTGCATCAAATGGAGATACGGGTACCGTTTCTTTTACTGCAACAAGTCAGTCATTTGCTAATAACGCGACAACGGTGCTTTCTGGTGGTGCGAGTTCTGCGATTAATACAGATACAGTGACAGTAACAAATTTACCGATCATAGAAATGACCAAATCTATGAATCAAAATGAGGGGGCTTCTCCAAGTGGTCCATATGTGGTGACATTGTCTTATAGTAATGTCGGTTTAACCGATATGTCATTGACTCAGACAAACGGCATTATGCTAAGTGATGAGCTTCCAGTTGGAATGAGATTCAATGGGAACGTAACTTGGAGCCTGAGCAGCGGCATAATTGGTGATATATCTAGTGGCAGTGTCAGCGAAGGGGATAGTGATTTATCATTCACATCATGTATAGCAGGTGCTCCATCTTGTCTTTCGCAAGATAAAGTTTCGTTTACTCTAGATGGCTTATCTTCAAATCAAAGGGCGACGATAAGTTTTGAGGTAATGATAGATTCTGGCTTAGTTGCCTCTAGATTAACGAACCAAGTAACGTTTGGCTACGATGAAGACAATGACGGTATTGTGGGAGCAAGCGAGCAACATAAATATAAAACCAATACCGTCCCATTTACTATCACACCACTTCATGCAGTTGTTGCGAATACAGGGGGATGTGGTGCCAATGATACGGCTTGTAATGCAACCGATAATATTAACTATGAACTAATGACTGTTGCCAATGCAGCGCAAGGTTCTAGAGTGTCATTTACAAGCTATATCTGGAACTTAGGTAATGATGAAGATACATTTAATCTTGAACTCTTACCTTCATCCACGTTCCCTGCGGGTACAAGTTTTATGATCTATGCCGGTAACGGTGTAGTACCTTTACTCGATAACGACGGTGACAGTAAAGTCGATACCGGTGTTATTCCTGCCGCTGGCTCAACCTGTCCTTCTTATTTGATTACAGCGGCTGGTAGCCAATGTGGTGCTAAAGTTATCGTTACAGCGACATTACCACCGGGTTCATTTGGTGGTGGGCCCTATTTTGTAGCACTACAAGCAACTTCTTCGAGTGATACTTCTCAGTCGGATACAGTGGGTAACCAATTAACAACGATTGCTCAAAGCACTGTCGACATTACAATAAATTATCCTTCTGAAACATCATCAACGACACAAAATAACTGTGATAATGTGAATGACGGCTGTGGGTATGGAGCCGGTGTCGAGGGGGCTGCTGTCGTTACGAATACAGCTAACCCGTCTACATCCACAACGTTTACGATATTTATTACCAATACCTCGACCGTTGCAGATACATATGTATTAGATTTTAGTAATGTTATTCCTTTCTCTTCAAAGGTATTAACAAGTGGTTTTACCGTTGTGTATACAGACACGAATGGCACACCAATAACAAATATTCCTCTTCTCTTACCTGATGAAAGCATTGAAATCAGAGCGCTAGTTTCTATTGACCAAACGGTAGGTATCTCAACTGAAAACCTCTATTTTAAGGTGAGTTCCCCTTCTACTGGTGCTGAAGATACCGTTTTCACTGCGGTTTCCGTTGAGTTAATTAATATTGTTGGTCCAGGAGGTGGAGGAGACCAATGTTTAGTCATCGGTACACCAAATCAATCTGGCGTTACCCAACCAGGGCGAGCAACCACCTATAAACATATTATTGATAACAATACAGCAGAATCATACACAGGCGTTTCATTCTCTCTATTGGATTCAGAGCCCGGATTTACATCAATGATATATTTAGATAGCAATGGTAACGGTGAGTTCGATGGTAATGATACTAAGATTGATTCCACAGTGGACTTTGCCCCTTTAACGGAAGTCACTATTTTCTTAAAAGTCACAGTTGATTCAAATGTCCCATTAAACACAGTCAATAACTCGTCGATTTCGGCAACAGTAAGCTGTGGGGATATTTTAATGGTTGACTCCACAACTGTTGCCAACATAAGTATGCGAATTATCAAAGAGCAGGCTAAGGATGCCGGCTGCGATGGTATAGTTGATGCAGGAAGTGCTTATTCATTAAATTCGTTCTCTGTTGCGCCCGGTGAGTGCATACTTTACCGCTTAACTGCTGAGAATATTGCAATAGAAGATGCACACGAAGTTGTATTAACTGACGCGACGCCAGCTTTTACAACGTTTAAAGTGGTTGGGGGAATTCCTAATATAGACAAAGGTTCAATCAATATTATTAGTGATGGAAGCACTGGCGCGATAATTGGTAATGTAGGAACCGTCGCGCCCGGAGAAAGAGCGGTAATGGAGTTTGCTATAAGAGTTGATGATTAAAAACTAACGTAATATTAAGCGAATAAAAAAATCCATATTTTCTAAATATGGATTTTTTATTTCATCTTATGTCTTTGATGATTTTTAACTATGTGTGTACTTAGTTAATACTATTGATTACTTCAATCGCTTTTTTATTACCATTTCGGGCGGCTTTATTTAGCCAATATTGGGCTTTTTCAATGGATTCACTTGTACCATCGCCATTTGCATACATACTTGCCAAGTTATACATAGCAGTATTATTTCCTAAATTGGCTGATTTAATATACCAAAATAAAGCTTTTTTATAATTTTGTTGAATGATAGTGCCTTGGTCGTAGATACGAGCCAAATAAAAACTAGCATCTGGATTGCCTTTATTATCCTCTTTCTCAAGTGCTTTAACTAAATCATATTCATTGTTTTTAATTAGAAAAGGATTATCGATACTTAGGGTGATTGATTTAAAGTGAGCATTAGGTATATTTTGTTTTGCTGCTATTTGATAGTGTTTATGACTTTTAGCGATGTCTTTCTTCTTGTTATAAAGTCCACTTTGATAAATTTCGCCTAATGTAAAATGTGAATAGCCATGTCCTTTTTTGGCTGATCTTTCAATTAAATCAATGGCTCTTTCAATTTCAGAACGAGTATTAATCAAAGATATTGCAAGAAGGTAGTCACTGTATTCATTCCTTTCGAAGTCATCAACTGAGAAGATTTCAATGCAACGTTTAAAGTTATTTTTAATAAAATACAAGTAACCTAATGTGTACGTTGATGGAGCATGCCCTTTAGCATTTGTTTGTAGAAGTAGCTCTTCTGCATAATTTAAGTCAACATCTCCTCCTCTGCCATCAATTAACATTAATGCCAAAGAGTATTGAGAGAAAGTATGATTATCATTTGAAATGGAGATTTTATAGTAAAAACGCGCCTTTTCTTCAGATAACTCAACCCATTCTCCAAATTCATACAGGTAACCTAAATAGTATGCGGCATCAGAATCGCTATTGGCGAGCTCTTTTAACTTATTGATAGCCTCTTGTTTATCATGACTGCTATAAATAGGATGTTCAATGATGGAAATAAACTCTTTAATTGTAAATTTTTTATTATTATCAAATGACAAATTATTTATTGTTTCTTTTTCAAAAGGCAAATCTTTATTATCATTTTGAGAGTTTTTTTCGTTATTTGCAATTTCATTGTTTTTTAAATCATTATCAGAGCTGCAACTCATTAATAATAAAATAATGACGATACACTTCCTCATTATTGATTTCTCCTTTCCCTGTACTATTTTTAATTTTAGAACATAAGTGAAGGGATGTATTATGCGTTATCTATTTATTTTATTATTAAGCAGTCTATTAACAGCGTGTGCGTCAAGTAATATTACGTCATCTTGGGTGGACTCGTCATATACAAAGTTTCCAATAAAAAGCACGATGGTTGTTGCTATGTCTGACAACTTACGTGTAAGACGGATCTTTGAAGATGATATGGTCAAACAATTACAAGCTCATGGGGTGGATGCGATCCCGAGTTCGCAAATTTTTCCTAATGAATTACCGTCTAAAGGTGATATTGCGGCTTATGTGAAAAAACATAATACCCAAACCGTTTTTGTCGCAAAATTGATAAATATTGAAGATAAAGAAGTGAGATATCCGGGTAATACCGGTTATGGCTATAACCGAGGTATTAGTTTTAACAGCTACTACAATACGTCTTATAGTTATATTTACGATGATAGTTACTCTGTTTCTTACGAATTTGTAAACGTTGAGTTCACCTTATTTGATACGCAAAGTCATATCCCGATTTGGTCAACATCATCAGAATCTGTTGATCCAAGTAACATGAATAATATCATTGATGAATTAACGGATATATTAATCACGAATATGAAAGACAATAACGTGATCAGATAGAAATTTAAAAATATAACGAAGCCCTGCAATCAGCAGGGCTTTTTATTGCTTGTTAATAGAAAATAATAAAGAGTATGAATAAATATCATACAGATAAAAGCAAAAACACTTCATTAAAAAACAAGCCTAATATTTGTTTGTTATACAAATTGATACTAGTCAATTACTAATATCCGAAAGTTTATTACTATCACCTTAAGAATTTGATGATAAACGTTTATAAAGTAATGGCTGCGTATTCATGTCTCAACATACGCAACAATTAATATTTTATCTCAATACAAATATTATTCACTTCAATTAGGTCGTAGTAATGGTCTCACAGCCTCATAATGTAGAAAAATATCAAGCCGTTATCGGTTTGGCAGGTCATGTTGATCACGGTAAAACCGCTTTAATTGAAGCACTCACAGGTATCGTCACTGCGCGTCCACATGAACAACAATTAGGTATGACACAAGATTTGGGTTTTGCCTATTTTAAAGATGATAACAATAATACCATTGGGGTTGTGGATGTCCCGGGACATGAACGTTATCTACGTAATATGGTATCAGGTGTATGGCACCTTAACGTGCTATTGCTGGTTATAGCGGCAGATGAAGGGTGGATGCCGATGACCACCTCACACTTACAAGTTGCACATGCGATGGGAATAGAAGATATCGTCGTGTGTATTAACAAGCGCGATAAAGTCACGGCAGAGCAACTCAGTGCGGTAGAAGATCAAGCGTTAGACAATGTGATGGAGATGACGGGCTTATTACCTGAGATTATCAGTGTATCAGCCTTAAAAAATGACAACATTCCTGCGTTACGTGATCGACTGATTGAGGCGGTTAAAGCTAATATTGATCGTAAAGCATCGACGGATATTGCAGATGATCAGGTCGTAGCCCCAATAATGTATATCGATCGCTCTTTTGTCGTAAATGGCATGGGTACCGTACTTACAGGTACATTGGCACAGGGAACATTGAGTATTGGCGATAAGGTTCGCTGCTTTCCTAGTAACATCATGGGGACAGTTCGTTCTCTGCAAGCTTATCATCAACAACATCAGCAATTATCTGCCACCTGCCGTGTCGCTGTGAATGTTAAAGGGATCAGCCGTAAAGAAGTAGGGCGAGGGCACTTATTAACATCTGCGACAATAACCCCACCATTACATAGTCAGTGCATCGTTCGTATCAATAAGACGTCAGACAAACTCAAGCAACGTAAACAACGCCATGTTGAAGTTGCTATGGGGACTTGGCATGGCTCAGCATTGTTAAGTTATATTCCGAATACTCAATTAGCACGACTAACCTTTGAAAAGCCCATCCCAATGATTTTTGGACAACGATTAGCAATGATCCAAAAAGGTGGCTGTGGGCTACAACACGGTGCTGAAATTGTGTGGTCAACACCTGTTATGGGTTATCAAAAACGCCGTTTATACCAAGCATTAGATAATTTACCGGTACTTTTAAAGCCTGAATCACAACGTGAGATGTTACTCGCTCTACAAGGTTACTTTGAAACGACCGAAGCAGGTTTTGAATCGGCACAAGGCCAAACTTATTTAACGCCTTATTGTTTTGAAGATAGCTGGTTAGCTGACAATGTTATGCAAATTCAGACGTTACTGTCTGATGGGATCTCAATGTCATCTGCCGAAATAGCAACACGTCTACGTATTAATGAAGCAGTGATTGATATCTTAATGCAGCAATTAAAGCTGCAAGAAAAAGTACATGTTAGTTATGGTAAATGGTGCTTAGGGCAAGGTGATAACGAAGATGAATTACCTCCTGTGGCACAAGAGATTCTGCAACAAATACGCGAGCTAGGTAAAGCAGGACTAGAACTGAATAAAGTAACGGTTGCTGGTGGTAAAAAGTGGCTTAGACAGCTCAGCCATCAAAAATATATTACCGCTTTGGATGACACCATTTACTTCGATATGGGTTTATATCTTGATTTAGTTAAAGCCGTGATAGCTGAACATCAACCCCAAGATCGCATATCGAT
Source organism: Photobacterium sp. GB-210 (assembly GCF_003026075.1). Lineage (NCBI taxonomy): Bacteria > Pseudomonadati > Pseudomonadota > Gammaproteobacteria > Vibrionales > Vibrionaceae > Photobacterium > Photobacterium sp. GB-210. The sequence continues at coordinate 135,355 of NZ_PYNU01000004.1, read as the reverse complement.
GGGAGATATTAAAGATCGGACAGAATTAAGCCGAAAATACTCAATCCCATTAGCAAATAGAATGGAAAAAGATGGCTGGGTGCGTCGTGATGGTGATGAGCGTATTATCCTAAAAGCGTGGGATCAGTAATAAATCTAACGATGATTAAAGTGAGTGTTGAAGTTACCCGTAACAATCAATGTTAGTCGCTATTTTAACTTACTTGATATTACGGGTTATTAAACTCGTATTAGCTAGCTATAACTATTAACATAATGCGTATTATTGTTAATTGATTAAAGAAGTTGTGATTATGTCTTTACCGCCGTGCCCAAACTGCCAATCTGAATATGTGTATCAAGATCAAGCGAACCTAGTGTGTCCTGAATGTGCCTATGAATGGAACCCTGCTGAAGTTGCAGAGGAAGAAACCATAGTAGTGAAAGATGTTAACGGCACATTATTGCAAGAGGGCGATAAGGTCACGCTAATTAAAGATCTGAAAGTCAAAGGCAGTTCACTGGTGCTAAAAATTGGAACGAAAGCGGTTATTAAACGTATTGCTGAAGGTAAAGACCACCAACTAGACTGTAAACTTGATGGTGCTGGTGACATGATGGTTACTGCAAAATTCGTTAAAAAAGCGTAATACATCATTACGCAATTTTATTAACAAAGTTTGATTGATCCCGTCACGTTTGACTGAGCCAATAACCACTAAAATCTCTGTGGCATCGAGTGATAAATCACACACAACATTAACCGCAGCGACTGTCTGTAAACGGACCGATTCAAATGGGTTGCGAAATAACGGGCATGTTTCACGCCCCTCAATCACTTTCCAATTAGTAAGATCGTTGGTATCAACATGCAGTGTGTCTTTTTCGGTTTCGCGCATTTGCCATAATTTGACAAAAATCGTTGTACCTTGATGGCTAAAGTACAAGTGTTTCGTGATTGGTTGCATCAAGAAGTGAAAGGATGATTTTTATAGGAAATAACAGCCAATAAAGGGTTTTAAACGTACTAGCACTGTGTTTATTAAATAAGAACAAGTGATGCACAAAAAATCCAATTTACCCGCTAAGGTGTGTGCGGTTTGTCAACGGCCGTTTACTTGGCGCAAGAAGTGGCAACAATGTTGGGATGAAGTGAAGTATTGCTCTGAACGTTGTAGGCGCACGCGCCAACACATGGACTCATCAAGAAAGAAAGTAGGCTGACACATAACGAAAAATGCGTCAGCCATTGTCGTTTTTGCGGTGTTATTTAGGCTTTAAAAATCTTCAGCGACTTCAAACACCATATGCTCGTTAGTTGTTGGATGGTTGAATGCCAAGTATTGAGCATGTAAGCATAAACGATCGCCTTTTTGCCCGTATAAATCATCACCGACAATAGGCATGTTCATCCCTTTAACATGGGCGGAATGGACACGAAGCTGGTGTGTACGACCTGTTTTTGGGTAGTAATAGACCTTGGTTCTTCCATTCTTACGCTCAAGCACTTCCCATGTGGTTTGTGCGGGTTTGCCGTATTGATAACACACGATTTGACGAGGGCGATCGTCTAAATCCACCCGGATTGGAAAATCAATCTGCCCGCTATCACTGTCACTGTCACTGTTACCTTCTAATAGGGCAACGTAACGTTTTTCGACTGTGCGCTCAATAAACTGTTTTTGCAGTGCTTTGTGGGCATCTTTGGTTAAGGCAATGACCATTAAGCCAGAGGTCGACATATCTAAACGATGGACAATCAACGGGCTATCGCTATCTGGGAACATGGCTTGCATTCGGCTATATACTGAATCGGTAATGGTTTTACCGGGTACAGATAAGAACTCTGCAGGTTTATTAACAATCACCATCGCATCATCTTGATAAACAATACTTAGCTCTTTGCCTTCGGCTGGGTTTTGCTCTAGTGGATTCTCGTCTATCTCAATGCCAGACAACATATGGGCTAAAATAGGCTCACATTTGTTTTTTGAGGCTTCATAAAAGTAAGCATGTTTTAGCATTTGTGGCGCGGGGGACTTACCCCACCAGAAATTTGCCATTGCTAACGGTGTTAATTGGTGGTTAAACGCATACTGAAGCAGTTTGACGATAGCGCAATCGCCCGCCCCTTGTAATGGCTCATCAAACAACTGATTGAGATCTTTATATTCCCCAAATTGGTTCACAAAGCGGTATTGGCGATGAATACTTTGTTCTAATTGTGTTGCTAATTTATCTTGCTTGGCTTTTAGTTCAGCAAGCGCAGTGGTATCTGCTTCAAGCTGTTCGCTTAGTGATTGCAGCGTTTGTTGCCACTGTTGGCGCAAGGCTTTTTGCTGATGTTTATCGTAAGCGCTTTCACGGGCTAGGCGATGAAACACTTCTGTTTTAACGTTTTCATCATCACTTTGCTCGGCAGCTTTGCGTTGCAATTTACGCTGCTTGCGCTGTTCAATCATCTGTAAACGAAAGGCTTCAGATTCTTGCTCAGCTTGCGTTTTCGCTTGAGTATATTGCTGTTGCAGCGCAATGAACTGAGGCGAAGACGCAATAGATTCAATGTCAGATTCTAGTACTGTAAGCGTGTGTTTAATCGCTTGGATCTCAGGATCGGTGTTAAGCGCATCAAACACAGGCGGCACAAATTGGGGTAACTGTGTTTGCCCTGCGATAGTGCCTGAAAATGCCGATAGATAGCCGATGTCACCTTGCTCGTTTTGTACCACTAACACACCGAATATGTTGCCAATGGCGTGATTATCGCTGTCTTCATTTAAACCATCTAAACCAAAATCGTGTTGCCATTCGGTTTGTGTTTTAAGGTGTTGTTGCAACTCTTTTGCAGCTAGCACGCTAAGTGGATGTGGCTTATAACAAAAAGGATAAGTAAAACGTTCAGGTAAGGCGATAGCCTCAATCGATGAGCGAAATGGAGTAAAAAGGGAATCGTACATGGCTTAATCTATCGCAAAATGGGGCGAGGATTTTACCACTCTCTGGGGGAGAGTACGAGTGATAGGATTTAGCTATAGAATTGATATGCATGTTCGTGCGAGAACAATACGCAAAGTATTTTAATTTGTGGCTGTAGGTGTCACACATGCGATGATCAATATATTGGGCTAGAAAACAATGATATCTGCTATAAGCTAAAGACCAGCAACATCAAAAAATTAGAACAAAAACGTAACCCAATGGTGAAAATCATGGGTTGAGACTTTATTTGGAATAATATGAGAGAGATTTATTTTATATAGGAATATAACTAAAAAATCTCTATTAATGTATTTGTTATTTCCATAATTTATATTTCTTTATAGGATTCTTTAAAAAAGAATAATAGCTTAATATCATTATAATGACTATTTATTAAATTTTTTCAGTATACAAAAATATTGAGAAGTAGTTCAAAATAATACTTTTACATATTCATTTTTGAGGGGTTTTTATTGTGAATGAAAAATTAATCAATTAAATTCAATGAAGTGTATAACTATAATGTAATTAGATTAGATAATTACATCTAAAAATATTAAGATTATATCAGTGGTTTTATATCTAAATTAAACGTGGGTTATATATTGTAATTTTTAATAAGAAATTTTATTTTAATAATAGCTTTAATACAAGGAAGTCGTATGTACAAAATAGCCTTTATATTAGTGATACTTTTGGTTTCTGGTTGCACTACTTTCCCTGTCGCTCCACTTAGTAAAGAAAATTTAAATAATATTAAGAGTGTTGCGATTGTTGACTTTCCGGAAATGCGAACACATGCATTAGTCGGAGAGTTTATGCTATCTATGGATCAACAACACTTTACAGATAAACAATCTATGTATTTTGATCTTGGTAAAGAAGTCGAACCGATAATAACTCAAGAAAAGAAAACCAATGCTACCTTTCTACCAAATCAAACAGTAATAGAAAATAACTCAAGTGTAATAGTAATTGAAAATAATAACTCGAATGCAATAGACTCTGGAATAACAGCGGTTGCTGCTAGTTTAACTGCGGGAATTATAAATGAGATAGGTAAAAAAACAAATGAAAGAGCATCTAATTTTAATGAAATATATTCTAGTACAAACCCTAAGATAAACTTAAGAAGAGATTTTCTTAACGAACTCTCAAGCTCTTTAAAAGAAAAAGGAATTGATGTTTCTTTATTGAAAGATCAAGTTCACTCTGTACCTTACTTGCGATGGTCTGCTTTAGACTCGCAAGGGAAATTATTTAGGCAGAGGTATCCAAATGAACTTGAAAGTGTTGATGCTGACCTTGTTATACAGGTTAGCCCTGTAGCTATATATAATGCAGGAAGTGCCCTTAATGCATATGCCCGGATAGTCAGTGTAAATGTTGCAATTTACAATGGCAGAACGAAAGAGTTTTATGGTGTTAAAAGCTTCTACTCAGTAGAAGATAATGTAACAGGGTATCATACCTACAACGGCCTAGTTGAAAACTTAGGAGAAGCAGGGAAAAAGCTTCATGAATCGTTATTAGCTGTAGTTCCTCAAATATCAATGTTAATAAATAGTTCGAACTCACAATTGGATTAGATATAATTCAATCTAAAAATAAGGCTATCTATCTACAATCATTCTTATTCGAAGTATTAGATAGTCTTATTCAAGATAAATATTGAAAATATGATGGAAGTGATACTGAAAAGTCGAGTATCCCATGTGCCTTACTTACCACTCTAAATAAACAAACAAACCTTAAACACGTTCTTGCCCATAAATGAGTTTATTATTCAGTAAACTCGTTGTTTATAAATCTATTAACCGCTAAGTGACTCATTTCTTATTCCCACACGTAATAAAAGAGTTATTAGAATGTTGCTTTTGATATAAACCGCAACAACCTAGTAATATTGGGTTCTTATTTTTTATTACTTCTTTATGGTTTTTTACCGAACGTTAACATTGCAATTTTCTGACGGGGTATTATCGGTGGCAGAATGTTGCGAGTATTTATGACTTCATGGCTTAAGGTACGAGTAATTGCAATTAGCCACAGAGTTATCAGGCATAGTATTTATTATTAAGATGTATTTATGAATGATAGAAGATTAGCGTTAAAAAAATTATCAGCATTAGTTGCGATGTCTCTGTTATCAGGTAATAGCATGGCTCGTAGTTTAGGCGGCAATGACGAGTTAAGTAGTGATAAAGGTTATACAATTAACTACCCTGACTTTTCAGGTTCTGATGTGATTGAAATATTTAAAAGTTCTTTGGGTTTTGCGTTGAATTTTATTCCTGAAGTTGGCGGTGTTGTGTCATTTCTCGTGCGTTTATTGTGGCCGTCACCGAAAGAAGATGTTTGGGGAAAAATAAAAGACAAAGTAGAAGAACTGATTAATGAAAAATTAGACGATGAGGTTTTTTCAAGAGTAAGTACAATAGTAGCAGGCATGAATCTCTCTCTAAAAAAATATTTAACTCTTGTCAAAGGCGCTTCTCCTGAGGAGATAACGTCTCTTATTGTTACGTTAAATGATGACTTCATAAGAGAGGGCCCAGAGTTTCAACAAAAAGGCTATGAATATATATTGTGTCCATTATTTGGTGTTTTCGCTTCGTTACATATGACTTTTTTAAGGGATGTTTTACTGCATCACAAAGACAATTTATCTAAACATATGTATGACTCGTTAAAATCAGAAATGAAAGAATATAAAAAGCAATATTCTGATTACTTAAAACAGACGATTAAAAACCAAAGAGAGGTATTGGAAAAAGACCGTCCTCCTGTAGGGCAACATCGTACTGATACTTACAATTATTTTTTTTCGTCCAGCACTATCGCTGTAAAATATTGCGATGACTTTATACAAATGTTTGAGCAAATGGATATTGATGTTAATCCAAGATCATTTGTATTGGACTCAAGTAAATTTAATGACATTTACTCTCCAGCTTACGGCACTGCGGATGATTGGGATCAAGAGTGTAATGAGGTTGCCCGTGGTGGAAGAGGGGTGATAGGAGGAGTATATAGACAGCCAACGCTATCTTTCACTTCACTGTATCTTGATTACTTCGATGGGCGCCCAGTAAACTTAAACGTTTATTATCCTGATGGTAAGGGGCCTATTAATAATGATGGTCAGAGAGTAAATAAAACAGATGTTATTGCTTATCCAGCATCAGGGGTTGAAACAAAAAATGTCACGATAGAGAGTATTGAAGATGAAGAATTTCCAATATCCTATGCGATAATAAAGTCTCAGAGTCTCCCTTCACATTTAACGCTGTATGATATTCATGATAAAGATTATGAGTTATGGGATAGTTATGAGGCTCAATTCCAACAAGAACATAAAGTCGCATTTTTTCCTCGTCGACTTTCAACGATGACAGCTTGGACTCATAGTGCCTATTTTCATCAGGCGATAGGTTGTTTAATTTTGGGCTTTACTTGGGTACCTCCTAAAAATAAGAATGAAGAGTTTCTTCAGCAACATTACATATCATCCATTGAAGAGCCAGATCTGGACGTGTTAAGTGAAGTTAATCAATTAGATGCATACTCGTGTATAACATCTGAACATGAGGCTGCTCGTGATGAGTTTTGGGCTTATGCAACAGATGGGAACGATGATAGAGGTGATAGGCGCGGTGGCTCTATTGATGCATTGCCGTTAGTTGGGCTGGCAGGGGCGGCGCTTTTAAAAGAAGCGATGAAGAAATAAGGTTATGTATTCGGAGAGTCATCCTTATGACTCTCTTGATATTACTAATAAAAAGACTACAAATACTGCTATCTATAAATGTATAAAGTAAAAAGGCTGCTTGGCAGTATTTATGTTTTAAGATTTCCTAATCTTGCGTTTTAATCTGTTGTTCTTGTTTTTCTTTATTCTTCAGTTTTCTGTCTTGGTCGAAGTGCCACTTGATCGCAAAATATCCAGCAACCATTAACGCAATGACTTTAATCGCCATAGCGACATAAGGGAAAAAGTCTGTCCAGTGATTCATCGTAAATCTCCATTCCAACCGATATCAGATTAATAACAAAGAATGTGTTATCAATGCAATTTAATAAAATCTGCCATCGTTAAATTAATATCAAAAAATCGCATGCAAAATATCAAAACATATCCAATTACACATAGGATATGGTGCACAGATATAAAAATGGGTTGTATTTAATTGATATAAAAAGCCCCTCTAGTCACATATTTGGAATGAGGGGCAATGGTTATGATGAACCTAGACACTTGCATATAAATTTATAGTTACGCTAATGCTTTTTATCAAGTGCATTTATTAAGTCGCACCTTCAATCTACTTTTATGTCTTACTTTTGATTAACTCGACAGGCACTGTCCCATAATGATAAATGAGCAGCCGATTGCTATCGTCCAAGCGATGGAACGCAAAACACCGAGATTTATTAGATACAGTATGTGGTAGACAACTCTAAAGCTAATGTGGAGAAGTGCCAATAACTGAATTTTTTCATTTGTGCTGCCTGTTGCGATTGCTAACAAAACGGCCATGGAAAAAATAATCAGTGATTCAAAGGCATTTTGATGTGCTGCTAATGCTCGCGCACCAAAACCATGCAATTTTGCTTGTTGGTCTCGGGGATGGTTATTATCGTAGCCTCCCATTTTATGCATTGCGACGGCGAGAGGTATTTTGGCTATGTAAGGAAGTAATGCTGCGGCAATTAAACTATAAATTAAAATATCCAATGAATCGTCCCTGGTTTTATCAACTCGCTATTTGATTTTATATTAATAGGTATACTTGTTCTTTACCGTGATCATCAGTCAATTAGGTCTATGAAGGCAGAATCTATTGCTAAATGAAGACTTTTCTTGAGGGCGTTGAAATAAGTTTTTAGCTGTTTTTCAATCACAAATACTGTTCATCCCTGACGATTTATTGATAGGGTATATATTGAATTAGGATTTAAGAAAGCGAAGGAGTTAACGATGGCACAACAAAAAGCGATACTTGCTGGCGGCTGTTTCTGGGGGATGCAAGATCTTATTCGTCGTCAAACTGGGGTGATAATAACCCGCGTTGGCTATACGGGCGGTGATGTGGCAAATGCAACTTATCCCAATCATGGTACTCATGCTGAAGCGATTGAAATAACTTTTGATGATGACCAAACCAGTTTTGAAAATATTTTGGCGTACTTCTTTCAAATTCATGATCCAACAACGACCAATCGCCAAGGTAATGATATCGGTACTTCTTATCGCTCTGCGATTTTCTATACTTCAGAGGCGCAAAAAAACACGGCCCAAGATTTGATTAAGCGTATCAATGCTTCTGGCATTTGGCCGGGAACGGTAGTAACAGAAATCGTGCCAGCAAGTGATTTTTGGCAAGCAGAGCCAGAACACCAAGATTATTTACTTCACCGACCTAATGGCTATACCTGTCATTTTCCGCGTCCTGATTGGGTATTACCTGAAGAATAAAGGTGAAGCGAAGTCATTTTTTGAGTATTAATATTACTTTTTTAGGATGAGACTTTTTTTATTTTTAGGCTTACATTCAGTGTCAGATATTTAAGAGAATTACTGAGGTGTATCATGAGCTTAAAAATCAAATGTGAACATATGGAACTAACTGATTCAATCAAAGCAGTAGTATCTGATTATATTGAAAAGATGATGGTTATCGATCCTGAATTTAAACATATTCATGTGGATATCATCAAAGAAGATACAGGCTATGCTGTTGATTTGAAAATGGATACTGAAGTGTTCCATAAAGTGAGTGCTAAAGCGCATAACGTAAATTTAGAAGAATGTATTAAAGAAGCATTTTTCCATTTTGAAAAAGTGGTTGAGAAGAAAGCAGCGCATCAATAATTTCATGCGATTGCATTTCTTGTCATCAAAATTAAAGGCTCGTAATGAGCCTTTTTTATTGTCTGCCTATTACGGTTATTGCTCTTAAATGTATGCAATACCCAATCACATAATGATAAATTTAATTCTATGTTTATTGTCAAAGCCCTTATACTGTTTGAATAGTAAAGGTTAAATCATCTATCGCGTTAAATATTCAGCTTCAAGTCATTGTTTAGCGAATAAGATAAGATTGTTATCTCTTTTATAACGTATATTTTGGGGAGTTATATGATGAAATCACTATTATTGGTTGCGCTATCTATTCTCGCTTTTCAAGCACATGCACAAGATAGGTATGTGTGTAAAAGTGATCATTCTGAGCGTGTCATCGAAGTTGTTTATGCTAATCCAAATAGCAAAGTACCGTGTGAAGTTCGCTATACTAAGCCGGAAGGCACTGCTGTATTATGGGATGCGAAACATGAGGTCGGTTACTGTGAAGAAAAAGCGAAATCTTTTGCTGAAAAATTAACCAGCTTAGGGATGTCATGCTCTGGCGTCGATGTCGCATCAAGCGCTCCTGTTGTAACGGAACAGCCTACAGAGGCACAAACCCAACAAGATTCAGCTACACCTTTAGCAGCACCTTTAATCGATACTCCAACATCTTCAACACCAGAATCTACCAATGCAGCGCCAGTTGTAGAATCACAAACGCATGCTGACTCACCAACAGCAACGCAAATTCAGCAAGATGCGGCAGCACCCTTAGTTGATACTCCAACCTCTTCAACACCCGCATCTGCAACAGAAGCTGCACCATCTCAAGCGGAATAGGTCCGTTATTCATGGTTGATATAAATTGAGTGGGTACTAACTTTCTCGCTCATTTTATTTCAATGTGATAACGGATAACATGGTTAAACTATTTTAGAAATAAATAACACTGTTTGAGATTTATGAGTTTTGAAGAAAAACCTTACCTACGAGAAATCGCTTTAAAGCGCGAAAAAATTGATAATTACGATCAATTTCCGTTTTGTATTCCAGCCCTCAAAGCGTTAGATGTCATTGAATTTCATCCTGATGTTACTTTTTTTGTCGGTGAAAATGGTTCAGGAAAATCTACGCTAATTGAAGCGATTGCAGTCGCGATGGGGCTTAATGCGGAAGGGGGGAACAAGAATACCGGTTTTGCTACCGCGCAAACGCATTCTGAGTTAGATCGCTACATTAAAACCGTGAAAAGTTTTAAACGCCCGAAAGACTTCTATTTTTTAAGGGCAGAGAGTTTTTATAATGTTGCCACTTATTTAGATCAGCTTATGCCGCCACCGTTGCAAGGTTATGGTGGGCAATCACTACACCATCAATCTCATGGTGAATCTTTCATGGCAACGATCTCTAATAAGTTACGCGGTAATGGTTTATACATTATGGATGAGCCCGAAGCTGCTCTCTCACCAGCTAGACAAATGGCTGCGCTTTCAGAAATGCATCGTTTAGTTGAAGCAGGTTCGCAATTTATTATTGCTACTCACTCACCGATTTTATTGGCCTACCCAAGAGCTAAAATCTATCAGTTCAGTGATAGTGGCATCGATGAAACAACGTATGAGGATACCGAGCATTATGAGATCACTCGAAACTTCCTGAATCACCATCAGCAGATGATGAAAATCTTAATGGAAGAAGAGTAATTGAGCTTAATATTGCTCGATGAATCGCTTGAGTTTACCTATTCAAGTTTACTTTGAATAAAGTTAATAAAACAGCGAGTCTTGGCGGGTAGTAACCGTGTTTCGGTTATGGCGTATATCGGCACAGGAGAACTTTGCCAGTCCGGTAATATGCGTTGTAATGTTCCTTGCGCTAACTCATCTGTGATCATTTCTTGTGGGAGTAATCCCAATCCCATATTGAGCACTATTAATTGCTTGATCATGCCAATACTATTTACAAATAGTTTGCTGTTTACCTTAATATCTGCCGATTTATCTTTGCTATGTAATGCCCAATGGGCTGATTTTACGATACTAAAACACTGATGTTGAGTAAGTTCGTCTGGTGATTGTGGTTCGCCATATTGTGCCAAATAAGCGGGAGAACCATAAACATAGTGATGGAAGTTAGCGAGTTTACGAGCAATTAAGCTTGAGCTTTCACTTTCACCTGCTCGAATTGCTACGTCGAAATATTCCGATGTCATATCCACACGCCGTGAAGATAAATCAAATTCCAATTCAATATCGGGATATTGTTTTGAAAATTCGGGTAGTAATGGCGCAATGAAGTGGGTCGCAAAATCAATAGGGGCAGACACGCGAACCGTACCACTAGGATTTTCTGCTATATCACTCAATTGTTGATGGGCGAGTTTGGCTTCTTCAACAATACGACGACAACGCTCGTAATACAGTTGACCGGCCTCTGTGAGTTCAATTTTTCGTGTTGTACGGTGGAGCAAACGCAGCCCAATGGCTTTTTCTAATGCACTGATGCGCCTTGAAAGGGTGGAATTAGGCACTCCAGTAATCTCTGCGGCTTGGCGAAAGCTCATTACGTTGGCGACTTCTACAAATAACGCCATATCATCGAGTGATTTCATAATTATCCCATTTTTGAATCAATCATTTCCATTTTATAGTATTTAATCCAAATATAGAATTATATAACATGGCTTCAACGTCAGAGATTAACGAGAAAATGATTATGCAAACTCAAAAGAAGAAAGTACTTGTTGTTGGTGCCACAGGTTTCCTAGGTCGTAAAATTTTACGTAGTTTAATGCAGCATTCAAACGTCGATATTAAAGCGATGTCACGCCGTGGTGCACCAAAAGGTGAATTTTCAGAGCTAGAGTGGGTACAGGCTGACATGATGGATCCTGCTTCTTTAGATGCTGCATTACAAGGTGTGGATGTGGTGATTAGCTCTGCTAACGGTTATATGAAAGAGAGCCTTGATGCCGATTTCCAAGGCAATAAAAACCTCGCAGAAGCGGCAGCACGAGCAAACATTGAACGCTTTGTTTTCTTGAGTATTGTTAATAGTGATGAAGCGCAAAGCGTGCCACATTTTCATGCTAAAAAAGTTGCAGAAGATGTGATTAAGCAAGTCGGCATTCCTTATGTATTTGTGCGTGCACCAGCGTTTTTAGATCAAACGTCTGATTACATTGCGGATGGCTTTAAAGCGGGTCGTTTTTACGCAATTGGCGATACAACGACTAAGTGGTCGTACATTTTGACTGATGATTTAGCTGATTATCTTGCTAAAGCTGCCGCATTTGAAGGTGATGAAATCAATAATAAATCGATTGATGTAGGTTGGAGTGATGGTGCTAAAAGCCAAGCGGAATTGGTGCAATTAATTAGTGAAGTGACAGGTAAGAAGTTATCAACATGGACTGTGCCATGGTTTGTTTTCCAATTACTTGTTCGCCCAATCAAACTATTCAGTGAGCTTGGCTATGACATGCTTGAAATGTTCTTGTTCTTCAAAAAAGGGCGTTTTGTTGCTGACATTAGCGATCAAGAACGTTTCTTTGGCCCTGCGCCATTAGCAAAAGAGGTGATCACTCGTTGGGCTAAGAATAATAAGTTTATTGATTAACATACAACATTTTCAATAGAAGCTGACTTAATGTCAGCTTTTTTATTATTGGTTTTATTCACTGTCATCAAAGGCATAAATCCAGCCAATAATGAAATTCAATTTTGCAAATAAAGATTAAAGAAAAATAGGAATGATTTCTATTTTAATACGGCAATTTTTTCTGAGGAATAGGATAACCACTCTCCGTTTTATCATTTTTTGATTATTTTTATTATTAGTCAATTTCGTGAAAATTAAGCTGTTGATAGTAGTTATATTATCCATTTTCAACGATGTTTATTTTTTCATAACTGCTCATACTAAGTAAATTTTTCTCTTATTTTGTTTGCTTGTTTAAATTTAAATGTTAATAGAAAGAGAATTTATTTAAATGTTAATGGTTTTATGTGCTTTATGCATAGACTAAATGCAGATGTATCATTTTACTGAGAATTACCGCTGTAGTAATTTCATTCAATATTAGTTAATTGCCTTAGTTCTTATTTTAAAAGCTACTTAAATTTAACTGCTTATTTAGTGATTTTTAATATAAGTATTAATTATTATTGGAATATGAATCAGTGAATAAATTAACAGATGAAATTCAATTAGGCTTATCACAAGCCAAATTCAAAAACCGCATTGTTATGGCACCAATGACCATTCAATCTGCATTTTTTGATGGTGGTGTTACACAAGAAATGATCGACTATTATGCCGCTCGCTCTGGCGATGCTGGCGCAGTCATTGTTGAAAGTGCGTTTGTTGAAAATTACGGTAGAGCATTTCCCGGTGCATTAGGTATCAATACCGACAGTAAGATTGCTGGACTCAAGAAGTTAGCATCGGCAATTAAAGAGAAAGGCTCAAAGGCTATTCTTCAGATCTACCATGCTGGCCGTATGGCAAATGGCGAATACAATGGTGGCCATCAACCTATATCGGCGAGTCCTGTCGCTGCGCTTCGCGATAATGCAGAAACACCACTTGAAATGACGAAAGAGCAGATTGGCTTCATGATTGATGCTTTTGCTAATGCTGTTCATCGTGCAATTGTTGCGGGCTTTGATGGTGTTGAGATCCATGGCGCTAATACATACATCCTTCAACAGTTTTTCTCTCCACACTCAAACCGTCGAAATGATAAGTGGGGCGGTGATATTGAAAAACGTACGACATTCCCTCTTGCTGTTTTAAATGAAGCGAAAAGAGTTGTCGCTGATCACCAACGCGATGATTTCATTATTGGTTACCGTTTCTCTCCTGAAGAAATTGAAGAGCCTGGTATTCGTTTTGAAGATACCATGTACTTGCTTGATAAGTTGGCTGCGAGTGGTCTTGATTATTTCCACTTTTCGATGGGTAACTATACTCGAAATTCGATTGTAAACCCTGAAGATAAAGAACTACTTATTCGTAAATACCATGCGCTTAAATCTGACAATGTTGCCAAAATCCCTGTAATAGGTGTTGGTGGTATCGCTCAGCGTTCAGATGCTGATCAAGCGTTAGCACAAGGTTACGACATGGTGAGTGTGGGTAAAGGTTTCCTTGTTGAGCCAACATGGGCGACTAAAGCGATCAATGGTGAAGAATGTGCCGAGTTCGCTGATATTGAGCAACAACATCAACTGAAGATCCCAACACCACTTTGGGAAATCATGGATTACATGATTGTTGATAGTAAAGCTGAGGCATTAAAGCACCAGCGTATTAAAGAATTACAAAACGTTGAGATCACCTTTGAGCCTGGTGAGTACACCGCTTATGGCTACGGTCATAATGGCAAATTACCTGTAACGGTGACGTTCTCTGAAGACAAGATCCTCGATATTATCGTTGATTCATCAAAAGAGTCAGACGGTATTGCTAACCCTGCGTTTGAACGTATTCCACAACAAATTATGGAAGGCCAAACGCTAAATATTGATGTGATTTCTGGTGCGACAGTGAGTAGCCAAGCGGTTATTGACGGTGTATCTGATGCTGTTGATTTAGCGGGTGGTAACTCGGAAGCGCTTCGTTGTAAAGCACGTGAAGCGGTTGAATGGTCTACGGAAGTTATCGAAAAAACTGTCGATGTTGTTGTTGTCGGTGGCGGTGGTGCAGGTTTAAGTGCAGCGCTTACTGCTTTAGATAATGGTAAGTCTGTTATCTTGCTAGAAAAATTCCCTGTTGTTGGTGGTAACACTGTACGTACAGGCGGTTGGGTGAATGCAGCAGAGCCTAAGTGGGTAAAAGGTTTCCCTGCTATTGCTGGTGAAGTGGATTATCTTAAAGCAATTGCCGATACACCTGAATCAGACATTGCAGAAGAATATCTTGCAGATTTCCGCACACTGAAAGATCAACTAGCCAACTATTTCCTTGATACTGAAAGTGGCAAAAATTATCTGTTTGATTCCGTTGAACTGCACCTAATTCAGACATACTTAGGTGGTAAACGTACTAACCTTGATGGTGAATCAATTCATGGTCAATACGATTTAGTACAGACGTTAACAAGTCGTGCAATGGAATCGATTGATTGGTTAACGGAAAAAGGCATCGACTTTAACCGTGGCATGGTGGATATCGCAGTTGGTGCGCTATGGCGTCGAGCGCATAAACCTAATCGCCCTAAAGGTGTTGAGTTTGTCGAAAAACTGCAAAAGCAAGTAATTGCCCAAGGTGGTCATATCATTACGGATGCGCGAGCTGAAGAATTGATTGTTGATGATGGAAAAGTGGTTGGTATTAAAGCAACGCATTCAGACGGTACAAAATATGTGTTGACTACTAATTGTGGTGTTGTACTGGCGTCTGGTGGTTTTGGTGCTAACACCAAAATGCTGCAAAAATACAACAACTACTGGAACGAGATTGCCGACGATATTAAAACAACCAACTCACCTGCGCTTATTGGTGATGGTATTGAAATCGGTGAAAAAGTCGGTGCTGATTTAGTGGGCATGGAATATGTTCAGTTAATGCCGATTGGTGATCCTAAATCTGGTGCGTTATTAACGGGTCTTATTGTTCCACCTGAAAACTTTGTCTTTGTTAACAACCAAGGCAAGCGTTTTGTCGATGAATGTGAAAGTCGAGACGTGCTTTCTCGTTCTTTCTTCGACAATGGTGGTGTGATTTATATGATTGCTGATGAAGCTATCCGTCAAACAGCAGCGAACACCACAGATGAAACCATTGAGCGTGAGATCGAAGAAGGTATTATTATTAAAGCAGATTCCATTGAAGAATTAGCGCAAAAAATTAATGTACCGACCGAAGCGTTAACAGAAACGATTCGCCGTTATAACAGTTACGTTGATGAAGGCCGTGATCCTGAATTCCACAAAGGCGCACTTGGCTTAAAAGTGGAAAAAGCACCGTTCTATGCAACGCCACGTAAGCCTTCAGTTCACCATACAATGGGTGGCTTGAAGATCAATACTCAAGCGTGTGTATTGGATAAAACGGGGACACCAATCTCTGGGCTATATGCAGCCGGTGAGGTGACTGGTGGTATTCATGCTGGTAACCGTTTAGGTGGTAATGCGTTGATTGATATCTTCACTTATGGTCGTATAGCGGGTGATAGCGTATCTAACCGCGTTTAATTAGATATATACCCAAGCATCTTGAAGTTACTTGGGTACAAAGGGAAGCCATGTGCTTCCCTTTTTACTATTTAACGAGAACAGAGTTAATGGCAAGTTATAAAACGCGTTTTCCTATGATGGGAACCTTTATTGATCTTGTGGTTCATCATGAACGTGGTGAAGCATTGATCAAAGAATGTTATCTGCAACTTCAAGAATTTACTCAACGTTTTACGGTTAATCAGACGCAATCTGAACTGATGCGCGTCAATAACTACGCAGGGATTCGAGCTGTCCGTGTAAAGCCGGATCTTTATGCGCTGATTAAGAAATCAAAAGCGATCAGTGTCGATCCTCAAAATCCGTTTAATGTGGCGATTGGGCCACTAGTTAAAACATGGCATATCGGTTTTAAAGATGCCAAGTTACCCACCGATGCGGAGCTTGCGGAAAAATTACAGCTTGTCGATCCATCAAACATTATCCTAGATGATGACTATCAGTCGGTATACCTTTCTCAAGCAGGTATGCAGATAGATTTAGGCGCTATCGCTAAGGGATATTTTGCTGATCGGATCAAAGATTTTCTTACCGCTAACGGGGTCGAGCATGGCTTTATTAACCTTGGTGGTAATGTACTGACCATTGGTTACTCGCCTGAGAATGCTTCACAAACATGGAATGTCGGTATTCAAAACCCGCTGGCAGCTTCGCGTGGCGATATCTGCCGAGTTGTGCCTTTAAGAGATTATTCAATGGTAACGTCTGGCATTAATGAACGTTATTTTGAATACCATGGGCAGCGATATCATCACCTTCTTGATGGGCAAACGGGCAAGCCTATCTCAACCAATATCGCGAGTGTGACGATTATTTCAAAGCTCTCTGTTGATGGTGAAATATGGAGCACTGCTGGCTTTTTATCATCCATTGATGATGCGCTTGCTTATCTTAATCGTCAGGCAGGGATTGAGGCGGTATTGATCTCAAATCAAGGTGACGTTTTTGTCACTAATGGTCTTACTGACAACGGTACAGTTATTCAGATGCGCTAAATAGCAATATTTGACTGTTAAAGTGAAATACAGCTCTATATTTTCCTGTTTTCACCACTTAAAACGACAAAAAATGTGTAAGTTGCATTTCCTACATTGCTCCATGATGATAAGTTTCTCACACAGATAGATGACTGGCTGGTATTTGAGTTTGTCAGTGTTTGTATAAATGAAACGATATTATTCAATTGCCAATTATTCGGTATGGAGAAATGAACATGGCGTGCTCAGCGATCAAAACAGCGGTTATTGGTTATGGTTTTTCCGCTCAAACCTTTCATATTCCATTTATTACAAGCCTAAAAGAGTTTGAGCTAACGGCGATAAGTACAAGTAAGCAACAACAACTTCAAGAAGATTGGCCATTAATTCAACATTTTGATAGTGCAGAAGCGCTGATAACCTCTTCCGATGCTGAATTAGTGATCATTACCGCGCCAAATGATGTCCACTTTCAGTTAGCTAAAGCAGCCTTAGAGAATGGTAAACACGTTATTATTGAAAAGCCATTTGTCACCAAGGTTGAAGATGGAGAAGTACTGATCGCATTAGCAAAAGAAAAGGGGCTAATGCTGAGTATTTACCACAATCGACGTTGGGATGGTGACTTTCTTACCGTGAAAAAAATGATCGATGAAAAACGTTTTGGAGAGTTAAAACATTTTGAATCTCACTTCGATCGCTTTCGCCCAGTGGTTCGTGAACGTTGGAAAGAGCAAGCCGCAGATGGAGGCGGTATATTGTTTGATTTAGGCTCGCATTTGCTGGATCAATCGATCACCTTGTTTGGATTACCAGACGCGATCACTGCCGATTGTAGAGTCTCGCGAAAAGGCTCTAATAATGTTGATTACTTCCACTTACTTTTACATTACTCAACTCACCTTGTTGTGCTTCATGGCGACATGATAAGTGCTGGCGAAAATAAGCGTTTTACTATTAAAGGTACTGGTGGCTGTTATGAAAAGCTGGGTATTGATCCGCAAGAGCAATACTTAGTTTCTGGTGTTATGCCTGTAAATGAAGATTGGTCAGCAGAATCACCGTCTCAGTATGGCAACTTTTATGATGAGCAAAGTTGTACGCCTGTGCCAACAGTGAAAGGGTGTTATCAGGAATATTATCACCAAGTGGCTAAAGCCATTCGCCAAGGTGTGACATGTCCAGTTAAAGCAGAAGATGCGCTTTTAAATATTAAGTTAATAGAGTTGGCGTTGGAAAGCAGCCGTTTAGGTAAGAAAATACAACTTAAAGATGCTGTCTAAATACACTCTCAATAGACGTTTAGATATTTAAGAACGCTAATCAGTTTTAAATAAAAGCCAAACTTAACTTTTTAAGTTTGGCTTAGTTTCTCCGTTCAATGAAATTAGATTGGTCTAATTACACCGTTTTCATCTGTACTCCAGTCGACCATAGCATTATTTTTACCCACTAATCGACTTATGCTACTGACAAAATGACTTTCATCTGTGTTGGTATTATGACTATAAATTAAACCATAGAATTCATGAGCAAAAGCGTCAACGGTTTTGATACCATTATCATTTGAGAAGGTAAAAGTACCACCTAAATACACTTGGTCGGATTCGACTTCTTGAATATTGGCTTCTTGATCTGTTGCCTCTGGTATTTTAATAAAATTTGTTTCTTTTTGTGTGTTAGCAATATTATTTTGATTGAGCTTAAAAGTATTTGTGTTTTGATTAATTAAAGGTGCATGAAATTGTATGTCTTTAACCGTGCTTATCTGAATCTTATCAGCTTGCTTTTGAACAGATAAAGTCCCTGATATCTCTTCAATACTCAACCCTTCATTATGATTGCCACTATCGATAACTGCACAAGTATTATCGGTTTCGCCAATGTTAAGATCTTTTGCACAGTTTAGGGCGCTTTCAGTAATAACTAAAAAAGTATCATAGTTAACTTGTGCGTATTGCTTTTTAACATCAGATGTTAAATTACCAAGATCAAGTGGAGTAGCTTTGTCTGTACCACCACCGCCACCGCTATTATTATCGTCATTACCGCCGCCACCGCCACAACCCACTAATATTGTTGAAATGAGTACGAATAGGCATAACTTTTTCATATAAAAACCTTTTTAAAAATGTGGGAAAATGTCATGTAAATAGATATATTTGAAAGATAATCAGCAAATAAATGTTAATAAATCAATTTTAAGTGACTGATTTAATTTGGTTATCGTTTTTAAGTTGGCTGTATTTTATTATTATCTATTGTCATGATATATAAACAAGCATTTATATAACCCATAACGAAATATTATGTTTTACATTTCTAATTATTCTTGATAAGAAAATTAATTAGTGGTTTTTTAAATGAGGTCGTGAAAATATTTAATAAGCTTAAAAAAACAAAGGTTATTGGTGATGTTTTTTTACCAAGTATATTTTTACAGAAGTATTAAATAATAAAGACGTTTTCTTATGGTGGAGAGTATATACATAAATAGCCGGTATTACGCCGGCTTTTAAATGTATTGTTCTCTATTGGTCATATCTGGAGAGTTTGGTTACTAGAAATATGCAACCTCTATTCGCTGGAGATTCCGCTGAGTCTACCAGAATGAGTTATGTATACAGTAAACGACACATCGAGACTAGTAGTGATAAGTGGTGCGTAGCTATTACTACCAGTCCAAATGCTATATCCAATAAGCTCGACTAGCTGTGACTCTATCACCGAGATGAGAGTCACACGTTTAGCTAGATCAGAAAATACGTTTTAGAACGGGGGTCTTGCAGATAAGATAGCCAATAGCAAAAGAACCGATCACAGAGGGGATAGCAATGACCACAAAGTTGATTAAGGGTGTTTGGGTCATAAAAGACTGATAAAAGTCTGCGGTAAACCGCATTGGGATATTCTGCACCACATAGGCAGCAAAAGCGATACGGGTCAACATAGAGCTCCATCGTCCCTTGGTATTGAATAGCATTTTGAAGTTATAGAGTAGAAACATCGACATCCCTATCACAGTGAATCCACGTATTGCCACATAAACCATATTAAGCATCTCACTATTCAGACCATAGCTAGAAGCTATCGTATAGATGAATAATCCCGCTACCCACATTAGAATTCCTAAAAAAGCGTGTTTACGTTCTAACTTATCGAGCCACTGATACCTATAAGCTAAGATACCAAAGTAAAACATGCTGATATACATCGGGAAATATTTAAGAAGGTGAAAGCCTAAGAAATTGCTACCTAGTGTTTCCATCAGATATAAGCCAACGAAATTGACCGGAATTATCATAATGGCAAACAGCAAGATCTTCCAAAGCGCCGGAAAAGGTTTATCAGTGTCAACCTTCTGATTCCCAGTACTGACAACTTGGAACAATGCAAATACCGCGCTAAATACAATCAAGGTCCAACAGAACCAGGTGACGCCTAATCCAATATTTCCGGTAAGGAAAAAGCCTTTAATGCTTGATACAGCAGACTCAATCGATCCACGTGTTTCGATCAAAAATAAGGTGATTAGTGTAGGGATCCCGAGGCGTTTTAGTTTATCCAACATAAACTTTCCAGCCCCTTTACGTTCAAAAGAAGGGATCACGAAGTAGGCTGATATAAAGAAAAACAGTGACATAAAAAATGACTGGTTGATGCCCTGGAATGTGCCTAAAATCTCATATTGATATTGCATTGATTCTTTGACATGGGGCAAATTGTAACCAATAGGATCCAGACCTGCCGTGGATGCACAATGGTGCAAAATCACTAATATCGTCAAAACCCACTTGATATTATCCAGATAGTCGTAGCGTTTCATTAGTGTTGAATTATTCATTGAGTATCCTGTTTCTATATGCATTTTTAATAAAGATATAAAAAGAGTGAGCCACTTAAATTAATGATAGAAAAATTTGATAATCTAAAATTATTATCAGTAATTAAATATAAAATTTGATAAGAAACTGACTATTTTAAAGTATCTTTCTTTAAGTTGTGCGTACATTATTGATCTTTATTGTAATGATATATAAACACAACTTTAGGTAATCCATAACCAAAAATTATGCTTTATATTTTTGTCTGTTTCATTAATAAGAAACGCATTTTCTGGAATTTATTTTCTTATTAATCGACTTTTATAGCATTTATCATTATTCATAATTGGATGATAAGGTGGATTGCTAAAAAGTAGAAATTCGTTTTAAGATGAGGTTGCTAAGGGTTTTTAATAAACTTGAAAAAACAAGGTTATTAGTAATGATATTTTTCAACCATATATAATTAGCCGACACTACGCCGGCTTTTAAATGCATTATTCAAAAAATGCTGGGTGATAGCTTACTTCACCTGTCGGAATTGAATCTTTAACAGGCAGGGCTAAGAAGTATTCAGCTGGCACACCTGTTAGGGTTAATTCTGGTTGGGCTTTAAAACCAAATCGACCATAATATTCAGGCTCACCTAATAGTACGAATCCCTCTGAACCATGTTCTTTTAACTGGGCTAATCCTTCGTTAATTAACGCTTTACCAATCCCTTTTCCTTGTTGTTCTGGCAATACTGATACAGGTGCTAAACCGTACCAGTTTGTAGCTTCACCATTGATCAGTACTGGGGAGAAAGCGATATGACCAATAACTTGATTGTTTACTTCTGCGACTAACGATAGTGTTAAGGCGTTAGAATCTCGTAGGCGGTTAACGATTAAGTGCTCGGTTGGTTCTGAGCCCGGTTCATGATGAGGATGATCTTTAAATGCACTGTAAGTTAGCGTTTCAATCACAGTAATGTCTGAATCTTTTTCTACTCGAATGATCATGTTTAACCTTTTTTCTTTAATACAAATAATTGATAGCTGTATTGACCTAAATAGTGCTCATGAATATGGATTTCGTTCTTAATATCTTTAATGGCATTGGACGTGAAATGTTGATTATCCAATTGAGCGATCTTGTTTTGTAATGGTGCTAGGTAGTTTGTCCATGACTGATCACTTTGGGTAAAGTGGCTGATCACTTCAAAACCTGCTTGCTGCATCTGTTTGACTCGTTGTTCGCTGGTGGTCATATCTGGATAGTTTTGCTGCCAGAAATCGACTGCTTCTTGGCTTGGATTATCGGCTAACCAAACCAAGTCACTGATAACCAAATAGCCATGAGCCTTAATAAATGGTTTCCATTGTTTAAGTGCTTGCTCAACCCCCATGATGTAAGCACTGCCTTCAGCCCACAGCACATCAAAACGTTGTTCTTCAAAAGGCATTGTGGTCATACTGGCGCAAACAGAAGTGATGCGATGTTTAAGCCCGTTTTCAATAGCTGCTTCGTTTAAACAACTTAAGTTATATTCATCGTTGTCTAATGCCGTGATATGAAAATCGCCATGTTTAGCTAATAAGGTAGTAACAACACCTTTACCACAGCCGATATCTAACACTTCACCAGATTTAATGGGCAATGTTTCAAGTGCTTTTAGAGAGTCTTCATCACAACTAGGGCCAAGTCGTTCTAAATCATCAAAGATCGCTTCAAAGTCTGCCATGTATTGCTCATGTTCGTTCATATCTTTTGATAGCCATTTTAATCGTAAGGCTTGTTTTTCACTGAAACCTTGCTTCATTAGCCACTCTAAGTGAGCCGAGGGTGCTGCTGATTCCATTGATTGATGCCATTCTTTCATCGAATTTATACCCAGCATGGCAGAAAGCAAATCACGGGCTTTCTGTTTTTGGGCGATTTCTTCATCAAGAATATTTAGCCGTTGAAGTAGCAGATCTCGATCTATTTGGGCATCTAAACAGGATTGGCACTCTTTCAATGAAAGCCCGCCTGCTTGCAGTTGCCGTAACAGTTTTACCCGTTGCACATCTTTGTCGGTATAGCCACGATAACCATTGCTTAAGCGTGTGCCAGTGATCAGTTTAAGCTTTTCGTAATAAAGTAATGTGGAACGACTTAATCCCACCTTTTGCGCTAACTCAGAAATACGGTACATGGCAGCTTTCCCCTTTATTGATAGGCGAACTATAAACTATGAAGCTTTAGACAGGTCAAGGGTTTTGAGATACAAAAAAGCCGACATCACGTCGGCTTTTTCGTTTTATTGGTTACTGTAACTATTAATCATCCGCAATTTCATGGGTCCAGAATAAAATGCCTGTTGCAATTAAGCTTAAGATGATCGGGAGAAGTAATGCATATTTGAAGGAGTAATCCATCACTTGTGTTCCTGCAATTGCGCCAAGAAAGATGGATAACCATAAGCTGAAATGGCGAAAAAACGTGCTACGATCGCCTTCACCCATTAATAGCATGGCAATAGAACGTCCAGTATTAACCAAAAAACCTGTTACGTAAGTGAGTGCGGTTGATTTTTCAATGGTTAATCGCAGTGCGATATTTTGAATACCCATAGCAAAGCTTAAGAAGAAATTGGTCACAATTGGTTTAGCGATAGGCTCAACAAACAATGTTGCTGATAGCACTAATGTGACTAGCGCCATGATCATACTGCGATAAAAAGGTTTGTTAGCTATCGCGATAGCTTCGCCGACGGCAGCACCTAAAACAAATAATACAATAACCCCAATGTAGTGCCACGCTTGTGGTGTATTGCCTGAGGTTAACAGTATGCCCACATGGGTTGTGTTACCACTCATAAAAGAGATAAACAGGCCATTTTTCAGATGGATAAAGCCAATAGCATCAACAATACCTGCAATAAAAAGCAGATAGAAGGGCATGGTTGAATGAAGGTGTTTTTTCTTAATCATTAGTCATATTCATAAAGTTAGGTGGTAAATGTCCATCGCATGAAGCTCAATTATAAAACAGTTTTTTCTTGTTTGTGGTTTTGTGTCGACACTACTGTCGAAATAAGGTGTCGATAGCAGTGTCGATAGGCGAACATCCTATGTTTATTTCCTTTTAGTAGTAATAAAAAGTGAAGAGTAGGAGAGCGCGCTAGGTATAAGTGAATGATCTTTAGCTAATAAAACACAAAGATACCTTATTGGTATGATTATTGCTTTTTGTGATGCTTTTTGCAATTAACTGGAAAGATCATGAAAAGCTTTGTTGTTGCAGATCCCGACAAATGTATCGGTTGTGGCACCTGCATGGCAGCGTGCTCCGAAGAACATAAAAAAGTCGGACTGCAAAGCCATCCTCGTCTTACCGTGGTTAAACATGACAATGCTACGGCACCTGTTATGTGTCGTCACTGTGAAGACGCGCCTTGTGCGGCTGTATGTCCGGTACAAGCTATTTCTAAACAAGCAGATCGTGTTGTTCTTAACGAGTCGCTTTGTGTTGGTTGTACATTATGTGCAGTCGCGTGTCCGTTTGGTGCTATCGCTTTTGATGGTAGTCGACCAATTGCGATGGCAAACAGTTACGATACCTATATCCCTTCTACTCCTCGTTCTAGTAACCCATCAACGTCAATACCTAGCACTTTTGGTCAAGATATTTTGGCATGGGAACCGGGCGTGAAAAGTATCGCAGTGAAATGTGATTTATGTGGTTTTCGTGAACAAGGGCCTGCCTGTGCACAAGTCTGTCCTACTCAAGCAATTGTGTTGATTGATGAGAGTAAAGTGATGAAAGCACGCCACAGTAAACGTGAAAGCGCGGCTGACAGTGCCGTTTCTGTGAAATCAGGAGCTATGAACAAATGAATCCGTTAGTTTTAGTTTTATTTGCTGTGATCAGCTACGGTGTAGCAGCCCTTATTTCTTGGCTTGGTCGTAAGGATGAACGTGATAGTTTACGTTTGGCGGGTGTGATTAGTGCATTTGGTGGCGTGTTTGGTGTTTTAGCGGGTGTGTCTACCATTGTGGGTCATTATGACTCAGCCGATTTTGCACTGGCGACGCGCTGTATGGTGAATATGGATATGCTTTCAGCCTTAATGGTGGTGGTAATATCCATAGTGACCATGGCGGCGTCTATTTATTCGATTAATTATTTAAAAGAATATCTGGGTAAATCGGGTTGGAAAATCAATATCCTATTTAACATCTTTGCTGCGGCAATGACGGTATTAGTGATTTCAGCCAATGTGATCACTTTTATGGTGTTTATGGAAGTGGTCTCAATCGCATCATGGTTGATTGTGATCAGCGATGGTAGTTTGGCAAGTCGTAAGGCTGGTTTGAATTACTTTATTGTCGATCATATTGCTAGCTTTTTGATCATGGCTGCATTTTTGATCCTATCGATAAATGCCCATAGCTATGACTTTAGTGCGTTCACTACTACACCAATAAGTGCTGGCTTTGCATCATTAACCTTCCTATTAGCGTTAGTTGGTTTCGGTATTAAATCAGCGGGTGTTGGTTTACACGGTTGGTTAATTAAAGCCTATCCTATTTCGCCTTCGTACTGCTCTACCTTGATCTCATGTGTGATGGTGAAGATTGGTATCTATGGCATCTTAAAATTCAGTATTATTTTCCTTGGCGCAACCCAGTTATGGTGGGGTTTCCTTGTTCTGATCTTCGGTGCGGTATCGTCTGTTTTAGGCGTAATGTATGCGTTAGCAGAACATGATATTAAGCGTCTATTGGCTTACCACACGATTGAAAATATTGGCATCATCTTAATTGGTGTCGGTGTCAGTATGATTGGTATCGCAAGCCATCATCCAGTGCTTGCGCTATTGGGCTTACTGGGTGGTTTATACCACTTATTAAACCATGCGATCTTCAAAGGCTTATTGTGTTTAGGCTCAGGCTCTATTGTGTACCGTATGCATACCAAAGACATGGATAAGATGGGCGGTTTGGGTAAGACCATGCCAAAAACAGCCATTGCGTTCTTAATTGGTACCTTAGCGATTTGTGCGTTGCCACCGTTTAACGGTTTTGTGTCTGAGTGGTTTATTTATCAATCACTATTTAGCATGGGTAAAGTAGGAACCGCAGCAAATATGTTGTTTGGCCCGTTCGGTATGGTAATGCTGGCACTAACAGGTGCATTAGCTTGTATGTGTTTTGTGAAGGTTTACGGTATCTGCTTTACTGGTGCACCGAAAACAGGACAAGCGGCGAATACTCGTGAAGTGGGCGCTGGCATGACAACAGCAACAACGATGTTAGCGATATTATGTATTGTATTAGGTGTGGGCTCGCCTTGGATTGCACCTTATTTCTCTGATATTGCATCTTCAATTCTTCATCTTGGCCCTGTTTCTGTTGCAACAGGCAGTGCGGTTTATCCAGCAGTGGCTGATCAAGCGATCCTCTCTACCCCTGTAATTGCGATTATGCTAGCGCTATTAGCACTGGTTCCAGCGATATTGCTTTATGTGTTCCGTCAACGTCGTTTGGTACGTCGTCAACAAGGTGATCCTTGGGCGTGTGGTTACCAATATGAGCAGCGTATGACAGTTTCTGCCGAAGGTATTACGCGTCCAATGCGTCATATGTTTAGCCTTATTTATGACAACCGTCCAAAGCAATCTTTGATTGATCGTCATGTCTTACCACATTTATTTGCGGTAGCTGACGGTAGTCAACTTGATGGTCGAAAAGTCTGCATTATGTGCTGTGCGGCTGCGCTATTTGTGGTGTTGTTCTTTCCTTTCATTTCAGGAGTGAGTTGCTAATGTCCCCACTTGAAATGCCTTCTGCTAGTTGGATCACGCTAGCTGTTGTTCAGGCTTTATTGATGCTACTGCTTGCCCCTTTAGCCACCGGATTTTCCCGTGTTATTCGCGCTAAAATTCATTCTCGTAAAGGGCCGGGAGTACTCCAAGACTACCGCGATATTTATAAGTTATTGCAGCGCCAGTCGGTATCACCGTCAAATGCAGGCTTTATTTTCTGGATCACGCCTTGGGTAATGGTGATCACTATGATGTTGATCGGTATGGCATTGCCAACCGTGACGCAAGTGTCACCTTTCCCTATTTCGGGCGATATTATTACCGATATTTACTTATTGGCTATTTTCCGTTTCTTCTTTGCGTTATCAGGTATTGATTCAAACAGTATGTTTGGTGGCTTAGGTAGTAGCCGAGAATTGACTCTTGGTATCTTGGTTGAGCCAATGCTGATCCTGTCGATTGTAGTTGTTGCATTAGCAATGGGTACAACCGATCTTGGTTATATTAGCCATGCGATGGCAAATGACAGCTGGCATTCGCCATTAGCGATTATCTTGGCAGGTCTTGTGTGTGCATTTGCACTGTTTATTGAGATGGGTAAATTACCGTTCGATAGTGCAGAAGCAGAGCAAGAGCTACAAGAAGGCCCTGTGACTGAATACTCAGGTGCTGGTTTAGCGATGGTGAAATTAGGCCTAGGTCTAAAACAGCTCGTTGTCGCTCAGTTCTTCCTTGCGATTTTTATTCCTTGGGGTAAAGCCCAATCATTAGGTTTCGGCAGCTTATTTTCAGCAACCGTGATCTTATTCATCAAGCTTTTTGTGGTTTTCTTCATTGCAGGTATTGCGGAAAACACCATGGCGCGTTTCCGCTTTATGAAAATCCACCGCGCTATTTTCCCTGTATTTTTAGTGGCCGTGTTGGCACTTATCTTTTTAATTTTTGGTTGGTAAGAAACAGTAATGACAAACAATACATTTGAACAATATGCCACTAAACCGCAATCAAATCGGATTGGCAAACAGTATGTCGATGGTGTGAATCATTTCTTTCCATCAGCCATTATTGATGAAGAGTGGCAAACGGATAATCAAGTGACCATCACGGTAAAAATGACCTCTTTGGTCGAAGTGATGAAGTGGCTTTATTACGATCAAGGCGGTTGGCTGACCGTTACATTCGGTAATGACGAGCGTACCTTAAATGGTCACTTTGCGGTTTATCACGCGCTTTCTATGGAAGGGGAAGTTAAAAGTTGGGTAACGGTAAAAGTACTGGTTGATGCCAATAGCCAAGAGTTTATTTCTATTACGCCAACCATTCCTGCTGCTGTGTGGGGCGAGCGTGAAGTGCGTGATATGTACGGCTTACGTCCAGTAGGTTTACCTGATGAACGTCGTTTAGTCCTTCCTGATGATTGGCCTGAAGATCTCCACCCACTACGTAAAGATGCGATGGATTACCGTCAGCGTCCGCAACCTACCACAGAAACTGAAACTTATAATTTTGATAATCAGTTAGGTGATGACAGCAACCGTATTGTACCTGTTGGTCCATTACACATTACCTCTGATGAACCGGGCCACTTTCGTTTATTCGTTGACGGTGAAGACATTATTGATGCGGATTACCGTATGTTCTACGTTCACCGTGGGATGGAAAAACTGGCAGAAACACGCATGGGTTACCACGAGGTCGCGCAGTTAACGGACCGTGTTTGTGGTATTTGTGGCTTTACCCATAGTGTGGGTTACAGCAACACGATTGAAAATGCGTTATCGGTTGATGTGCCATTCCGCGCCAAGATGATCCGCACTGTTTTACTTGAAGTTGAACGTCTACACAGCCACTTACTAAACATTGGTTTATCTAGCCACTTTGTTGGTTTTGACTCAGGTTTCATGCAGTTCTTCCGTGTCCGTGAAAAGACTATGGAGCTTGCTGAGCTACTAACAGGTGCCCGTAAAACTTACGGTATGAACTTAATTGGTGGTGTACGTCGAGATTTTCTTAAAGATCAACGCTTAAAAGGTATTGCGATGGTCAAAGAAGTACGCAAAACCTTTTCTGAGTTGGTGGAAGTGCTTCTAGCAACACCTAATATCGAAAGCCGTATTGCAGGTGTAGGTATTTTATCGAAGCAAGTTGCTCGTGATTACAGCCCTGTTGGGCCACTTATTCGTGCTAGCGGCTTTAAGCGTGATGTACGTATTATTCATGGACAATCTTTAGAGTCTTACGGTGATGTTCCAATGGAATTACAAACCATGGACGGCGGTGATGTGCAATCACGTGTGATGGTTCGTATCCGTGAAGTATTTGATTCACTAAATATTGTTGAATACGGCCTTGATCACCTACCACCGGGTGCAATTCTCACTGAAGGTTTTAACTACGTACCGAATAAGTTTGCGTTGGGCTTTACTGAAGCGCCGCGTGGTGAAAACGTGCACTGGAGCATGACAGGGGATAACCAAAAACTATTCCGCTGGCGTTGTCGTGCAGCAACGTATGCGAACTGGCCTACGTTACGCTACATGTTACGAGGTAACACCGTTGCTGATGCGCCGTTAATTATCGGTAGTTTAGATCCATGTTACTCATGTACTGACCGTGTCACCATTGTCGATACGAAGAAGAAGCGAAGCAAAACTATTCCATATAAAGCGATTGAGCAGTACAGCATCGACCGTAAAAACTCACCGTTTAAGCTGTAGGAGGCGTTGTGTTTAAGTTATTAAAGACCGTCTTAAAAACCGGTGAAGTCACAACCAAATACCCATTCGCACCATTGGAAGTGAATGAAGACTTCCGTGGTAAGCCAGAGCTAGATGCAGATCAGTGTCTGTCTTGTGCTGCGTGTATGCGTGCTTGTCCTGCCAATGCGTTGGTGATGGAAACTGACGAAAAAGCCGGTACACGCCGTTGGGAATTGTCGATGGCGCGATGCATTTACTGTGGTCGCTGTGAAGAAGTCTGCCCAACGAAAGCCATTAAGCTTTCGCAGAACTTTGAATTAGCGGTAACCCGAAAAGAAGATCTGTACGAACATGCGGTGTTCCAACTGGCGAATTGTCGCCAATGTGAGCGTCCGTTTGTAGCGAAAAAGCTATTGGACTATGTGCTAGACACTTTGGCACAAACGGGTGTTTCAGCTGATCAATTAGAGTTACGTCGCCAACAATTAGAAACCTGTCCTGAGTGTCGTCGCAGTAACAATATGCTAGATAGCGAAAACGTTAGCCATCTACGTTACCTTGAGGAGGAAATGTGAAAGGTATTAAACAGCTAAATGGTACAGCTCATACCCAAACTGTTCCTGTTCCATTACCGCCTAATAGCCAGAAATTAAAAGACGCGCTTATTAAGCAGATTCGTCGCTCGGCGTATGTTTACCGTGTTGACTGTGGTGGTTGTAACGCCTGTGAAATCGAAATTTTTGCAGCCACAACCCCTGTATTTGATACTGAGCGTTTTGGTATTAAGGTTGTTGCATCGCCTCGCCATGCCGATATTCTTCTCTTTACGGGGGCTGTGACTCGCGCAATGCGTGCACCCGCGCTTCGTGCTTATGAAGCGGCGCCTGATCCTAAAATTGTGATTTCTTATGGTGCATGTGGTTGTGATGGCGGTATTTTCCACGACTTATATTGTGTTTGGGGCGGTACTGACAAGATTGTACCTGTTGATGTCTACATTCCGGGCTGTCCTCCAACACCTGCGGCAACGATTTATGGTTTTGCAGTAGCATTAGGCCTACTTGATCAGAAACTGAAAGCGAAAACACACAATCCTGATGAGCAAAAAGCGAGCCTTAAACATACTGAAATTCCACTGGATATTAAGGTGATGATTGAGCGTCAAGCCCGCTTACTTGCCGGTT
This sequence comes from Photobacterium sp. GB-210, assembly GCF_003026075.1. Taxonomy (NCBI): domain Bacteria; kingdom Pseudomonadati; phylum Pseudomonadota; class Gammaproteobacteria; order Vibrionales; family Vibrionaceae; genus Photobacterium; species Photobacterium sp. GB-210. Next base: position 104,824 of record NZ_PYNU01000004.1, on the reverse strand, counting down.
ATGTTCAAGGCCAACGTATTGCAGATGAAGTGATGGATGTATTGGCAACCTGTAGTGCGGATAACGTTGATAGCAAGATTGCTGCTTACTTAGCGGAAAAAGACGATCCACGTTTAACCGAAATCGTGAATATTCTGCTGAGCAAAACCATGGCTGCATTAACGGGACAACCTGCGTGCGGGGCAGAGCAAAAAGCGTGCTGTGGAGGCGAAAATGCCTAATAGCAAGATTGCCGATTTACCTGAAGAGTTAACGCAATCTCGTCACCTTGAGCAGAATGTGTATTTCTACAGCTTGGGTCGCAAGTTTGTTGATGAAAGCTACGATGTACCAGAAGAAGCCAAGCAAATTATGTACTACAGCTTGGCGATTGGTCACCATCTTGGTGTGGTCGATTGCTTAGATGCGGTATTGAAATGCTCAGGTCATGAGTATCTTGAATGGATCAGTGGATTAGACCAAAGCGGTGAAGCATTTCGTAAAATGAAAGGTTTTCTAGTGTTTGGTGAAATCACGATTTATCCCGAGCATTTAAACATGTTGGCACTGGCGTTTGATGGTATTAATAGTACGACTCAAAGTGAGAAGTCAAAGCAGTTAACCCATGGGTTTATTGCAGCCTTAGGGGATATTCATCGCGAACCAACCATGTACATGATGATCCGAGGAGGACAGTAATTGTGCTAGAGGAAATTAACCTCTCTTCTGTCATGGGCGTAACGGTGTCGAATGACGATGTCGATCTGTCGGTCAGCAATATTGTATTGACGGTTGGTAACAGCATGATGGCAGACGATGGTGCTGGTCCATTACTCGCAAAGATGATGAAAGAGAATCCGATAGCGGATTGGAGCGTGCTGGAAGGCGGCTCGATGCCTGAGGATTGCTTACACCTTATTCGTAAAGCAATGCCGAAACGGGTGCTGGTGGTTGATGCTGCAGATATTGGTGAAGAAGCAGGGGAAGTACGAATTATTGATCCTGAGACTATCGTTGATATGTATGTGGTGTCGACCCACAGTTTGCCGTTGAATTTCTTAATCGATGAATTAAAGACCTTTGTACCAGAAGTGATCTTCATTGGTATACAGCCTGCGATTGTTGCTTTTTCATTCCCTTTAACGGAAATGGTACAACAAGGTGTTGAGCAAATTTATCAACAATTACCAACTTGGCAAGGCTCGGGCGGATTCACCCACTGTTAGCAGTAAACTGCGACAGTGACGATGCTTAATCGTTGGCCTGTCGATAAGGTGTCGATGAGATGTGACGAAGTGTGTCGATGATGGTTATCGATACATATCAGACATGTTCATTGCTATAAATAAAGCCTGATTTCGATCAGGCTTTATTTTTTTGTCTTAAATATTAATAGTTTGCGTTTTTGCTGTTCAAGGTGTAAAAACTGGCATAGCTCATGCTTATAAGGTATCGCAATGCGGATATGTATTGCGATGTATCGACATCAACAAGGGATACACCATGAACCGATTTGTTTTTGCAGATCCAAATTTGTGTATTGGATGCCGAACTTGTGAAATCGCTTGTGCGTTATCGCATCAAGCAGAAAATACGGTAGCAGGAATGGCACCATCGGATTTTGCACCACGTTTAACCGTCGTGAAAAATGCCCATGTAACTACGCCTGTAATGTGTCGTCAATGTGATGATGCGCCGTGTGCTCAGGTTTGTCCCAATAACGCCATCGTATTAGAAGATGGTTTTGTCAAAGTGATTCAATCTCGTTGTATCGGTTGTAAAACCTGCGTTATTGCATGCCCCTACGGTGCAATGAATGTGGTGACAACGATGGTTGAAGAGACAAAAGGTGCTGCGTTGTTTACGCGCAAAGTACCGCAAACCCAAGCATTAAAATGTGATTTATGTCATCACCAAGAGTCAGGCCCTTCTTGTGTTCAAGTTTGTCCTACTGGTGCGATTCGAATCATTGAACCTGAGACGTTGACTGAAACGAGCCAACAAAAACGTGAAGCAGCGGCAATGAGCGCTGTAGTAGCAACAGGTTGCTAAGGTGATTGTTTAATCACAATGCTATTGACGTTTATTATTACAACCTAAGGTTAGTATGAAAAAATCAATTGTTGTTTGTCCCTACTGTGGTACTGGGTGCAAACTAAAATTGGTTGTCGAAAATAACAAAGTAATTGCAGCAGAGCCTGCAGATGGCCGTACCAACGAAGGTCAACTGTGTTTAAAAGGTTACTATGGCTGGGATTTCCTTAACGACACCAATTTATTAACTCCACGCTTGAAGCAACCGATGATCCGCCGTACACGCGATGCTGCGTTAGAAGCGGTTTCATGGGAAGAAGCTATTGATTTTGCCGGCGAAAAGCTAATGGCAATCAAGAAGCAATATGGCCCTGACGCGATCATGACAACGGGTTCTGCGCGCGGTCCAGGTAACGAAGCTAACTATGTGATGCAGAAGCTCGCACGTGCGGTGATAGGGACGAATAACGTCGATCACTGCGCCAGGGTGTGACACGCTCCATCAGTCTCCGGTCTGGAGACAACAGTAGGTAATGGCGCAATGAGTAACGCCATTCCCGAAATTCAAAAAACAAAATGTTTACTCATATTCGGTTACAACGCGGCTGATTCTCACCCAGTTGTAGCAAGGCACATTCTTAAGGCTCGCGCTAATGGTGCGAAGATCATTGTTTGCGACCCACGTAAGATCGAATCTGCACGTGTCGCTGATCAATGGTTAGCGTTGAAGAACGGTTCAAACATGGCACTGGTTAATGCGTTAGCGAATGTCATTATTGAAGAAAACTTATACGACAAAGAGTACGTTGCAAATAACACTGAAGGCTTTGATGCGTTCCGTGAGCTTGTATCTCGTTATACACCTGAAAGTGTTGAAACAACAACAGGCTTAAAAGCGGAAGATATTCGTTTAGCGGCACGTACTTATGCGGCAGCACCTGAAGCGATGATCCTTTGGGGTATGGGTGTTACCCAATACGGACAAGCTGTTGATGTTGTGCGTGGTTTAGCCGGTCTTGCATTATTAACCGGTAACTTTGGTCGTGAAGGTGTAGGTTGTGGTCCTGTTCGTGGACAAAACAACGTACAAGGTACCTGTGATATGGGTATGTTGCCACACCAGTTCCCAGGTTATCAGTCAGTAGAAGATGCCGACATTCGTGCAAAATTTGAAGCGGCTTGGGGTGTACAATTATCTGGTAAGCCGGGTTACCGCTTAACAGAAATTGGTCACAAAGTTGAGGAAGGGATCTGTAAAGCATTTTATGTTTTCGGTGAAGATCCAGCACAAACTGAAGCCGATCTTGCAGCGATGCGTGAAACCATGCGCAAGATGGAATTGGTGATTGTTCAAGATATCTTCATGACACAAACAGCAGAATTTGCTGATGTGATTTTCCCTGCGACAAGCTGGGGTGAGCATGAAGGTGTATACAGTAGCGCCGACCGTGGTTTCCAACGCTTCTATAAAGCGATTACACCACCGGGAGACGTGAAACCTGACTGGGAAATTTTCAGTTTATTAGCAACCCGTATGGGTTACCCAATGTCTTATCAAAATACCCAAGAAATTTGGGATGAGATGCGTCACCTTGCACCACTATATACAGGTGCAACGTACGAGAAGATGGAAGGGTTAAAATCTGTACAGTGGCCATGTCCAACTGAGGATCATCCGGGTACACCTTTCTTGTTTGAAGGTAATAAATTCAGTACACCATCAGGTAAAGGTCAGTTCATTGCTGCGGAATGGCGTGCGCCATTAGAACAACCAGATGCCCAATACCCGTTAGTATTATCTACTGTGCGTGAAGTAGGCCATTACTCTTGTCGTTCAATGACGGGTAACTGTTCTGCATTACAGACATTGGAAGATGAACCGGGTTATGTGCAGATGCACCCGGATGATGCACGTCAGTTAGGTATTGACGATCAACAATTGGTTTGGGTTTCATCACGTCGCGGTAAAGTTATTTCACGTGCAAACTATAATGAGCGTGTAAATAAGGGCGTGGTATACATGACTTACCAATGGTGGATTGGTGCATGTAATGAATTAACCATTGAGCATGTGGATCCGATTTCAAGCACACCTGAATTTAAATATTGTGCCGTTAAGGTAGAAAATATTGAAGATCAGTCATGGGCGGAAAATTACGTACAAACAGAGTACAGTAATTTGAAAGCACGCTTGAAGAGCCATGTTGTTAATGCTTAATAACAAAAAATGAGTGTATTTGTTTATTTTACTACTCAAATAAACCATTAATGAAAATAAGGTTTCCAAGATAGAATATTGTATATTTTAAATTTGGAAACCTTATATTTCATTGCTTTGCTGTATATTGCTACTAGTCATTCATATCGCTCAAATAATTAGCATCTACTCTGTTTTTCATCATTAGTTTGCATTTATATTTATTGTTTATTGATTGATATCAATACTTGGTTACTAAAATGGTTGAGAATTGTATAATAAATGCTTGAATTATTACTCTCTATTCGAGCGACATTATCAGCAAGAGTTAATGCCAACATGGAACGCTTTGAAAGTGATTTGATGACTTTTTCTAAAGCCTTATTATCAATCAATGATATTTCAGGCGTAATGGATTTTCTTAACAATGAAGATCTATTATTTATCAATGTTGAACGTGTGAATCTACTTTTAAAAAATGATCTTGATAGTCAACCAAGCCTTTACTACCTTGATCAAGATAAACAATGTCAGCAATTTGATTACACTGGCTCAAGTATTGGATTGCATGGCGCTACCATGCGTGATTATTGCCATCAGATGGATGGTGAAACGCTATATCAAACTTTTCCTCAGCTAGAAAGTCATCCTGCGTATGACTCGGTTTTTAATTATTGCAAAATACCGCTATCTATTTGTAATCAACCTTTAGGTGCGATTGAATATATTAATCTAACTATGCCTGATGATAGTGAGAGCGAGAAGCAATTCAAATTATTTAATAATATGATTTCAGCAATGATTGAACATATTATAGAGCACCAAACGGCATCAACATTTACTGAAAAACTAACAACTGAAAAAAACAATTTTCAGGTTCTGGTTGATGTGACGAATACTGTTATAAGTCAAAGTACAAAAAAAGAATTGATAGGTTCATTATTACGCTTTTTATATCAGCATTTTGGTATGACTGATCTATCGATTATTCAATTACAAGATGGGCATTACAATCAACATTCTGCTTGTTTTATTAATAATGAAATTGATTATCAATGTCATTTCTTTACCAATGATAAACTAATTAAAAATGCAATTAAGAATAAACAGCCTGTATTTTTAAATGCGATAGATATTAAGAAAATGCAGGCTGATAATAATAGCCCGTACTTTCCTCGTCGTGTTAAAACTGCTTGTGTTATGCCACTCATATTTAGAGGCATTGCAGTGGGTTATATCAGTTTTATGAAGCCTATTGAAGCGCCATATCAAAATACGGATCTTGAGTTATTTAAACAGATAGCTGCGCGTGTTGCGTTAGCAATGCATAGTATAAAAACACATCAAGCGAGCATTCCTAATCAACCTATTACAAAGTTTGTAAACATCGATGAAGGGATGGGTGAACACGTTATTTTTGACGATATTATTAGTCAAAGTGAAGTGATGAATAAAGTCCTTGAACAAGTTGCCCTTGTTGCTTGTTGTGACAGTACGGTGTTGATTTTAGGCGAGTCGGGGACGGGAAAAGAATTAATTGCTCGTGCTATTCATAAGTTAAGCCTACGCAGCAAAACGGATATGGTGAAGATGAATTGTGCCGCCATTCCTGCTGGTTTATTTGAAAGTGAATTGTTTGGTCATGAACGTGGCGCCTTTACTGGTGCGATTAGCCAGCGTGTTGGTCGTTTTGAGCAAGCGCATAAAGGTACGTTATTTTTAGATGAAATTGGTGATATGCCGTTAGAGCTTCAGCCTAAATTATTACGTGCATTACAAGAAAATGAAATAGAACGTGTGGGTAAGAACGCATTAATCAGTGTTGATGTGCGAATTGTTGTCGCCACGAATGTTGATTTATTACGCCGTGTAGAAGAAAAGAAATTTCGTAATGATCTTTATTACCGTTTGAATGTTTTTCCTATCCAAATTCCGCCATTACGTGAACGTGCCGAAGATATCCCATTATTGGTTAAACATTTTACCCGTGAATTAGCCAAAAAAATGGGCAAAACGATCACCGTAATTGCAGCAGAAGATTTAGCGGTTATGAGCGCATTTCCATGGCCGGGCAACGTTCGTGAATTGCGTAACTTTGTTGAACGCTCTGTGATTTTAACGCGTGGTAATGTGCTTAATGTTCCTGTTCATGAGTTAAAAACAGCGTCTCATTCTGCCTGTGTACCAACCGAGAATGCGCCTTCTGTCGGATTGGTTACCCCTGAAGCTACTGGTGTTATCAATACGCCAGAATCAACAGTGAAAGGTGACGTAGTTAAACCCATTATTAGTAAAGCAGACGTGATTAAAGCATTAAAGGCTTGTCATGGTGTGGTCGCAGGGCCGAATGGTGCGGCAAACCAATTAGGACTGAAACGGACAACCTTGTTATCTCGAATGCAGAAAATGGGGATTAAGAGCCAAGATTTTCGAGGTGGTATCTGATGCGTTTTATACCAGCCTACATTTTTATTTAATTATAGGATCACTATTTTGACCACTCTTGAGGTGCAATCAACTGATGCCGTTAGTGATGCTTGTCAGCGTCCGATCATTCGCTATCGCAAAGGAGAAAGCGATTTTAGAGAGATGGATTTCATTATTGAAGAAACGCCTGTTGCTCTTGCGTTTAATGGCGTTGCGTACACCGTGATGATGTGTACTCCTCATGATTTAGAGCCGTTTGCGATAGGCTTTTCATTGTCTGAGGGAATTATCGATCATCACCGTGATATTCACGATATACTGATTACCCATCATGATAATGGGATCAATCTTGATATTACAGTTGCAAATCGTTGTGCTGAGCGTTTAAAGCAGAAACGTCGTTCATTAGCGGGTTTAACGGGCTGTGGTATTTGTGGTGAAGAAAAATTGGAAACCGTATGTCGGATGCTAATGCCATTGCCGATGACAGTTGAGTTTGATTTAAGTCATTTAGAACAAGCGTTACAGCAATTACTTCAACACCAAGCACTTAATCAACTCACAGGTGCAGCACACGCGGCAGCATACATCGATGCCAATGGGCAATTACTCGCAACATTTGAAGATGTTGGTCGCCACATCGCGTTAGATAAATTAATTGGTTATATCCATCAACAGCGTTTATCTGGCGGTGCTGTGTTAGTTACCAGTCGCGCTAGTTTTGAAATGGTACAAAAGGCGGCCTCAGCCGGTGTTGAAGTGTTACTTGCCGTATCTTCTGCAACAAAAATGGCTGTCGATTTAGCGGATCGTTTAAATATGACGTTATTAGGGCATTGTCGCCGTGGTCGAGCCGATGCTTATGCTCACCCAGAACGTATTTTTGGCATGATTTGATCTCGTGCTTTCATCGTACTTTACGCTTAGTTATCGCGTGAAGTGTTTTATAACCCTCCGGATTTCCGGTTACTTTTATTAAGAAGATATTAATATGAAAATGAAACATCTAATGTTGGGCTTGCTAACTACTTCTTTTTCTCCTCTTGCTTTAGCACACCCTGGTCACATTGGTCCTCACGCTTCTGCGTTCATGAGTGGTTTTGTTCACCCATTTACTGGCATGGATCACCTAAGTGTTATGGTGGGTGTGGGTCTATTAGCAGCAATGATGGGGGGTAAAGCGATTTCACGTTTACCTCTTGCTTTCATCTCAATCATGATTGTAGGTGCTGCATTAGGTGTATCAGGTGTTGTGATCCCAGGTGTTGAGCTAGCTATTGCAGTGTCTGTGATTGCAATGGGCGGCATGCTATTAGCGGGTGGTCGTATCTCTGCGAAAGTAGCGACAGGTGCGGTAATGGCATTTGCATTATTCCACGGTATGGCTCACGGTATGGAAATGCCTTTAGGCGCAACGGCTGTTGAGTTCTTTATCGGTTTCGTACTAGCAACGGCAATTCTACACGCGTGTGGTGTGGTATTAGGTAAAGCTATTGCGGCTTCAGCTGCTAATCGTCGTGTTACTAGTGTCCTAGGTGTCGTTATGGCGGCATTTGGTGGCATCTTAATGCTGTCTTAATTACAGGGCAGTTAGCGTGACAGACAACATTGCACGACAATATATTCATATTACCGGCATTGTACAGGGGGTCGGTTTCCGCCCCTTTGTCTACCAACTAGCGACACAACATGCGCTAGTTGGTTCGGTGATCAATGATTCAGAAGGGGTGAAAATAGATGTGCAAGGCTCTCTTGATACATTAGCTATTTTCACTTCGCAGTTAATTGACCAAGCGCCTCCTTTAAGTCGCATTGATGATGTGGCAATTCGCACTTTATCGCTATGGTCTGAATTGGAAAAGCCGAATACCTTTGGTATAGAGCAAAGTCAGTGCGGTGAAAGCACAACGGTATCTATTTCACCAGATCAAGGGCTTTGTGATGCTTGTAAGCGGGATATTTCCAATCCAGATTCTCGATACTTCCAATACCCATTTACCAACTGTACCCATTGCGGTCCACGTTACAGCATTATAAAAGCGCTACCTTATGATCGTGCAGTAACCAGTATGCAGGATTTTTTGTTGTGCCCTGATTGTGCCGAGGCATATCAAAATCCAGTCGATCGTCGTTATCATGCTCAGCCGATTAGTTGTGACTGCTGCGGCCCTTGGGTAACGCTTTATGATGCACAGCAGCGAGTAAAATCGAGCGCAGAATTACCACTTGTTGCAACCAAACAAACAGCGATTGAGCAGCTGGCACAAAAAATTAAATGCGGCGAAATTGTTGCAGTTAAAGGCATCGGTGGTTTTCATTTAGCGTGTGATGCCACGAACGCTCAAGCTGTGGCGAGTTTACGTAAGCTTAAGCATCGGCAGTCAAAACCGTTAGCCATTATGGCGGCAAGTGATGACATTGCTCAACAATTCGTTGAAGGTTGTGATGCTGAATGGAGAGCATTAGTAGCGCAAGCTAGACCTATTGTTCTCATGAATAAGCGTTTAGATATTGTTGCAGAAGAAGTAACGCGAGCAGATGACGTATTAGCTGAAAATGTTGCTCCAAATGTACCGTATCTAGGAATCATGCTGCCGTATACGCCATTGCATTATTTGTTGTTTGATGAATTAAAAGCAATAGGTGCGACAAGTACACTTGTTATGACCAGTGCGAACCTATCAGGTATGCCTATTGCCACTGAGTTAGCTCAAGTCTGTACTCAATTTTCAGGGAAAATCAGCGGTGTTTTAGATCATAATCGTCCGATTGTGAGTGCGTGTGATGATAGCCTTGTACATTATGCTGGCGGAAAGATCCGTGTGCTACGTATGGCAAGAGGCTATGCGCCTGTGAGTCATTTCGTTACAGGTAGCAAGCAAAGTACAGGCAATATCACCGTAGCCTTAGGTGCTGAGCAAAAATCAACCATAGGGTTAGCATTACCTCAGCAATGGCTAATATCTCCCTATATTGGTGATTTAGACGATCTCGATACCGAGTTACGTTATCAAGAAACCTTTAACCATTTAACAGCGCTTTATAATGTTAAGCCACAGCAGTTGGTGTGTGATAAACACCCTAATTATCATTCCTCTCAATTTGCTGAAAAATACCAAACCCAAGCCCATTTGGTCACACCACTTTTAAAGGTGCAGCACCATCATGCCCATGTATTAGCTGTGATGGCTGAGCATAATTTAACGGAGCAGGTTTTAGGTTTTACCTTTGATGGGACTGGTTGGGGTGACGATCACACCGTGTGGGGAGGTGAAGTCTTACTTTCTACGCCAAAAAGTTATCAACGTGTCGGACATTTACGTCAATTTCGCTTAATTGGAGGCGAAAAAGCGATAAAAGAACCAGCTCGTTTGTTATTTGCCCTTTTATTGGAATGTTACTCAGTCGATGCGATTAAAGCGATGCAGTTATCAGCCTTTAAAGCGTGGAGTGATATTTATTTCAATAATTTATACCAATTATGGCTAACAGGTAGTCAATCGCCTTATACCTCATCGATGGGACGTTTAATTGATGCGTGGGCAAGTTTGTTAGGTTTAGTTGATCGCGTTGATTATGAAGGTGAGTGCGGGTTGAAACTCGAACAAGCGGCAATGAAAGATCGATGCCATCAACCTATTTCTTTTGCTGTTGATGCTAATGGCGTGATTGATTGGCAACCACTTTTGGAATATGCATTACCGCTGTTAAGTTTAGTTGCCGATGATTATCGCCCAGCATGGCGAAATTGTTTGGCGCACAGTTTTATTAGTGCCATTGCGAACGTCATCGTCACCATAGGACAAACGTATAAGCCATTACCGATTGTTTTAGGCGGTGGGGTATTTCAAAACCGTGTATTAGTTGATGAAGTGTTTGAAAAAGCCAGCGCGCACAGTTTATCCCTTTTTTGTGGTGAAGCACTCCCTGCTAATGATGCATCTATTTCAGCAGGTCAGTTGTGGTTTGCCATACATCAAAAATAAGAATGAAGAGATCTCGTCATGCATGAATTATCACTGAGTATGAATACGGTAGATACCGTGGTTGAACAGGCGAAAAAGCAAGGCTTTCATCGTGTAACTCGAGTGACATTATCGATTGGGACATTATCGTGTATAGAGCCCCATGCATTGGCAACAGGATTTGAATTTGCAACACGAGGAACGATTGCAGAAGGCGCGAAGTTAGCCATTGAGTCTGTACAAGCTCAAGTTTGGTGTATGGAGTGTCAGCGCTATATCGAAATGGATGAGCGTGGTGTCTGCTGCCCTCATTGCCAAGGTTATCAGCTTAAAGTTGAAACCGGTGACGAATTAATGATTAAAAATATTGAGGTAGAGTAATGTGTAATGTATGCGGCTGCGGAGATAGCCATGTAGAAGGTGTCGATCACCATCATCATGGTTCTCATCACCACGATCATCATGGGCATAGTGATCACAATGACCATCACCATGATCACGCGCACTCCAATGTTCATAAAGCGAGTAATGAACAGCCTGTTGTGATCCATCATCACTACTATCATCAAGGTGATGTTCATCATCATGTGCATTACACGTTAGCTGCAACATCGCACCATGAACACAGCCACCCACATCATCAACATTCTCACCATGACCATGCATCGCACGTACATCACAACCATGCTCATGATAGCCATGACCATCATCAGCCTGAAACCCTAGATAAAGGTGATCTGCACTACGGTAAAGGCGAAGCTGAAGTGCATGTGGCTGGGGTTTCTCAACGTCAACTTCTGACGTTAGAGATGGATATTCTAGGTAACAACAATAAACTGGCTGAACATAATCGCGAGCATTTCAAAGCCAATAAACAGCTTGTGCTGAATCTAGTATCAAGCCCAGGCTCTGGTAAAACGACCTTGCTTACTGAAACCCTGATGCAGCTAAAACAGCAGTATCCATGTGCAGTGATTGAAGGGGATCAGCAAACCTCTAACGATGCGGATCGTATTCGTGCTACCCAAGTGCCCGCTATTCAAGTTAATACAGGAAAAGGCTGCCATTTAGATGCACAAATGGTGCACGATGCTTATCATCAATTAGCAATGAATGAGCCAGGTTTCTTGTTTATCGAAAACGTGGGTAACTTGGTGTGCCCTGCGAGTTTTGATTTAGGTGAGGCATGCAAAGTCGCGATTTTGTCTGTTACTGAAGGGGAAGATAAGCCGCTTAAATACCCTAATATGTTTGCTGCCGCTGACTTAATGCTGATCAACAAGGTCGATCTATTGCCGTATGTTGATATCAACATTGAAGATTGTATTGCTAATGCGCGAAAAGTGAATCCCAAAATTCAGGTCATAAAACTTTCAGCTAAAACGGGTGAAGGGATGGATGCGTGGTTAAATTGGCTGACTGAGCAACTTCAACAACAGCAATAGTTATTACGGTTCAGTAGACATTTAAAACCACAGGTTCATGAAAAGTGCCTGTGGTTTTTTATAAAGATGCGCACAAAAGCATGCATTAAAATGTAATGCCCCTTATTTACCTTCCTCTCAATTCACATCCTCTGTGTTTATTTTTGCTATAACTAATCGTTTCATCAATAGTTTACAAGTTAAAGAAATGAGGTGAGATGATGATAAGTGCTACAGGTATTGAGTATTGCTATATAAAGCATCACAGTGCTAAAGATTGTGTAGTGATTAATACGGGAGCTAACGTTACCATTGAAGATAACCGATGGTTACAAGACGAGTTAGCAAAGCGTTACAGTGTACTTTTATTTAATCGAGGTGGTTATGGCAGAAGTCCACTCAATACAAAGGTAAGGACACCAGAGGTTGTATCTCAGGAGTTGCATAGTTTACTTATAGAGTTAGATATTAAAAACGCCATCTTACTTGGTCCGTCTTTGGGTGGACTTTACGGTCGATATTTTAACTATAAATACCCTGATTTAGTTAAAGCCTTGGTGGCTGTTGATTCGCCAATTAGCTTTATTTTTGAGAAAATTGAAGCGCGCCTTCCAAAAGATATTAAGCAATTTGTTCAGCAAGAACTTTCTCTTTTAAAGCCAATAAATCCCGTTGTTGACTCTGAGCTGCTGGAGGTAACTCAACTGGAATTTACGGATTTTTCTTATCACCAAAAGCCGGTATTAAATTTTTATAATACCTATTTAGGCGATGGCGCAGAGTTTGTTAGTCAGTTGATTGTTGATGTTGCTAAGCAAGAAGCAGAAAAAGAAGGTTGCGTTAGATTGGCATTTTCAGCAACAGGACATGACATTATTGCTAATGATTTGGATTTTTTCTTGGCAACATTTCATCGTTTTATCGATGATATAAATAGTGACTCTAAATTTTAAATAACACAGTGACGTTAAGTATCGGCTTTGATTGAAGCCCTGATAAACAGGGCATTATTGCTTACTTTTTATAAATAACAGAAATGATGTCTTCAGGTTGCTGATGATTTAATTGTGCTATTTGTACAATGGACTGCTTAGGATTATCAATTGTAAAACCAGCCAATTTTATTTTATCTACTAAGTTATTAATGGGTTGATGAGTTAGCTCTGACATCAACGTAATTGGAGCATTATCGATAGAATCAAACAAGGCGACAGAGACATTGTTAGACTGTTCGACTTCTTTATCACTTTGGATCATTGCGATACCCAGTAACAAAATAGCCGCCATCATTACAATGTTATTCTTACGTGATAAGTGCTTGATAATTGAGTTCTTATATAAGAAAGCATGCCCGAGAACGGCAATGACCATTAAGATACCAATCCATTCATGCATAAGAACAATATTTTTCGAATTAATATCTAAAAATAGGAGAGAACCAGAAGTTAGCACAAGTAGTGCACAAACGAGTGTTAGTGGTGTCCAGTATTTTTTCATTTGATCTACTTTTAGTGTTTATAAAGACAGAGCAAAAAGTAGCATGATTAAGCTTTGCTCATTTTCGTTTGAGCGCCAATATCATCATTCTTTACGCCATTCCTATGAATAAAGACATTCTCTAAATTGTGTATCTCGAATAAGGTGCAATATTCATTAGCCTGTTGCTAATTGATGCAACTAAGCAAGTTGCGTTAGATTGTTTTTTTTCGATAGGACATGACACAATGGCTAATGATTTGGGCTTTTTATTGGCAACTCTTCATTGTTTTATCAGTGGCTTAATAGCTTCTTAATAGGATATTGCTTCGATAATTAATTTCAGCAATGTTAAATTATCATATGTATTCGTTAAGCGTTATTTTTACAAGGAATTAACGTAATGCTTTATGAGAGTGACTGTCTTCAAAAGAATGATGATGGAGGTTAATTAACACTACCAATTTGTTTTTTTATCTATACAATTCCGCGCAACTTCGCTAATGGCATATCGTTGATATTCATTTTTCGCCTGCAATTAGTGACACATTTTGATGCTATGAATAGTCTACGATGAAAACTAAAATCTTACTGCTTGCTCTACTGCTTTCTGGCTGTGATATGACAGCAACTCCTTTTACTCCACCTTCTACCAATGATATCGAGCAGTGCCAAATTTTGGTAACGAATAAAACGCAATATACTGCTGAAACCATTATTGCTAATGATGTTGATAATCAATCTGAAAGTAATCGAGGCTGGGTGTTTGTCGATCATATAAAGCCGGCACATCGTGGTGATATTAACTTTCGTTGTAATTTAGAGAAAAATAGAGTGGAAGTATGGGCGCCGGGTGCCGCAATGTGGAATGAATTGTAATACTTTCATTGCTAGCGCTTAAAGTGAAGCCTAGCTTTTTGCTTGTATAGTAAAAACAACAGTAAAAAAACGGCGATACCCCAATATCGCCGTTTTTTATTAATCGTTATTTGCCGTTTTTAATCGGTAGTCAACACGCCCAAATTTTTTCTCTGCACTTGCTGTACGCCCAATCATCGCCGTCGTAATTAACATGAATAAAGACGGTAATAACCAACCTGCATGTGCGTTGTAAAGCGGTAATGTATAGCTGAAAAAGTCACCGAGATCTTTTGGCATCTTACCTAAGATATTAATCGCATCAATAGTACCGAAAAGCGTCGCTGTGATCAGAACCGCACTGTGTGTAAGGCGTGAAACGGTAAATGTTGAAGCCGCCAATGATGCTAATACTAATGCGATGGCAACCGGACAAAGTACAAGGATGGCAGGTAAACTTACTTTCAGAATATCGTTTAAACCAAAGTTTGCGATAACCCCTGTTAGCACAACAATGACTGTTGCTGTGAAACCAAACGAAGCTTTAAACGTATCTTGATAATACTCAGCACATGCATTGGTTAAACCCACCGTGGTGGTTAAACATGCCATTAAGATAATAGCGGCTAATAACCATTGACCATAATGACCAAACTCACCTGCAACGTAACGAGTTAAGATCACGCTACCATTAACACCATGTTCAGCAATCGTTGATGATGTTGCGCCTACGTAGCCCATAATGATGTAACAAGACGCCATTAACGTGGCGTAAATTAATGCGACTTTAATAGAAGTTGATGCAATACCTTGTTGTGTTGTAACACCCTTAGCTTTTATTGCATGAATGATCACCCAGCCGAAACCGACAGCAGCAATGGCGTCCATCGTCATGTAACCTTGGATCAAACCACTTGTAACAGCACCGACTTGGTAATCACCAGATGGAGCAGCAGGTGTACCGAGAGGGCTAAGAAATGCTGCTAAGCCTAATCCACATAGTAAAATAATCAGTGCAGGCGTCATGATCTTACCAATGTAAGTCACAAGGTTTCCTGGTTTAAATGCAAGAAATAGGGTAGCGGCAGAAAAAATGATAGAAAAAGCAACCAAATGGTCATGAGTAAAAAATGGTTGAATACCCATTTCATAAGCAACAGTAACGGCGCGAGGCATACCAAATGCAGGGCCAATAGCGGTAAAAAGTAATACCCAAAAAGTTGTACCTAGCCACTTAGGTAAAGCCTTGGTTAAATTATTGGTATTACCAATTCGACCTAGCACAATAATAGTAAATGCGGGTAAGCCTACGGCAGTAATTAAAAATCCGGCCATTGCGGAGGTCAGAGAAGTCCCAGCATCTAATCCCATTGCTGGTGGAAAGATCAAGTTACCTGCACCAAGAAAGAGGGCAAATGTTGTGAGACCGAGTACGAAGATGTCTTGTGTTTTCAAATGTAGTTCCTGCATTTTTGAAGTTATAGACAACCATCGCGATTAATGCGCAATGCGTTAAACGTCCATGATTGAAATCGTATTCCGCAGGTTTGCTGAAAGAAGATATTTGACTTGATAGTATCCTCCGCCAGCTCGGCTGACGGAAGCTTGCCCGCCAGCCTAGCGAATAATCACTAGGATAATAGCGGTAATAATTCGTGTTGTATGTTTTATATCAACAACAGAAGCCTCGCTCCAATTAGTAAATTGGCTCGATGCTAAGTTTTTTCGTGTTTTATGTTCGCAAAGTGCTGAATACATAACTTAACAACTTCTGTTTTGTGATTGAATTAACGCTTACAACATATAAAGAAAATATAGAGTTGTAAACGATTTTTTTATGGTATGCGTTTTATTGCGACTAAGTAAAAGCAATTAACTAAATAAAATCATATTGATAGTTAAATATGTGAGTGATAGTGCCAGGTTTTGTATTTTTATGCTTCGATATAATAATTGAAAGCAGTGGTAACGCTGATATTGAAGCTATACCAATGGCATAGCTTCAATTTTAGTATCAGTAGGTAGCAACTGTATTTCGATTACGTTGAATAATATGGGTCACTTTACTGATACAAATGGTTACTAGAACAGGGAGTAGCCATGACGCATGAGCATTAAACAAAGGTAACCATGCTGTTAGATCTTGATGCATAGCGGAAGGGATCTTACCTAAAATGTTTAGTGCATCAATACTGCCAAATAACGTGGCGATAATGACGATCAGTGTTTGGCTCATCGAGAATTTACGCTTTGCGTTACTCACAGTGTTCGGCATAAAAATAATGGCGATGATGAGTGATACTGCGATAGGGCATAAAATCAAAATAGCAGGTAGGCTGACTTCAATAATCGTTTCTAAGCCAACATTAGAGATAATGGCTGTTAAGCTCATGATCACAACGGCACTGATTTTAAAAGGGATGTTATAAGTATTTTTGTAGTATTCGCTATTTGCATTGGTTAAGCCAATAGTTGTGGTTAAACAAGCCATTAAAGTGATAGTTGCTAATAAAATTTGTCCAAATGTACCAAACTCACCAGCAGCATAGCGTGTTAGAATTTCACCGCCATTGGTTGAGTTGGGAGCAATCGAAGAGGACGTTGCACCTAAATAACCCATAGCTAAATAACACAAAGACATCAGTAATGCGTAGATACCAGCAATACGTAATGTGTAGTAAGAAATCGCTTTATTACAGCTAATACCCGTACTACGAATCGTTTGAATAATCACCCAACCAAATGCGACCGCTGCGATAGCATCTAATGTCATATAACCTTGGATCATACCGTTAACCGTCGGTGCTGCTTTATAAACAGCAATGGCATCTGTCGGAGAGCCTAATGGGTTAATCAAAGCGGCAATCACTAAGACCGCTAGCATCACGATTAATGCAGGCGTCATTACTTTACCAATATAGCTAACTAACTTACCGGGCTTCAGTGCCAAAATTAAGGTTAATAAGCAAAATAGCACTGAAAACAGCATTAACCCGTTACCGTGGTAGAAAGGTTTAACACCCATTTCATACGCCACAGTTACCGCTCGAGGTAGAACAAAGGCTGGCCCCAGAGTCGTTAATACTAAAAACCAGAAAGTACGATCCATCCAATGTGGTAATGAGGCAGTGAGTTTATCTGCAGATGACAGTCGACCTAAAACGATCAGTGTTAAGGCGGGTAAACCAACGGCGGTTAGTAGGAAGCCTACTATGGCAATTAACCAGTTTTCACCGGCTTGTTGTGCCATCATAGGGGGGAAAATAAGGTTTCCTGCCCCTAAAAATAAGGCAAAAGTCATAAATCCAATGGCGGCAAGTTCTCTTCTCTTCAAACGGCGTACCTTCTACATGAATGGTCAGTTTGGCTGGAAGATAAAAAGGAGAGTTAACATATCCGCCAGCAATAGTAACTGACGAATAAGCTTAAACGTCAGCGTTATTTGACGACGACGACAGAGACAAGCGCAATAGTATTCATAACAAATACAGTAGAAGATACTGCTAAATTGTTGTGCTTAACTGAATACATAAGTGATGCGCTCGAATGAAATAATTGACCTAAAACTAAAGCTATTTAAGATGATTGTAAAGTGATATTCGGTAATTATTCGTATTTAATACGGAATGTATAATGTATGTATCGCGAATATAGAATAAAAATTCGCGATACATATCCGTTATTAGATTTAACCTGTTGTTTTTAAGCTAATATTTTTTCAAGTTCAGCCAGTGTTGAAACTTGATAAGTTGGCTTTATAGTATCTGGCAATAATTGATTTTGATGATTAAACCAGCATGTGTCTAAACCTGCATTGATACCGCCTAAGATATCTGATTGCGGGTTATCACCGACCATAAGTACAGAAGTAGGTGCAGGGTTGCCCATTTTTTCAAGACTATAATCAAATATACGGCGATCGGGTTTAGCGACGCCGACCTGCTCTGAAATAACGAGCAGATCAAAATAATCGGCTAGTCCTGTTTTTTCTAAGCGGATTTTTTGCAGTGCAGTAAAGCCATTAGTAATGATGCCTAATTTAACTCGACCATTAAGAGATCGAATCAGTGATGTTGTCCCCGGTAATACTTCGCAAATATCAGCCATTGCTTGCATGTAATCATCATTAAGCTGTTGTTCTGTTGTTTTTAGTTTTTTTGCCCACTCCCGAAAACGTGTTTGCTGAAGTTCACTGGCTGAAATATCGCCATTTTGATATTGCACCCATAGCGGGCGGTTAATTAATTCATATTGTTTGAAGTCAGCGTCACTAAAGGCGATATCATAACGAGAAAACATGAGCTGTAGCCCTTTAAAAGCATCAAAATAGAACAGGGTCTCATCAGCATCAAAAAGAATCCAATCGTATTTCATATGTATTATTGCCTTATAATATCTATCTATAGTCATCGAATAGCGCGCATATTACACTATAGTGAATGAATAAAAAGAGTGATTTTAGGTGAGAGTAATTTAAACGATCTTATGCCCTCAAAGTTAATCTAATCATATTTGGTATATAAGTTTCTTATGATTTTATAAACTTCCTGACAAAGAATTGAACTTCGTTAGTGGATACCTGTCTACACTTACCAATTATAAGTATTTACTATTTTTAAAAGTATAGGGGCTCTTAATGGGTATTTTATCTTGGATTATTCTTGGTTTAATTGCTGGTGCATTGGCAAAGTTTTTAATGCCTGGTAAAGATGGCGGTGGTTGGATTGTAACAATGGCATTGGGTATTGGCGGTGCATTTGTTGGTGGTTTTGTGGGTAAATTTATTGGTTTAGGTCATGCAACAGGTGTAAACATTGGTAGCATTATTACCGCTACCTTGGGTGCATTTATTATTCTGTTTATCTATAACCGTTTTATTCGTTAATCTAATGTAATAATACATTATAAAAGCGAGAAATTACCGCTAATATGACGGGTGATTTCTCGCTTTTTTCATTTTAGCTACTAAATGCTAAATGCTGCTCCGCCCCCCGAAGCATCGCATGTATTAATTCATTTGCTTCAAATTTTGTCAGTGCTTCTTGAGCACCAACTTGGTGTGCTTGAGACACACTTATTTCACTTGAAAGGGAGGTGTGTAAAATAATATAGGTTGAGACGAGCGCATCGGTGTTTTTGACATTGAATGCCAGCTCATACCCATCTAACCCTGGCATTTCGATATCACTAACCAAAATATGGAACGGATCGTTTGCTTGCGCAGCCGTTTGCATCATATTAAAAGCATCTTGCCCATTTTTGGCAACAAAGTAGGGCACACTGATACTATCAAGTGCTTGAGTTAATTGTTTTCTGGCGACGGCTGAGTCATCAACTAATAAGATTTTTAACGGACGTAAAATCTCACGTTCAATATCGGTAAGAGTAGGCAATAACGTTGAAGGATCATCTGGAAATATTTTAGAGAGAAGCAATTCAACATCTAGTAGTTGAATCAACTTATCTGCATCGCGCATAACACCAGTGACAAAAATATCGCTACCTAAATGTTGGGGAGGTGCTTCAATATTTTGCCAGTTACACTCGGTGATCCGTTCAATACCTCTGACTAAAAATCCAACTAACTTACGACGACAATCTGTAATGATAATAAAGCAACGTTGGCGCTCTTCAAGACTGATAGCGGGATAACCAATTGCTTTGGCCATATCAATAACAGGAACAGTGTCGCCACGTAATGTAGTGGTGCCAAGTACGGTTGGGTGAGATTTTGGGATAACACTTAAATTTGTATAGGGTACGATTTCACGGACTTTAAGCGTACCAATCGCAAAGCTTTGTAGTGTGGACAGCTTAAAAAGTAACATCCCTTGTGATGCATTCGTTGCATTCTTTATCATACCGAATCCATTGCATAGATAATTTATGTTAATAATTCATTATAATAACACTATCGTAATTTATACCAAACGTTTATAAATAAAAATTCACAATTAATATATTAGTAAATTTCGATATTGATTATCTTTTTTCTGTCTTAACTGGTTTTCTATGCGTTCGAAATAAAGGACATCAAATTGTTTTTATCAATGAAAACTTGAAGCATGAGCTGATTTTTCATATTAATGTTGATTAATTAGGTATGACGTATAAAGAAGTGATGTCGAATAATATTCTTTCATCCGATTTTATAACTTACCTTAACCATCATAGTTTAGCGACTGATGTGAGAGAAGATTCACAGCAAAGATTACTGAATGAAAATAAAAGGATAATACTCTCTATTTTGATATCATGGAATTTGACGCAATTATAAACACAGAAACTTTTTATTATACAGTTGAAAAGATATTACTTGCCTTTATAGAGAGAAAAAGCAATATCAGCATATCTCATTAATTGGTGAATTTAGTGGTTTATATAATAAGCGATTTATCAATAACTATTGTTTAACAAAAAATCTTAATTATCATTGATTTAGATAGATTTAAGCATGCAATTATAATCATAACGATATAAAAGTGATGAATTAATTAAAAAATCATCTTCATTATTGTGTTCAACTTTTTATTCGGAGGGCTCAGCTATTCGTTATGGTGGAGTGAATTTGTTTTCATTACTGAAAAATAATTCCTTGGGAATTAAATACATAATAAATTTTATTAATGAAAAATAAGTTATGCTTTTAGTGACTGACTATTTAGTTATGGTACTGAAAGTTATCAAGGTGAACTTATTAAGATAATGAATGTTATAGATAAAAAAATGTATGAGAATAAGAAAGCAAAATTGTAAAATAATTTACCTTGAATGAATTTAATTATTTGAGGTCTTGTTCATCTTCGATTAATTTAAGAGACATAATATATCTGTTACAGGTTATGCGTGGTCAACCTTTTTTTTGACCTTTTAAATTATGTCACTGTGCATAGAGGATATTTTATGAAACGTTCTATTCTAGCATTTGCAGGTATTGCCGCTGTAGCATGTATGAGTACTGCTGTGTGGGCTGCTAATAATACCACTGAAACTATCAAGCTATATCAAGAGCCTAATGTATCAGCTAAGGTAATTGAAACGATAAAAACAGATGTACCTTTGATCACTATCTATAAAAATGAGGGTTGGTCAAAAGTCGGTGATCCAAGTAATGGTCAAACGGGTTGGATTCAAACAGTTGATTTGAAGAATGTAGATAGTGCATCAGCTAATGTACAACCAAACCAAACGACAAAAACGGTAAAAACCGATAATGGTGAAAAAACGGTTACTAAAGGGACAGTGCAGACTCCACAGGGCCCAATGAATTATGAGATTGTTCAATTTCAATCCAAAGGTGATAACGCCAAAGTAGATAAAGCATTCTTTAAACAGTTGCAGCAACAACAAATTGAAATGAATAATGTATTTGCAAACTCATGGAATGATATGGGGGGTATGCAAATGAATATGTCTAACTTAATGGCAAAACAACAGCAGCAAATGATGGAAATGCAAAAACAATTTCAGCAACTTACGCAGCAAACAACCGCGCCTTCCAATCATAAAATTGAATTAAAAGATGCAACACCAGCGCAGGTACAGCCAGCAGCGAAATAAGCTTATTTTTAGTTAAGCAAGAAAGCCTCCAATAGCTTTAACTCATAGAGTATAAAGGTTATTGGAGGCTTTTTTTTTACTGAAATTAACAAGCCGTTTATGCAAAGCTCAGGTTTCAGATTGATTGAGGTGCTTGATTTGCTGGAATAGTTCATCAGCTTCTGCTGTTAAGCGGGAATAGGTTCTGATATCGCCATTCCTTTGAGCATGCATGGCTTCTTCAAGTAGCATTGAGTGGCGTTTCTTTAATTTTTTAGCGGGATTATTTTTAAACCAAGAAAACATGTATATAACTCCAATAATTATATTTATATCGTATACGCAGTATGCGTAATAAAAGATTAATTAAGCTAGAGACTAACTTTAATTATGTTAAGATTTTGAATAGTAAGCGTTATTATTTTTTATTGTTTGTCTTATCTCGATTGGGAATACTACTGTGTTAATTGATATTCACTGCCATTTAGAAGGTGTATTAGCGGTCGATAGGGAACGGTTTTTTAAGCAAAACGGCAAAATAGGTGCCGTATCTATGACTAAGGCAAGTGCGTTAGAGTTGATACGCTTAAAACAACAATATTCAGAGCAGATTTATCTCTTTCTTGGTATTCACCCTGAGAAAGATGTCAGTGAACAAGAGATCCAAGCTGTTATTGATCTGATATACCAACATCGTCATTTATTATCTGGTATTGGTGAAATCGGCATTCCTTTTTTCTACTTAGACGAGAAAACAAAGCAAGAAAAACACCTTATTAAACAGCGCGGAAGTGAACGCTTAGCCCGTTTTGTTAAGATTGCAGCAGAGCTAAAACTACCTGTCAATTTGCATGTGGTAGAAGATGATATTCATTATGCGCTGCCTATTTTAAATACCTATCAAATCAAAGGGGCGTTGTTCCATTGGTATGAAGGCAGTGACGAAGACCTCGCCTTACTTCATCAACAAGCGCATTTCATTTCAGTAAGTCCTTGGATCTTTGTCGATCCTCATTACTTAGAGTTTGTTAAGAAAATTCCGCTTGATATGCTGTTGGTGGAGTCTGATTCGCCGTGTAAATACAATGGTGTGGAGGGGGAGCCAAATATGATCAATCAAGTGATTGACGTATTAGCAGAGCATCATCAATTATCACGGGATGTAATGGCGACACTAATCCATGAAAATACCCAACGCTTTCTGAGAATTTGAATCTGATGGTTTGCAGGTTGTTTTTGAGTGCGGATATCTAGTTGACATATGAAAAGCAAAGCCGCCTTTAATATATTAAATCATGGAATATATGAAAGGCGGCTTTTATTGTGCTGTGTTTAGCAAAGTAGAGGGTTGCGCTTGGTCGCTTTAAGTACCCCAAGTTTGCTTAATAACTGTTTTTCAATACGATTCGGTGAGCGTCTGAAATAGAACAAATACTCGGTCATAACAGTCAGTTCTGCTTTTTCATTAACCGTTAACGCATCTACGCTTGCTAGTAACAAATCAACAGACTCAAGCTCTGTTATTTCACATTGTTTCTTTTTATGAAGTTGCTCATAGAAGAACTCTAAATTGATATCACATTCTTGTTTATAGCTCTGTCTTACCGCAATTAAACGGAGTAAAGCAATAATGTAAGCTTGGCTCATCTCTTTAGCTTCAAGTTCTGCTAACTGGTTAAGTACGTACACGCGTGCCGAAATACGTAATCGCACTTCGCTAAGGGCTTTTTGTTGTACCCATGCGTCCCAAAACCCCGTAATTAAGGTAGAAACCAACGGAATGTAAACACGCACGCTACTACGTGATAGTGATTTTTGTAGTAATGCCTTGATAATAAAATTACTGAGTATGTCTTTACCGGTATACAAGGCAACTTTGATATAGCGAAATTTACTAAACTGTTTATAAGGTTTTATTCCATGAATATTCTCAACGGGCTCTGACAGCTCCATAACCGCACGCACTAATGATGCTTTCATTCTGTCACAAAACTGGTATTTAGCTGACGCACGATTGATGAGAATTGCGGTGGTAATAAATCCAACCTCAAATAGTAAAAATAATTCTAAGCTGATAAATACAATGTTAATAACAACGAGTCTTAGTAGGTTATCTAAGGCTAACCAGTTTTCTCCGAGTAACTCTAAATAGATTTCGAAAGAAACGATAAAAAAGGTTGTGATGAATCCAATAAAAAAAGAAAGCACAACACATAACTGACACAGTTTTTTATCATTTATTGTTTTAAAGAGACCCTGAGTTATGGGTAAATAACGCTCAACACGTTTGAGTCCCCAGTTTTCAATTTTTGCTTCAATCATGTTGAATATATCAAGCTCTTATAGAACATAATAATAGGTGAGCATTTTAATTTGTTGAGGGTGAAACACATAACTAATTTCTATAAGCGGATTAAAAATACGCAGTTAGAAAAAATATCTAACTGCGATTTAAAATAATGAGTTGCTTTTAACGCATAATCACTCAAGAAAAAGAATACAATGAAACAATGTTTATTGTAAGTGCTGCGTTAATTGCTACTTAGCAAGAAAACCAACGTGTGATAATTGTTTTTTTGCTGATTGTTCTGATGACTCATTTGATGATATTGGCGGTGTTTGTTCTGGCGTTTTCGCTGCTCGAGGAAGTAGACGGAACACGGGTTGACCATCTTCTTTTCTCACAAAAGCAACATCACGATAAAGTAGCTCGTTATCACTCTTAATGGCATCTAATTGTTGATCTTTAATCAGTGATAATGGGCCAATCATGGCTGTACAGTGATAGATTTTATGCTCGTAGTTATTAAATAATTTACAAGGTTGATCGAGTACAAAAGTTTCACCTGGTTCTAAATGACGGCTGTTTTCTACTGCGCGGTTGATGTCCGAGATGCTAGCAAATACTGTTGTTGATAAGCTTAATAACACAATACTCGCTAGCCTTGCTAAGGGATATTTCGATTTAAAAGTAGGCATAATGATTATCCAAACAAAAAGCCAATACCTTATTCATTTCGACTAAAATATTGGCTTTATTAGTATGATGGCTATTAAGACGGGAGTGTACTTCCGTCATGGGAAAATAAAAAGACAATTATCACAACGTCGTTTTTATTTACCACCGAGTGTTTGTTCTATAATCCAAACCCCGCCTAATTTTCTGAGTCTACAGCCCGTGAGATGCTAGCAAGTTATGGGTGTACATTGAGATACTAGCCCAGATTCGGGTGAACCAGCCGCCTTGCTGAACACTGTTGAGCGCGACAAGTGGTTCGGTTTTAATAACTTTGCCATTATAAGTGACAGTCATTTCACCTAACTTTTCACCCTTATCAACCGGTGCTTTGATGTCATGGTCAAATTGGAGATCAGTTTTCAGACCTTTTTCATCAACACTTGAAGGAAGAACCAAGGTTAATGGCTTCTCAAGACCTAAAGAGACTTTATCTTGTTGTCCTCCCCAAACGTGTTGTTCAGAAAGTTTGCTGTTTGCTGCATATAAAGTGTCTTGCTTGAAGAAGCGGAAGCCATAATTGAATAGCCCTTTGCTTTGCGCTGCGACATCATTCAGTGATTGCGTGCCCAGAACAACCGCAACCAACTTCATTGGGTTATCTGGCATTTGAGCAGAGCTTACCAGAGAGTACCCAGCGGCTTCTGTACTACCCGTTTTCATACCCGTCGCATATTGATAAGTGAACAATAAGCGATTGAAATTTGGTTGGCGGATATGATTGTATTCAAAATACTTCTGACTGAAAAAATGAAAGTATTGAGGGTAGTCGTTCATGATGTGCTCTCCGAGAAGACCAAGATCATAAGCGGTTGAGAAATGTGCAGGTGCTGGCAGACCCATAA
Organism: Photobacterium sp. GB-210; assembly: GCF_003026075.1. Classification (NCBI taxonomy): domain Bacteria; kingdom Pseudomonadati; phylum Pseudomonadota; class Gammaproteobacteria; order Vibrionales; family Vibrionaceae; genus Photobacterium; species Photobacterium sp. GB-210. The sequence continues at coordinate 79,064 of NZ_PYNU01000004.1, read as the reverse complement.
CAGTGGTGAAGTGGGTATTGTGCATACCTAACTTCACTGCCGTCGCGTTCATCATCGAAACGAATGAAGATTGCGATCCCGCGACGTAATTAGCCAGTGTTACAGCGGCATCGTTCCCCGATTCAACAATCACACCCTGAATAAGATCTTTCACTGACACATAAGAACCGGGCTTCAAGAACATTCTTGAACCACCAGTGCGCCACGCGACTTCTGGTACGAGTACTTTTGAGTCAAGTGAGATTACACCGTCAGCCAGTTTTTGCTCAACAATGTACATTAGCATTAACTTCGTGGTGCTGGCTGGAGCCATACGCATGTTGCCATTGTTGGATGCAATAATTTGTCCAGTGTTGGCATCGATTAAAATGAACGCCCGTGCTTTAAGACTAGGTGGGAATACGCCTGTCTGAGCCCACTTCTGTACCATAGTTTGTGGGATCCCATTCGCACCGCCGGCTTCTGCTGGAGCAGGAGGCACTTGCACATTTTCTGGGATATTGACTTTTACGTCGATAGCACCAAAGTTATTAAGTGGAGCTTTTGCTTCTTTGTATTGTGTTGCCGCATAGTAATCACTATCAGGCATGGTGTTCGCCGCATCGTTGCTAGGCGTGGCAAATACTGTACTGGAGGAAAATAATGCAGCGATTGCTACTGCTAAGGAAAGCTGTTTAATAGTTGTCATAAGGGTTTTAAATTTACAGTTATTCACAAAAAGCGCGATATAAAAAAGCGATTAGATTGGATACTGACTTCAGCAGGTAATTACTGCCCGTTGAGTCTATCCATCACTACCACGGCAATGGTGAGTGCTTTTCCGTTCTATTCAGCTTTACGATGACTTTGGTCACGGACCGCATTATCCATAATGATGTCCTGAGCGAGTGACCTGAATACTGTTGATAGCTATAACCAATCATGGTGCTTAAGCCCTGCCTTCTCAGCAAGTCATGCGTTCCCCGTATTGGTTATAGCCCTCGTATCTTGTCTACTTCTATCCTACCAGCTGAATCATTATGGAAACCTGAACGATAATGATGTTTATGCAGCAGCAAATTCGGCAAGTAGTTCTTTTTGACGTTCACTTAGGTTTTGTGGTGTTTCAATGACTAATTGAACAATTAAATCGCCAGTGTTGCCTTTACGATCTGTGACTCCTTTGCCTTTTAGGCGGAATTTACGACCGGTTTGTGTCCCTTCAGGGATCTTAAGGCTAATCGCACCATTTAAGGTATTTACTTCAATCTTGCCACCTAATGCAGCAGTCACAAAGTCGGTAGTCGCTTTACAATGTAAATTATTACCTTCGCGCGTGTAACGTGGATGAGGGCGAATATTCATTTGAATAAATACATCACCTTGTGGGCCACCGTTGATGCCAGGGTGACCTTTACCACTTAAGCGAATTCGACCGCCATCTTCAATGCCTGCAGGGATTTTGATATTCAGCTTTTTATTTACTTGGCTTGTGCCTTCAAATACGGGTAAATCAATAACACGAGATGCACCGCTAATTGCATCTTCTAAATCAATTTCCATGGTGTATTGAAGATCTTCGCCTTTTTGTGGGCGAGTGGAATGACGGCTACCAAATCCTCCACGACCACCGCGAGCATTTGAGAACATATCACCAAATGCGCCACCAAAAATATCTTCAAAATCACCGTAACCGCCACCTTGGAAACCACCGTGATGACCGCCACCATGATGTCCACCGCCCATACCTGGGTTATCAAACGCAGCATGACCAAATTGATCGTAGGCTGTGCGCTTTTCTTTGTCGGTTAAAATTTCGTAAGCTGCTTTTACTTCTTTAAATTTGTCTGCAGCCGTTGGATCATCCGGATTTTTGTCTGGGTGAAACTTCATTGCGAGCTTTTTGTACGCTTTTTTAATTTCCTTTTCTGATGCCGTTTTGGCGACACCTAGAACTTCATAAAAATCACGTTTTGACATTAGTAACACCTCTTATCTCAACTGAGATAACTATCTGGAATATTCTTTGCTAATCATACCTAAAAACGATAGCTGATTTAAGCGTAATCAACGATTAAAGGCACAGATAGTTAGCCAAATTAGATTTACATTTTGTCTGTTGTTATTGTAGAAAAGGGCGAGAGATGTTGATCTCTTCGCCCGTCTCTATTCGTTGCGATTGATTGCTACCAATGATAGCAAACTATCGTGAGTAATTACTTCACTTCTTCAAACTCTGCATCTACAACATCGTCGTCTTTTGCATTGCTCTGAGCATCAGCTTGTTGCTGAGTGTTCGCTTGAGTTTGGGCATGCTCCATCAGTTTTTGTGCTGCAGTCATCAATGCTTGAGTGTGTTTTTCAATGGCGTCTTTATCATCGCCAGATTTCACACTCTCAAGTGCAGAGATAGCTGCTTCAACGCTTTCTTTATCTGTTGCTGGTAAATTATCGCCTGCTTCAGTTAACTGTTTGCGTGTGCTGTGGATCATGTGGTCAGCTTGGTTACGCGCTGTGACCAGTTGTTCAAATTGCATATCAGCGTCTTTGTTCGCTTCAGCTTCTTGAACCATTTTCTCAATCTCAGCCTCAGTTAAACCACCTGATGCTTGAATCGTGATTTTTTGTGCTTTGCCTGTCGCCTTATCGGTTGCTGATACATTCAATATACCATCAGCATCTAAGTCGAATGTCACTTCAATTTGTGGCATACCACGAGGTGCTGCTTGAATACCTTCAAGGTTGAATTGACCAAGTGACTTATTGTGCATCGCTTGCTTACGTTCACCTTGTAGTACGTGAATGGTGACCGCACTTTGGTTATCTTCCGCCGTTGAGAACACTTGTTCAGCTTTGGTTGGGATCGTGGTGTTCTTATTAATCAATGCTGTCATCACACCACCCATGGTTTCAATACCAAAGGATAATGGTGTTACATCAAGAAGAAGCACATCTTTCACATCACCCGCTAATACACCACCTTGAATTGCAGCGCCCATAGCAACTGCTTCATCAGGGTTTACATCTTTACGTGGCTCTTTACCAAAGAAATCAGCAACGGTTTTCTGTACTAGTGGCATACGTGTTTGACCACCCACTAAGATAACGTCAGTGATATCACTTACATTCAAGTTAGCGTCTTTAAGTGCTGATTTTACAGGGCTTAAAGTACCTTGTACTAGCTCATCAACCAGTGATTCCAATTTTGCACGTGTGATCTTAATATTCATGTGCTTAGGACCAGTAGCGTCCGCAGTCACATAAGGTAGATTCACATCTGTTTGTTGTGCAGAAGAAAGCTCAATTTTTGCTTTTTCAGCGGCTTCTTTTACACGTTGCATTGCAAGTGGATCATTGCGTAAATCAATACCTTGATCTTTCTTAAATTCATCAACAAGGTAGTTGATCATACGAGTATCGAAATCTTCACCACCAAGGTGTGTATCACCATTGGTTGCTAACACTTCAAAGGTTTGCTCGCCATCAACGTTATCAATTTCGATAATAGAAATATCAAAGGTACCGCCACCTAAGTCGTACACTGCGATAGTGCGATCGCCACCTTTTTTATCTAAACCATAAGCAAGCGCTGCTGCTGTTGGCTCATTGATAATACGTTTAACTTCCAGCCCAGCAATACGGCCAGCATCTTTGGTTGCCTGACGCTGTGCATCATTAAAGTAAGCAGGTACTGTAATTACAGCTGCTGTTACTTTTTCACCTAAGTATTCTTCTGCTGTTTTCTTCATTTTTTTCAAAACTTCAGCAGAAACCTGAGGTGCCGCCATTTTTTGACCTTTTGCTTCTACCCAAGCATCGCCGTTGTCAGCTTTAACAATTTTGTATGGCATAACAGAAAGATCACGTTGAATTTCTTCGTCTTCAAAACGACGACCAATTAAACGCTTAATAGCAAATAACGTATTTTCAGGGTTGGTTACTGCCTGACGTTTTGCAGGTTGACCAACTAAGGTTTCACCATCTGTATATGCGATCACAGAAGCTGTAGTACGTTCACCTTCCGCATTTTCAATAACACGTGGCATGTCGCCGTCTAATACAGAAACACAAGAGTTAGTTGTACCTAAGTCAATACCGATAATTTTACTCATAAATCTTTTCCTCATTGTATCGCATTGATTAGTTATTCTTATCTGAACTATGTTCGATATTTTATTGAGGATAAGAATGTTGTTGGTTGAAGTACTGAATTCAAGCCAAAGATCAATGCAATTTAAATATGATTTCCCGATAGGGGATGAATATAGTGAGCTATCAACCTGTCGAATTTAGGTCGAAAAAAGGTGATAGCTCTAAATATGTTATCTACTCAAGGCTAATTAATAGCGTTGAAATTATTCTTCAGTTGGCAGTGTTGCTGCTTTACCGATAGAAATTTTACGTGGTTGCATTGCTTCAGGTACTTCACGTTCTAAATCGATATGAAGTAAACCATTCTCTAAGTTTGCACCAACAACTTTTACGTAATCTGCAAGTTGGAATTTACGTTCAAAGTTACGCTCAGCAATACCTTGATAGATAAAATTTTTGTTTTCTTCAGGAGCCTTAGTTCCTGTTACAACAAGCATATTTTCATTTTGAGTAAGATCTAAGCGATCCTCAGAGAAACCAGCCACCGCCATTGTAATGCGGTAATTATTCTCGTCAGTTTGCTCGATATTGTACGGAGGGTATCCGGTTGCCTGTGCTTTGTTGTTGCTTGCTTCAACGAGGTTGAATAAGCGATCAAAACCAATAGCGTGGCGGTATAGGGGAGTGAAATCTACATTACGCATAATAACTATCCTCAATAATAAGCAATAGTCTTAGTGTCGACAGAAGGTATATAAAGTTGTCGTTTATCACTAAGTGGATCTGTCTAAGATCCGTAAAAACAAAACTAATAAGGGTTTCCCTAATAAGGCGAATCCTATTAGCATTTCGAACTCCATTTGGCAGTTCGTGTAATTAATATATGCTTCCGTGATTGTGCGGTCAATACTTTTTAATAAGTTTTTCTAATCTTTTTGTTGGTTGGTGTATAACTGATTGATTTCACAAGTTAACCATAACTAAAAAAGTTTAGCTTCTCTCTCAATATGTACGATTTACAGCTTTAATAAAGGTAAATTGGTTTATTCAAATGGTGTCTCTAAACAAGAAATAAGGGTTGGAAAGTGATTTTCAAGGGGCTGTAATGCGTAAAGTTCAACCTTTAATTACTTGGGTTAAACGTTTTAAAAGTATGGTGTGTGCAGATAAAGTAGTAATGATAGATCACATAATTAACGATGGGATGTATAAATATTCAAAAATAAGAATGACATAGTGAACAAACTCACACTCTATTACGTACGGTTTAATGTTACGTTTCTACTTTTGAGCATTCATCTATGCTCTACAATAGAAACAAGATCTGATTATTGAAATGCGCTGATTAGGGATTAAAAGCATGCATGTAATGGTAAGACGATTACTACCTTTGGTTATTATCGCAATATTTATTGTGGCGTCAGTGTTGTTGATAAATACCAAAAAACGCCCAGAGCAGCAAAAAGTTACAGTGCAGCCTCCTGTTTTAGAAGTGATTAAAATACAAAAACAAGATGTGCAACTCACCGTAGGTTCATATGGAATTGTTGAACCCAAGCAAAAAGCAGAAGTTGTCTCTGAAGTCGTCGGTTCGGTCAAATACATTTCTCCTGATTTTGCTGTCGGCAAATTCGTGACGAAAGGAGAGTTATTAGCACGTTTAGATGATAGCGACTATCATGCCGATCTTGCTCAAGCTGAAGCGACATTGGCACAAGCACAAGCGAAATTAAAAGAAGAAATTGCGCGAGGGAAAGTCGCTAAAAAGATCTTACGTGATGTATCTGTGAATAAACAAACCTCTCTTGGTTTACGTGAACCGCAACGCAAACAAGAAGAAGCCAATGTAAAGTTTGCACAAGCGGCTGTAGAGCGTGCTAAACGTAATCTGACTAAAACAGAAATACGTGCTCCTTTTGATAGTTTAGTGACAGCGAAAGAAATCAATATCGGTAGTTATGTAACGAAAGGTAAGTTAATTGGCGAGTTGTATGGTACTCAAACGGCTGAAATTCGTTTACCTATCACGCCGCAATCGATGGCTTATCTTGATTTACCTCGTCTTGAAACCACAAAGATCACCTTAGAATCTCAATATAACGAAGTGAAAGTGATTCATTGGGCGGCACAGTTAGTACGTAATGAAGGTGTAATTGATAAAGATAATCGAATGATTTATCTCGTCGCAGAAGTCAACGACCCTTATAACCGTCATACATCCCTCGTTAATAACACATCTTCTTTTTCATTACCTATTTTGCAATTTGGTACATTCGTAACAACAAAGATCCAAGGGCGAAAAGTCAGTGATGTGATTAAGTTACCGCGCCACGTTGTTCGTTCTGAGCAGGTCATTGTGGTTGATGCGGATAATAAAACCACAACTCGAAAGGTGCATGTAGTCCGTTCAGATAAAGAAAATGCTTATATTATCGGGGGACTAAAAGATGGAGAGTTAGTTTCTTTAATAAGCCCTGATAGCTTAATTGATGGTACTGAAGTTACAACGGTGATGAGTAAAAGTTATTCCCCTGATATTTCACCACTAATGGCTGCCGATAAAAAAGTGGTAAATCCTAACGTCGTGAATAAGGGAGAATAGCGATGAAAGAAAAAGGATTAATTGCTTGGTTTACCCATAATCATGTTGCTGCCAATCTACTCATGTTGCTTGTTATTTTAGGTGGCTTATTTTCTATTAGTTTAATCAATAAAGAAATTTTCCCCGCTTTTGCTTTGAATCGCATTATGATCACAGCAAGTTATCCTGGCGCGTCTCCTGAAGATATAGAACAAAGCATCAACATTAAAATTGAACAATCGCTCGATAATGTAAAAAACATCAAGCGGATTGAATCTGTCGCTTCTCAAGGCTTGGCTTCATTGACTTTAGAGCTTGATACGGGAGCCGATCTTGAGAAAGTGCTAGATGATGTCAAACAACAAATTGATGCCATTACGACGTTTCCAGTCAATATGGAAACGCCATTGATCAAGCGGGCTGAATTTACCAGTAATGTCATGTTCATTTCGCTTTATGGCAATCTCAATGAAAGACAATTAAAAGAATATGCCAAACAAGTTCGAGACGATATTTTACTCGAAAGCAGTGCTTCTGACGTTGTCGTTTCAGGCGTAAAAGATTATGAAATAGCGATAGATGTCTCTGAAAATGCGCTAAGAAAGTATGGTTTAACCTTTGAGCAAGTCGCGAATGTTGTTCAACAGCGATCTATAGATTTACCCGGTGGCATCATTAAAGCTAAAGATGGTGATTTATTGGTTCGAACTAACGGTCAACTGTATAGCGGTGATGCGTTTTCATCGATTGTTTTACGCACGCGCTCAGACGGTAGCCGATTATTATTATCAGATGTCGCCACTGTTTCAGACGGTTTTGTTGAAAATAGGGTTTTAAATCGTTTTAATCGCCAACGAGCCGCAGTTATTCAAGTACGAAACTTAACGGATGAAGATGCGACTAAAATCTCACATCAAGTCAGTGAGTATATAGCCAAAAAGCAAGCTCAATTACCTTCGGGTGTCTATCTCGACACCTGGGGAGATATGTCACATTATTTGGAAGGGCGTTTGAATATGATGCTTTCCAATATGCTATATGGTGGCATATTAGTCTTTGTTATTCTTGCTCTTTTTCTTGATATACGCGTTGCGTTTTGGGTCATATTAGGGATCCCATTTTGTTTCCTTGGTACGCTTTTGTTTATGCCAACGCCGTTTATTGCGGTATCAATTAATCTTATCTCGCTGTTTGGTTTTATTTTAGTGCTAGGGATAGTTGTTGATGATGCAATAGTGGTGGGAGAAAGTGTTTACAGTGAAATTGAAGACAAAGGGCAAGGTATTGATAACGTTATAGCTGGGGCGAAGAAAGTCGCTATTCCTGCAACATTTGGCGTCTTAACGACCATGGCGGCGTTTATCCCCATGTTGATTTCGGATGCGCCTCGCACTGAGTTTTTCAAAGCTATCGCATGGATTGTATTGCTGTGTTTAAGCTTTTCTTTGATAGAGTCAAAACTTATCCTTCCTGCACATTTAGCGCGTATGCGTTTAACGCCGCCGAGCAAGACACCTCATTTACTTTCACGCTTAAAATTGCGTTTTAACAATGCAGTCGATCGGTTTATAAATTATAACTATCGTCGATTTATTACCCTGTGTACGAGGCATCGCTATAGTGTCTTAGCGACGTTTTCTGGCATCTTAATGCTTGCTATCGCACTTGTGGTAAGTGGCCAATTACGATGGGTCTTTTTTCCTAATCTTCCATCTGATTATATTCAAGTAAATGTAGATATGGATGTGTCTTCTTCTGATGAAAATAACGCGCGTGTTGCGGCTCAAATAGAAGATGCATTGTATCAAGCAGATGCCAAAATATATCAAGAGCTGGGTGTGAATGTGGTAAAACACACTTTTATGAATATGGCGAATCGGCAAGATTTATTTATCTTAGCCGAGCTCCATAAAACAGAAACGTTACCGATCAGTAGCTTTGAAATATTAAAACAATGGCAAGCACAAATGCCACCTTTGGTCGGAGTGAAAAATATTACCTATGATGCCTCGATTGATCGTAAGCAAAGTGATTTACAGTTTAGTTTAAAAGGCGAAAATTTAACGCAACTTGCTGCCGCATCGAAAGCAATGCAACAACTGTTATCTGAGTATGATGGCACGTTAAATATTAAAGATGATCTCTCATCACCAATACCAGAAGTGAAATTACAATTAACCGCAGTAGGGGAAGCATTAGGCTTATCATTATCAGCATTAGCCAACCAAGTTCGTCATGCTTTTTTTGGTTACGAAGCACAGCGTGTTTTGCGTAATAATGAAGAGGTTAAAGTCATGGTGCGTTATCCGCAACAAGAACGCAGTACGATTGGATATTTGGAGAACATGAAGGTGAGATTACCAAGTGGCAAGTTTGTCCCTTTTACTGAGGTTGCCACGGCTAATATTGAATCTTCTTATACCAGCATCAATCGGGTTGATCGAAAACGATCTGTGATTGTGTCTGCCAATGTTGATAAAGCACAAACATCACCGTCTGAGATCTATAATGATATTCTGACAAATAAACTCGATACATTACAACAGCAATACCCTGATATTAAGATAGCGTTAGATGGTCGAGCAAAAGATGAAAAAAATACCAAAGGTAGTTTAATTCGTGATGCTTTACTGGCTCTTCTCACTATATTCGCTTTAATGGCGATTCCGCTGCGATCTTATAGCCAGCCATTGATTATTATGTCTGTGATCCCATTCGGTATTATCGGCGCAATAGCTGGGCACTATATTGCTGGGCTTACCCTTAATTTACTCAGTGTGTTTGGAATTTTGGCGTTAGCTGGGGTTGTGGTCAATGACTCGTTAGTGTTAGTTACCTTTATTAATCGAGCATTAAAGCAAGGCGTTGACTTACAACAAGCGGTTATTGATGCGGGGTGTGCACGATTTAGGGCGATTGTATTAACGTCATTAACGACCTTTTTTGGTCTCGCGCCTATTTTATTAGAAGATAGCTTACAAGCACAGATCGTGATCCCGATGGCAACATCATTAGCCTTTGGGATTTTATTTGCCACCGTTGTGACCTTACTATTAGTGCCATCATTGTATTTAATATTACAAGATGTTAAATCAGTAATAAGGCGGTTTTATCACTGGTGGTGGCAACCACGCACATCCGAGTAAATTGCGTCAAAGGATGGACGTGGTTACATTTAACGAGGTATTCGGTATGGATGGCCTAACCTAGAAACCAATACCGACACCAGCAGAAACTCCCGTATCATGCTCTGAGTCGTCAGATGCAGCAACAGTAATGATACCTCGTTGTCCAACATCAAATTTACCGCCTAATGCAATTGCAGATTGGTTATCGTAATTTGCCGTACCTAGGCCGATGGTATAGTGATAACCTTGACGGAAAGGGATTGCACTCATCGCCATAGCACTTGCAATACCCGCATTGGCTTCGTTATGTACTTTGTTAATATCTTGGCTAAGTTCACCAAAACGTTGATCGGTATAACTATTAGCTTTATTTAGTGTTGCTGTAGCATTTTGATCTGCATAATGGTCAGCCTTATTTACGGCATTATTAGCGTCAATATCTGCATAATGGTTAGCCTGTTTAACCGCTTCGGCTGTTTTATTATCGGTATATCCATTAGCTTGGTGTAAAGTGTTAGCCGCTGAAGTATTGGTATAACTCTTTGCTTGGTTTAATGTTGATGATACTTGAGTATCAGTATACTTATTTGCTTGTGAAATACCTTGGTGTAGCTGACTTACGTTAACCGCATCTGTTTGTGCTATACCTGCTTGTACATGCTCTAAACGACGTTGGATCTTATCGCTACCAAATGATACTTGGCCATCAGTAGAAACAGATTGATTGCCTATCGCAATAGAGCCTGCTTTACCTGATGCAGTCGCATAGTTACCAATAGTAATATCTTTTTCACCCGCTGACGCTTTAGTCCCCAGTGCCATTGAATAGTTACCGTCAGCATGGCTACTTGTACCCATAGCCATTGCATATGTACCTTTCGCGACACTACTGGTACCCAACGACGTCGTTGAATACCCAGTGGCTTTAGCACTAGAGCCAAAGGCAATAGAAGCATTGCCATCAGCATTGGCTGTAGAGCCAAAAGCCTCGGTTTGAACGCCTTTTGCGATTGCTCCAGAGCCAAATGAAGAGGAACTATTGCCGTATGTTTGTGCATTAGAGCCAAAAGAGGCAGATTGGTTACCTTGGCTTTTTGCCGCAATCCCCATAGCTATCGCAGCATTACCATTAGCACTTGATGAATAACCTTCAGCAACACTCGATTCCCCTTTTGCTGATGATGCGTAACCAATTGCAACAGAATTGTTACTTTGCGCAACAGAAGCACCTTGGCCCAAAATAACATTATTCGTATTCGTTGCTGCATTAGAAGAATTATCACTTAAATTATTACTTAAATTAAGGGGTTGAGCGAAAGCAGGTAATGAAAAAAGTGATATTAATAAATAATGTTTTTTATTTAATAGCATGGCATAACCCTAATAGTTTAATTTAGCGGTAGCATATACAATTTAATTAATAAAGTTAGAGTTAGGAATAGAATTAAAGTTACCAAAAATGTGATTTATGCATTGTGGTAGGGTTTATATTCATTAAATGCGAATATATATTAGTATTTGATGTTAAATGTGCCAGTTTTTTGACTTTTTAGGTGTTTTTTAAAATAAAGAAAAATATGGGTGTTTTTCAAAATTAAAAGAAAATTAATTAATCTTGACTGCAAATCTACATTTAAATTTTAGAATATATTTAATCTTTAACCTTATTTCTTTTAACAGTTAAACAAACCGAATAATCATTAATGCCATTTTCTTGACACTTGATAACATTTTCTTTTAATTTTTTTAACTCTTGTTGATTGCGGACAGAATAGACCATCCCGTTTACGCAAGAAATCGTGATCATGCCTTGCGGTGAGAATTGATAACCTTCTACTTCACTCCCGCACGGGTTAAAGCCAATGCCTGCATTTACACTGACTTTTTTGGGTACAACTCTCACACTTTCAGTTACGCAACCTACCAGTAAAAAAAGACTTAAAATAATGCTTTGTGTCGTTATCAATTTCATGAGTATTCTCAGTTTGTTAATCTTGATGATGTTGTGTCTAAATTAGGATGCAGCAATGCTCAATAGAATGAATGCTAACGAACAACAATTAATGATTTTAACATCTCACTATGCCGTTTATCTATAATATGAGTTATTCATATGTTAATAAACGTTCAGCCTGATTAAACATTAGAGCCGTTTTTAATTTTTTCTAAGTTTATGAAAATATTGCGTTATAATAGTTCTAATGCAAATGACTTTGTTTAAATTTAAAGGAGGAGAACTTAATGTTTAGCGATGTACTGTGGTTTGTTCCCTTCATGATTTTGTTTCTTATCTTTAATTTACTCTTTATAAGAAAACGAAAAAAGAAATCACATGGCAGTTATTTCTCTCATCTTAAAACGCGTTTGAACACTTATCAATCAATGCTAGAGAGTGAAAATGAAGAAGACGACAGTATTATTGAAGATGATTTCATCGAAGAAAAGCCGATAAAAAAACAAGGGACAAAAAAGCCTCGCCAGCCTGATGCGATAGAGCCTGCGAAGAAAACAAGCCAGAGAAAAACACCACTAAGAAAGAATACCCAGATAGACAGTGACCATTGGTTAAATCAAAAAGCCAAACGAACGCCTGCCAATAAACCATAGATGCTTGGTGTTGTTATAGGTATCACTAGAACGCTATACAGCTGCTATAGAAAAGGATAAAGGATAAAGGATAAAGGATTATGAAATCAAAGAATAAAGCACTCTGGGGAAGGGGGAGTTGGCTTGATGTCACGATAAGAGTGACGCTGTTATTAGCCTTTGCTTATGCGGTAAAAACGTTTCATGAATTCGTGACCATTGATCGCTGTTTAGATGCTGGGCATAGCTATAATTACATAGAAAAACACTGTAATACGATAGAGTAAACCGCTTACCACTGCCTATTGGTGGGGTATGGTTATCGTCTGATATCCCACTTTTAACTTCTCTACAATCACCTTTCCCTCTCTGAAGATTTAAATACATCAAATAAACCCTTTTTCACATTTCGTTCACTGTTGACATTAAAAGTAGATCTACATATATTAAAAATCATATATATGAAAAATCGCATGTGAATTTATGGAAACACTATCTTTCTTCAAAGCCATGGCGGATGACACTCGCCTTAAAGTACTTATGCTCCTTAGTTTGAAAGGGGAGCTTTGTGTGTGTGATTTACAACAAGCATTAGATATTAGCCAGCCTAAAGTGTCTCGTCATTTAGCAGAATTACGTCGTACTGGGTTGTTGGTCGATGAGCGCCGAGCAAAATGGGTGTATTACCGACTGAATCCTGCAATACCACCTTGGATGAGCGAGATAGTTTCAACATCGTCACAAAACAGTCATCAATATTTAGAAGACTGTTTATCTCGACTCGAATCAGATTGTTCTAGTTGCTAATTACATATCGATTAGTGACAGAGTTAAAGACTATTTATACATAGGCCACAACATGGAAATTAAAGACTTATCGTTACCAAATCTTGATGAAAACCAGTTCAATGTTACGACGTCAGAAGATTTAGTTGCGCCAAAATCAACCCATAAACCGCGTATTCTGTTGCTTTACGGATCATTACGTAAGCGTTCTTTTAGCAAGTTAGTGATTGAAGAATCAGCGCGATTATTAGTAAAAATGGGCGCAGAAGTCCGTATTTTTGATCCACAAGGATTACCACTACCAGATGCAGAAGATCCAACGCACCCCAAAGTCGCAGAGTTAAGAGATCTTGTGATCTGGTCAGAAGGGCAAGTGTGGTGCTCACCAGAGCGACACGGTTCGATGACTGGCATTATGAAAGCACAAATTGATTGGATCCCATTATCTATGGGGGCTGTTCGTCCAACTCAAGGGAAAACACTGGCGGTAATGCAAGTGTGTGGTGGCTCTCAATCATTCAATGTAGTAAATCAGCTTCGTGTATTGGGTCGTTGGATGCGTATGGTGACTATCCCTAACCAATCTTCTGTCGCAAAAGCGTTTTTAGAATTTGACGATAACGATCGTATGAAGCCATCTGGTTACTACAACCGCATTGTTGATGTGATGGAAGAGCTAGTGAAATTTACGCTATTAACCCGCGATAACAGTGATTTCTTAGTCGATCGTTATTCAGAACGTGTCGAAAGTGCAGAGCAATTAATGCAACGTGTAAACCAAAAAGAAGGCTAATAAAATGGGACTGTTTGAACGTTACTTAACCGTATGGGTTGGGGCTGCCATTATTGCCGGTCTTATTCTTGGCAGTGCAATCCCACAATTATTTAGTGTGGTGGCATCGCTTGAATACGCGCACGTTAATATCGTTATTGCGGTATTAATTTGGTTAATGATCTTCCCAATGATGATGCAGATTGATTTCTCATCGATCAAAGATGTGGGTAAAAAACCGAAAGGCCTAGTGCTAACACTGGTGATTAACTGGTTAGTAAAACCATTTTCTATGGCGTTTCTAGGTTGGCTATTCTTCAAAGTTTTCTTCGCCTCTTGGGTTGATCCAGAAACCGCTTCTCAATACATCGCAGGTATGATCTTATTGGGTGTTGCACCTTGTACCGCAATGGTATTTGTGTGGAGCCAAATGACCAAAGGTGATGCGAACTACACCTTGGTACAAGTATCCGTTAACGATCTGATCATGATCTTTGCTTTCGCACCGATTGCGGCATTCTTGCTAGGTGTGACAGACATTACTGTGCCTTGGGATACCCTAGTATTATCAGTGGTGCTGTATGTTGTGATCCCATTAGTGGCGGGTGCCATTACTCGTAAAGCGCTTGATAAATCAAACGACCATTCTCGTTTAGATAACTTATTAGCCAAGCTAAAACCTTGGTCAATCATTGGTTTGTTATCAACAGTGGTTTTATTGTTTGGTTTCCAAGCTGAAACAATTATCGCTAACCCTGAAGCGATTGTATTAATTGCGATTCCACTATTGATCCAAACTTATGCGATTTTTGCCATTGCTTACTGGGCTGCAAAACGCATGAAGTTAGCTCATAACATTGCAGCACCCGCTTGTATGATTGGTACCTCTAACTTCTTTGAATTAGCGGTAGCCGTTGCGATTTCACTGTTTGGTTTACACTCAGGTGCTGCTCTTGCCACCGTTGTTGGCGTGCTGGTGGAAGTACCCGTTATGTTGTCTTTAGTATGGTTTGCCAACCGTACTCGCCATTGGTTTGATGAAAACGAAATGCCATCAAACACTATTTCAAAAGTACACGGAGAGTAAAAAAATGGTTGTTATTCACCATAATCCAGAGTGCGGTACCTCAAGAAATGTGCTGCAAATTATCCAAGATGCAGGCTATGAACCTGTAGTGATTGAATACATTCAAGAAGGTTGGACAAAACCTCAGCTTCAAGCGTTATTTGCAGCGGCAAATTTAACCCCACGTACTGCATTACGTACCAGTAAATCGCCAGCTAAAGAGCTCGGTTTATTAGATGAAAGCGTATCAGATGAAGTGATTCTAGAAGCCATGCTAGAGCACCCTGTATTGGTGAACCGCCCAATCGTATGTACGGCAAAAGGTGTAAAACTGTGTCGCCCTAGTGAAGCGGTATTAGACGTGCTAGAAAACTGGCCGAAAGGACCACTAATTAAGGAAGATGGTGAAGTCATCATCGACGCCAACGGAAACCGTCTACTGTAATTGCTTTTGCCACTACAACTTAAGTAAGTATAAATAGACATGTTTAAAGCTCTGATGAAAGTCAGAGCTTTTTTTCGTTTAGATGATAAGACAATGCTCAATTTCTTAATTATCTCAATTCTTTTTAAGTGATTGATATATAAGTGTAATATTCATGGTGTGTTTTTAATCCAACGGGTTAAAAATAGTTCTTACTTTTATCAAAAGCAATCTATCAATTAAAAGTGTTTTTTGCGACTAACTTAATGAAAATAAATGTTTTTATTTATTAGAATAATGAAAATTTGCTGTATTAATATAGCGTAAAAGTAAGAATGCTTATTAATTTACTGTTAGGCGTCTAATACGAAACTATCGAAGATTGAATATGAAATTATATGATAGTTATTCAGAACAAGTGGTTATCGATTACTTTAAGGGTGTCTAAAATACTGTTGGGGTAGTCGCTTTAGGTATTTTTGGTGGTTTAGTTAGCGTTGAGGGAAGTCAAAAACTAGCAACGTTGATATTTGTCGTTCTGTGTATTTGGTGTTATACGCAGGCTTATGAGTATCGCCGCTTGCTGAAGCTTGAGCGTATCAGGCCGCAATATAGTTTGCTTCTGAAGCACGGTTGGCTAGCTATATTTTCTCTAGCTCTGATAGGTTTGGTAGCGGTTGGTATTATTGATAAAAGCTTGTTCTTCAACAGTTTAGTTGTCGCCTAACAAGGCATTTAAGATTGATTCCCAACGCATGGCATTTTTCATTCCATCGTTGGGTTTTGTGTTTACGGTGGTCTGGTTTAGTTTTGTGGTTGCGTTGCTCACATCCTAATTCAGCGTTAGGCATTACTGTTAACTCAATAACTTAACTATTTTGTTCACTTAAGGTGAGCGTGAGTTGTACAAAGGAATTATTATGGCAAAACTAAGAGTATTTGTTTCTTCTACATGTTACGACTTGGGAATTGTAAGGTCAGAGTTGAGACCTTTTATAGCATCATTAGGTTATGATCCCGTTATGAGTGACTATTCTGATATTTTGTATGACCCTCGATCGCATACTCATGAAAGTTGTATTAAGGAAGTGCCAAATTGCGACATGGTGGTTCTTATCATTGGGCCTAGGTTCGGGGGGACCGGAATACCATCATTGCTAGAGGAGTTTGATTTTACTGCATTAAAAGATAGTTCAAGTAAATCAGCTATTTTGGACAACAAAGATAAATTATCGATTACACAACTTGAAATACTTAAAGCCGTTGAGAAATCTATACCCGTGTATGCATTTGTGGATGAGAAAGTACTGCATGACCATAATGTATATGAAAAAAATAAAGATAAGCCAAAGGTTATGGAGGAAATTGAATTTCCTTCAATTCAAAAGAAGCACACTGCAACATATATATTTGAATTTATAAACTTTTTAACCCACAGAACAACCAATAATAGTGTTATAGGTTTTTCTAAACTTGAAGATATTAAGAATACTTTAGTTGGGCAATGGTCGCAGTTGTTTCAGCGATTACTTTATGAGGACAGAAATAAGAGTATTGAATCGAAAAGATATATAGATTTTTCAGATAGAATTGAGGATTTGAAAACAGTTGTCTTAGCATCAATAGCTACACCAAACCTTAGAGAAACAGCTAGAGGAGCTATTCAATATCGACGATTAATGTCATTTTTAGCGGCCTTTCGTGCTGAAAATTATAGAGAATTGCTAGTTTCTGATTTTAGTTGGAGCGACCTCCTCAAGGAGCTCGAAATTATTGATATCAAAGAAGTTGAAGTTGAAAAAGGATACAGGCCTCAAGTCTTTTTAGTAAAAGCAGATGGGACATTTTATAGTTGTAGATATCCTTTATCATTCGTTTTAGATATGGAAGCGGATTGGAGGAACTTTACTGATTTAGATAAAGAGACTCGTGAAGCAATTGTTGATGCATCACTGCAAGATCGTGATATTCGTAGGTTTAAGGATCTTCGTTATTCTAGTCAACAATTTGAAGAGCATATGGAAGAGTTAAAAGTAACTACCGAAAGTTCAGAAAATGTTGAAATTGTCTGATTAATTTTGGTCATATTTCCACTTAAAAATTAATTATAGGTTAACGAATGGATTCAGTAGATATATTAAAAGTTTCAGCGACTATTATTGGTTCTGTTGGAAGTGCTGGTGTTATCATTTTTGGGTTGTCATCTTGGCTAGGTAAAGTATGGGCTAATAGATTGATGAACAATGAAAAATTCAAACATCAACAAGAGCTCCTTGAAATGTCAGAAGCTATAAAAAATAAAAACAACATTGAGTTAGAAAAATTAAAAGCAAAAATTGAGTCTAATTCTCATATTGAAAAATTAGATAAAACACATGAGCACGAAGAAAGAAAAAAAATCAAAGAAGTCATATCAAAAAATAAGGTAAGTATCATTGATGCTGCTGAAGCTTTAAACCACAGAATGTGGAACTTCAATTATAATTATTCAGAGGAGTGGCATGTAAAGAGTGGTAAAGACATTGATGCTCAATACTACCTTTATTCTTTCACTTACAGATTGTTGGTATTCTTTTCATGGTGTAACGCTCTAGAAAAAGAAATGGTCTATTTAGATTCAACGATAGCAGATGAAAAAGATCTAGACTTCGTTAAGTTTTTAAAAATATTCCCACAATTAATGTGCGATGCATCTTTATTTGATGGTTTGGATTATGACTACAGTAACGATACAGACCATTTTTTCAGAAATAACTTTCAATCTTCTTTAAATCAGATGAATACGAAGGACGGAGTAATATCATTTGATGAGTTTAAAAGTGGAATAGAAAAAAAGGAAATTGATGTTGATAAAATAATAGCTTTTTTATCAGGGATAAATCCAAATGAAGAAAGGCTTCGTTGGTTTCGCTTAGAGGCAATGCATTACGTTCTATTGATGTTCATCAATACGTTTGGTTATGATTTTCAATACACCAAATCAACCAAGTTCCGAAAATTACTCGCCAAGAATAAAGCCAATTTAACACTGCCTAATTTAAATAGAATGATATCTAGCTTCAAGTTACAAAACAGTAAAGAAGTTGAGGTGATTCTTGCTGAACTAAATGCCTAACAAATAAGGATATGTGTCGCGAAGCCGACACCTATCCGAAGTGTTGGACAAGCCCAAGCCACCTTATATAAGTAAATATTGGAAATAGCATGAAGGGGGATGCCAAAAAGAAGTCGAGCGTTATCCTTGGTGTGAACCAATAATATTAATACCCTGATTTATAATAAAATTCTCTTTGCTTCTGAAGCGTTAACTCGATGACGCTATTTCTGATTACGACCACACAGCAACCCATAATCACGTACTCGTCGAAATCCTTTTGGTAACACATAGTACAAACCAAATATTTTTAGTGTTCGATGACGAAAAGTTAACAATGCATGAAATAGATTATGGTGAAATGAGAGTGGTTGGCTTAACGGTATTTGATTGACTGTTTAGATAACTAGCTTGTTGCTGGCTATTATTAAATAATGGCAATGCGGGTGTAAAATTAAATCAAAAGCGAATGAATCGCGGCTTACAGAATAAGGATATTGTTATACATGCCAATAAATAAAGTGATAGGTGCAAGTGTTATCTTTATCACTATTCTGACAGGGTGTTCCTCACTGCCTAAACAAGCAGAGCATCTTGATGCGCCACTAACACCGAAATTAACCAGTGCGTTATCGACATTAAACGATCGCCACAATCCATTTATAACGCCACAAACACCAAGCGCAGTTCTGGTGCAAAATACGGGCTGGGATGCATTGGCTCAACGTCTAGCTTTGGTTGAAGCTGCCGAACATACGATAGATATTCAATACTATATTTGGAATTCAGATAGCTCTGGTCGTTATTTAGCGAGTCGTCTAGTAGCAGCCGCTGATCGTGGTGTTTATGTTCGTGTGTTGCTTGATGATATTAACCTAAACGATCGTGAAGCACTGCTAACAAAACTCGATGCACACCCTAATATCGATATCCGCATTTTTAATCCGATCCCAACCCGTAATGCAGGCAAATGGATAAGCTTTGTAGGGGACTTTTCACGTTTAAATCGTCGTATGCATAATAAATCTTTCACTGTTGATGGTGCTTTTACTGTTGTTGGTGGACGTAATATTGGTGATGAGTATTTTGACCTTTCCCATGAACTGAACTTGCGTGATCGTGATGTATTAGCAAGTGGAAAAGTTGTCGCGGATGTTCAACGCAGCTTTAATGATTATTGGAATAGTGAATGGGCATATTCAGTTGATTTATTAAGGGATAAAGCTAAGCCACTACCACAGTTAATGCTTAACACTATTCCTGTACCTGAATATAAAAACTATCCGGCATTGCCTCAAAGCCCAAATGCAGCCATGACGTACTTATCAACGCTGTTAAAGAAAATGATAGGAGCCAAAGCCACATATATTTCAGATAAGCCTATTCCAGATGATGTTGATAATAGTGATCAGCCAAAAGCAACGGCGCAGTATTTATCTACACTGGCGAAAAATACAAAAAATGACATCATTATTGAATCGGCATATTTAGTCTTTGATGATAAACAACTAGCAGGTTTACAGCAGCTCACGCAAAAGGGCGTGGAGATCAAAGCACTGACAAACTCAATGGCATCAAATGATCTTGTGACGAATCATTCTGGTTATGCTGGTAGACGGCAAGAGATGCTTGAAAGTGGCATGGATTTATATGAATTAAAGCCTGACGCTAAGTTATGCAAGATTGTTATTCAAGATAACGACAAATGTGCACCGAATGCGGTATACGGTTTACACGCTAAATCAGCGGTATTTGACCATCAAATAGCGACGATTGGCTCATTTAACTTCAATTTACGTTCTACCTATCTTAATACTGAGTCGCTATTGGTGATAGAAAACCCTAAGATTGCCACAGAGCTGGCTACGACCTTAGAGGGCGCAATGCAAGACACTAACAGTTGGCATTTAAGTCTGGATGATGGCGATGTGTATTGGCATTCGGGTAACGAAATATGGGACAGTGAACCGAACACTAAACAATGGGATCGTATGAAATCAGAATTATTACAGTTATTGCCAATAGAGAAGTATTTGTAAGCACTAATTTTAATAAGAGATTGCAAAGTCAGCCTCTGAGGCTGGCTTTTTGTTTTTAATGCAATAGTTGCTCTTTTTTCTATTGTTTCACGGTTGGTTTCGAAGTTTATTTGTTACTCACTTCAGTATTAATAACATATTTATTAGTATCTGCTATGGGTTAATTATATAAAGGAGCATTTATGAAGGTTATTATTGTCACCGATATTTTTGGTTTATGTGAAACCACAGATAAGATGGCCTCATTTATTGCTCAACATACTGACAGTGTAAAAATCGTTGACCCTTACCAAGGTGTTCGCTTTGAGTTTTCTAGTGAAAAAGCTGCGTATGAGCAATTTATTAAAGCTTGTGGGCATGATGATTACTTATCTTTAGTTTGTGAGTCAGTATTAAAAGATAAGCCTGATGTACTGATAGGTTTTAGCGCAGGCGCAAATGCTGCTTGGCGAATATCCGAATTAGTCGCATCTGATTGTAAAAGTATTCTTTGCTTTTATCCTTCACAAATACGTCATCACGTGGATATTGAGCCGAAAGTACCAACAGCGGTTATTTTTCCGAAAAAAGAAGCCTCTTTTGACGTTTTAACTATGAATACAGTACTTCTTCATCGAGTAAATGTAACGACTCAAATCATGCCTTATAAACACGGCTTTATGAATTGTTTATCTGATGCTTATGATAAACAAGGTGAGACGATGGGGTTAGAGTATATTTTGAATGAAATTAGGTGATCTCATCGGCAGATAATAGGATGTACTTTGTATCTCAACGGATAGCCAACTAGTTTGTTTTTAAACTTGGCGCGATCTCTAGTATTGAATACTTAATATGAAGGTGACTATTTTGGGTAAACAATTTTCTGAATTATCAGATAAACATGTAGAGTTTATCGAAAAGCAAAAAATCTATTTTGTTGGTACTGCCGCTGATAGCGGTAATGTGAATTTGTCACCTAAAGGTGGTGATTCATTGAGAGTCATCAATTCAAAGCAAATAGCGTGGTTAAATTTAACAGGTAGCGGTAATGAGTCTGCATCGCATGTTATTAAAAACGCACGAATGACACTCATGTTCTGTGCATTTGAAGGAGCTCCGCTCATTTTTCGAGTATATGGGAAGGCAAAAGTCTTACATACTAAAGATGAGGAATGGGGTCAGTTTGTGCAGCTATTTCCAGAAAGTGTCGCTTCTAGACAAATATTTATCTTAGATATTGATTTTGTTCAGTCGTCTTGTGGCATGTCGGTTCCGTATTTTAGCTATGAGGGGGATCGTGATGACTTGGCGAATTGGTCAAAAAAGCAAGGTGTCGAAGGAATAGAGCAATACTGGCTCAAAAAGAATCAAAAAAGTATCGATGGCTTTGAAACTGAAATAGCGAAAAGATCTGGCTTGGACGTAGAGTAATGAATTAAGCGGTTATTTCGCGCCTAATACTTCATCATACTACTCACGATATAACGTATTCATGGCCTGTTACGCTAGTATTTTGCTAGAAAACGCTCATAATCTTGCAAAACAACATTTAAAGAAGAAATTATCTATGACTGACTTTCAATATTACTTTCAGAAACTGCCATGTTTTAACTGTAAAAAAAATACAGTTAGCATTGATCTTGGTTGGTTAACCGCAGCGATGAAAGAAGATGTTATTGCACAAGCGTCTGCGATTATTGCGCAAGATAACGTTGAGCCTGAAGTGTCGGTGAACGTAACTTGTACAAAAGATGAAGCTCGTGATTATTTATTGCTTAATTTCTACGGTTATTCTGAAGAAGAGTTAGCGCATCAAGTTAAAGCTGAAGATGAACAAGAAGTAGCAGAAGAAATTGCTGAGCTTTTTGCTGATGGTGACGATGTAGGTGTATTTGAACACGAAATCGTACTGCTAAGTTGCACTGATTGCGGTATTGACGATTAGTTTAATTCAGCGTTGTAAGTATAAGGCAATGCTTTTGATAGCGTAATGCCAATGAAAAAGTCCGCAATTAACTTATTACTAGCGCCTAGTAGTAAAAGATTGCGGACTTTTTGTTATGTTTTTTAAGGTTGTTATTTGTCGACGTTTAACGCAATGGCGTTTTCAGTTGCAAATGCGGTTGCCACGTTACCTCCCGCAAGCGCTACATTGGTCGCTGTTAGCAATACATTGGTAGTCCCTGCTTCTGCCACGGCGAAATCGTAATTACCTTCACCCACGTTAAGTACAGCAGAGTCTTTGAAATTCACATTTTGTAATACCGCAGTATCGGCTGAGAATCCTGTACCGGTAGGGGCTGCGTGAATATCCACTGTGCCAGCTATTGGATTAGCATGAACGACTCTTAGTTTTGCATATGTCGCAACACTTCTTAAATCATCTTCAATGATAACAGGTTCTATAGATTGAGCGGCAAATTGTCCGACGGCAAAAATGGTTGTTTCAGAGCCTGCTGCAAAAGGGGTGCCTGGAGCTTTAATGGCTTCAGGTGTTGTTGATCCAGAAGGAGTAACCGTTAAATCGTAAGTGTTCGGCGCTAAATCAAGGCTTTTAATTGTTTCATAGCTTATCGAATCAAGTCCAGACACAACATTGCCACTGGCTCTTATATCGACATCACCTAAATCAGCGACGGCATGACCAACACGCACCGTTGAGTTTTCGCCAGTGTTTCTCAGTACATTAACGGTTGATCCGTCTGCAACAAGAAGATTGACAGGAGAAACGGCACCACCGCTTACATTGGGTACTGCTGTGACCATTAAGTCGCTACCACCATCTAATGCGATGTTGCCACTGTCATATACTACATCGGCATCAGTACTGTTACCTGCTAACGTGATCCTTATTCGGTATTCACCAGCGGGAAGTGTAACGGGGAGATTTGCATCGTCTTCTTTAAAGGTGAGATCGGAAACCGCAATTGTATCTGCACTGATACTAGGATCGGTCGTTACGTGAATATCAACACCACCAACGTTGGGGTGTCCATGTAACACATCGACGCGAATAGATTGGTCATCAGGGGCTTCATTAGACCGAGAAAGAATCACAGGCTCTATAGCATTCACATTATTTACAGCAAAGACGTCATACTGCATATCTGGTGCAAGGTTTACTGCGTTTGCTGTGATCACATCAGCGGTCGCATCGTTTGCAAGAAGTCCACGCACAATCAGATCATGACTGCCTGAATTAACAGTAAGTAATGGGCTACCTTGCTGATAATCAACGTTAGATAAGCCACTAACTACATCACCATCCATTAAAATAGAAACAAGCGGAGCATCCGCACTTGCATGCGTGACCCTTAACTGTGAAGTAGGCATTTCAGCTTGTTTTGTCTCATTTTCATCATGCGAATCGCTGTCACAACCGTTTAAGATTAATGCCGCAGTTGTAAGTAATGTAAGTGTTGTTTTTTTCATATAAAACCTCTTCCTTGCTTGATTAAGGAAAAATTTCTACGGCAATATGAATATATTGGTTCACAAGCAAAAAATCGTCACTGTGCATCATTTGTCTTATTGTGAGGAATATCACTCAATAGCTATGAATTATTACTTTTTTCATATTAGAAACCTTGGATAAGTTGTTGTGAAAATTAAAAATAGATAAATATGCTTACGCTCTGTTTGTTATCATTTCTATTACATTGATCTAACTTGTTTGTATATGAAACTCATTTTTAAAAGCAACAAATTTATAAAATAGGTGATTTATTAATAAGGAAGTTAAATATTACTCTTATGAAGCGTTTTATTGCTCGCCTGTTAATTTAAATGTTCTGTATTTTATTATGGAGAGAGTCATTTATCAGGATGATTTATTGATGTGGGATTGTTACATTTATACTTTTATTTCATTAAAAATAACAATGCTTTATCACATGTTATTCTTAATTTATGTTTGTGCTTTTAAATTATTTATTAACAAATAATAAGAATAAAAATATATTATCATAATGTTGATTTATTGTTACGTTATAACATTAATAATGGGTAATGTTTGTTATTCATCCATTATTTTTAAGTAACCATATTAGTATGTGAATTTTATTGTTTTTTTTAAATAATGTCTAATTTTCTTTATTTAAATGTACAATTTTCATTTATATGCCTACACTATAAAAACATTAATAAAATGTTACGTAAATTCAAAATTACAAATAAATAAAATCTAATTTCACCGACTATTCATTGATTAATTAATAATAAGTGAAAAACTGAATTTTTATTGAATAAACAGTTATTTTCATATTATTACCATAAGTTTGAGATTGCTTCTATTAAAGATGTTGACATAAGATTATTATTGATATGCAACTTGTTTTTATTCGCAAATATAGTATTTTCTAGGTGAGAGTTATATTAGTTCATAAATTAAAAGGATTATTATGAATAACTTGAAAATATATGGACCGATGATTTTATACTCATCTTTAATTTTATTTTTTCCTACTGCATTTGCTGATACCAATAATGTTTCTAATAATTGGTATGTAGGACTAGATATCGGCAAAGGAAGTTATACCAACGCTGGAGATGAACATG
Source organism: Photobacterium sp. GB-210 (assembly GCF_003026075.1). Lineage (NCBI taxonomy): Bacteria > Pseudomonadati > Pseudomonadota > Gammaproteobacteria > Vibrionales > Vibrionaceae > Photobacterium > Photobacterium sp. GB-210. The sequence continues at coordinate 53,978 of NZ_PYNU01000004.1, read as the reverse complement.
CTTTATCTGTTGATCAAGATCATTGGGCGTTTGGCACGCATGTTGGTTATCAATTTAATCGGTATTTATCAACTGAAGTTGCGTACCAATACTTTGGTGAGGGAAATGCATCATATCCATTAGGAAATATTAAAGGTAACTTTCAACAATTAGTTTTAAAAGGAATTATTGGCAATTATTTAAATGATTTCTACCCATTTTTGAGTGCAGGTGTTGCTGCATGGTCAGGTAAAAGTAAAGGTTTAAGAGAAGGTACTGCTACAGGTTTTTCACCCGTATATGGCGCAGGTATTCGCTATTATATAAATTCACGATTGAATATTAAGTTGGAATATCAACGTACGGAATCAATGGGAAATAATGATATAGGGCATACCGATCATCAATTAGTTTCTATGGGCGTAAGTTGGGTATTTTAAAAGTACAAGGAAGAGCGTACTATGAAAAAGTCGTGTATACCTTTAGTTATATTATTAACAGCGTGTGGTGGCGAAGATGATGGTTTTCTCGATCAGGAAAAACCTTCGAACAATGGCAACGATACTTCTGAGTTTTTACCACCAATTACTAAAGATTATGAAATTATTACCTTTAATCAAAAAGCGATAACACTAAATCTTAATAATTTATTTTCAGACCTTGATACAGAACAGAAGCATTTAATTGTTAGCATTGGAAAAAACTTTCAAATTAAAAGCCCTAGTACATATGAATTATCGAATCATAACTTAACTTATATTCCTAATGGATTTATTGGTGAGCAGGTTATACCTTACAATGTTTTTGATGGTACATCGTCGACGATAGGCCATATCAAAATAACTAATGAGCCTTCTTCTGGCTCACCAATTACACCTGATATTATTGAAGTTCATACGCGAGATCTCATTATTTATATGGCGTCGTCTGCAACTCAATCATTTAGTCTTGGAAGTAAAGGTACTGTTATTGATTCATTATCAGGGGGATCGCTAGGTCGTATATCTACAAATGGGAATCAAATTACCTATACACCCAATATTAATGCTGATGGTGAAGACATACTTTCTTATGTTACGACAGATAGTAACGGTAAGGTTGTATCAGGTACCATTTCCATTAATGTAATTAACGATAAACCTGAACCTTTGGTGCCAATTACAAAAGACTATTTTGTTTCTATGGTTACTGGAACCGAGAAAATAATCTCATTGAATTCTGGCCCATCTAATATTTCAATAGACACAATTTATGGTGAAAAATTAGGTACAATTAGCTTTTCTGGTAGTCGTTTTACCTATAAATCTATCGCCGGAAAATCAGGTGAAGATATTATATTTTACACAATGACGAATAATGATACGGGCCAGACATTCAAAGGAAAGGTTGTTATCGATCTCTCTTTACCTGCTCCCGTCACGAAAGATATTATTCTGTATGTTGATGCGGGTGAATCAAAAACATTTTCTTTGGGTGATGGTTCATCCATCAATAAGATCCAAGAAATTACTAACGAAAAGTTAGGCTCAGTTTCAATTAACGGAAGTGAATTTACCTATAATCCGTCTGAAAATAAGTACGGGCAAGATATTTTATCTTATACCATGGCTGATCCAAATAACCCGAATAAAAAACAAACAGGCAATATAATTGTTAATGTTGTACCACCTGAAAAGCCAACATTAACATATATAGGTCTTGATTTAGGTGGGGCGAGTTATGAACCTGGTGCCGAACTAACTTCTTCTTTATATTGTGAAAGGCATTGCGATAGTTATGAATATCAATGGATCATTAATGGAAAAGTGGTCGGGACTGATGAATCTTATACATTACAACCAGAAGATATAAATCACGCAGTTAAATTAGAGGTTGTTGGTGTTGATGAGTATGGACAAAAATCTAGTTCTGAGTATTCAATTTACTCTATAGCCACTGTCAATCAGATCCATAGCAATCATTATTCATTCATAGCGTCTAAAAGCCCTTCTTTAGATCCTTTTATTTCTTCATCAGATTTTATTGGTTGGGGAGCTGAAACATTAGGCGCTAAAGACCAATATATGCCAAGACCAGGAGCCGAATACAAACTCGTTGCAACGCAAATGGCTTATGTTTATGTACCTGAATACGATGCTGATGGTTGGGTGAAAGCTCCTGTCAATGCATGGGGAGATATTCGGCATGGTGGCGAGATGGGGATATATGATCCAAATTTCGGTACTAATAAACTTTATTATATTAAAGATTGTGTCGCATCACGTTTTGCATTTGCTTGTGTAACGGGTTTAGATTTTTATGATGACACTGGTGAGATACCATTTGGTAAAGTTTATACATGGTATGACCCTAATCATGACGGAAGCTATACCAAAGTCGTTGAAGAAGAGGTCCCTGAAGGTATTGACGTAATTTTTTCTGCTGAAAATGCTTTCGCTGCACTAAAAGGTGACGACCTTGTGTCTTGGGATGTTAGTGCAAACCCGACAGTATTAAAACTTAATGATGTTGTGAAAGTTTATGATTCAGGAAAGCAGGACTCAATTTGGAAAAGACGTCCTGGTTTTACCGCAGTGACTTCAACGGGGAGAATCTTCACTTGGTCAGGTGGAGAGACGTCAGCGAATGAGATTACTTTTAGTTCCGCAACTGGTACGCCTCTTAACGGTGATGATATTGTATCTGTTCATACAACCGACTCTGCATATGCTGCAGTAATGAAAGATGGCTCGGTGCAGGTATGGGGTAATACAGATGGGGGGGCGGATATTAATGGGCTCGAGCATCATTTATCTTCTGGTGTTGTTGATATTTTCTCCACGTCATCTGCTTTTGCAGCCTTAAAACAAGATGGAAGCGTTATTGTTTGGGGTGATGAAAGCTGCGGCGGCAAAAATAATACAGGTGTAAACTTAACTGATATTAAAGCAATCTCTAGTACAACAGATGCATTTGCCGCAATTAAAAATGATGGTTCAGTCGTCACTTGGGGAGATGTATCTGCAGGTGGTGACTCAAGTAGTGTGAGTTCTGAATTGATTTCAGGTGTTAAAGATATTGTGGGTAATAGGGAAGCATTTGCCGCTATTAAAAGTGACGGTTCTGTCGTGGTATGGGGATATAATCATGGCGGCGGTTTAATTACATCAACTGATGGTGTAACTGAACCTACAGAAAATGCTAATTTAGTTTCACGCTTAAAGTCTGGCGTAATTCATATTCAAGCAACATTATTTGCTTTTGCTGCACTAAAAGATAATGGAGAAGTCGTAAGCTGGGGACGAGATTATTTTGGTGGTGATACGAGTACTGTTGATTCAGAATTTATGCCAGATCCTAATTCGTTTTCACTTAGAGAAACATCTATTTTTGAGTCATATTGAAATTAGTATACCTATGATAATGCCCATTAATGTAGCTAGTTCATCTATAAATAAGCCGTTTTATTTTCCATATTAAATATTAATTAATGGTCAAAATATTATATTTAAGTGTGATTTTAGTAAATCGTGAATATTAGATGATTGTTTTTACGTATGTATTAACTAAATATAATGAGTGTCGGAGGTATATATATTAAAAATCACATATTAACCTAACGCTATTGATTGCATTGTTATTTACATTGTTGCAGAAATATTGAGGTTGATATCATATTACAATGATGAATTATTCATTAAAGGTATGTTTGGTTGATTTATGATAGCTGGTTGTTATAATAAAGACCTATAAAAAATATGGTTTTTAATTATTCACTTTAAAAGGTAACTGATCTGATGTTAATTAATCGCTCTGGTGTTAATTAATCGCTCTGGTGTTAATTAATCGCTCTGGTGTTAATTAATCGCTCTGGTGTTAATTAATCGCTCTGGTGTTAATTAATCGCTCTGGTGTTAATTAATCGCTCTGCTGTTAATTAATCGCTCTGCTGTTAATTAATCGCTCTGGTGTTAATTAATCGCTCTAGTGTTAATTAATCGCTCTGGTGTTAATTAATCGCTCTGGTGTTAATTAATCGCTCTGGTGTTAATTAATTGCTCTTATGTTAATTGATCGCTTTTATTTTAATTAAACACGCTGGTGTTAACTAATTTATTTTGTTGGAAATAAATTTAATGTGAAAAATGAAATATTTAAAGGTAATACTTTAAATGCATTTTTGAACAACGAATATTGATAAGGATATAATATGAAAATGGATAAAAAGACTACATTAGCTTCTACTATCTTACTATCTACTGCTTTTTTTTCAGTATCAGCTTTGGCAAATCAAGGTGATGTTATATTTCAAGGAGAAGTAACGAAAGCAACATGTAATTTTGTTATTCAAGACAGTGATGGTACAACGAATGCTTCTAACGTTGTGAATTTAAAGACAGCTACTGTTGATGAAGTAGAAGCTGGTAATGCCGAAGAAGTCGTTTTTGATATTGTTTCAGCAAAAAAAAATGATGGTTCTGATTGTTTCACTGCAGCTCATGATGTGACAGTTCTTTGGGTACCTGTTAATGGATGGGATGCTGATAATAACTTGGCTAATTTGGCGCCAAATGCATCAAAAGCACAAAAAGTTGCAGTAAGATTAATGAAAGGAGACGATGGCACTCAAATTACATCAACTGATTCACGTGTTCATTTTGAGAAAATAGCTCCAGGTACTGATGCTATTCACACACCTACAAGATATCAATTTAAAGCACAAATGGTAAAATCTTCTGATGATGCGAGTACAGAACCAGCAGTAACAGCTGGTAACGTAAAATCGCAAGCTAAATTTGTTGTCGGCTATCGTTAATAAATTGGAGAAGTACTTTATAAGTGCTTCTCAATTACTCTTATTAATAGTAATTATATTATTAATAACTTATATGTGAACATTACAGTAAGCATAATATCACAAGAACTCTATTAATTATTAGAGACCAATGATTACAAATTAAGATGGATTTAATTCGTGGTTGAAATGCGATGGAGATACGCATGCATATAAAAAATGTGATTACTATTTTAGCTGTTATGAACTCTTCTTTGTGCTTGGCACAAACTGAGTTTGATACTTCATTTATGAATGGTGGCAAAAATGTAAGATCAGATTTTTTAGACTATTCAAGTAGCAATGTTCCTGGAAAATATTTGGTTGATTTTTATCTAAATAATAAAAATTATGGTCGTCATGTTTTAGTGATAAAAGATGATGATAAAGAATCTATTTGTTTGCCATTAACTTTATTAGAAACGTTAGATCTACCTATTAATTATGAGAAAATGATCGACGCTTTCAATCCAACAGATCATTGCTATAATTTAGAAAAAATACCGAAAGCTTCAGCTATATTTGATTTTTCTACGCAATCTTTATCGCTTCAATTACCACAACTTATTTTATTAGAAGATAATGAGTATAGCTGGGACTATGGTGCTAATGGTTTTATTCTAAATTACAATGCAAATGCAAGTCATCACTATTATCGGGATCATGGTAAAGATACATCTTCAGCATTTGTGAATTTTGATTTACAGATGAACTATGATCGCTGGGTATTTACAACACAGGCGAGTGGTACTAATAAAACAGGTATAAGATCTTCAGAATATCTTGTGTCAACAGCGATAAAACCAATAAAAAGTGCTTTCTCTATTGGTAAAACATATACCCGATCATCTGTACTCAATGATTTTAGTTTTGTCGGCTTAACATTATACTCTGATAGCTCAATGGAACCTCATAAAACGAGAGGTTATGCACCGATTATCGAAGGATTTGCTGATTCCAGCTCAACAATTACCATTAAGCAAGGTAAATATATATTACTTTCTCGTGATATCCCTGCAGGTCATTACTCTTTTAGTAATATTAACCCTATTGGAAGTAAAGATATTGTTGTGGAGGTAGAAAGTGACACTGGAAAAATTACTAAAAAAATATATCCAATGTCAACGTTACCAAATCTGCTTGCTGAAGGTGACTACGATTATAATATAGCAACGGGACGCAAAGGTGATTTTGATAACTATATTAAAAATCCATTTATATTTGCTTCTTTAGATCGTGGGTTTAGGTATGCAACGTTAAATACAGCTGTGGTTTTACATGATAAGTACCAAAGCTTAGGTATAGGAGCTGGAGTTCCTTTAAGCTATTTCGGTGCAATTTCTTTTAATGTCAATGGCTCTAGAAGCGAATATAACAAAACGGATAAAAGTCAAAAAAGAAGTCTAGAAGGGATCAACACAAGTTTACGTTATGTGAAAGATATTACAGAACGTACACATGTTCAATTTGTAGCGTATGAATACCACAGTACTGGTTATGTTGATTTTAATGGCTTTGATCCTGATTCTTTTGATGAGTATGGCAGTGAGTCATTAAGAAATCGATTTGAAACAATTCTTACGCATAGTTTTGATCATTCATATCTATCTGCTTCTGGCTGGTACAGTAATTATCGAGGGATAATCGCTAGCGAATATGGTGGCAACGTATCATTCTCAACAGCATTTGAGAATGGTGTGACTGCAAGTATTAGTGGTTCAATAACATCGTCTGAATCTCTTGGTGAGGACTATTCAACGACTCTAAGTTTAAGTATTCCATTATCTTATAAAGAACGAGATATATTCACTAATTCATCAGTGACTTATTCTAAAACATCTGGGACTACCGTTAGTACCAATACGTCATTCAACAGCAGTGATAATATTTCTCATTCTGTAAGTGCAAGTGCTTCGAAGTCTGAACGTTCTGCGTCATTTAGTACAAATGCCAACTTGAATCCTGTTGCTATCGGTTTTAATGCTTCAACGAGTAATAACTCAACGTCTGTTGGCGGATCTATCTCGGGCTCAGTTGCTGCTGCAGAAGGGGCTGGTATTGCTTATTCAAGCCGTCGCTCGCAAACTATAGCAATTGTGAATACAAAAGGGATAGATAAAGCTAAAGTTAACGGTCGTAAAGCTGATAACTTTGGAAACATTATTATTCCGCTTTCAACTTATACACAGAATCGTATTAATTTAAATAGTAAAGATATATCTCATGATATTGAGTTAAATAAAACGTCATATAATGTAATTCCGACTGATAAAGCAATAATTGTTCGTAAATTTGATTATAAGAAAGTGCAAAGATACTTACTTCGTGTGTTTGATAAGAATGGAACTGAATTACCATTAGGTTCACAGGTAACAACGGACGATAATGTTTATGTTGGTTTTATTGCAACACAAGGGGTGTTAATGGCAACGCTTGACTCACCTTCACATTACCTACATATCAAAACAAATACTCAAACTTGTAAAGTGGACATTTCGAAAATTAAGCCAGATCTTAATGAAGTTAAAGATATATATTGCCAATAATGTTGAGGTTTTAATGAAAAATTACTTAATATCATTTTGTTTAGTAAGTTGTATGCTACTTTCTAGCAGTGTATATGCTGGGCTTAAAATGAACAAAACGCGTTATATTTATAATGAAGGACAAGGTGATATTACCGTAAAAATTGTCAATGATAGTGATGTTAACTATGGCGGCCAAGTATGGATAGATAATCTGAATGAAATAAATACGGATAGTGTTAATTTTATTGTGCTTCCTTCAATGTTTAAAATAGTAAAAAATGGTCGACAAATTATAAGATTAAAAAAGATTGGAAATAATATAAGAAAGGATCAAGAGTCACTCTTTTTTATTAATGTTCTTGAAATGCCACCTCGGCCAAAAGATACTCCTGATAGCTTTATGCAAATAGCGCTTCAAACAAAAGTGAAGTTGATATACAGACCAACATCATTACAAAAGACTCGTTTGGAAGCAGAAAAAGAAATAAAAATAGAAAAAGTGAATCATGGTTATAAGATAATTAACCCAACATCATATTATTTTGCTATTAGTAAAGTAATAGTGGATGGTAAATTGATTAATTTTAATAAATCCGTTGATAAAAAATTAGGATTATTTTCTCCAAAAAGTTCAATAGATCTATCTGGGATAAAGGTTAAATCTAGTTCAAAAATTACAATTTATGCACTCGATGATTTTGGCAGTAGTAGAGAATACATTATCAATGGGTAATTACTAAGACTTATTAAATGGTATTTATATGAGTGTGAATAAAATTGCTTTTGCAGTATTACTTTTATCATCTAATTACGTAATGGCACATATAGCTGAAGTAACTGTAAATATTAGCGGTAATATTATTAGTCCAGGTTGTACTGTTAATAGTAATAATGATGAAACCGTTGATTTTGAAACTGTTGATACGGGGCAGGTAATAACGGGTATTATAACAGAAACAGTGCCAGTTGTGATTCATTGCGCTAGGCCTGAAATTATTGACGGCATTAATATCAAATATGACCCTATTGATACATTAGGAAGTTCTGATGGAATACTTTCTACGAGTAAAGATGAACTTGGTATAAAACTCTTAGTTGAAGGCAGTAACTTGGTATTTGATCAAAACTACCCTGTTCCTATCGGTAATGAAACAGAATTTATCCATGATGTTACTGCTACACTGATTTACACGGGTAACGGTAATTATACAGATTTAAATGCAGGGGAGTTTACAAGCAAGTTAAGAATTACTTTAACTTATTATTAATCGTATTTTACTTAGGTTGATTCATGACATTCAAATATATTTTACATATTGGGCTATTTATACTTTTTTACAGTAGCAATTCGTTTGCTGCATTACAATTAAACGCAACAAGATATATTGTTAATGAAGGCGATAAAAGCGTTGAAATTAAGATAGAGAATATAGCAGATAAAACATACGCTGCTCAAATATGGATAGAGAACGAAAATAAAAAAGATAAAAACGTTAACTTTATCCCTATGCCTAACTTTTTTAAATTTAACAAAGGTGAAACACAAGTTGTTAGACTGCTAAATACACATAAATCGTCATCTCTTAATAATGAATCTCTGTACTGGCTCAATTTACAAGAAATACCACCTGTTGATAAGTCTAAAAAAAGTAGAATAACACTAGCTTTAAAAACAAGAGTAAAACTAATTTATAGACCTAAAGTTCTTTTAGGTAAAAGGGCTAATGCTGAGAAATTATTATCAATTGTTAAATCTAATGGAAATATAAAAATTACGAATCCAACACCTTTTTATCTAGCAGTAGTTAACGTTAAATTTAATGGTAAAGAAATAAAACTAAACAATGAGATGAAACAGCAGTTAGGTGTTTTTCCACCTGAAAGTTCAGTATTTATTAAAAACAATTATGTAGCAACAATCTCAAAATTTGAATTTGACGCTATTAATGATTACGGAACAGTCAGTCATTTTCAAGGGAAATTAGGATATTAAATACTAATTAAACGTTTTAATTATAGAATACATATTAGGCTATCAGAATGATTAAAATTAAAGGAATCATGTTGTTCCTAATTGTTACCAGTACTTTTAATGTATATGCTAATGATATTGATGTTTTTGTTAATCCAGGTAGAGACGTTGTAGTTCCAGTTGTGCTAGATGGAATTACTTTAAATAATCAATTAGTTAACAGTGAGTTCTTTTGGGCTCATGAACGAGTCGGTACTAGTGACGAATACTCACGATCTGAAACTAGAGGTAATATAACTCTTAGTATGGTAGGAACTGCATCAACATTTCGCTTGTTATTTAATGGTGGTGGAACAAATTGGAATTGTAACCTTGGCGGTAATCCACTTCCTGGTGCGTTTCCTGGCCATAATTTAGCGGGTAATATATTGCATAGATTTTGTGGAGGAGGAAGTCAACGTTTGGGGTTTCACCTCAGAAATCGGGTTTTGCGCAATAATTGGAGAGTTAACCTTCGAACTAGAGTAAATCAGGTACGTATAGTTGTACCCGCTAATGCTACCACTCAACAAGAAAGATTTTCTATTTTCCATCGAGTGCAAAGAAATAATGCTGATAGACCTATTAATGTCGGCACTGCTGATAGAATCACTGTACATATTATACAAAATACCTGTACGTTTGGAGCTAATAACGCTGATATAGATATTAATGTTGGCGATATTACACCCGGTATCGATGGACCGAGAACTCCAGTGGACCTTGATTTAACCTGTATTTCTGAAAATAATGAAGTTGGAACCGCTGTTAATGCTGGCTTATCGAATACGGAAAATACAATGTTGGCAAATTATCGTATTGAAGAGAATATAGCGAGTAATTTTAATGACAAGGCTGTAAATGTGTTCTTATTTAGACCGAATAATGTTCGTGTTAATTTAGGTCAAGTATATGATGATATATTTGAATTAAACAACTTGGAATATCAAGTTATACCAAGTCCAATTGATGAATTTGATCCTCATGATAACACGGCTGCTCAGTTTGGTGCTTTTACTCGATCATATAATGTAATAATTGATTATTTTTAATCATGATATTGGTTTTAAAAAGGCTTAAGCTATATTTTAATAGCTTAAGCCTTTTTTTATCAATAAGTAAAGTATTCATCTTTATAGTTATTTTAATGATAAAGATAGTCTGTTTCCTTTTTGGAATTGAATGGTATCTTGTTATTCTCTATATTAGTTTTTTATTACAATATAAACTGTGGTTGTTGTATATCGAGATTGTTAAATTATCTTATATTTTTAATATTAGAATATTTTAATAAAATTTAATCTTTAAAACGCTATATTTATATTGGTATTAATTAATGAATAAAAGGATTCTGTGTTTATCTTTAATTTCTTCTTTTTCACAGGCTAATGAGCAACATATTTATGTAAATCCGGGACGTACTGTTATTGTTGATGTCAATCTTGATGGTTATAACGGTGAGTTTGATACTGGTAAGAATCATGTTTGGAATGGCCTATCTTTAGCTAGAGAGCATAACTAGGTGTGCCAACATATAAATTTAAAGATATCCAAGCAACAATTGTGAATACATATAACCGTATGAGAATTAAGCGAAAGGGGTAGAGTTGGGGAAATATAAATAATTGTGATTATGATTGGTCTAATAGGGGAGATCCTGTGCCAACCTGGTTTCCAAGAGGTTACAATTCAACTCCTCAACCTAAAAATAGTGATTATGATACAAAAAAATGTCGAAACAATGTTCGAGCTGGTTTTAGTTTTAAAACAGGTAATGGAAGGCTTGATGGTTATAAAGCAAGTTACGATATTAAATTAACCAAGATTCAATTTGAAGTTCCCATCAGTCCTGTAAGTACAATTTATAGTATTCCGATACATACCAAAAGAACGACAAATAATAATACCTCAATAATTGATACAGATTATATACAGTTACATATTGTTCAAAATACATGTGGATTTGTTGATAGTGAATTGAATAATGATGTTGGTGATATGACTCCCGGTGAGACTTCAAGTATGCGAGATCTAGATGCTGCTCTACAGTGTACACATAGTGATATTAGTACTGGACAAGCAGGAATTTCTCCTGAACCGAATACGATGTATGCGACATATACAATGACGCCAAATGAAGTATTTGATGAAATTAACCGTGATGCAGTTGATGTTCATTTTTATCGTAATGGGTTTGATCCAATTCAGTTTGGTCATATATATAATGATAATTTATATGAGCTTAATCATTTAAAGTATCAAATAATAGTAAAGCCGATTAAGGATTTTAATCCCCGTAATGATACCGGACCTCAGTTTGGACGGTTTTTAAGATCATATACAATAACAATAAATTATTATTAAAGTTATTATTTATCGAATTATTACTTATTTATTATTAGTCTGTGCAATAATTTATATGTTCGTTTTAAGTTAACAAAGCCAGCAATAAATGCTGGCTTTGCTGTTAACCTGATGTGTTAAGTTAAGCGTTTAAGCAAGTAACAACATCTTCTGTAAAGTAGGGTTCTTGGTATCCCCAGAACATGTATTTTACTTTTAGGAAGTGCTGACTAAATGAGTGCAGCATCGGTGCGATGTTGTTTCGTTTTTCAACTACTGCAGTTGTGTTTGTTTGCCCTATGTAATTACCGTCTTGAATGGCAATCCCTAAAGGGACGGAATACTTATTTTCATGCATCATAGCTAAAGCATGGTTTAATTGTCCTCGACGCTTAACCATGAGATCAGGTGCACCTAATCCCACACCCATTTTTTCGCCATATCGATAAATACTTTTCAGGTAACCTTTGTCTTCCCAAGGAAGCCATTCACCGTTAACAAAGTTGGCATATTGCATGGTTGTTGAGGAAGGAAACGTCTGTTTCAAGGTCAGCATGTTTGCTTTGATACCTGTTATATAGTCTTTTTCATTAAAGCTTGGATCGGTTTTTACTGATACACCAATAGCGGTTTTTTGTAAGTTTATCCCTTCCATTTTTCGTCAAACTGGCGTCCTAATGCTTGCACTAATAGTGAGAAGGTATTTAGGTACGGCTTTATTTTCAGAATAGAAGATTGCATCTTGAAGTTGAATAAACAGTTTTTTACCGTGCTTTTTTAGGTATTCATAATCATCAAAAATGATAGAGAAATCTTAAACGTCTTTTTGAGGTTCTAAGTCAGACCATGAATACATGATTTGTGCGCCTACAAAACGAGGTTTGTTGAGTAAAGGATGAGATTTAATGGCTTGTCTGTCTTTAGCAAAATAGACGAAATGTTTCATGTTATCACTAGCAATAGGGCAGCTTGCGCTTAAGTGTTTTTCATATTCATCTTTATAGCGATCTGTTGGGTTACCCCATGCCGCATGGTGTTAATACTGAAACAAAGTGTGAAGAGAAATGGAAATATTGGCATAGTAGTTAGCGGTATATAGAACAAAAGCTAGCATGTTATATGCTAGCTTTTGTCGTTAGTTTTTCGTTGTTATAACGGTATGTTTAGAGTTTAAAGCGACTGATTTCTTGTTGTAGTTCATGAGATAAATTTGATAACTCAGCTGCCTGTTTGGCGGCTTCATTGGCTTCTACAGCAAGTTCATTAGAAACATCACGAATTCCCTCTGTATTACGGGTGATCTCAGATGTTACGGAAGATTGCTCTTCAGCGGCGGAAGCAATTTGTGTTGCCATATCATTGATCGTGGTTACGGCAGTCGTAATTTGTGACAAGCTTACTGCTGCTGCATTGGCATCATCAACACTGGTTTCAGAGAGATGACGACTATCCTCCATGATATTCACAGCTTGACCTGTGGTTTTTTGTAGGGTCTCTATCATTTGTTGAATTTCTTGAGTTGATGCATGCGTCCGTTGGCTAAGTACACGTACCTCATCTGCAACAACAGCAAACCCTCGACCTTGCTCACCAGCTCGGGCTGCTTCAATCGCGGCATTTAATGCCAATAAGTTGGTTTGTTCAGCAATCCCTTGAATTGTAGATAGGATAGTTGTAATGCTTTGAGCATGGTGATTTAGCTCACTGATCACAGATGTTGCCGTATCCACTTCTTGCGCTAATGTGCTGATGGATTGTTGGCTTTGGTTGACCTGTGTTGCACCGTGATTAGAAGCGGTTACCGTTTGCTCTGATGTTCTTGCTGTGTTTTCTGCGTTGGCAGCAATCTCTTGTGTGGCGGCTGCCATTTCATTGATTGCTGTTGCGACCATATTAATTTCATCTTGCTGATGCTGAATACGAGTGCTGCGCTCTTCGGCTTGTGAAGCGGTTATATGAGATTGATGATTAAGTGATTCTGAAACATGACGTAATCGAGTCACCATTTGGTGCATGTTACCGACAAACTGGTTGAAATTTAGTGCAAGCTTACCGACTTCGTCTTGGCTTCTTGGTTCTAAACGTTGCGTTAAATCACCTTCACCATTTGCAATTTCAGCCAGTGCTTTAGATACACGGTTAAGATCGCGAAGAAGATAGTTTACTAACCACGCTACCGCCATAACCACGATCAAAGTGATCACAATAGCAGTGATGATTAACTCTGTTAATAGTGAATAGTAGCTGGCTTCTTCTGTGGATTTATCCATTTCAAGACCAAATATCCAATCACTATTTGGTATATTTGCAAAGTAAAATAGCTTATCTACCCCTTTGATTGAGATCTGCTCTAAGCGGTTTGTATTGGCACTTTGTTCAATGTTACCCATGTTTAACTGATTGCTATAATTAGCAATCGGTTTCAATAACAGTGACTTATCAGAATGAGCAAGGAAAGTTCCATTCTTTTTATCGATTAACATAGCATGAGCATTATCACCAACGTTCAAACTGATCACATCGTTAATGAGTTGATCAATTAATACGTCGGCACCGATAACACCAGCGAGTGCACCGTTATGTCGAATAGGCTCGGCAATCGTCACTAAAAGGGCGTTAGTAATAGCGTCTTGATAAGCGGTGGTGATCACTTGTTTGTTGCTGTTTACGGCGTCACCGTACCAAGGGCGAGTACGAGGATCGTAATCAGCACGGTTACGTTCTGGGTGTGAACGAAGCATTTGTCCTGCAACGGTACCGTAGTAGATATCGTCAAAACCGCCTGCATCACGTGCTTGTTGAAGGAAAGGCACAAGATCTGCTTTTTGATAGGGTTCTTTGACTGAGGAGGTAATACTGCGACGGATATTAATCCAATCTTCAATACCGCTGGTAGCTGTGGTTGCTACGCTTTGTACGCGATCTAAGATATTTTCATTTGTTTGTTGTTGTAAATTACTGGCAGCAAGCCAAGTTAATACTGTTGCCATAAGGACAACAGCAGACAAGCTCGCGCTGATCAGCTTTTGTTTCAGTGATAGTTGCATTGTTGTCTCAGAAAATGAGGTGTTAGAAAGTGCGGCGAGTGTAAATAGTGTTTTATATATATGCACGTAAATAAATACAAAAATTAGAGGTATCACTTAAAAGAATTAAAATTGTCATTTTTATGACTGTGTGTAGTCTGATTGATGGCGTTTTATTCTAAATGTTAGGCTTGTATTGATTTTAATTTTTTTGGGAATAATTGTTTTTTGTACTTAGTACAAGAACTAAAACTCTAGCGTATATTAATAAAGAGTAGCGGCTGAATATAGTCAACCGTGATGTTAAGTTATGGATGTCGTATTGGGCTCATTCCACTGATTTATCAAAAGATAAATAACCTAATAGAAAAGAAAGATCGTGATTGAGCATAGTGTTAAACATTTAGCTTAGCTGACGTCTATTAATCAATTGAACAGCTATTACAACGGGATTTTCCGGTTAATAAATAGGAAATATGATAACGGTTTCTGGCAAAAAATAAGTATGCTTTATCGGCAACGATACGTATCACAGGAAGCCTGAGTATTTTTAACCATTTCTTTTTACCAACCAGGTTCCATGCTTTATAAGTGACATCAAGACCAAGTAAAAGCTGTTGTTCTGCGCCTATTTGAGATGAGAGTAAACCGTGTAAAACAGTGCTGGCTTTCTCTTTTGATATATCAGGAAAGCGTTGGATAAAATCAGGCGCAAGAATATCTTCAAATTGTAATTTTTGATGTTTATTAAGTTGTCGAAGTTGTTTCATTTCAGCGACGCAAAGTGGGCAACTTCCATCATAAAAGATGATCATCTTTTCCATTTTTCATATTCCCTGGTTATGTGATTGCAAATACAACCGCATGTAATCCGCAAACACAAGAAGTTAGACGATTACGTAATTGTTGATAATACTCATCTTGATGAACAGAGTTAAACTTCACCTCGGCGATACGAATGCAAATGAATCCCAGCATTAATGCAACAAGAGCCCAAGTGTAGTGATCTGTAGAATGTAATAGCGAAAACCAAGCGAGTAGCGCAAAAAAGTTACTCAAGAGTAAAGCAAACCGACTGGTTGAATTTTCCTTGTGATTCAGGCTGTTTCCCCACATAACACCAGAAAGAAAACTAAGAATAATGGCACTGTAACTGACGAAAATGAGCAAAGCGGAAGTGTTAAAAATACGTATCTCAAGGCTGATAGCGAGTGCACTTAGGGCAAAAGGAATAAGACCTAGATAGCCAAGTGTGTGGGAGGGTAATCGAGTGATAGTGTTCATATTACCTAGTCGTCATTGATTGATTAACTTAATACGCTTAAAAATAGGAATCTGATCAATGGGGGTTACATATTGATGAAAAGCGGGGATAATACTGCGCTCGCTGTAGGTATATGATTGGTATATACCTATGTGTAGCGATGCTGGTGTCACTTTCAACTTCTAGGATATTAACTATGCGTGCTTTCGTATTAAGAGCCCGTTCTGCACCCACCGACAGTAAAATGCTATTAGCATCTGTGGGTCAAGATGCTCACACTGAAATTTTGGCTCACGTTTTAATGAATGCTATTTTTGTGGCGCAGTCTCACCGCGAAGATATTATGGTGCATTTAGTGCTTGAAAGTACGCAAGACTTTTCTCGTACCATTAGCTTTAATTCAAATGATATTACTAATTTAACGGGTTTTCATGAGCAAGCATGGTTAGATAAGATTACTCATGCGCTTGATAAATCATTAGGCATGGGTAAAGAGCAATGTCGTAATGTAGAACCGGGGATCACAGTTCGTACGATCAGTTTTGAAAAGCTGATAGTTGAACTTGCTGAAGACTACCAATTATACATGTTAGATAAGAAAGGGGATTTTGTTCGCGATATTGAACTTGCTGCGAACCCTTGTTTCTTATTAACCGATCACATGCCAATGCCGAAGAAAAGTTATAATAGCTTAAAACGCTTAGGCGCACAGAAGATTAGCTTAGGTCCTAAGATGTTATTTGCTTCTCAATGCATCGTATTAATTCATAATGAGTTAGATTTAACGCTATAACGTGTTCTAACTGTTTCTTTTATTAAAGCCGTAGCAGCGATTGTTACGGCTTTTTTGTTACATTAATGTTGTGATTTTTGTTATATAGCTCTACTGAAGATTTTAGTTTAGTGACGTGTTTTTAACATAACCTTATGAATACTTAGTTTTTTTCAAAATTGATGCTTTGTTAGAACTAAAAATGGAATGATGTTTGTTTACTGCTTGTAAATGGAATAATCTATTTCTAGTGAAGCAATGATTAAATGTCTAAAACTATGAAAAGTAAGATACTAAATATGGGGTAAGAATATGCTTGAGCTTAGAGAAGTTCAGTGTATTTTCATTCTTAAATACCCTAGGTATAAACACACCCATAAGAATGACAACCGTTAGCTAAACGGGCCTTTTTACAGGAATCAATATGCAATTATCCTCTCAGCCTAAAGGGCTTTTTCACCTCATCGCAATACAAATGTGGGAATTTTTTAGCTACTACGGCATGCGTTCGCTATTAATTCTATTTTTAACCCAAAAACTCTTAATGTCAGATGAACATGCTTATGCTCTATATGGTGCATATACATCTTTAGTTTATGTGACACCCATTTTAGGGGGTTATTTAGCAGACCGTTATTTGGGTAATTACTGGGCTGTTGTTATTGGTGGCTCACTGATGGTTGCTGGCCACATTGTATTAAGTATTCCGAGTAACGATCATACGACCTTGTATTCTGCGTTAGCATTAATTATTTGTGGTTATGGCTTTTTTAAAACTAACTCAAGCTGTTTATTGGGTGAGTTATATAAAGGTCATGAAAGCGCACGTGAATCAGGATTTTCTATATCCTATATAGGCGGTAACATTGGTTCTGCTTTAGCGCCAATTTTCTGTGGGTATGCTGCAAGCCGTTGGGGATGGCATGTGGGCTTTGCTCTTGCAGGTATTGGTATGTTTATTGGCTTAATCATTTTTAGTACGGGCCGTAAAAACTTTGCCCATGTACAAAAAGCCAATAAAGCGGCGTTAACACAAAAAACAGCAGGTATTAGTCACTGGTTCTTAATCATTCTCGGTGTCGTTGCTGCCGCGATAGGTCTTGTATTTGTACTTAAAGATTTATTAGCCGGTTACATTCTTGCCGTGATCCTTGCATTTTCAGCACTACAAATGCTGCGTTTATACCGTAAGAGTGATGCTGAAGATCGCAAGAAACTTCACTCAATTATGTACTTTATGATTTTTGGTATGGTGTTTTGGGCATTTGATCAGCAAGGTGGCAGTTCAATCAGCTTATTCATCGAGCGTAATATTGATACTGATATTTTTGGTTACCATATTCCAACAGCTTTCTTCCAATCGGTGAATCCTGTAGCCGTTATTGTGGGTGGTGCTGCGGTGACATGGTTGTGGAAAGTATTATCGACACGTCAGATCTCTGTTCGTACATTAACTAAATTAAACATGGGTTTGTTTCTCTTAACTGCGGGCTTTAGTTTGATTACGTTGTCTTCTAAGTTAGCAATGGCAACAGGTCATACAACATTCCTATGGCTATTTATTGGTTTGTTTTTCATTGGTATTGCTGAGCTATTTATTGACCCTGTCGCGTTAGCTGCAATTACGCGTATGAATCCGCAAGGAGCAACAGGTACGGTTGCGGGTATTTACATGTTAATGGGTGGTTCGGTAGCAAACTATTTAGCAGCAAACATTGCTGAGTTAACATCAACCAATACACCAAAAGGTGATGCCATTGATTTAATTACTTCTGCTGCGCAATATCACCACGTATTCCAGTCTATTTTAATAGTGACGGTTGTGGTACTGGTGATGGGATTATTGGTGAATTTTAAAAACCGTAATCAGCCAGAATTTGATTAACGACTAATTACATTTTCAGCCAGTATTATTACCTTTCTTGTTAATAATACTGGCTTTTTTATTGCCTAAATTTCTTGACAGCAAGAATAAAAATCGATCGTTATGCCTATTCGTATCGTAAATGAAGAGTCGATAAAAAATAAGGCATATAATTTATGGCGGTAAAAGCTCTTTATTGGTTTACCAATGATCTACGTTTACACGATAACCCTATACTTC
The DNA here is from genome assembly GCF_003026075.1 of Photobacterium sp. GB-210. Taxonomy (NCBI): domain Bacteria; kingdom Pseudomonadati; phylum Pseudomonadota; class Gammaproteobacteria; order Vibrionales; family Vibrionaceae; genus Photobacterium; species Photobacterium sp. GB-210. Next base: position 35,138 of record NZ_PYNU01000004.1, on the reverse strand, counting down.
ATCAAGCTTACGAGTATTGTGACAACTTGCTGTGTATTTATTTTATGGAGCCACAAAAGCAGCAATTTAATCGTTATCAACTTGTCTCGGTGGGAGCCATTCGCCATCGCTTCCTGCTGCAATCGCTACAAGCACTGCAATCTAATTTAGCCACATTGGGTCAGCGTTTATTAGTGATGCAAGCCGATCCTATGGTTTTTATGCCTAAATTAATAGAACAATACGGTATTAACCTTATCTATCGGAGTCGTCACTGCGGCTGGTATGAACAACAGCAATGGCATTACCTAAAACAATGTTACCCCCATTTTCAATTTGTAGAAGTTGATACGCATACGTTGTATTCACAAAATCAACTGCCGTTTCCTCTTTCAGATATGCCAAATAGATTTTCAAAATTTCGTAAACAGATAGAGCAAAGCGTCACTGTTTTTTCGTCCCTACCTGTGCCTGATTATTTACCGCCACAACCCAATGTATATTGTTCTGGATATTTAGATATTCGAAATGTTCCCATTTTAGATAATGATCAGGTGGAGTGGCATGGTGGTGAAAATGCAGCAATGATGCATTTACAGCAATACTTTTCTTCTCGTTTACCGTCTAGTTATAAAGAGACGCGTAATGCCATAGAGGGTTGGGATAACTCAACCAAATTTTCACCGTGGTTAGCGTGTGGTGCACTATCCGCCAAAATGATTATGGCTACCTTGCTAGATTATGAAAAATACAAAGAGAAAAATTCATCAACCTACTGGATCTTCTTTGAGTTGTTATGGCGTGAGTTTTTTCAATGGCATGCGCATGCTGTTGGGCGAGATCTGTATCGTTTCAGTGGCGTGCAAAATAAACGTTTATTAAGCAGTTTTTATCCAACTCGTTTTAAACAATGGTGTGAGGGCTCAACACCATATCCTATTGTTAATGCGTTTATGAAACAGTTAAACCAAACGGGCTATATGTCTAATCGTGGGCGCCAAATAGTTGCAAGTTGTTTGGTTAATGAGCTATCCGTTGATTGGCGCTACGGTGCAGCTTATTTTGAACAACAGCTGATTGATCATGATGTCGCGGCAAACTGGGGCAATTGGCAATATATTGCAGGGGTGGGAACAGACAGTCGTGAAAAACGTTGGTTTGACTTAGAAAAACAAACACGAATATTTGATCCTAATCAGCATTTTATTCGCCATTGGCGAGGGGATGAAAACCTTAACGCCTTAGACAGCGTAAATATTGATGATTGGCCAATGAGTGGTAGAGGATAATCATGCAATCGCGCTATACAACTCTTCGTTTTATTTTAGGCGATCAACTCAATGCGAGTCATCATTGGTATCAACAACCCAATGAACATGTGCTGTATGTTATTGCAGAGCTAAAGCAAGAAACCAACTATGTTACTCACCACCATCAAAAGATCTGTGCATTTTTTGCTGCGATGGAAAATTTCGCGATTGCGCTACAACAAGCAGGACATGAGGTTTTACATTTAACATTAGACGATACTCATACCTATCATGATTTACCTGATTTAATTATTTCACTTTGTCAGCAATATCATTGCCAAGCATTTGAATATCAACAACCAGACGAATACCGATTATCGCAACAGTTAGCAACATTAAAGATTCCTGATGTAACCGTTCAAGCATGTGATAGCGAGCATTTCTTACTGACATTGGCCGAACTTGAGCAGTATATAACACCAAACAAACATCACCGTATGGAGCATTTTTATCGCGCTATGCGGAAACGATTTGATGTATTAATGGTTGAAGGAAAGCCTCAAGGTGGTAAATGGAATTATGATGGCGCAAATCGAAATAAATTAAAGGCTGTTGATATTGAAGCGATTCCTCAACCGTTAATGTTTAGTAATGATGTTAGTGTTATTTCTAAACGACTCGAAAAACACGATATCAACACAATCGGTCAATCTTGTGAGCAGCTACTTTGGCCAACAAACCGTAAACAATCACTAGCGCTACTGAGTTATTTTTGCCGTGATTTATTGCCTTTTTTTGGACGCTTTCAAGATGCAATGACCACCAAAAGTGAGTCGGCATGGAGCTTATACCATTCTCGTTTATCTTTTGCTTTGAATGCGAAAATGTTGCATCCCATGCAAGTGATCCAAGCGGCTATTGATGCTTACTCTCAGCCAGATTCAAAAATTGATATTGCCCAAGTTGAAGGGTTTGTTCGCCAGATACTAGGCTGGCGTGAATTTATTCGTGCTATTTATTGGGTCAATATGCCCCATTACGGAAAAGAGAATACGCTAGAAGCTAGCGCTTCGTTACCTGATTTTTTCTGGGATGCAAAAACCAATATGCAGTGTATGCGTCATGCGATTAAACAGTCGCTTGATTATAGCTACGCTCATCATATTCAGCGTTTAATGGTCACGGGTAATTTTTGTTTATTAACGGGGATTGCGCCGAGTGAAGTCGAACAGTGGTATTTAGGTATTTATATTGATGCGGTTGAGTGGGTAGAAAAGCCCAACACGCTAGGTATGGCGCTGTTTGCAGATGGTGGTGTGGTTGCAACAAAGCCTTATGCTTCAAGTGGGGCATACATTAATAAAATGAGCGATTATTGCTCATCATGCCAGTATGAGGTTAAAAAGAAAACAGGGCTGAATGCTTGTCCATTTAATAGTTTATATTGGCGTTTTATGGATAAACATAGAGGGTTATTAGCAAACAATCCTCGTGTAGGTATGCTATTTAGTCATTGGGATAAATTAGATGATAATGAGCAATCTGTTATTGTAGAGCAAGCCGAGTATTATTTACGCCATATTAATTCACTATAAAGAAAAGGCGTGTTTAATCGCCAGTAATGACGTTGTTACACATCATCGTAAGATAAGGTTTAAGCATGAAAGATCCACATCAGTATTCAAAAGTGCCTAAAGGGCGATTATCACGACTATCGAAATTAGGCTCACTGGCGTCAAGAGTCGCAACGGGCATGGTTGCTGAAGGGGTGAAACAGTTAGCGTCAGGACATCGTCCTAAAGCCAGTGAGTTGCTCTTAACGCCGAAAAATGCTCAACGTGTGGCTGATCAATTAGCACAGTTACGTGGTGCTGCGATGAAAGTAGGTCAACTTTTATCGATGGATGCTGGTGATTTACTCCCGAAAGAATTAACTGAACTGCTATCTCGTTTGCAAGCTGATGCTAAACCTATGCCTATTAGCCAATTGAATCATGTGCTCATTGCTAACTGGGGGGAAGATTGGCAAGACAAATTTGCTCAGTTTTCGTTTTACCCTGTTGCTGCAGCATCAATAGGACAAGTTCATAGAGCAAAAACCAAAGACGGTCGAGATATTGCTTTAAAGATACAGTATCCAGGTATTGGAGAAAGTATTGATAGCGATGTACATAATGTTTCAACCTTACTAAATGTATCAGGATTGATCCCTAAGTCTATTGATGTGTCAGAGTTATTAGACGAGGCGAAAAAACAGTTACATGCCGAAGCTAATTATCAGAAAGAAGCACAATATCTTAAACAGTTTCGCCAGTTACTTTCTGATGATGCCCGCTTTTTGATCCCTGATATATACGATGATTTAACATGTGAAACGATCCTTGCGATGAGTTTTGTCGAAGGCATAGAAATAGAGCAACTGGCTAAGCAACCCCAAGCGGTACGTGATGAGGTGATGGCATTAGCCTTTACCTTATTGTTCAAAGAAGTGTTTGAATTTCGATTGGTGCAAACCGACCCGAATTTTGCTAACTATCGTTATAACCTCACAACGAATCAGTTTATCTTGCTTGATTTCGGCGCCACGCGTGAATATCCCGAGCACGTCTCTGAAGGCTATCGCCAATTGATGACTGGTGCGGTGAAAAATGATCGGGGATCTATGCTTAACGCGTTAAAACAAATAGGCTTTTTCCATCAGCACATTGAAGATGTCGCACAACAAGCAGTCGTGAATTTGTGTGTAGAAGCTTGTGAGCCATTAGCCTTTGATGGTGTGTATGATTTTGGTGCAACAGATATGGGGAAACGCATTCGCGATGCCGGTAGTGCCTTGAGTATGAATAGTGGTTATTGGCATACACCGCCCGCAGATGCTATTTTTTTACACCGTAAATTGGGTGGTTTATATTTGTTGGCAGCCAAGCTTAAAGCAAGAGTGAATGTTCATGCGTTATTTAAGCCTTATATGAGGTAATGTTGAATAACGAGTTAAATACTCTCTGATAATATTAACTTGTATAATCACATAAAACCTAAAGTTCAAGCTGTTAATGTTTAGAAATTAGAGCGTATATTTTTACAATCAAATATTGATCGTTTTTTATTAGACATTAGACCCCTATTTGATAGTATGCCTTGCGATATTTGTATGATGAATATGCATCAAAGTATGCAGTAATCTTGAGAGAGTAACATGACAGGTAAGCATGTATCTTATGCGGTACAAAATTATGACGCATTGTCCCATAAGCCTCAGGACGTATCTAAGATAGCACTTGTCACTGAAGGTGGAGGCCAAAGAGGGATTTTCACCGCAGGGGTATTGGATTCATTTTTAGATCAGGATTTTAATCCGTTCTCACTAATGATTGGTACGTCTGCAGGATCGCTTAATTTAGCGTCTTATATCTGTGGTCAAAAGAAACATGCTTTTAAGGTGATCACAGAAGCAACAACGAATCACCATTTCTTTGACGTATATCGTTTTTTGTTTGGTCGTGAAGGGCTTGATCTTGATTGGTTAATGCAGCAAACCCAGACACGCTTTGAGCTTGATTGGCATCAAGGCCGACAGAATATGCGTAATCGAACTGTACTCGCATCAGCAAGTAATACGGTGAGTCATCAAGCGGCGTATTTTAATTTAAATACGGATAATTGGTCTTTGGCATTAAAAGCTTCATGCGCGATCCCTGTTTTAAATCGACAACCCATTTACTCACAAAATGAATATTGGGTTGATGGTGGCTTATCTGCCCCCATTCCTGTTCAAGAAGCTTATGAGCGCGGTTATCGTCATATTGTGGTGATCCGCACTGTGCCTATTGATACATCATTTGATCATTGTTGGATGAGTAATATTCGTCGTGCGTTAGGCCAATCAAAAGCCGCAGGTATGATTGAGATGTTGTTAGAGCACGAAGATAACTATAGAAAAACACAAGAGTTTCTTAGTAATCCACCTGATGATGTTACTATTTATGAGATTCATCCGCAAAAAGCACTAAAATCAAAAATGATTGGTAGTGATATGCCATCTTTAGAAGAAGATTATAGGCTTGGTTATCAATCAGGTAAGTATTTTTTAAACACTGTGGGTCGTTATATTGATATTGATGAACCTCATTGTAATGCATCCCATTTAGTGGGAGAAGAAGTCAGCGATTTATGTAAGTTTGTATAATAATTATAAGAAGTTGTCATGGTTAAACAAAATTGTGAGAGGGATTTTGTTACCAAGGAGTCGGTTTTTACACAATTAATGGCGAGTGAAGTCCATTATATGTGGCAGAAGAGGGAGCAAGGCGAATTTAAAGGTGTTGATGGAATACCGATCCGATGGATAAGTATTCGACATCCTCAAAATGAACGTTGTGTGGTCATTGTTAATGGGCGTAATGAGAGCTTCTGGAAATATCAGGAGTTATGTTATGAGTTATCTCGTAAAGGTTATGACGTGTATGCCTACGATCATCGCGGTCAAGGCGCATCAGGACGATTAACTAACGATAGTGAACTTGGACATGTGATTTGTTTTGATGATTATGTGTCAGATCTTCATTCATTTATTACAAATGTCGTTGGAAAACAAACATACAGACAACGGTTTTTATTAGCTCATTCAATGGGTGGTGCGGTAGCAACCTTATATTTAGAGCATTATCAGACTCATTTTAATGCCGTTGTTCTTAATGCACCTATGTTTGGTATCAATCTTCCTGTCCCCCTTAAATTAGTCGCATCTTCAATCGCTAAAATTATCGAGCATTATCAAACACAGCCGTCTTATGTGTTTGGATATAAGCCGTATCACGAAGCACCTTTTGAAAAAAATGATCAATGCCAAAGTCAAATACGTTACGTTTGGGCGAAGCATTTGTATCAGTGCCACCCAGAACTGCGTGTTGGTGGTCCTAGTGCACGATGGGTATGGCAAGCATTAGCTGCCGCGAAAAGCTGTATTCGGGATGTGGAACATATCCATACGCCCATTTTATTGTTGCAGGCAGGCGACGATACCGTTGTAGATAATAATTCTCATCATCTTTTTTACGCAAAATGTGCAGAGTGTGAAATGAAAGTGATCCCACATGCTCGACATGAATTGTTAATGGAAAAAGATTGCTTACGTAATCAGGCATTAGACGATACGTTAGACTTTTTTGAGACTTACAGTTAATGATTTTATGCTATTCATGCGTAAGATAAATAAAGAGCCCAGCATAACGATGAGATTATGCTGGGCTTTGTTATTTTTTAAAGAGAGTAATACTATTTACTGACAAATAAACCAAGAACGTGCATCTGCTTCAATTACCGCTTCTTTATACCAAGGTAGTGGATCAATTTCAGGTGCAATACGAATATCGCCTTTTAACTTTTCAGTCGCTAATACACTAACGCGGTTGTCATTTACACTTTGGATTTTACCTTTGTAGGTCACACCATAAGCTTCGTCTTTGGTCTTCTTATACATACACACAGTTTCACCTACGTGTGTCGCAATAAAGCCGGTTTCTTCAGTCCAAGGTTCTTGTTCCGGTGCAGGTGTTTCTTTCTCATTAAACAGTGCTGCTTGAGATTGGTTTGATGGGACAATTTTTCTATGTACAGAATAGGGTTGATAACCAAGAAGTTTAGCGCCATCAATCCAAGCGGCTTCATTGACGTCTTTATTTTCAATGACACGCATTGTAACAAATGGCCCTGTAGGACAAACATCAGCCCATAGATCTGTTGACGTAATTCGTGCTGAGAAAATAGGTGTTTCATCAGGCGTATTAGGGTGACTCACACACCAGGCATCAGTATCTTGGTTGATCATGGTGCCAGAGTTAGCTTTACATGTTTTTTTTGCTAATTGATAAAATTGATCAATATCTTGTTTCGCTTGTTCGGCACTTGCAGAGCAGTAACGATAACTTAGAGAGAAGGTTTCTTTAGGGTAAAACATACCTTTATCAACAACTGTACCTTGGCTACGTGTTGCATCAGAAGTCATAAATTGGCTAGCTATCGTTTTGAAACTTTTTTCAACTTTTGGAGCTGGCGGCGGTGGTGTTGATGAACAACCCGCAACGGTAGCAATAAGACTTGCTAGTGATACTCGGGTTAAAAGGGTTTTGCGCATTCTTGCCCCCAGAAATACTCTTCGTATATATAAATAAAAAGATAGAATTAATTATTAAGTGTATAGGGGACAACAGAACGTGTGAGGAATCAAGAAAATATTCTGTAAAATAAAATGTATTTGTTATTTTTCAATTGGTTAAGTTAAAAATAAATTACATTTTTATTTCTTTATGATTTTTAACAAAAAAATGCCCACAAATTTTCATTTGTAGGCACATTGCTGAGGCGATAGATTAACCGGCGAAAGTATTCATTAGTGTTTGTGAAGGTACAAAGTAGTGAGTACCTGTTTTTGCTTCCACAAAATCCAGTAAGCGATCGTAGTTACCATTTTCATCAGCATAAATCATTTGCTTCAATGAGATATCTAGAATTTCAGGTGAGGCGGCAAACCCGACAAACATAGTGCCATGTTCCATAGCATTACCAAATGGACGGTTCTGACGTAGCATTTTAATTTCTTGGTCATCAATAATAACTTTACTCTTATTATTGTGCGCCCAAGCGGGTTTTTGATCATCATCAAGTTCAATATCATCAAGCTTGGTACGACCAATAACTTGCTCTTGGTATTCTGTGGTTTGTTTATCCCATAAGCCTTGACGATCTACATAGCGTTGTACGGTTAAGTAAGTCCCGCCTTGATGGATATCACGGTCATTATCAACTAATACGGCATTAAAACGAGCTTCATTTTTTGGGTTTTCAGTTCCATCAACAAAGTCGATCATGTCGCGGTTGTCTAGATATTTAAAGCCTTGAATATCTTCAATTAAATTAGCGACAGGTTGAAGCGCTGCGGCAATGTATTTCGCAGCTTGAAAATTAATATCCATACGTTCAGATTTTATCATGATGAAAATATCTCCCGGTGTACTTGGGAAACTACGTTCGCCGTCAGTCATAGCAATGAAATCATGCAATAAAGATGGCGCTTGAACATCAGGAAAAACGGTAGGCCAACCTTTATTTGAAATACCAATGGTTAAAGAAAGGTTGGCTGAAGGATCTTTTTGCGCGATGGATTTTTCAATAATTTGAATTTTGGCAAAGATTTTTGTTACGTCATCATTTTCAATATTTTCTTTGAAAATAAAGGTGAGGTATTCAGCGAAAGTATTAGGGTTAGAAATAGCACCAGGTTGTGCAAGTTCAGATAATTGAGTATTCATAATAAAAACCTTTAAATTTTTTTATTACGCTACGCTTTTTATACTCATAACTATAGTATGAATAATGTAATGTTAAATTACTAAATGTGAGTGTGTAAAGTGCGACATAACATACTGACAGAAAACAGTTATTTTTTTTATCATAAGCTTAAATCAAAAATGTTGACGCATTTTATTGATAAATAGATATACACAAAATGTTGTTATATTCATGCCTTATTAATTAAAGCTTATATATAAATAGCTTGGGTCAAATATGTCTAAATATTAAACGTTTTTTATTTGCCAAGAACTTCTATTACTACGCTTGTTATTCGTTATTGACTAGTCATTTTCAGTTGTTTTTGTAATTTTATTACATGAACATCGATTTGATCACAAAGTTAAATTTATCAGCTTAACTCCTCTAATTACCTCTGATACTAAGTAAATCATAATGACACAGGTTACTTTAGGAGGTTGTTGTGTCTATTAACTCTATCGATTTTTCAGAAATTTCTTCCGTATCATCTAAGTGGGATCACAAGGATGAGTCGGCAACCAATATTGCTGAGAGTAAAAAACAACAAGCGGCAGCAAGACGACGTATAGAGCTTCTCCGTGATATTCAAGCGAGCGGGCTTACCATTGCCGAAGCCCGTGAGTTAGGGTTATTACATTAATTACCAGTTAAGTTATTAACGCTAATCGTATTGTGACATTGTCACTGTAGTTGTGGGAGTTCCAGAATAAGCAGTGTAATCATAATTAACTAATAATAAGTGACACTGAATGGGATGCGATGTTTGCATCCCATTTGTATGCGTTCGATATAATAGTTTTTTATCAATCTTTTTTGCGACATTCGGCTTTTGATAGTTTTAGGCTATTGCTCTAATAAGTTGAATCATATTGCTTTTTTATCTGTAAGCGTTACAGTAAATACAGATAAAGTTTAAAGATGGATGATAATAATGACTACAATCACAACACGCTGTCCACACTGTAAAGCACTGAACCGTTTACCTTCTGAGCGCGTAAATGATGAAGCAAGCTGCGGCTCATGTAAGGAAAAATTATTCGACGGCATGCCAATTGAAGGTACTAGCGATAATTTCTCTACACTATTAGAAAGTGATAAGCCTGTCGTTGTTGATTTCTGGGCACCGTGGTGTAATCCATGCGTAGGATTTGCTCCTGTATTTTCAGACGTATCTCAAGAGCGTGATGGCCAAATACGTTGTGTGAAGATTGATACTGAAGCACAACAAGCACTCGCTGCTCAATATCGTATCCGTAGTATTCCAACAATCATGGTGTTTAAAGAAGGCAAGATGGTTGATATGCTAAATGGCGCAATGCCGAAATCGCATTTCGACCAATGGCTAAATGAAGCACTTACAAAGTAAACATTGCTCACTAATAATATATTCCCAAAAGCCGAACATTTATCGTGTTCGGCTTTTTTGTTATCAATTGAGTGCGCTGTACGATAAATCAACAGTTATGCGTTAAAGGATTTATATAAGGTATTATTTGCTTATATAGTATTCACTTGGCCTTGAAGTATGCTAATTATGAAAAATGATATTGTTATTGTGAGCAAGATCTCTATATACTCTCGCCTCGGTCAGAACAGTTAAGTTCAGCCACCTTATTTTACAAGCTGTCACCAGGGATAAGTGAACGACCCACGGAGTTGGACCGGCGTTATTTGTAGCTTGTTAATTTAGGTGACTCGTATGTTGTATTATTGGGCGAACACATTCATATTTTTAGCGTTGTATTACGTTAATCCTACCTTTTTTACTTTTTCCCCAAAAGTAATTGTTACTCAATGGCAGCAAACAGCAATACCTTCATTATTCGACACCCATTTAAAAAACAGCAGGACGAAATAATGCAGTTGTTAATTACATTAGCCGGTATCGTAGTACTGGTTCTATGCGCAGTGGCGCTTTCTGATAATAGAAAGGCGATCAATTGGAGAACCGTTGGCGGTGCTTTATTCTTACAAGCGAGCTTTGCCGCTCTTGTACTATATGTGCCCATTGGTCAGAAGATGCTAGGTGCAATGAGTGACGGTGTAGCTGGTCTTCTTAGTTTCGCTGATGTTGGTATCAATTTCGTCTTCGGTGATTTAGCTAATATCCAAAAAAGCGGTTTTGTTTTTGCTATTCGTGTTCTTCCTCTTGTTATATTCATCAGTGCTTTAATTTCTCTCCTTTATTACTTCGGTATAATGCAATGGGTAATTAAAGTTTTAGGTGGTGGTATCCAAAAACTATTAGGCACCAGTCGCGCAGAGTCTTTGGTTGCGACAGGTAATATCTTCCTTTCTCAAGGTGAGTCTCCTCTTCTTATTCGTCCATTCCTTGCAAAAATGACACGCTCTGAACTTTTCGTGGTAATGACATGTGGTATGGCGTCAGTTGCGGGTTCTGTATTAGGTGGCTATGCAGGATTAGGTGTTGAACTTAAGTATCTGATTGCAGCAAGTTTTATGGCGGCACCCGGTGGTTTACTAATGGCTAAAATTCTTGTACCAGAACAAGAAACGCCAATGGAACAAACTGAGGTCGAAATGGCAAAAAGTGAGCACAGTAATGCTATTGATGCATTAGCTGCTGGTGCAATGAACGGTATGAAAGTAGCTGTTGCGATTGGTACTATGCTTATTGCTTTTGTTAGTGTGATCGCAATGGCGAATGCTGGCCTTGAAGGGGTAGGGCATTGGTTAGCAAGCATTACGGCAACGATTGGTCTTGATTCGGTATCGCATTGGTTCGCTACAACGCCACTAACTATGCAAGCTATTTTGGGATATATTTTCTCGCCACTTGCTTTTGTTATCGGTGTACCGGCGACAGAAATGATGAAAGCAGGTACTTTTATTGGTGAGAAGCTAATTCTAAATGAATTTGTTGCCTTTATGGACTTCGCAGCGGTTAAACAAACGTTATCTGAACATACCCAAGTGATCATCACTTTCGCATTATGTGGTTTTGCGAATATTGGTTCTATTGCTATTCAAATTGGTTCAATTGGTGTTATGGCACCTGAGCGTCGTGGTGATGTTGCAAAATTAGGTATTAAAGCCGTTTTAGCGGCAACATTAGCTAACTTAATGAGTGCGGCGCTTGCTGGTATTTTTATCGGATTATAAGCGTTATTAACAGCATAAAAATTTATAGCCGTAGAGTTTGCTTTGCGGTTTTTTAATACGTGCTTTTCAATAAATATCCATATCTTATTGTTATTTAATACTTATTAGTATCAGTAACAAAGATGGAAACTATTTGATTTTAGCGCTAGAAATTAAAATATAACAAGATTTTGTGAATAATTTCCTTGTCACCATGAGTATCGACGCTTATCATTGCAATGACCTTATTTTTGTTCACTATTTTTAGGTATTATGTTTCTGACCTTTGTTCGTTTTTTGATATTAAGTATTTGCTTAGGGGCTGCGTCATTAGCTTCGGCATCTACACATATCAACGAAAATGTTCAACAGTATGTCGTGCATAATACAGTTAATCAATGCAATGAAATGGTTGTGCAATCGCAGCCTGTCAATCTTAATGCGGATGTTGCACCACTTAATTGTAATGAAAATCAAATAGTTAAACATTCTTCTGGTAATGAACACCAATTAATACAAAGCAATAACAGTATTGGTTTACCTGTTTCTGTTAATAATTCAAAATTTGTCTGGAATTTCCCAATTTCTAAGCCAAATAAAAGCAGTGATAAGAATAAGCAACATCGTATTGAATTTAGCGATTACAATATTGCTTTAGGGACATCGAGCCGTTTATTAAATGCGCTTCATCTTAACCCTGAAGAAGTCTCGCCTGAATATCGATTAGCATTTGAGCTTCCTATCCTTGTTGCTGTACCACTTACCCTCGGTTATCAAGAGCCTCTGTCACCAACGGTTGAGTGGATACTCAAAATTAAATCATCTTCATCACGTATTTCAGGTTGGAAAGATACAAATCTGATCTACTCTCAATATGGCGAACAACTACAAGTTGTCTAAAATATTATTTATTAGTTGAAAATTACGATTCAGCTAATAGTAATAGCCTTTCAAAATATATTAATAATTGTCTGATTATTAAGTTCTATTTATCGTATCTGTAATTATATTGATCCTTTAAAAGTGGTCATATTTATGAGTATCTTTAACAAACTCTTGTGATAAAGGTATAATTATAGGTGTTCTATCGACTGCGACAGGCTGTCTGTTGCAAGGTACATGGCTAAATATAATGAGAAAAAAGAATACTAAACAGATTCTGAATCATTACGCAGCATGGAAATATGTTGTGTTAATTGTGACAGTTTTAATAATGTTATTAAGTGCTATTCCAACGTGGTATGGCGACAATGAAGCTGTACAAATCAGCAATAAAGGCGGTCCAATGCCGACACCTTTTGAAATTCAAAAGGTGTTAAAAGAACATGATATTGTACCGCTAAAAATTGAACAAAAGCCTGATAAAACAATTGTTGTATTAGATAACACTAAACAGCAAACGGATACTAAAGCGGCGTTAGATACACTGTTGAAAAGTGAAAAACGTTTAACGCTAGCATTAGAACCAGCAGCTCCAATGTGGCTACAAGACATGGGCTTTGAACCAATTAAGCTAGGTCTTGACCTTCGCGGTGGTGTTCAATTTCTTTTAGATGTTGATGTTAAGCAAGTTTACAAAAACCATGCTCAGCAATTAATGGATGACTTACGCGTTAATTTCCGTAAGGAAGATATTCGTGGCGGTCGTGCTGAATTAAAAGGTATGGATGAAGTTATTGTTCGTTTGCCTAGTGAGGCGGCAAATAATAAGGTTCGCCAGTTTATTCGGGAACAGTACCCACAATGGCAAGCTACCAATGGTTCTGCTGATAATCTTCTTCTTACAATTAGTGAGAAAGAGAAAACAGATTTGCGTAACCTAACCGTTCAGCAGAACTTACAAACAATGCGTAGTCGTATTGAAGAGCTTGGTATCACGGAAGCATCTGTTCAGCGTCAAGGTGAAAACCGTATTCGTATTGAACTTCCTGGTGTTCAAGATCCAGCGGCAGCGAAAAATGTTATTGGTGCAACAGCAAGTCTTGCTTTCTATGCTGTGAAAGAAGAAGGCACAGGTAGCACAATGATTCTACCTGATAAGAATGGTAATCCTATTCGTGTTAGCCGTAAGCCTGTACTTACAGGTGATCACATTGTTGATGCGCGTGCAAGTTTCGGTGAAAACGGTACGCCTGAAGTAAATATTACGCTGGACAGTGCTGGCGGTAAGATCATGTCTGATTTCTCACGTATGAATGTGGGTAAACCAATGGCGACGTCTTACAGTGAATATAGCCGTAATGCCCAAGGTCAGACGGTACAAACTAATAAGATCATCAGTGTTGCAACGATTCAAACACAATTAGGTAGTCGCTTCCGTATTACGGGGGCAGGTTCGCTAGAAGATGCACAGCAACTTGCTTTACTTCTACGTGCAGGTTCGCTTACTGCGCCTGTAACAATTGTTGAAGAGCGTACTATTGGTCCAACATTGGGTGCTGAAAACATCAAAAATGGTTTCGCTGCACTTGCTCTAGGTATGGGTGTAACACTGCTATTTATGGCTGTGTGGTACCGTCGTCTTGGTTGGGTTGCTAACATTGCACTTATTACAAATATGATCATGCTATTTGGTCTATTGGCGTTGATTCCAGGTGCGGTATTAACTTTACCTGGTATCGCTGGTTTAGTGTTAACCGTCGGTATGGCGGTAGATACCAACGTACTTATATTTGAACGTATTCGCGATATGATCCGTGATGGTCGAAGCATGGCTCAAGCCATTGACCGTGGTTTTAGCAGTGCATTTGGTACTATTTTCGATGCTAACTTCACAACAATGATCACAGCTGTTGTGCTTTACTCTATTGGTAATGGTCCAATTCAAGGCTTCGCATTGACGTTAGGTCTTGGTCTATTAACAAGTATGTTTACTGGTATTTTCGCTTCTCGAGCCATTATTAACTTGGTTTGGGGTCGTGATTCGCGTCGAAATGTAAGGGTTTAACGCAATGAAAAATTGGATTATTAAAAACTTAACCAAATTGCGTTACATGACAGGTATTGTCTCTATCGCCTTAATGGTTATCTCTATTACTTTTATTTGTGTAAGAGGTCTTAACTGGGGTTTAGATTTTACTGGCGGTGTTGTTAGTGAAATTCAAATGGACAGCCAAATCACAAACAGTGAAATTGAGCCATTAATGGATGCAGGCTTTAATCAAGATGTTGTTGTTATTGCTGCAGATGAACCGGGCCGTTGGATTTTACGTTATGCAGCGCCAGCTAAAGGTGTTGACTATCCAGAAATTACAAAAGTTCTTGCGCCGCTCCATGCCAATATACAGGTGTTAAATACCAGTATTGTTGGTCCCCAAGTTGGTGCTGAGTTGGCCGAGCAAGGTGGTTTAGCGCTATTAGTAACAATGCTATGTATTTTAGGTTATCTAAGTTACCGTTTTGAATGGCGTCTTGCTGCAGGTGCATTACTAGCGTTATTACACGACGTTATTCTTGCTGTTGGTTTCTTTGCTATGACGCAAATGGAATTTAATTTAACAGTACTTGCTGCGATCCTAGCGATCCTAGGTTACTCGCTAAATGACTCAATTGTTATTGCTGACCGCATTCGTGAATTATTGATTGCGAAACCTAAGCAAGATATTGAAACGACAAACAATGAAGCGATTGTTGCAACGTTCTCTCGTACTATGGTGACATCTGGTACCACATTGATGACTATAAGCTCACTATGGTTATTAGGCGGTTCGTCACTACAAGGATTTTCTATTGCGATGTTTATCGGTATCTTAACGGGTACTTGGTCTTCAATCTCTGTCGGTACATTATTACCAGAGTATTTAGGCTTAAAACCTGAACATTACCAACCGAAACCAATAGCTGAAGAGCCTTAATCGGAAAATGTAGAGTTGTAAAGCTGTCCTTAAGCGAGTCTTAAGGGCAGCTTTTTTTTGCGTTAAATGTGATGTGACATGTGAAAATACCAACAATCGATTAACAATTTATTGGATAGTGAGCCAAACTTGATTTGCTGAAGTATTATCTAACAGGAGACGTTCAATGAAAAATAATATCACTGTAGTATTTGTCGCACTTATGATGCTCGGTTGTACTCATACTGCTAATAACGGAGTACGTTTCTTACCTGAACAGTATGTCAGTAATGTTCAACACGATAGCATTTATTATTATGGTTATAACCAAGGTTGCAAGTCTGTATTGGCTCAGAGAGGTCATTCGAATGCTGGTTTTAAGAAAGACTCGACATTAGATGGTTCAGACTCTCGCTTTAATATGGGATGGGATGATGGGATGCAAGCGTGTGCTACGGGAGAAATGAAAGTTATTGATGATATTAATGCTAAGAATTTATCTATTTAAAGTTGTAAATGCTGAAAATTCTAATTAATGGATAAGATGAGACCAATCTCAAATAACGCAATAAATAATTTGGTAAAAGAATATAGATGTAATAATCTTCTTACAATAAGATGCAAAATGTTCAGGTAAAAAAAAAACAGATCAAATGATCTGTTTTTTAGAGTGAATAATAAGAAAGCCTAGCCGTAGTATTTCTTAATCGTTCGTGTTTAATTTGTTTCTGTGTTTATGCTGCTTTTGCATCGATAATAGAGATAACATCTCCGTTATCGAAGTTGATAGTGGTTGCAACGTTGATTTCAGGTAACAGTAAATAGGCGCAATTGGTGCCATCGTCTGTGATAATTTCAACAATAACATTAAGTTGATTTTCTAAAAAATCACTTAAGCTTATATTTTTGCAATCAATATCAGAAATATGCAGTTTTTTATAGTGTCCTCTTGAATCGTGTACCCAAGTAGTGAAATTTTGCAATTCACTTTCCATTTGATATATAAAATCTGCCAGATTTCTCATAAAACGTCCTTTATGTTGATCAATATAAAATATTGACTCACATGTTCATTATGTACAAAAAACTAAATTATGAAATATAGTCCTGAAATTTTTTATAGATAGTGTGATCTGAAATGATATTTAAGGTAATTATTACTTTTATCAACATTTTTTATCATATGATTTATAAAATATAACAAAGAATAGTTTCATTAATATTTCAAAAAGGCATGGTAAATAGGTTGTTTTTTGTCAAAATATATGTTTATGGAATGTTTGTGGGCGAATTATTCGGTGTGTTACATGTATAATTTTGTTAATTAGGCATAGTGAAAACAATACTTTAAGAGAATCAATTGATAACTAATATTTAATTTATTTTTACGCTGATTAATTGTCATTATCTAAATCAAAGTAAGTGAACAATTGAGTGTTTAACTTAGTATGATTAAAGAAAATTTGTCTCATTCATGAACAAAATTCGCTATTATGTGTTGGTTTATAATAGTTACTTAATTGGTTAATTATGCCTAAAACAGCAGTAAAAGTTATACAAAAAGTTACATGGATAGGATCGATCGCCAATATTAGCCTCGCATTTATCAAAATTACTATTGGTAAAATGACGGGAAGTCAGGCACTTATTGCTGATGGTGTACATAGTTTTTCTGATCTAGTCACAGATACTGCAATACTTATTGGATCGCGTTATTGGACGGCGCCTGCCGATAAAGAACACCCTTATGGTCATGGGCGTTTTGAAACGTTAACCAATATATTTATTGGTATATTACTCGCTCTTGTTGGTATTGGTATTGGCTGGGAATCACTGACGTCTATTAGTGAACAATCACATAGTCATCCTGGTATGCTGGCGTTTGCAGCTGCAGTTACCTCAATTGTCGTCAAAGAAGTGCTGTATCGCTGGACTGCAGTGAAAGCAAAAGAAATTAATAGTCGGGCATTATATGCCAATGCATGGCACCACCGCTCTGATGCTCTTAGCTCTCTTCCTGTCGCTATTGCTGTTATTGCTAATTATTTTGTACCTGAACTGCATTATTTAGATCAAATTGCCGCGCTAATTGTTACGGCTATGATTTTAAAAGCAGCGGCTGAAATTTTATGGCCTGCGGTACTTGAAATTACAGAAGCGAAAGCTGACGCTGAAATTGAAAATAAAATTCAAGCATACGCGGCAGAGGAAAGGGATATCAAAGAAGTACATGCCATTCGTAGTCGTCGTACTGGCAGTACAATTTTGTTAGATTTTCATTTACTTGTCGATCCTGAAATGAGTGTAGATAAAGCGCATACGATTGCAGAAAATTTTAAAATGCATTTACTCGAAGTGTTAGATGAAGTGGTTGATATCATTATTCACATTGAACCTTTTAACTGCCAAGAACGAATATTAAATCCTTGTTGTGATAGCTGTGATGACAATAACTAGTTAATTTTGAGGCGATAAATTTAAAAAATTAAAGAGGCGATGTTGTTGCTGCACATTACCTCTTTATTTTTAAATATATCTATTGTTAGCAATATCAGCTATACACCTTCTTATAGTAGGGGATATATAATCAAGGCTACTTGGTTAATTGGGAAGATAATTAATAAGCGGCAAATATCTAAATTTAATGAAAGAATAAAGCCGCTATTAATGACTAGATAATAACCTGTTTAAGCCATGTATTAATATCGAACAGCTCGTTTTTATATTGCTCCTGCTCTACTGTTAATTCTGATATGGCGTTACTTATAGTGGCTGCATTATATTCAAGACCAAAGAGTGTTTTTTCAACTAGCTCAATAGGTGTAGGATCTAAGCTATCTGTGAACATTTTTACAGAAATGATATGACCTTTTTTAACATCTAAATGAAGTTCAACGCCTCCCCAAGAAAAGCGCTCATCAAGAGAATGCATAAACTGGGGCGTATTGCCAAAGTTCCAGTTCCAACTTGCTTGTTGTTGGTATTTTTCTTTAAATCCAGGTAAGTCTGGCAGGTTTTCTGGTGAGATATACTCAATATCTACACATTCACCATAGTGGGCAAAAAAAGAGGCTGTAATCGCTTTACATACACTTTTATGGTCTATATTTGGAAGAAGTTCATTTAGGTTGATAACGCGAGATCTGACGGATGTGATCCCTTTAGCCTCTAGTTTCTTTTTATCAGGATTTAGATAGTTAGCTAAACGTGTCAGATCTGCACTTAGAAGAAGAGTGCCATGATGAAACCCACGATCCATTGTCTCTCTATATGCAGAACCTGAAAACTTTCGATCACCGTCTTTTGTTGATACAACGAGATCGTTTCGACCTGTTGCTGCTGCGTTTATTCCAAGTTGTTTTAAGGCTGATAAAACGATCTCTGTTGAGACGTTTTTATCATATTTTGGTTTTCCTGCCATAAAAGTGAAATTAGTATTACCCAAATCATGAAAGACTGCACCGCCACCACTTTGACGACGAGCGAGGGTGATCTCATCCTGCTCCATTTTCCTAGTGTTACATTCTTTCCATGGATTTTGAGCTCGACCAATCACAACTGTATCCGCATTGCGCCATAAAAAGAGAACCTGCTGATTGGCTGGCATATTTCGGAAAATAGCGTCTTCAACAGCAAGGTTAAACCAAGGTTGTGTTGATTGAGAAATAAAAACACGTGTTGTTACGGACATTTAACAGACCTGACAATGACTAGACAATATAGTGAATTTACAGGGTAACGTTATTGAGGTAAAGCAGAGGAAGATTCTGTTTTTATTGTACAAGGAGGTGAGGTTTGGCTTAAATCGCTAAATGTAACAAAAGTAATAGTTAAAAAAAAACCAAATCACATATTATAAACTGGAAGAATATATGATTTGGGAATGATATTTATGTTTCTCTATAGAGAATTTTAATGCGTTTTATTGCTTAAAATTAGGATAACATTGCAGGTTGTCAGAACATATAGCTATTGTTGAAAGGTAAGGTTGATAACATAAATGTTAATTTTCTAACCTGTCCCTATAAAGCGTAGTTAAAGAATACTGACCTGAAAAGCAAATAATTAAAAAAGTTGAAATGAGTGCATGGCTGAAACCATGCCTCTAATCGTGATGAAAATTTATTGCTGGCTGGTTTGTGCAGAGGGCGTTGTACTTTCAACTTGTGTAACAACATCATAAGTGATGAAGTAACCCACAAGTAGAATAAGAGGAAGAAATTTAAACCACTTTTTCATTTTAATATACCGATAGTAGAGATAGCTTCTCACCATACCATGCAAAAATTTACGATAAAGAGCCATTAATGGAAAGTTAGGTTGCTTATGGAGTTCATATTATGACCGTTATTCCGAGGCTAATTTTTATATAAAAAAGCCGAACATTATGTTCGGCTTTGTGACTTATTATTCTTATTTGTTAGAAATAGAGGCGAACAACTGATTCAGCAACACAGCCAGGACGACGACATCCTTCAATTTCAACTGTAATTTCTTGCACAATTTCCAAGCCACGTTTAATTGGCGTGACGGATTGAATTTTAGTACGAGCACGCACATTTACGCCTGATTTTACAGGATATGGAAAGCGCACTTGGTTTAATCCATAATTCACGGTCATTTTGGCTGTAGGAAATTTTTGATCTTTAGGATCGACACTATCTGTTAATACTGATAATAATGACAGTGTTAAAAATCCATGAGCAATAGTTGTTTTAAAAGGTGATTCTGTTTGTGCGCGCTCTGGATCAGTATGTATCCATTGGTGATCTTCAGTGACATCAGCAAAATGGTTAATACGTGACTGCTCGACTGTTAACCATTCCCCAACATGAATTTCTTCACCTAATGTTGCAGTTAAGGTATTCATTAGCTTTTGAGCTTCAGGGTGCATCTCAATAGGTTCTGGCTTTTCAACTTCTATAGCATTGTCATTGGCGACAGAAACCAAGCTATGATCTTTAACCCATGAAGCAATTTGGCTATTGTTTGCTTTGTTTAAGAACTCAACCCAGTAATCTCGGATTGTTGGTGATAGCCAGTCTTTAAACTCAAACTGGTGATGCGCTAAGTCTTCACGCTTACGTTTGATAAAATCGACTACTTTTTCTTTCATAGAGCATAACCTTCGTTGATATAACCCACTTGTAGGGGGGCACGTATTTTAGCGAGATATTACATCTTCACAAACTTTTTCGTGCTTTGTGTCGCATAAATTAACTCATCCGATGAGTGAATTTTAGTTAAATCAATGAAATAGCGCAATGTATTAATGATAATTCCTTTATTAAGTTACATGCTAGTCAGAAAATTAATAACTAAATTAATGACTTAATAGTATAAGTATTATGTTAGAGAATATTGCACCTTTACTCTTCGTCATAAAAACATCCTTCCATTGTAGTAAAATTTTCATTTTTGTTTGCCAAAGTGTAGTGGTTTTTTATTAATGTTAAGGATCAACTGTGAAAAAACCATTATTTGCTGGGCTATTGATTTCGTCTTTATCTATACCTTTTTCTAACGCTCAGGCTGAAAGTCAATTTGATATACATTTAATTGGACGTGCATTGCTTAATGCTGAATCGCCAGAAGGTGCAGCTGAAATTGTTGCGTACCAGAATAACAAAAAACGAATATTTGCAATTAATGGATCTGGTTCGACATCGACGGTAGAAATTGTTGATATTGCTAATACCCCCTTAAAAAAACTCAAACGAACATCTGAAGGGGTGGTTAATGGTAGTAATTTAAAATCTAGCTATACGATTGATTTAAATAAATATACAGCAGGAAATGCGAATAGTATTGCGATTGCTGAAAAATCAGGATTAGCTGCTGTTGCTATGGCTGCTAATAAAACAGGTGAAAAAGGCGTCATTGCTTTTTATGACATAAGTAAAGACATACCTGCATTTATTAAGAATGTCGAAGTGGGTTATCTACCAGATATGGTGACATTTACACCGGATGAAACCAAAGTTGTCGTCGCCAATGAGGGTGAACCATCAGGGGATTACTTAACCGATCCTGAAGGCTCTATTGGTATTATTAGTATTAATAATGGCAAAGTGGCAGATAAAGCAGAATTACTCGACTTTACTTCTTTTAATGGCAGACAATCAGAACTAGAAAAACAAGGGATGGTTTTTTCTAATCCTAGCGGTCAAACCATTAAGGGCTCGAAAATTATAACAACAGTCGCCCAAGACATAGAGCCTGAGTATGTCGCTATATCGAAAGACAGTAAAACTGCTTATGTGTCGTTGCAGGAAAATAACGGTATCGCTATTGTTGATTTAGCGACAAATAAACTCACTTTAAAAGGCTTAGGTTTCAAAGATTGGTCTAAGTATAAGATGGATGCATCTGATAAAGATGGCGGCATTAATATGAAGACTTATTCCGGACTCTATGGCATGTACCAGCCTGACACATTGGCAAGTTACAGTGTAGATGGAAAGAACTTTGTTGTGATTGCAAATGAAGGTGATGGTCGCGAATATTTCTTTGATGCGAAAGATAAGGAATCATGTAAAGCACAAGGCGGAGTAGATTTTGACAAGAAAAAGGGCTGTGTGTCTTTTGTTAATGATATTCGCGCAAAAAAATTAACGCTTGCTGATAATTTTAATTATTTAAAAAATGATGAATCGGATATAGGTCGTCTTAAAGTTAATCCTCAGTTAGGTGATAAAGATGGCGATGGTAAGTATGAAGAGCTATATACCTTTGGCGGACGTTCTTTTTCTATTTTAGATAGTCAAGGCAAGATGATTTTTGATTCGGGTGATGAGATTGGACAACTCACCGCTAAAATTCACGGTAAAGCATTTAATAATGATGAAGATGAAAATGCAGGTGATGCGCGTTCTGACGCTAAAGGTGCTGAACCTGAAGCGTTAACCGTCGGAAAAGTGGGTGACAAGACATATGCTTTTGTTGGTTTAGAGCGCATGGGTGGGGTAGTTGTTTATGATATTACAGAACCACGTAAAGCGCATTATGTCGATTATTTCATTAATCGTGGTGTTGTAGAAGGCGAAGCGATCACGGGTGATTTGGCACCTGAAGGCATGACATTTGTGGAAGCAAAAAACAGCCCAACTCAAAAGCCGTTAGTGATTATTGGTAATGAAATTTCTGGCAGTATTGCGGTATGGGAAATCTCAACTAAGTAATTGTTAATAAATAAAAACGCCGATATCTTTTTTATTATATTAAGATATCGGCGTTGATGTGTGATTTAATTAAACAAGATGACGGTTATTATTGCTCTGATTTTGGCTGGCTTACATTACCTTCACGGAGTGACTTCAACACGGCATCTTTTGGACCATCGGCGACAATGCGTCCTTGCTCCATAACAATAAGTCGATCAACAATATCAAGCATACTGGTTTTATGAGTGATTAAAATCAGTGTTTCTTCTGGGGTCATATTAGTCAGTTGACGTTTTATATACATTTCAGAGCGGTTATCCATACTACTCGTTGGTTCATCCATAATCATAACGGGTGGGTTAGATAAGAATGCACGCGCAATCGCAATTGCTTGTCGTTGACCACCGGAAATAGCATGACCACCTTCACCAATTTGTTTTTCTAAACCTGCGGCATCGTGTTGTGTAAAGGCTGTCACGCCAGCACGCTCTGCTGCTAATAATATTTCATTATCACTGGCTAACGGGCGCCCCAATGTAATATTGTCACGAATTGAGCCAAAGAATAACGTGATATCTTGTGGAACACAGCCAATATTCCTACGGATATCAATATGATGAAGTTGATTAATATCAGTATCATCAATTAAAACAGAACCTTCTGTTGGTCTATATAGCCCCATTAACAAACGTTCTAAGCTTGTTTTACCAGAACCAATACGACCAATAATTGCCACTTTTTCACCAGGATTAATGGTGAGGTTAATATTTTTTAGCGCGGCATGTGTTGCATTGGGGTAAGCAAAGGATACATTATCAAATTCAATTTTTCCGCGAATAACAGGGCGATGAATGTAACGTTTACCATCTTCTTGCTCTAATGGCATAGCCATCAACTGTTCAATGACCGTCATTGCTGATTTTGCTTGGTTATAACGGGTAGAAAGTAGGGCAAGTTGTACCATTGGACCAACCGCACGCCCACTTAACATGGTTGAGGCTATCAAACCACCCATAGTGAGGTCGCCATTGGCAATTAAATACACGCCTACCACAATCATTGCGACAGAAACGAACTGCTGTAAGAAACCTGCGGTATTTTGTACAGAGTCTGTTAAACGACGTGATTTTAAACTCCAGTTAGACATATGCGCGACAGCTTCTTCCCAACGGTATTGGAATTGGCTTTGTGCGCCAAACATTTTAACTGTTTCTAAACCTGATAGGCTTTCGATGAGGTTGGCATGTTTTTGCGAAGAAAGACGTGAGCCTTCTTCAATACTTTTTCGAAGTGGGCGTTGGATAAAGAAGCTATACGCCACTAATATGAGTACAGCAATCAAAGGTACTAATGCTAAAGGCCCTGCCATTATGTAGATGATCAGTAGGAATAGCAGAGCAAAAGGTAAATCGATTAATGAAGATACGGTTGCCGAGGTAAAGAACTCTCGAATAGATTCAAACTCTTGTAAGTGGCGAGCAAACGCACCAACAGAAGCTGGTTTTGCTTCCATACGAATACCCATGACACGGCTAAATATTTTTGCTGATATTAATATATCTGATTTTTTACCAGCAAGATCGATGAAATAGCTTCTCAGCAATTTTAATATCAAATCGAAGACAAAAATAACCGTAATACCAATGGCTAGCACCCATAATGAATCAAACGCTAAATTAGGTACAATTTTGTCATACACTAAGCGAGTGAAAAGGGGAGCGGCGATGGCAAATATATTGATAAGAATTGAGGCTATCAATACATCACGGTAAATATTACGAGATTCCCATAAGGTACTCCAAAACCAGTGGCCATCACGCGTTTTTAAAATTTCAGGCGAGCGTTCATCGTAGCGGAAGCGCTTTTTGACTAAAAATAACCGGCCCGTGTATTGCGCATTTAATTCATTCAATTTGATCCATTGTTCACTACCTTCATTTTGTGGCAGGACAACTTCGGCTTCACCTTTTTCTTTATCAATACTTAAAACGACACATGCGTCTCCACCTTTAAGTAGAGCGATGACAGGAAATAGAAGAGAAGAGATACTCTTCAATTCCATTTTTGTTTCTTTGGCTTGCAGTCCTGCTTTTTCTGCTGCGCGAGGAAGAAGAAAAGGAGAAAGTAAACCATCAGTTAATGGTAAATCTGCCACGAGAGCATCTGGTGAATTTGCTTGACCATAAAAACGGCTGACATATACGAGTGACTGAAGTAAAGGATCTTTCATTTTAATTCTCGTGATTCAATTGATCAGTAACAAAACCTTGGAACCCGAGGATATCCATCGCAGCTAATTTATCTTTTTGCTCAGCCGTTTCTACGCGTGTTGCAATTGTGGTGACAGAAAGGTTATTGGCCGTACGTGTGATAGATTGAAGTACATCCGTTTTTATCTGATCATCGAGTTGTGAAGTATAAGCAAAATCTAATTTAACGTAGTTTGGGCGGAGACGATTTAAATAACCAGCTGAGCTAAAGTTATGCCCGTAATTATCAATACCAAAGCGGAAGCCATTTTGATGAATGATTTCACACAGTAAAGATACATTGTCAATTTGCTTAATAAAGCAAATTTCAGGTAATTCGAATAAAACACGATCTTTAATTTGCTGTGAACTTTGGAGCTTGCTGTTTAACCAACGAATGAAACCCGTATCGTTAATACTGCTTTGTGTAATGTTAATCGCAATAGGAACAGAGGTTGGATTTCTCTCTATATCGCTAAATAATGCATCAACGATGTAGCGGTCAAAATTAGCACCTTCATTGAGTTGTTCTATCGCAGATAAAAATTGACCGGCATTAAAGCGCTGGTTGTCTTTTTGAATGTAAGCGAAAGCTTCTTTATGCAGTATTTTATTGCCAACATTGATCGCTTTTTGGAATGTGAAGTGGATAAGCTTATTGGCGATAGCTTCATCAACCAGTGCTTTCCATTGTTGCTTACCTAATGATGCCGTTTCTTTCTTCTCATGAGATTCAATCAGCGCGAGTGGTTCTTTAGGCTCTTGTCGTGCTTTGTTTAACGCATTATCAGCACTGGCTAATAATGTAGAGATTGTTTCATTGTCTGAACAAATCACAATGCCGACAGCAGCATGTAATGGTGCTATGCCTAATGGATCTGAATTAAGTTCTGAAGTCATGTTAAGCATTTTTCGACCAGTTTCGATAAGTTCTTCTTTGGTCGCGTTAGGAGATATTAAAGCAAACTCTGATTGGTTTAGACGTGCAATGGTTACATCGTCATTCGACAGTTCTTTTAAGCGAGAAGAAACTTTTTGAACTAATTGGTCACCAGCTTCATAGCCGGATTGAGTATAGCTATCTTCAATATCATCTGCTTTCAATAACGCCATACCGCCACTTGGTTTATGAGATAGCCAGGTGTTAATTTTTGATAGGAGATAACTACGGTTAGCCAAACCTGATACAGGGTCTTGATAAGCACGAATACGAAGGTTGTCTGCCTCTTGTGCTTGCTGTTCAAAGTGACTTTGAAGTTGTTGGTTCATTGAGTTAAAAGCGGTAACCACATCAGCTAGATCGCGGGTGAGAGGCATTGGAAGAGAAGATGTGAAATGCTGTGATGCCATCTCTTTTGCACTATTTTGGATCTGTTTTAACGGTTGTAATACTTTATTGAGAACAAGCGATAAAACGATTGCACCTAAAACTGAACATATAACGAAACCTAGCATGAGCTGCACGGTAGCTTTCCACAATTGTTGGTAAGCTGTAGCTGGGCTACTTGTTACTGTAAGGTTTGCAAGTTGCATCCAACCACTTGCAAGTGTTGTTGATTGCGTGATCGGTTCAATATTAATGAGGCTTTGGAACCAGCTAGGTACACCAGCAACCTTCTGAGGATACTGACGAACGATTTTCTTGTCGGAATCTAAGAGCTCAAGTTTAACTTCACTGTAAAAACTTGAGTCAAACGTTGCGCTTATCACTGATTCTGCAGCAACCATGTCTTTATTTTCAAGGTAAGGAGACAGGGCAAAACCAACAGAGCTTATTGCATTCGTTAACTCTGTTGATTGCTGGTGAACAAGATAGTCTTTTGTAGTACTGAATTGGATTGCAAAGACCGCACTGATAAATGCGAAAAATACAACCAGCATCCATAGTAAAAGCTGTCGATAAAGTGTCATTGATGTTCACTCGTTAATAAGTATTTTTAGGGCGGTGTAGTATTATTTTATTGGAACGATCACGGAGGTCGTTCCATAGGCTAAGACGTGACGCTTTTCCTGCGACTTGACTTTGCCCTCTATTTTTCATTAGCCACAACTTGCTACCATTAAAGCTGTAAATCGGTAGTAAATCTTTTCGTTGTGTTGCAGGTGAAATTTCACCTTTTAAGTTATCTAAAATTAGAGGTACAGAGGAGGGAGTAGGGTAGTAAGCGACAACCATGTGGAATTGATTCAGTTCTAAAGCTTTTACGTAAATTAATCGCAGCTTTTTATCTGGTATGCCCAGTTCTCTTAATGCTTGGTATTTGGCGATACTAAAATCTTCACAATCACCGGCACCTGCACCTACAAATTCATAAGGTGTGGCCCAGTAATCTTCTTTACCCCATAACTTCTCATCACTGATAAAAACAAATTGATTGAAAAAGTTATTAACAGCTTTCAGTTTTTGCTGTTCACTTAAGTGTTGTGAATTTTGGATGAGTGCTCGCCACGCAGTCGCTCGTTTCCCAGCTCTTTCTCCGTAAAAGTGTTCTATTTTTGCGATCTGTTGCTTGTTCGTGGCAGCGAATACATTCACTGCCACGACTAAACACAGAGCCCAGAAGATTATTTTTTTCAACGTGGATTCTATTTATTAATTTTCACGAACAGTATAGATACTCCATTCTTTCACAACGTTACCTTGAGATCCAACAACTTGAGCGACAACGCGACGGCTAAGTGCGTTACTTTCTTCAACATCTGACGCTTTCACAGGATCGCTATCACCAAAACCAATAGTTTTAATGCGAGACGGTGCAACCCCTTCAGTGATCAGTGCTTGTCGAATAGCTGCAGCACGGCGCTTTGATAACGCAACATTGTATGCCGCGTTACCAACTGGACTCGCATACCCTTTTAGTTCAATGTGTGTTTTGGGGTATTTGGCTAAAAATTCACTCATATTGCTAATGTTTTCCATATAGCTTTCAGGGATTTCTGCAGAGTTATTAGCAAATAATACGTGAATATTATTCTCTTCTGAATTTTTAACATATGTAGGACAGCCATCGTTATCTACGACGGCATCTATAGGCGTATCAGCACAGCGGTCACGCTGATTGATCACACCATCACTATCTGCGTCAAACAGATCTTTTGTTTGCTTTGCAATAGGAGGCTGCGGTACAGATAGTGAACAACCAAGTAAAGAAAAAGACAGTAAAACCGTGATTACGTATTTCATTTTTAATCCTTTTATTTAACAGACTTTGCCCAAGTTTCTGGGATCTCAACGCGCATCTCATCAAGGATTAGACCGGTTGCATTAAGAACACGGTATTTTGCTAAAATACCATCATATTCAGCTGCTAAATAAGCTTTACGTGCTTCAAATAATTCGTTTTCGGTGTTGAGTACATCCAGTAATGTACGCTGACCAATCTTAAACTGTTTTTCATATGCGATAACGGTACGTGCAGAGGCATCAACGTGCTCTTGCAAGAACAGTTTTTGTTTTTTCGCTAAATCTAGTGCGCTCCAAGATAGGCGAGTACCTTCTTCTAACATGTGGTGAGCACGATCACGAATGTCTTTAGATTTGTTAATTTGGTATGCAGCACGACGAGATTTTGCTACATCACTGCCACCGTTATACAGGTTATAGCGCATTTTTAGCATGGCTTTTAGCTCATCAGTTTTACCTTCAGAGCCATTTAAGTCATCTCCCCATTCTTGTGATGCTTCTATACTAAATGATGGGTAGAACGTACCTTTTGCTTGCTTGTACTGATATTCAGCAGCGTCAATGTCATTTGAGGCAACGTGTACCACAGGGTTATTTTTCTTCGCTTTTTCTAATGCATCATCTAATGATTTTGGTAGGTAGTTCACGTCAACTTCAGGCTTTACAAGATCTTTAGGATACTGGCCAACGATACGCACAAACTGGGTTATCTTGTCTTGCAAATTGCTTTGTGCTGCCAGTAGATTTGTATTAGAACTGGCTAAACGGCCTTCGACTTGTGCTAAGTCAGCTGTTGATCCAATACCTGAGTCTGCACGTTTTTTAATGTCTGAATACATTTTTTGATGAACTTTAAGGTTTGATTCAGACAAAGCGAGTACATCTTGAGCATGAAGCACATTTAGATATGCTTCTGTGCTTTTTAATGCTTTGTCTTGTGCATCAGACAGTAATTGATAACGCTCTGCTTCTGTTTCTGACTTATTACGTTGAATATCGTTGTACGTAATCGAGCCATCCCAGATTAGCTGTCGAATGTTGATTTTCGCATTACGAGGTTTATATTCACCAGAAGGGCTTTTCGCTTTGTAATCGTCATAGCCAACACCCGCTTCAAGATCGACACTTGGTAGGTAGTCACCTTTTGAAGCATTGATCAATTGATGCTTACTTTGGAACTCATTGTAGGCACTTTTAATCTCTGGATTACTTGAGAGCGTTTCAGCTACAGCTTGTTCCAATGATTGCGCCATTACAGGCGCAGCCATACATTGAAGACCGATGAGAAGAGTAATTTTTTTTAATTTATATTTCATAGTCACTTCATTATTCTCTTAACGCGGTATGTCGCGCTTTGAGTATTGGTTTAAGAAGGTAGTCAAGTACAGAGCGTTTTCCTGTAATGATATCAACGGTGGCTGTCATACCGGGTATAATCGGTAAAGCTTCGCCATTAGGTCCCTTTAAACTACTCGCATCAGTACGAATTCTGACTTGATAGAAACTATTGCCTTCTTTATCTTGGATTGTATCTGCACTGATTGTTTCCAATGTTCCATGTAAACCACCATAGCTAGTAAAATCATAGGCACTAAACTTAATAATTGCAGGTAGATTTGGTCGTAGAAAGCCAATATCTTGCGGTGCTATTTTAGCTTCTATTAGCAAGGTATCTTCCGTTGGAACAATTTCCACAAGTGGCATGCCTGGTTGAATAACACCACCTACAGTATTGACATATATTTTTTGAATTGTGCCAGTTACCGGTGAAACCACGGTTGTTCGTTTAACACGATCTTCTAAACCAATTTGGGTTTCACTTAAGCTCCCTAATTTGTCACTGGTTTCATTTAGTTGTGCTTGAATATCTGAACGGAACTGTAATGCAATATCAATGTACTTAAAGCCAGCTTCTTGAATCGCTGCTTGCGTGACAGGGATTTGCATTTTTGCAGAGTTTAAATCACGTTTCGTATCGTTGAGTGACCGTTGTAACTTCAGTAATTCTATCCGTGGTACAACACCTTCCTCAGCTAATGGTTTCGTAATATTGTATTCTTTTAGAGCAATATTGTAGCTGTTACGTAAGTTGCTGACTCGAGATTGTGTTTCAGCCAACTCTCTTTCTTTTTGCGATGCTTGCTCAGAAGCAACAGAAAGCTGGTTTTGTAGGTTATTTAATTTGTCGGTAAATTGATTGAGCTGCCGACGAACTAATGCTGAATGTGCTTTTTTAAATGTATCATCAAAAACAGGTGGTTTACGTTCAATCGTGACACTATTTCGCCAATGCGTATTATCGGCTTTGTTGCTCACTGTAACGCTCGCAAGTAACGCATTTAAACGTTGGGAGTCTGCTTGCATAGAAGCTAAGCTTTGTGTTTTTTCTTTAAAATCGGATTTAAATTGCGTGTCATCAATTAATAATAGTGTTTGACCTTTCTTTACTTGTTCACCTTCTTTAACAAGCACTTTTTTGACAATACCACCTTCCAGGTTTTGAACGACTTGAAGTTGAGATGACGGAATAACTTTTCCGCTACCGGTGGTCACTTTATCTAACTTGGCAAAGTAAGCCCAAATGAAAGCCGTGACAAAGAATAAGATCATTACCCACAGAATAACACGAGCGCTTTTAGGGGTATTAAGCAACAATGCTGCTGATTTATCATCCACATACTCTAGGTTGTCTGCTGAAATAGAAGTGTTTTTCTTGTTCATTAGTTGTCCGCGTTAGATGCTCACTAAAGGGAAATGCTGACCGACGTCCATGTATTTTGTTATTTAAAATGGTCGTTCGCATTACAGTTTTTATACTATTTACTGTATGCTATCAACACTAGTATCATTAAGTTTGCAGGGCATTTTTTCGCTCTTATTTGTTCTTAATTGGTATTTATTATTGATATTTCTATGAAGTATGTTACAAAAGCTTGCAAAATCATAGTTGAATAATAAGAATTTTTAGCTAAATATGTCGTCAAATTATTGACGATATGTTTTTTTAAATCAATTAAAAAAATACCGTTTTTAATAGAAAACCTCTATCGATTATAAAAACATCAATTGGTGGTGCGTAACATGTTCTGTATGACTGGGATCGTTACTATCAAATTGAATAAACAAAAAAGGTTAAGAGAGTATGACTACCATTGATAATAAGAATTTAGGCATGATCAAGCTTGTGAATGGAGACGGCTTTATTCTTAAGGCTGGTGATAAAGTTCAGCCAATTATTGATGAGCATACTCTTCAACCTGATGAAATCGTTGTTACTAATGGTAACGCTAAATTTATTATTAACAATAATGGCTTTGAGCAAGTCATTAATCAGACATGCCCAACTTGCGTAGTAACAACGCCTGTAGGTGTTAAAGCAACGGATCTTAATAACAAAATCGCGTTTAATCATGAGGGAGCGGAACATACAACTTTCGCTTCTGACGACATTGATGCAATTCAAGCTGCGATTTTAAACGGTCTGGATCCTACTCAACTTTTTGAAGCACCTGCGGCTGGTAATGAATCTGCAGGTAATGTAGGCCTTAATGGATCATCTTCTGCTGCAAGTTTTATAACGATTAATTACGATAACGATGCACTTTTAGCTGAAGCTGGCTTCGATACGGCTTATGATCCAAGTCGAAATATAGATAACCTAGATCCACGGGCTATTTTAGTTCCTGATGGTGGCGAACTAGGCTCATTACTTATTACTGAGGGTGATCTCAGTGATAATACCTATCCTGTTGTTTCTTCGACATCTATTTTTGTAGAAGCGGCAACGCTTCCTCTTGAGACTTCATCGTTTGTATTTGATCCTCTCACCATCAATAATGTTTTAAATGAATTAAACAGTGAGATCACATCAGGCGGTCAGGCTGTTACTTTTGTCTACGATAAAGTAACGAATATGATCATCGGTACTCTCGATGGTCAACCTGTTATGTCTATTGCATTAGAAGCAACGTCAGAAAATGGGCGTGATGTAACGGTGACAGTAACCACAACGATTAATCAGCCACTTGACCACTCTGGTGATAATGTTTCTGGCTTAGTCAATCGTGATGGCGATCAAATCAATATTGATGTTGCTATTCAAGCAACAGATAGCAGTGGTAATGCATTAGATAAGCCAATTAATGTTGAGATTGGTGTTATCGACGGTGCAAATCCCGAATTTGGTACTGATACCGGCGTGACAATTAATGAAGGCACTCAAGCTGATCAGGTTATTGACGGAAAGGTTCCACTTGATGTTGGTTCTGATGCAATCGCAACCATTCATTTTAATGCTGAACAAGCAGGCTTAACGGCAATTACAAGTAATGGTCGAGAAACAACGTTTACCGTTGATGGTAATGTTTTAACTGTTTTAGATTCATCTTCGCAACCTGTGATGGTGGTGACCATTGCGAATGATGGTACCTACACTGTAAAAGTGACTGGGCCTATTGACCAAAACAGTGACGATATCGCGAATATTAAATTAGATGTTACTGCGACAGATAAAGACGGTGATACCGCTCAAGGTGAGTTAAATATCACCATAAATGATGGCACTGATGCTGCGGGTGGGGAACGCGTTTCTATTACATTAACGGAAGGTGATATTGACGTTGATGGGAGCGGTACAAGCACGGGTGGCGCAGATACCACTTACCCAGTAGAAAAAAACGGTGAGCTTACGCTGGTTGCGGGGGAAGATCGCCTCGATCCAACCACCGTTGCCATTGATGCGACGCAGCAAACGGATTTAATTAAAGAGCTAAACGCAGAGCTTACATCTGGTGGCAAACCATTAACCTTTACGATTGACGCTAATGGTAACTTAGTCGGTACCATTGCGGGTACTGATACAGTTGCCGTACGAGTTGAATTAATCCCAACGCAAGTGGGTCAAAACGTTAACGTCGAAATTCAAATCATTCAAGAATTACCACTTGATCATAACCCTTCTGGAAATTCACAAGGTTTTGTTACTGTGAATGGCAGTAACATTTCAATCAATCTTCCTATTCAAGCAAAAGACACTGATGGTGATTTTCTTGAAAAACCTGCGCAAGTAGATATCACGATCAATGATGGTGATAATCCTGTTTTTGGTATTGATCTTGGAACAGAAAATCCAATTAATGAGACCGATGATCTAGGTAAAGTTGTCGATGGGAAAATCCCCCTTAATATTGGCTCAGACGAAATATCTCACATTCACTTTGATGCTGAACAACCAGGCTTAGCGAATATTACGAGTGATGGCAAACCTGTTACTTTTTCTGTTTCAGGTAATACCATTAACGTCGTTGATGCTGAAGGCAAGCCTGTAATGACTGTTACTATCGCTAATGATGGTAGCTACAAAGTTATTGTAGAAGGCGAGTTGGACCAAGATAGTCTTAATATTGCGAAAATAGAATTAAACGTCACTGCAACAGATAAAGACGGCGATACCGCACAAGGCCAACTAAATATTCAAGTAGAAGACGGTGCAATTGCCGGTGGCGGTGAGTCTGCAAGTATTACGATTACAGAAGGGGACTTAACCCCAGAAGGTAATGAAGTCGGGTATCCCGTTTCAGCAAGTACTTCTTTAACGATTACCGCTGGTGCTGACCGATTAGACCCAAGCTCGATTACGATTGATGAGAAACAACTCGAGGCTTTAAAAAATGAGCTTACAACAGAGCTTAGTTCTGACGGTAAGCCATTAACATTTACTTATGATGTAGCAACGGGCGTATTAACCGGAAGCGCAAATGGTGCAACTGTTGTTAGCGTAACATTGACAGCCCTTCAAGCAGCGAATGGTAAAGATGTTGATGTAAAAGTTACCATGACTCAGTACGGACCATTAGATCACAATGGTAATGAGATCGATGGTCTAGTCGCTAACCATAATGATCAAGTTGTTATCGATTTACCTATTCAGGTGAAAGATACCGATGGTGATTGGTTAAAAGATCCTGCAACCGTAGATATTACCGTTGTCGATGGCGAAATCCCTGCTTTTGGTGTGGATAGCAAAGCGACCTTAAATGAAGGTAAGGATGGCATTGCAACCGGTACGGGGAATATTGCTGTTGATAGCGGTAGTGATCAGGTCGTTAAGGTTACGTTTGAGGCGAACCAAGACTCCCTTAATGGTTTAACCAGTAATGGTCATGCTACAACTTATTCACTGAGTGCTGATGGCACTACGGTGACGGTGGTATTAGCGAGTGATCCATCGCAAGTGGTAATGGAAGTGACTATTGATATCAATGGTCATTACGTTGTAACGCAAAAACAACCTATCGATCAGGTCGATGATACTGCAGCTGATAATGAGAACATTGCTTTATCTGTTGTGGCAGAAGATAGAGATGGTGACGTAAGCAAGCCAGGTAATATTGAGATTACTATTCATGATGGTGCCAATGCATCAGGTAATGAGCAAGGAGCTATTACTATTACAGAAGGTGATTTAACACCTGAAGGTAATGAGCAAGGTTACCCAGTAAGTGGTAATACAACCATAGCTATTGCTGCGGGGGTTGATCGTCTTGATCCGACAACAGTGACCGTTGACCAGACACAAGTTAATGCGTTGATCCATGAGTTAACTACTGAACTTACAACAGCAAATGGTACGGCAATTAACTTTAGCTATGATGCTAAAACGGGATTAATTACAGGTACTGCGGGTGGTGAAACGGTATTAACGGTAACTGTGAGCGCTGTTCAAGCGGTAAATGGGCATGATGTTGATATTAACGTGTCTATTACGCAATTTAAGCCACTTGATCATAATGACAATGGCACCGATGGCTTAATTAAAAGCGTTGATGACAAAATTGTTATTGATGTTCCAGTCCAAGTTAAAGATACCGATGGTGATTGGTTAGACAAACCTGCCAATGTGGATATCACTATCGAGGATGGTGCGAACCCTGAATTTGGTACCGATAAAGGTATCATCATCAATGAAACCACCGACGCTGATAAAGTGATGCAGGGTCAGATCCCGTTAAATGTCGGCTCTGATGATATTCAGACCATCCACTTTAATG
>NZ_PYNU01000039.1:0-8186 GCF_003026075.1 Photobacterium sp. GB-210 | reverse complement strand
CGAAAGAAGCCGATTACCAGCAAGCCAATTACGAACATTACGATTACCCAGGGCGTTACAAAGATGATGCCACTGGTAAGCCGTTTACTTCTTTTCGACTCGAATCATTACGTCGTGATGCCAATACAGCCTATGGTGAAAGTAACACCCACGGTTTAATTGCTGGGGTGAACTTTGCCTTGCAAGAGCACGATGATGAGCAATGTAATGACGAATGGCTCGTGGTGGCGGTTAACCATATGGGCACGCAGCCGCAAGCATTAGAAGAAGCTGGCGGACAAGGCGTAACAACCTATAACAATGATTTTATTGTGATACCCGGTCATCGCCCATGGCGAGCCCCCTACACGGCTAAACCTCGTGTAGACGGCCCACAAATTGCGATGGTGGTGGGCCCTGAAGGCGAAGAGATTTACTGTGATGAATACGGTCGCGTGAAAGTCCAGTTCCCATGGGACCGATACAGTAACAGTGATGATAATGCGAGTTGCTGGATACGAGTCTCCCAAGGTTGGGCGGGGAGCCAATATGGCATGGTTGCACTGCCGCGTATTGGTCACGAGGTCATTGTTAGTTTCTTAGAAGGTGACCCAGACCAACCGATTATCACTGGCCGCACTTACCATGCGACCAACAAGCTCCCTTACCCGTTACCGGCGAATAAAACCCGCACGGTATTGCGCACGGAAACACACCAAGGGGATGGCTATAACGAGCTGCGCTTTGAAGACCAAGCGGGCAAAGAAGAAATCTACGTTCACGCACAAAAAGACGTGAACATGTTGGTGGAAAATGACCGCAAAGACGACATCAAACACGATTTACACCTTGATGTAGACAATGAACGCTTCACCCACATTAAAACCCACGATCACCTAACCGTCGACGGTGAAAGCCGTACGCATGTGAAAGCCGATCAAACACTTGTTGTTGATGGCAACTTACACATGAAACAAGGCCAAGCCTTACTGGTGGATGCGGGTAATGAAGTACACCTTAAAGCAGGCTCAAAAGCCGTGATTGAAGCGGGGGCTGAAATCACGCTGAAGGCTGGCGACAGCTTTATCAAAATAGATGCATCTGGCGTTTCAATTTCGGGGGCAGCGGTCAACATCAATGCAGGTGGCAGTGCGGGCAGTGGCTCTGGCTTTGCTGGACAATCTCCATTACTGCCGGGTGCAGTAGAAGCGGCTGTGGCATTAAATCCTTTACCCCTTCAACTCTCCCCTGCAACCATGGAAACATTGGCAATTGCCAATGTTCCTCTTGCAAAGCTTTGCCAAAAACAAACAGATGGTAGCTGCCCTCTCGATGACTGCCCATGTCGAGGAGATGCATAATGTCTGTGAATTATTGGTTACTCGTTGATACAGTTCGTATCCCCGATGCATTTTTAATAGTAAATAACGCTTTTTCAATTGAACAAAACATCGCTCTTTTTAAAGGGTGTGATTTTGAATATTTGATAGATCAAAGTCCGTTACTGGTGAACTTAGGGCAAGACAAGTCAGCGTTAGATAAATGGAAAGTAATGCCCTACTTCGATTCAAGTTCAGTCATGTTTGCCGTTGACGCATCAGTTGAAACAAACACATTACTTAACCACCTTCAGAAATTGCTGATTATTCAAGTGGACGGTAAAAAAATGTTATTTCGGTATTACACCAATGTTATGTGGGAACAAATTGAAAGTGAGCAATGTAAGGTTTCGCCTCAAGACTTAGCGACATTACTTGGTCCAGCGAAAGCCCTATATTGGACAGACGAAGAGCAACATATTAAATCGATTCAACAAGAAAATATTCATTTCCAATATTTACCAACCGATCATTACGCTCTGGTTTCGGCATGCTTTAAACAATGGGGTTGACAATGAATACGCATAAAATAACAAAAGATGAGTGCCTTAGCTTAATTGCCCTAAAATACAATACAACTGTAGAAAAGCTACAAGAACTCAACAGTGATCAAATTCAAGATATTGACTACATTCTTGAGGGAAATACATTAAATATTCCTGATAATACATCATCGGGTGAAAGGATCCCCTTACCAGAAAAACCAACCAGCACAGCGACGGGGAACACGACTTGTTCTGCGGTTCAGCCAAAATTTGTCGATGTTTTGTATGTACCAAGCCACCTTATTTCCGGTAAAAAAACGTGGTATGCCATCACAGAAACGGCCCGAAAAGCCATTTTAAAAGAAAAAGAAACCCTGATTGAAAATGTTGTGGGGGTTGATTCAAAAAAAGATAAATTCAGCGCGTTAGATAAGTTAGGGGTATTGTCAAATTTTAATACTAAGCCTCATGAGCAGTTTCTAGATAACGATGAAGATAAAGAAAAGTATCATCAGCTAATTATAGATAAAATGGTATTAGAAACGGGTGCAGATGATTATTACGATGGGGGAAGAGAGGCATTTATTAAAAGCTTAGCATCAACATATAATCTTTCTTTTGATGATGAACTAAAACATGTAAATATACATGATAAAGCTAATATAGGAATAGAACTTGCCAATTCCAATAATTATGGTCTAGAAAAGGCAGATAGCTTATATGATGAATACCAAAGTCTAGCGCAACAATCAGAGCGAAGAAAAAAAGCACTGAGTAATTTAAGATCAAACCTACTTAAGTCAATAGAAAAGAAAATTAACGTCCTTAAAGGAAAAGCAGAAAGCAATGCTCAACATATCCTATCTGATGATGGCACTTCTTTTGTTTTTGATAAAAACAGTCATTTTTTCACGAGTCAAAAACAGATCGATATTGCTAATACCATTAAGGCATTTAACCAGAATCGACCATGTGATGAGAACGATCTCATCTCTTTTTCTCAAGATAAACTAAATGAATATTATAGCAATGGGATCCGTAATGCACTTACGCCTCGAAAATTGCCAGATTCTACTGCTACAATACCTACTGCTTTCGCTCGTCATTTAGAAAAACTCAACTCACTCGGTTTCGTTGTTATTGAGCAGTGTTTAAGTCAGTCGCACCTCATTGGTACGGATGTGTCACACTTTGGCCCTAAAGCACTTGTCGGTAAAAAAGGAGATACATCTTGGCGAGAAATATCTTTCTGGTCGTGGTCGAGTGAGCCTACCCCACTCAATGTTAAACAAGAACAAACTATACAACGACTCTACAATGAACTGTGTCCTGGAAAAGCAGCAGCGAAAGACATTGTCAATGAAGCGAATGTTTGTGATTGGGCGTATTATCCCACTTTAGGGCTGATTAACCTGATTGATGTCAGCTTAAAAAGTCTTAAAGATGATTTAAACGCGCTTTTAGGTGCGGGGAACACCGCTCCTGTCAATGAAGTGATAAAACAACTGCTTTGGATAAAGCAAGTGGCTATTGCCCGCAAGGAACTGCTCTTATCGATTGCCAATAAAAATGCACAGAGTAAAACATCCTTACATTTTTTAAGTGACAATATTACAGGTGTGACTTTCACTCTAATAGATGATGAAAAGGAACATAAAGTAAAAGAAAAGAAGCTAGGGCGGTTTATAAATAAAGCAGGCACTAACGATATTCAAATCGTTGAATGTTGCCTAATGTCAGACGGCAATCTTTTCTGGATCCGAGGCCCTCACTGGTATTTACCCTCAAATAAAGACGATAAAACCTGTGCAGGTCACATCCAAGAACTCAATGTAGAAATTGAAGCTCCGTCCGCGAATAATCACGTAGAAGAGACAGGTACAGACTTAACAACAGCTTTAGATGAAATGAAGAAAGGAGGAGAGATTGATTTAACGCTATCTGCAAAAATAGCTAAATTCACTTCGACATCTGAGTTTTGGTCTGATGGATATCACTATAAGGAGGGTTTAGCGCCAGATGGTGCACAGTGTGCGTACAATGCTGACGCGCAGGCACAATTTATGCGCTTTACCTCTGACGCAGCCACCAAATTCCATACATTTGATGATAAATTAACAGGGTTTGAATTTTCAAACACCTTTGGCAGTGAAATCGAAATCAAAGGGGAACTACAGTTTTTTAATACTCAATTAAACTTTTCAACGTGGTTACCATTAAATGATGAAAACGCCAAGGTTAAAAGTAATAAGCCTAGCCAACAAAACAAAATTCGTGGCTACGACATCAAAATCCCTTACATGAAAACAGGCAGCACAGAGGTTCAGTCTTATCATGTTGGTTTAATCGCTATCAATTTAAGTGCGCAAGTTTATGGTCTTGCTGCTGCAACGTGCCAACTAGGAACGGGAATAACATTTGGACCAAGCGAAGATAATGGGGGCATTGGCATTAGAGGCTCATCAGTCAATGTGCCGAGCTACAATCTTGTGGATGGTCAAAGTGCAACATCTAAAGTCATCGGCGGACAAAGAGCATTAAGTGCGGTTGCCGCAGAGGCTAAATCTAAAGTTGATATGTTTGTTGGTGTTGAAGCAGGTGGCGCTGTATCTGCTGAATTCTATTGGCAACCGCCACTGGTAAGTAGTGCAATAGGCGCCTCAAGTAAACCGAATAATCCCAACTCGTATCTCACCTTAGGTAAAATCAGTGCTAAAGCCTCTGTGAGCTATGGACTAGGAGCCAGTGCGGAGTTAAGACTCACCTATCAACATGGGGAGTTTATCATAATCGCTGCCGCTCAATTCGTGGCAGGTCCAGGTTGCTCGGGTAAAGTTGCTATTGAGCTAAACCCTGAAAATGCTGACCGTTTTATTAACTGCTGCTTAGCGGTGCTTAAGGAAAGTGGATTTAGACGCATTGCATTGTTTGGTGAATCTGACAGTAACGGTGTAAATGAAGATTTTGTTGCCTTTAACAACGTGCTGACTGTTGCCATCACATTGGGTTTAACTTTTGCCGAGGCGATGTTACTGCCCGATAAAGCAGTACGCTACTATAAACAAGAAACGCTAAAAGGAGAGTATGCGCCGTTTCTTGCTCAGCGTATTACTGAAGAAGAAAACAAAGTTAATATGCAAACATGGATAACTAGTATCCCACCAGAAACACTATCTTCCCTACTTAACTGTTTGATATCCGTTCAGTATAAAATTGCTGAAAACACTATCCAAATTAATGCTATCTTACAAATTTTACAATGGTTAACTAATAACACTAGTGGTGTCAATCAAAACCAATTTGAGCGAGCACTCGTGCTCATGAATGGTGATATAGAAACACAGCAGGCCCCATCAACCCAATGGGAAAGCTTTAAAGTGAGTTGGAGAAAATTGGCTTTATTTATTAAAAAGTATGGTGATAACAAAAAAGAAGATGAATATGAATTTAATAAAAACTGCGCTGAGCTTTGTAAAAACATGACATTGTATAAAGTAATCACTTCTAACCCTGCTTTCACAATGACCGATTATATATGCTTTTATAATGGCGATGATCTTGATGCTCATACCAAAGAAATTCGCGATCAGCTTAAAGATAAACTACGAACTCAACAATACACATCAATAGAATGGAAGACAGATGCAATTTAAATTTACGACTTTCATTATCGCACTTATATCGATAGTGTTAATGGGTTGCACCAAAGCAACCAAGCCGCAACAAGCTGATATTGCTGTGTTTGAGCAATTCTTATCAGAAAATCCGATCTCAAGCATCAGTCCATCTATTGATGTAGCAAGTATCTATATGCCTGGTGATCCACTTTTTGAAGGGGTACTTAATATTCAGCGTAATCTCTGGGGAAAAGCAGAAAAAGCACTGAAACCGCTTGTTGATAAAAATGACCCAAATGCACTTTATTGGTCTGCTTTAATCTCATACTCAGGAAGCATTAAAAGTACCCCTATTGCTCGTAAGATGCTTTTACAATCAGCTAAGTTAGGTAACCCATATGCGGCATTATTTTTTGCACCTGACAATCATCAATGCCAAATGTATTTTCCGAATGAATGCAGTGAGCAATGGGTAGAAAAAGCACAAAAACTCTTTGCTGAGCAAGCAAAAACAGGTGATGTACGTGCCGTGTATTACAGTGTAACACTGAAACCGGAGCTAACCCACGAGGAGTATATTGATGCGATTGTTCAAGCTGCTGAAAATTATTACTACTACCCACTGGTTGAATATTCCAACAACATTGTAAAATTAAGCAATCCCGATAAAGATTTAGAAACTTTGGGAGTTAAACTGCTTAATTATGCTAGATTTAATAATTTTGTTCCTGCTATTGACGCTTTAGGAGATTATGAAGCCAAAAATAATCGCCTTCATAGTGATGAGATGAAACGTTTAAACGAACAAGGGTTAAAACTTGGGTCGAAAATATCATGGAGAAGTTACAGAAATAATGCTCTTGAGGATAAATCATTAACAGAAACACAAAAGTATATTGCAGCCAAAGCAACTGATTTATTTAATGGCGATGACTTTGGACTAAGCTTCACTCACCCCCCAAAAGAAAAAGAAGCCTTAATCGCTGCTAATAAAGAAGCTCAAGCGAAAGCAGATGCTGTTAAAAAAGTTATTTATATTGATGGTGCTCACGCAACAATGTTCTACTCACGTTCAGATATACAATAATACAAACTCATCAATTTAAATGATCTTAGGGCGCTTCTAGATATTTAAGAAGCGCTTCTTAAATCAATATTAAAGCAAATTATTGCCCAGTAATTGTTAGGTGTACTATTGTGCATTAAAATCAATCAGCTTCTCAGTCCGCTAAGTTAAGGTCTAAATGCATGAAAGTAACTATTAGTACACTATTATTAGTTTTCTCTTTTTTAGCCTTAACCGGTTGCTCAAAAGCAACAACACCTCAACAAGCCGATATTGCTGTGTTTGATCAATTTTTATCAGAAAACCCGATATCAAGTATCAACCCTTCTATTGATATTGCGAGTATCTATCAGCCTGGTGATCCGCTTTTTGAAAGTGTTTTGTATATCCAACGTAACCTTTGGGCTGAGGCAAAGAAACAACTTGAACCTATGGCAAAGAACCAAAATCCTGACGCAAAATTTTGGTTAGCATCAATTACATGGGGAACGGGTATTAAAAACAACCCTATAGCTAAAAAGCTATATATGGAATCAGCTGAACAAGGTAATCCATACGCAGCTTTGTTTTTTTCTCCAAAAAACGATATTTGTCGAATGTACTTTCCCAATGAATGCAGCGATAAATGGACAAAAAAAGCACAAAAACTCTTTGCTGAAAAAGCCAAAACAGGCGACGTTCGTGCCGTATATTACAGCACTACATTGAAACCTGACCTAACCCACAAGGAGTATATTGATGCGGTTATTCAATCTGCTGAAAAGCATTATTACTACCCGCTCGTAGAGTATGCGAATACAATTATCAATGAAGATAAGCCAAATAAAAACATGGAAGCTATGGCTGTGGATCTTCTTAATTATGCGCGGTTTAATAACTTTGTACCGGCTATTGATGCTTTAGGAGATTATGAAGCCAAGCATAATCGCCTCCATAGTGAGGAGATGAAACGTTTAGACGAACAAGGGTTAAAACTTGGTTCGAACATATCATGGAGAGGTTATAGAATTGAAAGCCTTCATGATGATTCATTAACAGAAACACAAAAGTACATTGCAGCTAAAGCGACAGAGTTATTTAATGGCGATGATTTTGGAATAAGTTTTACCCACCCACCTAAAGAAAAAGACGCCTTAATTGCTGCGAATAAAAAGGCTCAAGAAAAAGCTGACTCGGTAAAAAAAGTGATTTATATCGATGGTGCTCACGTCCCTGAAGGTTAATTATTTTTTAGCAATTTTTGAGCGCTTCCTAAATGAAAAGGAAGCGCTTTTTTAATCAATATTAAAGCAAATTATTGCCCAATTCTTTTTAGGTGTACTATTCAGCATTAAAATCAATTAGCTTCTTAGTCAGCTAAATTAAGGCC
Organism: Photobacterium sp. GB-210; assembly: GCF_003026075.1. Lineage (NCBI taxonomy): Bacteria > Pseudomonadati > Pseudomonadota > Gammaproteobacteria > Vibrionales > Vibrionaceae > Photobacterium > Photobacterium sp. GB-210. The sequence continues at coordinate 291 of NZ_PYNU01000039.1, read as the reverse complement.
TTAAATGCATGAAAGTAATAATTACTACTCTACTTTTAACTCTCTCTTCGATAGCCTTAACCGGTTGCTCAAAAGCAACAACACCTCAACAAGCCGATATTGCTGTGTTTGAACAATTTTTATCAGAAAACCCGATATCAAGTATCAACCCTTCTATTGATATTGCGAGTATCTATCAGCCTGGTGATCCACTTTTTGAGGGGATTTTGAATATTCAGCGTAAGTTATGGGGAAAAGCTGAAAAAACACTTCAACCTTTAGCTGATAAAAAAAATCCAGAAGCGATGTATT
>NZ_PYNU01000038.1:0-8889 GCF_003026075.1 Photobacterium sp. GB-210 | reverse complement strand
ATTTTCCGAATGTCACGGCATAAAAATAGACCAAGCCCCACCATGGCAATGTGATGTCTCTAATTTGACGTTCGTTGTAGCCGCCTTCAGATGGGTCTAACGTTCTAAGCTCAGAGGGTTTACGGGACCGCAACACTTTACTGGACACATGATGATTATTGCAAGTAAATGGGAAGTGCACACCTTTTCTAGCCATTTGAGACCAAAAGCCTTGCTGATTCCCCAGCGCTTGCGGCCGGATGTGCTGAGAGTTATACGGGGTATTTTTCATGGTTATTTTCAATCTATCTTCGGCGTTAACGATTCCCAGAGTGAGAATACACGCTAAATAGACTGGGCAATAATTGGCCTGATTATGAGATATTACCTCCATAAAAAAGCACGCCGAGATGGGCGTGCTTATTATGCGTTAGGCAGAAGCCGTGTTTGGTGTGGTTGCTATAGAATCAGTGGTAGGGATCGGTATAACTTCACCCAATGGTGGCTCTGAATTTTGCTTCTCAACAATTTTCGTCACTGCTTGTTCAAACGCTTCATCATCCATACTGAACCAAAAATCTGGCTTTCGATGATGCGCCTTATCATAAGCAACGGTTGCACTGTCTTTATGGCGAAAAGGCTCATTCATTGGAATGTCGGGTAAAGGCTGGCTTACATCCATATACGCTTGGATCATGTTCCATAAGCGTTGGTATTCATCAAGATCTCTTGAACCATTAATAAAACGACCAATGGGAACTCCATGTTTGTAACCATTATAACGATGAACAAGAAACAGTTGATAATTAATAAAACCTTGTGGGGTTGGCGATGTTGTCAGGTAGCAATCAAACTCAACAAAAGGGTGACTAAATCGCACCTTATTACCGAAGCCATGCAATGTGACCATGCCCGTTTCTCGGCTTAATGAAAATAAGGTTTTAATGGGTAATTTTCCATTAAAAAAAGAGAAAGACCACCAAATGAGTAGACACACCACAGATATACAGATTAACCCAAGATAAGCTGTATTAACGTCACTTTGTGGGGCTTTAGTAAAAATATTCACCATACCAAAAACCAAAAAAGCTAACGGCATCATAATTATTGCGGTACCTTTCGCAAAAGTCACTGCGTAAAAATAGACCAAGCCCCACCATGGGAAAGTGATGTCGTGAATTTCACGCTCACTGTATATATCACTCTCAAATGTCTTAAGCTTTTTCAGTTCAGAGGGGGTACGGGACCGCAGCTCTTTTTCTGGCACATGATGATTGTTACGAGTAAATGGGAAGTGTACACCTTTTCTGGCCATTTGAGACCAAAAGCCTTGCTGATTCCCCGGCGCTTGCGGCGGAATGTGCTGAGAGTTATAAGGGTTATGCTTCATGGTTATTTTCTATCTTTCTTCGGCGTTAACGATTCTCAGAGTGAGAATACACGTTAAATAGACTGGGCAATAATTGGCCTGATTATGAGATATGACCTCCATAAAAAAGCACGCAGATTATTATGCGTTAGATCGTTTACTCATTCATATCGTGTTAACGTGATTTTGGATTAGTTTTTATAATGTTTTAATGTAATGGTTTGACGAATCATATAAAACTAAAACGCCTCACAGATTTCTGTGAGGCGATAGGCCAATATTAATGAAGCTGGTCAACAGTAAAATGCTTAGATGTATAAACCTTATTTACCTTGTCCCAAGGGATAGGGGTTAAGGTTGCGTTAGCCTTTTTAGCTCTTTTTTTTACATATTCTGTTGCTTGGAAATATTGTTTCGATGTGATTGAATTATAGTCAGTATCAGGCATGCTAGTTGGCGATAGTTCAGTAACGTACGTATATTTGCCACATCCCTCTAGCCACACTTTCACTTGTCCATTTGGTAGAAAACCAAAATCAAATTGACTTTGATAGCAAGCTCGTTTTATTCCATCTGGTCGAATGTAACTTTGCTTTTTATAGGCCAGCGCTTTCATTTTTGGGGTGACATCTAATTCAGTAATATAGAACTTCGCATCAAAAAGGGATGTCCAGTAAAGCACGACTTTATCGGGTAGATGATTTGTATATTGTACTTGAGAGTAACTAGCTGTTGTAAAAAGATGAAGTGGTAATCCATAACCATCATAGTTGGGTAAATACTCTTTCACACGCTTTAATGCACTTACAGTCATAAATTGACTATGAGTATGCAATATAGAAGTCCAATCTTCTTGCGTGTTTATACCATATGCTTTAGTGACTCTGACAGGGTAAAGTGATGGCATTGTATAACCAACTCTCCAATTTGGAACTTCATCAGGTACGCGTTCTCTATTTATCATGCTACAACCAGCCAGTAATAGGCAGAATACTCCTGTTGATATGATCTTTTTCATTTACTGTCCTTGTGTAATGAATGCTGAATCTAGCTCTTTCATTGAGCGCCTCACAGATTTCTGTGAGGCGATAGGCCAATATTAATGAAGCTGGTCAACAGTAAAATGTTTAGATGTATAAACCTTATTTACCTTGTCCCAAGGGATAGGGGTTAAGGTTGCGTTAGCATTTTTAGCTCTAATATTTAACTCGTCTTCATAATCATGCTTGTAGGCAGTTGATGAATTTCCGTTATAGTCCGTTTCGGGTGTGCTCGTTGGTGACAGCTCAGTAACGTACGTATACTTGCCACACCCTTCTAGCCACACTTTCACTTGTCCATTTGGTAGGAAACCAAAATCAAATTGACTTTGATAGCAAGTACGTTTTATTCCATCTGGTCGAATGTAACTTTGCTTTTTATAGGCCAGCGCTTTCATTTTTGGGGTGACATCTAATTCAGTAATATAGAACTTCGCGTCAAAAAGGGATGTCCAGTAAAGCACGACTTTATCGGGTAGATGATTTGTATATTGTACTTGAGAGTAACTAGCTGTTGTAAAAAGATGAAGTGGTAATCCATAACCATCATAGTTGGGTAAATACTCTTTCACACGCTTTAATGCACTTACAGTCATAAATTGACTATGAGTATGCAATATAGAAGTCCAATCTTCTTGCGTGTTTATACCATATGCTTTAGTGACTCTGACAGGGTAAAGTGATGGCATTGTATAACCAACTCTCCAATTTGGAACTTCATCAGGTACGCGTTCTCTATTCACCATGCTACAACCAGCCAGTAATAGGCAGAGCATCCCTGTTGATATAATCTTTTTCATTTACTGTCCTTGTGTAATGAATGCTGAATCTAGCTCTTTCATTGAGCGCCTCACAGGTTTTTGTGAGGCGGTAAACCAATATTAATGAAGCTGATCTACAATATAATTCTTTGATGTATATATCTTATTTACCTTATCCCAAGGGATAGGCGTTAAGGTTGCGTTAGCCTTTTTAGCTCTTTTAAGTACAGAGTTTCTTGTCTGGTTATGATCAGAGTAAGTACTTCCGTTATAGTCCGTTTCGGGTGTGCTCGTTGGCGACAGTTCAGTAACGTACGTATATTTGCCACAACCCTTAAGCCATACTTTCACTTGCCCATTTGGCAGGAAACCAAAATCAAATGTCGTTTGGTAGCAAGCTCGTTTTATTCCATCTGGTCGAATGTAACTTTGCTTTTTATAGGCCAGCGCTTTCATTTTTGGGGTGACATCTAATTCAGTAATATAGAACTTCGCATCAAAAAGGGATGTCCAATAGAGCACGACTTTATCGGGTAGATGATTTGTATATTGTACTTGAGAGTAACTAGCTGTTGTAAAAAGATGAAGTGGTAATCCATAACCATCATAGTTGGGTAAATACTCTTTCACACGCTTTAATGCACTTACAGTCATAAATTGACTATGAGTATGCAATATAGAAGTCCAATCTTCTTGCGTGTTTATACCATATGCTTTAGTGACTCTGACAGGGTAAAGTGATGGCATTGTATAACCAACTCTCCAATTTGGAACTTCATCAGGTACGCGTTCTCTATTTATCATGCTACAACCAGCCAGTAATAGGCAGAGCACCCCTGTTGATATAATATTTTTCATTTACTGTCCTTGTTTACATTCGAATATTTGACGACAGGCAATACTGCCATCGTTATTATAAAATGGATGATTAGCTATCCCCCCATCAGCAGAATGGTGAATCAGCTCGTTTTGCATAAAATCGTGTAAACGTTCATCGTTACACAATGATTTAATAATTTTATCTATTTCCCCATTTTTAGCGTCTTGTAAGATTGTTTCGCAATCTCGACCAAAAGGGATAGAGCCTACTGTTTGAGGAACGATATAGGTAGGAAAATCTTTGTTGTTCCATATAGTCTTATCCTCGACCTTATCATCCAATGGCACCCCATAATGGCAGGCTAGGCCGTACATAAGGCGTAAATACAATCGAGAAAGGTCGCCCTGTACAACGCGGCGGTAATATAATTTGGTTGATATCTGCTTCTGATTTTTGCCCCAGTTTGTTACATAGGTGCGCGTCATAAAATGACTCTCTTTCCAGCCCATTGCGATTTCTTTTTCTTTGTGTTGTTGAAGATAATCTTCAAAACGTGTCTGGATTTTGCGCAATTCACTATTATCGAAACGACCTCTTTGAGTCAGCGTTTTCACACACTTATTTTCCAGGAGCGGTAATAGGTAACCTTTATCGAATGTCGCAGATGCATAATAACCTCCGCCGATGTCTGAGTGACACCCCGGGACTTCAAGTTCAATAAAATTAGACGCCGAGTTAAATTTATTGAGACAGAAATTGTAACGGTATTCCGCTTTTCGATGGGCCGTTAAGTGAACGGCATGTTTAACACGAGCGGGGTCTAACCATAATTTCACGTTTCCCGTTTTGTCATTATGTGGTGAGAAATCACCTGTCATGAAGTTTGTGATTGCTGCGACAGTATCAAAAATGCCCGCGAAGGTGATTTCACAATAGCGATTGTCTTGCCAGTCAAAGTTAACAGCAAAGTTGATGTTATTATCTTGACAAGCTTGTGTTATTTGAGACGCAAAAATACCTTCAACGCCTTCTAACACAAGGTTGATGAAATGTCGTGCCGCCGCTGCGCCTCGACTAAATCCCCACACATCTAATTCAATCTTTTTAATACCATCAATTTGATTAATATATTCACTTATTAAAGTAATGCTATCACTTAATTGCTTAATCCCAGTTTCTGCTTTTTGAGTGACACCATAATCGCCAATGCCGAGTCCTTGACCAACTAAAGATTCATCAGCAGGAGCAATATCAGTGCTGTTACCAGTGCCAATTCCCGTTACATATTCACTATGATAGGCAATTCGCTCTTTTATATTTGAGGTTAATATTGTCGGATAACGTTCAAATAATTTCTGAATATTTGTATGTTCATTAGCAGCGCTACTGGTAACGTCATAAACCTCGACACACTGGTTTTCATCAGGTTTATTTTCAACAGGGATGCAAAATTTTTCATTTTGAGGAAATTGAAAGCATCGGTCATCTAAATCTTTTATCGGAACTGAACCATTATGGCTAGCAGTTTCAAAACGCGATTGCCACAATGGGTTATAACGCTTAATTTGCTCGAGCCCCCAATCAGAGCTGTATGTGTTATTGGCTGTACCATCGAAAAACATGCCGACCCGAAGGGTTATATAATTAAACCCCTTGATTTTGATAACATAACTATTATTCGTAATTAATGTTATCTCACCTTCAGCTTCAGCGACGTGTTTAGGTGGAAGCATTTGTCCGGATTGAAGTTCAACAAAGTCTCCAGCTGTGGCTGTAATGAGCTTTTTGGCACAGCGGTCATAGCCTACATATTCAAGGCGTTTACTGACCGTTTCCTCTTCCGCCTCTTCAAGTGATGTTCGTTGTTGTGATTCATTTAACCATGCAACATTATCAAACATTAACGTGACTGGGCCTGGGGCCAGTGTTTTCACTAGAGTCGGCTGATCTTTGAGCTGTATCTTAATGGTGGCACCGGAAGCATCAGTCAATTGACCATGGATATTTTTAAAAGGCACGTTGTGTTCATCGACGAATAGAAATTCAATCCAATTCTCTGAACGTTCACATGGGATACAAAATGGACTTGCGCCTGTAGGACTACTCATGAGATTTTCCCTAACCAATATTGCAGCTCTTTTTGCTCATCCCTGTCTAAACGTAATTGTTCTATGACCAAAGATGAGGGTGTGTGGGTTGTAACTATCAATTGAGCGATGGTCCAAAACTCTAATGACTCTCTTTCTATCGATAGGCTACCTTGATGAAATAAAGCCGTTAAATCCGACTCTTTCTTACTCAACTTTTCCATTAATTCAGGTACGTTTTGCCAAAGTCTCCTTGAGACACAATAAGCGTGGTTATTAATGTTATAAAGTTCAGAAAAGTCTTCATCGTTGAGTACCCACCATGGTGCTTGTTGAAGAGAAAATTGATCTGGATAAGGATTTTCCAAACAGGTTTGTTCGCCATTGATTGTCATATAAACACGATGTGCAGCCCCCAGAAAAAGTACACGACGCTCTAAGGTACTTTTTTGATATACCGCATTAAATATGTCTGGGTCATAAAAGCGAAACATGACACTTTCACCTTGATAGCCAGCCATTAACAGTGAGCGTAAATGGGCAATCAACATTTCATACGAGGGGGCTTCAAACATGATACCTTTAGTCAATAACGCTTCATTTAAGCTCTTATGGTTGTTCGTGGTTTTAATGACCCATGGAGACACATCGACCAGATTATGAAAATGGTCAGTCGTAAATAAAGGCTCTGCACTTTCCAAATAGCTGGCATTAGAGTTTAAGACTTCTTTATATGATTCATGATTAACAACCCAATATAACGGGTGAATATTTTCTATTTTGCTCAACATTCGCTTTTCTCCGCCAGAGGGCAGGCTTTTACCAATGGTACATTGGCTTTTTCTGCTTTCATAAATGCGGCAATGGGGACTGTTACTGTCGGTGCTAATGTTGTTGCAAGTTCAACTTCTCCCGGAAGTAACGGAGCAATACCGCCATACCCCGTACCACTGCCCGCACTGCCGCCTGAATTGAGATTAATTGCAGCACCTGATATCGATACACCTGAAGCATCTATTTTGACAAAGCTACCGCCTGCTTTAAGGGTTAATTCAGCGCCAGCTTCAATGACAATTTTGCTGCCTGCTTTGAGATGCACTTCGTTACCCGCATCGAGCAGTAAGGCTTTACCTTGTTTCATGTGTAAGCTGCCATCAACCGCAAGCGTATAGTTGCCTTTGGTGTGTTGGCGACTTTCACCCTCAACAGTTAAATGGTCATTAGTTTTAATATGACTAAAACGTTCATTTTCTACATTCAGGTGTAAATTGTGTTTGATGTCGTCTCTGCGATCGTTTTCCACCAACATGTTCACGTCTTTTTGCGCGTGAACATAGATTTCTTCTTTGCCTGCTTGGTCTTCAAAGCGCAGCTCGTTATAGCCATCCCCTTGGTGCGTTTCCGTACGTAATACCGTGCGGGTTTTATTCGCCGGTAACGGGTAAGGAGGCTTGTTGGTCGCATGGTAAGTGCGGCCTGTGATAATCGGTTGGTCTGGGTCACCTTCTAAAAAACTAACAATGACCTCGTGACCAATACGGGGTAGTGCGAGCATGCCATATTGGCTCCCCGCCCAACCTTGGGAAACACGTATCCAGCAACTCGCATTATCATCACTGTTACTGTATCGGTCCCATGGGAACTGGACTTTCACGCGGCCGTATTCATCACAGTAAATCTCTTCGCCTTCAGGGCCTACAACCATCGCAATTTGTGGGCCGTCTACACGAGGTTTAGCGGTGTAGGGTGCTCGCCATGGACGATGACCGGGAATCACCATAAAATCGTTATTGTAGGTCGTGGCGCCGTGCCCGCCTGCTTCTTCTAATGCTTGTGGTTGAGTCCCCTTATGGTTAACCGCCACCACGATCCATTCGGCATTACATTGCTCATCATCGTGTTCTTGCAAGGCAAAGTTCACCCCAGCAATTAAACCGTGGGTGTTACTTTCACCGTAGGCCGTATTGGCATCACGACGTAATGATTCGAGTCGAAAAGAAGTAAACGGCTTACCAGTGGCATCATCTTTGTAACGCCCTGGGTAATCGTAATGTTCGTAATTGGCTTGCTGGTAATCGGCTTCTTTCGCATTGGCCGTTTGTAAGAAGCTATAAGCCGGCTTTTTAAAACTGTAATCTTTGAGTTGCGCAGATGATGGGCGCATTTGCGTATGACGAGCAAAGGTGCGCACAAAAGGCACGCCACTTTGCCCACCACTGCGGCTGTTATAGGGCAGTGGTTCCGTCAGTCGAGCGACACTTTGAGTGTCATCAGAAAAGCGCAGGGTATTCTTTTTATTCTCATGGACAAAGCTGTAAAACAGGCCTTCTTCTGCGGCAATGCGGTCGATAAAGGCCAAATCTGTTTCACGGTACTGGACGCAATATTCACGCGGCACGTAATCTCGCGTTAAAACGAAATCAACATCAGTAATCCCTAATTCTTGTAATATCACCGAGATAATTTCAGGCACCGTTTGTGTTTGAAAGATACGGCTATTATGGCGCAACGCGAGGCGGGCTGCTGGCGGTACAAACTCTACCTGATACAAGGTGTGGTGATGGCCTGTGTCACCTTGGGTAAAACGTCGAATAATGCCATGCCATTGCTGTTGCTGCTCACCGTCTCGCCAGACCGTGAGCGTGGCGGTGTTATCGACGGTCTCTTGCGGCGTATAGGCAGGGTGACGACTGGCTAAGTCGATGGTAAAGGCGAAAGGCAAAGACAGGCTATCAGTGCCTGAAAATTGCGTGACGGCAAAGGCATCAGCATCTAGCCCATCGACTTCAAATGTAAATTGCAAACCCGTTTTTGTTGCCATACTGACCTCGTG
>NZ_PYNU01000037.1:0-9791 GCF_003026075.1 Photobacterium sp. GB-210 | reverse complement strand
TCTTGATTGGAATCTTCTGCTTTTCTTAAATTATTAGAGTATTCAACAAGCGGGTAGTAGTAGTGACTTTTCGCTGCGTTGATAATGGCACTAATATATTGCTCGTGGGTTAAATCTGGTTTCAATACTGTACTGTAATATACGGCACGAACATCGCCTGTTTTTGCTTTTTCTACAAAAAGTTTTTGTGCTTTATCTACCCATTCCTCACTGCATTCACTGGAATAGTACATTTGACAAATATCGTTTTTAGGCGAAAAAAACAATGCTGCATAAGGGTTGCCTTGTTCAGCTGATTCCATATATAGCTTTTTAGCCATAGGGTTGTTTTTAATACCCGTTCCCCATGTAATTGATGCTAACCAAAATTTTGCGTCAGGATTTTGGTTTTTTACCATCGGTTCAAGTTGTGTCTTTGCCTCAGCCCAAAGATTACGTTGGATGTATAAAACACTTTCAAAAAGTGGATCCCCTTGTTGGTATATACTTGCGATATCAACGGTTGGACTTACTGACGATATAGGATTTTCTGATAAAAATTGTTCAAACACAGCAATATCGGCCTGTTGTGGCTCTGTTGCTTTTGAGCAACCGGTTAAGGCTAAAAAAGAGAAAACTAATAGTAGGGTAGTAATAGTTACTTTCATGCATTTAGACCTTAACTTAGCGGACTGAGAAGCTGATTGATTTTAATGCACAATAGTACACCTAAAAATTACTAGGCAATAATTTGCGCGAGGTGTAGATAGTGAAAGGAAATGTAGAGTAGGTTAAATTAAGAAAACCTACCAAGAATTTGATTTTCAATAGTTAAAAATCCCCCCTCATAATAAAGGGGGGAATAGGGTATTAATCGGAAATCATTTTATTTACTTTGTTAAAAAATCCGCTTAGGCTTTCGTCGTTATACAACTTTTCGTATGGTTCAATGCTATAACTTCGCATTTCCATATCCCATCCTTGATTATTGTTTAATTTTATCGCCTTATCGTATTCTTTTTTTAATTTAGGGTCTAACTTTGAATCTGGATATTTTAGATATCTAGAAAATCGAATATAATTATTTGTATTGTCATTATGAAATAATTCATAAGCAAGAACTTGATACCCTTTTAAATCACCTTCTTTAGCTAAATTAGTTAACATTAATCCTAATTCTTTTTTAGATGGACAAATATTAGATTCTGATTCTGGTTCATTACAATATCCAAGATAGTCAATTCTTAAATATTTATTTTCTGCATTAATTAAAATATCTTTAGCTAATTTTTTATAATACTCGTATTCTTTTCTCTGTTTATCAGTTTTATTTTCAACAGAAAACAAACCTTTTTGAAGTTCATCAGCACAATAAAAAAAACGCTCTTCTGCACATTGCTTAAGAAGTTTCTCTGCTTTTGGTGTGAACCATGTCCTCTCTTTATTTACTCTCTCTTCAAATGACATATAACGATACTGCTCATAATCTTCATTGAATAATTCAGATGAATTTCCTTTTCTCCATTTATAATACATTGTTCTTAATAATTTTTTATATCCTGAATTATCACACAATTTTTTGTATCTATTAAGTTGACAGGTTCTCTTCTCTCCATAGGTATCCATGGCATAAGGATATCCTTCATCAGTTAAGGCTTTTAACATCTCTAAAGATGTTTTTAGATCATAACGTGCTAATGAAACTGCATAAATATATCTTGCCTCTATATTATTTTTATCGCTAATATAAGGAGCAGTTAACTCTATCGCTTTTTTAAAACCAGCTCCATAAGTAAGAAAATTTTTTGCTAGATATATCTTATTTCTATCTACATTTGACAATATCGAAGAGTAACCATTTTTTATGGTCTTATTTATAGCAAAAACAGGATTTAACAGGATAATACATAAAATCAATCCATAAAATATCTTTTTCATTATCTATTTACCTATAGTTCTAGCCCCCTGGCTTTAAGGAGGCTAACCAGTCACTATTCGGAATCTAACTTATTTACTTTGTTAAAAAATCCGCTTAGGCTTTCGTCGTTATGCAATTTTTCCCAAGGTTCTATATTGTAATTTTTTTTCTTATAACTCCATCCAACACCATTATTCAATTTTAATGCATTATCAAAAATGTCTTTTAGCTTAGATGATGATAAGAGTTTTGGATATAAAACATATCTTGGAAAACTAAAATCATATATATCTTTATATAGTAAAAACGATAATGTATGATATCCTGATAAATCTCCTTTTTTAGCTAAATTAGTCAACATCGTATAACTTTCATTTTTAGTTAAACAAATATCATTATCTCTATATTTACTCTTATCAAAACATCTATCCATATAGTCTATTTTTAGATATAAATTATCTGCGTTGATTAATATTTTCTTCGCTAGTTTTCTATAATACTGATAATCTTTCTCTTGTTCTGGAGTTCTTTTATTAATAAAATATAATCCATTTTGTAATTCATTTGCACATTGAAACACATTATCATTAGCGCATTGACGAAGAAGCTTATCGATTTTAGGATTAAACCAAGTATGCTCTTTGTTAATTCTTTCATCCCATGGGGTATCAAGAAACTGTTGATAAAATTCATTATATTGTTCAGAAGGATCTATTTTTCTCCAATCTAAATACGTCTGACTCAATAATTTATCATATCCATATTTTAAACAAGCATTCTTATATTTATTAAGTTTGCAGGTTCTTTTCTTCCCATAAGTTTCCATCGCATAAGGATATTCCTCATTAGTTAATGTTTTTAGCATTTCTAACGAAGTTTTCAGATCATAACGCGCTAATGCTGATGCATATATATACCTAGCAAAAATATTGTCATTGTTTTTTATATATGGTTTTGTAAGTTTAATAGCTTCTTTGTTGTCTTTACCATATTCCAAATAAATATTTGCTAAGTTTATTTTTTTTAAATCATCATTTGATAAATTACTTTTATTTATTTCGCTTCTAGAATAAACACAACCTGAGAATAAAAACAAAAAAATTAGAATACTATTAAATTTCATAATAACCATCCATCAAATCTAATAACGCACTCATGTCACCATTCTTAATGGCTTCTAATATACGTTTTTTATTTTTGAAATCACCAATACTATTTTCTTTTTCAACCATATTATCAACTAAATTATTTATTGATTTAACCATACTAGACTTTATCATCTTCGATGGTGAATTTATAAATGATAATAGGCCATCAGAAAATTCTTTATATTCATCAGGATAAACCTTAGACCTTGCTAAATGGTAATATCCAAATTTCAATTCTAATGAGAGGTTAGTTCTCTCGCCATTAAAGACTACAAATTCCAAATCAGTACCATAAAGTTTTCTTTTTATTACTTTGTATTTAGTTTCAGGGTAAGAATTAAAATATGCATCTATATTATCTTTAACTTTATTTACAAAATAAAGTTCATTAATGTTAATGCTTTCGTGATAATCTAACCCATCAATATAGAACTGATCATATCTCTCTAAAAACTCTTTTAACTTCCCCCAAACAATATAAGGAATCAATTTATTAGCATAATCCCTCACAAGCATTACTTTACCAAGAGCATTAAATCTTGTAAAAGTTTCGCATATTTGTCTATCTTCAACAGACTTATAAATATAACTATCTTGATTAACCCAAAAATTAAGTAATTTACAGATAGCTATCCAACGAGGGGCCTCCTCATTAACACCATTTACTAATTTTTCTTTTTCTTTTTCAGAAAGTTGTGGTGGCTTTAATATTTGAAATGGAGACTGATTAAAGCGTTTTAACTCACTAACTTTGACACCTAGAGTAATGTCAAGAAGAGTACTATCAACCGTTAGAGAATATAAAAGTCTTGCTCTTGATTCTGGGGGCATATTATTAAACCAAGGCTTCATATCCTGTATATTCTGATTCTTATTATGAAATGATATTATATTATTCGCAATCATATCAGCATGCCCATGAACCAAGATTTTTTTCTCTTGCTTTATCACTTCATTCATATTTAATAAAGCCAGCTGAGAAACCTCCAGTCCTGTCACCATAGTCATCGTAATGAGAGTATTTAATACTTGATTACCATCTAAAGTACCATCCTCATCGTCTTTCTCCGTAAAAATATCTAAGCGTCGAAAATCATTGCTTGCCAATAAGTCAACGAAAGCATTAACAAACTCAAGTAAAGATTCTGGATATAGTGCTATCGTCTGCTCTACATAGCCTCCACCACCAACAGTAAGACCACCACCACAAGTTAGAATATATTGATTCTTTCGATAGCCAAATTTGAGTGTGCCACGTAGCCCAATACCAAAACTTTTCTCAGTCGTATTACAGAAACGTCCTATTTGATGCCAATCTCGATCTTCTCGAACGTGATAATTATTTGTCGTTCTTAAATTATTAGCTTGCATTGGCGTAAGTTGAGCAATCCAACTTTTATTTAGAGGATCGAGCACCATGCCCTGCATATTCTTAATTGGTTTACACCATTTAACATCACTGGATACAGTAACACCAGCACGAGCACCCGCGAATACATCAACAGAGCCAGCAATATAGCCGCCATTTGGTAGATTGGTATCACCAGGTAAAATAGGTGAAAGAGAAAGGCCTCCGTCCGTTGATGTCATAGAAACTGCCGCACTTAAACTTAATCCGATCCCGACACTTCCATAAAGTACCATATCAACATCCGATCTTAATTGCCCCAAATGCAGTTCCTTTACTTTATTTTGCTCACCAAAACGTGCGGATATAATCATAGGAAAGCCATTACGGCTCGGCAGCATCTGCTTTATTGACATATATCCACTCAATATATCAATACTGGCCGACGCTTCTATACTGGCAATATCTGTCTGTTTAATCGCTCGTTTTACAAGATCCTCAAAAGACTCTGGATAATCAGCTTCAAAGCGGCAATTATCAGCACAAAAGCGAAATAGCTCAGCTTGCGCATTGACGATATAACTTAGCCCCTTTCCTCCACCTATAGTTTGTGACATTTGAATAAGGGAAGTGTATTTTGTAAATTTATCAATACTACTATCAGGGATATCACTATTAAGATTGACTGTTTTAGTTTGGTTATTTTTTACAGAATCACGAGCCAATTTTATAGCTTGCTTAATTCCAGCCTGTAATGAATCGGCTGAATTGGCTTGTTTAATGTCTTCATCTTTAACGCCACGAGCAACATCTATATTGTCTTTTAATTTTAACTCTGTAACGAGACCATGAGAGTCTAGTAATTTATTTAAATCACTGCTTATCATATAACGAGGTTTATTTTCTTCGCTCATGATAAAAAATTCAACTATGTGCGTATCCGACTCTTTCCATGCAAATTTATATTCAGTTAATTTGATATCATTAGAAGACCAAGTAATGGTATCAAGTGCAAGTAATGATTGTTTAATTTTATTGCTATCAAGACAAAAATTTACTTTCCCTTGTTTTAAATTTTGATTTGCACAATATTTTAGATAGTCGATTTGATAACGTATCGCTGCAAGAATATATATGCCACCCATTCCATAGTTAAGAGCAGTTGTTTTGTTTCCTAAAATTTCGGTAATGTATTCTTGGATATCTGCGGATAACGCTTTATCTAAAGCATCAGAGAAAGCAAGACAATTGTAATACCCTAACTTTTCGATAAATAAGATAAATTTGTGGTTACTAATCTCGTGAAGTATTTTCGGGTTACTACTATCAAAGCGTAGCATTTCTATATTATCTGTAAGGTCACGCCCAGTTCTATCCAACTTGCTTAATATAGATTTATCACTCAATTTACTGACCAAATCATCAAACGCTTTCTGAGTTTCTTGATCTGTAGCAAAAAGCTCTTTTTTTGATAGCACTTGCTCTGGAACCGCCATCCCTTGAGCATTCAATAGCTCCAAACATTTGTATACATTTGCAGCAACAATGCTATTTGTTCGAACATTTCCTTTTTGTTTGTACTTTTCGAAATCATCAAGCATGTCATATTGAGGATCTCTATACATATCATTAAAATCTTTTCGAAGAGCAATGTATCCGTTATAACTTTTCTCAACGAACTTTTCATCACCTTTAACAAAACGATATTTACCAGTTAGTAAACTTTGATACCATAAGAATCCTTCTTTTTTCGCTTGCTCTTTAGCCTTTTCCTCATATTGTTCAATTTGATTGCTCAACTGCTTAATGACTTGCGTATTGAGAAAATTAACTAAGTCTTTTTTTGTACTGTAACCAATCCGCGTCGAATTACGTAATTCTATATTATGCTCAATCGCTCGCATGGTATTTCGTACAATAGAATCTTCCGCCAAATCTGAATACGTCAGACCTAGCTGTTGACTGTAACGCTCAATAATTGAATCTTCAGCAGCGGCAACTTTCTCTAGTTTTGGTATTTTTGACGTATTTTCAATAATCTTGACATAGGTTTGAATTAAGTTTCTCGTATAAAGACATTGGACATAGTCACTTTTATCTTTTTCAGAGGATAAAAAATAAGTAAATGAGCGGATCTTATAGTTTTCAAGAATGCCTTTTTGATTTAATTTTTCTAGCACTTCTTGTTGGATCGCCTCTTTACCTTTTTGTTCATCCTTTTTGGCATCGCCTGAATACAATTTTTCCGTTACCACTTTAACGGTATCATCTAATTCATCAGCTTGCGCCTTTAATTCTTCAGCATCTTTTGCTGAAACATAAAACCATTTCTTTTGCTGAGGAATATATAAAATATCAGCAACGTTTTTAGGTTCACAGGGCCCAGCGGTTACTCCGTCTGAACTAAATACATCACATTGTTGTAATTCTGTATTGGTTAAATCTAAAGTCTTAGCCATAATTTATTTCTTATACGCAATTTTAAGTAGATCCCACTCAACTTCATTCAATTGAAACCAAGCAATTGTCTTTGAATTTTCGAACGAACTAGGGTGATGATTTTCAATGGTATGAACAGCTCCATTTTGTTTCCATCCAATACGAATGATTGGCCCTAATAGCGTTTCTTGGCGTTCTGTCGTTAGATCCGCGAACCAATACTGCAAATATTTAGGGTTATAAAATCGAACGACATAGGGTTTGTGGGTAGGGCTAAGCATTAGCACAAGAGTTTTTATGTAGTCTTCAAATTGTTCATCATTTAACTGACTTGCAAACACTGCACTGCTAGAGAACCTCGTCAATATTTCTTCCACTTTATTTGATGGAACCTTTACCCAAAGAGGAGAAACAGATAAAGAGTCAGCCAAAGGTGTATTGGTATACCACCAAAAGTAATCGAACCCTTGCGCTGTAATAAAATTAAGTGATTGTTGACTATCTGGAGTATCAATAACAATCCAATGGTTTTCACTTTCTAAGAACATGCGTGTTCTCCATTACATAATCCACAAGTTGTTTTACCTTCTTGTTTTAAACAAACCCCCACGGCTGCCAAATTTAGTTTTGCGGCATGCTCTAATGCTTTTGTTGGTGAGTGAACGAGTGGAGAAACGGACTCAATTTTATGTGCCGCTTCAACCGCACGCGGTAATAACGGTGATAAACCCCCAAAGCCAGAGCCACTGCCCGCACTGCCACCTGCATTGATGTTGACCGCTGCCCCTGAAATTGAAACGCCAGATGCATCTATTTTGATAAAGCTGCCGCCAGCCTTCAGCGTGATTTCAGCACCCGCTTCAATCACGGCTTTTGAGCCTGCTTTAAGGTGTACTTCATTACCCGCATCCACCAATAATGCTTGGCCTTGTTTCATGTGTAAGCTGCCATCAACCGCAACGGTTTGATCGGCTTTTACATGGGTACGGCTTTCACCGTCGACGGTTAGGTGGTCGTGGGTTTTGATGTGGGTGAAGCGTTCATTGTCTACATCAAGGTGTAAATCGTGTTTGATGTCGTCTTTGCGATCGTTTTCCACCAACATGTTCACGTCTTTTTGCGCGTGAACATATATTTCTTCTTTGCCTGCTTGGTCTTCAAAGCGCAGCTCGTTATAGCCATCACCTTGGTGTGTTTCTGTGCGCAATACCGTACGGGTTTTATTGGCAGGTAACGGGTAAGGGGGCTTGTTGGTCGCATGGTAAGTGCGGCCTGTGATAATCGGTTGGTCTGGATCACCCTCCAGAAAATCAACAATCACTTCATGACCAATACGGGGTAGTGCGAGCATGCCATATTGGCTCCCCGCCCAACCTTGGGAGACTCGTATCCAGCAACTCGCATTGTCATCACTGTTACTGTATCTATCCCATGGGAATTGGACTTTGACCCGACCGTATTCATCACAGTAAATCTCTTCGCCTTCAGGGCCCACAACCATCGCAATTTGTGGGCCGTCTACACGAGGCTTAGCCGTGTAGGTGGCTCGCCATGGGCGATGACCGGGTATCACAATAAAATCATTGTTATAGGTTGTTACGCCTTGTCCGCCAGCTTCTTCTAATGCTTGCGGTTGCGTGCCCATATGGTTAACCGCCACCACGAGCCATTCGTCATTACATTGCTCATCATCGTGTTCTTGGAGAGTGAAGTTCACCCCAGCAATTAAACCGTGGGTGTTACTTTCACCATAGGCTGTATTGGCATCACGACGTAATGATTCGAGTCGAAAAGAAGTAAACGGCTTACCGCTGGCATCGTCTTTGTAACGCCCAGGGTAATCGTAATGTTCGTAATTGGCTTGCTGGTAATCGGCTTCTTTCGCATTGGCCGTTTGTAAGAAGCTATAAGCCGGCTTTTTAAAGCTGTAATCTTTGAGTTGCGCTGATGATGGGCGCATTTGCGTATGGCGAGCAAAGGTGCGCACAAAAGGCACGCCACTTTGCCCACCACTGCGGCTGTTATAAGGCAGTGGTGCCGCCAGTCGAGCGGCACTTTGGGTGTCATCAGAAAAGCGCAGGGTATTCTTTTTATTATCATGGACAAAGCTGTAAAACAGGCCTTCTTCTGCGGCAATGCGGTCGATAAAGGCTAAATCTGTTTCACGGTACTGGACGCAATATTCACGCGGCACGTAATCTCGCGTTAAAACGAAATCAACATCGGTAATCCCTAATTCTTGTAGTATCACCGAGATAATTTCAGGCACCGTTTGTGTTTGAAAGATACGGCTATTGTGGCGCAACGCGAGGCGGGCTGCTGGCGGTACAAATTCCACCTGATACAAGGTGTGGTGATGACCTGTGTCACCTTGGGTAAAACGTCGAATAATGCCATGCCATTGCTGTTGCTGTTCACCGTCTCGCCAGACCGTGAGCGTGGCCGTGTTATCGACGGTTTCTTGCGGCGTATAGGCCGGGTGACGACTGGCTAAGTCGATGGTAAAGGCGAAAGGCATAGACAGGTTGTCAGTGCCTGAAAATTGCGTGACGGCAAAGGCATCAGCCTCTAGCCCATCGACTTCGAATGTAAATTGCAAACCCGTTTTTGTTGCCATACTGACCTCGTGGTTAAACCTTTGCTAACGTCGGCCTTGCGGCGTATTTAGCAAAGGCATAAACGAAAAGCAGCCTACACAGTTGTGTAGGCTGATACATAGTTGAGTGCGATTACGCTTCTAGCGGTGCACGCCAGTCATCAGCACCAGATGTGCCAGATACCGTGTGATCCCAGTTAATTGCACGGTAAGCCATTGATACTTCGATAAGCTGCGTGAAGTCTTCTTTTGATGAATCTTGGCAGTGTGGCATGTGGGTGTTGATATCAACAATCGTTGCATCGGTCAGCGTTGTGGTGAAGTAGTGCTCTTGTTTACCTTCAACCGATGTGCGGTACCACT
>NZ_PYNU01000036.1:0-14347 GCF_003026075.1 Photobacterium sp. GB-210 | reverse complement strand
CAATTGTAACCACTAAAAATGTACTAATGGCACAATACTACTTGTATATTGGTAACTCATAAATAGTTACCATACTATCAAGGCATACTATTTTAAGGGTTAACTTTCAAAAGTATCGTCCACTCTCATTTGGTTTTGTTCCAAAAACAAAGCATGCTGATGAGGCATGGAAAACGAAAACGCCTTTTTTTCGTTGGAAATTCGTTTTGTAAGGTGTGAATGTAAAACAGAGCAGCTTGGTTATAACAATTCGCAACCTGCGAAATGAAGTTGTTTTTGCCCCATTTCAATTTAGTTAAAACTATCAGTAGTGAATGACGAGCAGTTTAATGGACTACTTTTTCTTGTCTTATAGTGTCTAGATGTCTCAGGGCTTATCACAAAGCAGAAGTGGACATTCTAAAACTGTCCTTAAGGAGATAGCACCTTCACGGTCTCTAAGTCAGCATAGCGGTCGAACAGAGCGGTTAGTTTCTCCATCTTTATCATAGCCTCTTCTGGTTTAAGCTCCCCTCTTTTCCAAGCAGCAACAATTTCTTTTTTTTCGTTAACAAGCATACGTTGAACTAGATGAGCCTTGTGAAGAACCACTCGAAGCTTGCGTGTATATACACGACTTGTTCTATTTAATAATAGGCGACCAATCATATATTTTGCGGGACCGTCGCTATTTATAGACTGAACTTTTCCTTCATTGTCAACTTTGAAGTGCTCCGAAGCGTTTACTTGGAAACGATCAATATAGCCTTTTTTAGCAATGAATGATGGGCCATCTTGAGTTTCTATGCACCCTTTCCAATCATCAGATTTAAGCACATTACACTTTTGACAGGAGAGGTGTAAGTTAAAAGGGTGAATACACAGAATTTGGAACTTATTCTTAAAAATATTCTGTGGTCTAAAGTGATCTAGAGAAAACTTTTCTTCTCTAACTTCATCGATATGAGTGTCACAATAAACGCATCGATTCAGGCAATCTTGGGCAACATTAGTATAGTTGGTCTTGCAACCATATGTAGCAAAAAAAACACCTTCAGACTTATAGTAATGACTGAGGTCTCTTCGCGAAAGTGCAGGATAAAATAAACTATTCATCTTTACCTTTCTTTAATTCAGCATAGATAGCGTCTAATTCATCGGAAGCGACATTGAGTTCTAAAATCGATTTTTCACTAATAAGTCTTTCATCAGCGAGTATTTTACTTCGACCTAAGTTCAGAGCACGAAACTCTTCTGCTTCATCATCAGTCAAGCTTCCAAATAACGATTTTTCAAAAAGCTCATCAAAGCGCTTAGCCTGTTTTGACTTAATATCTTTGTATCTATTGATGTGACGATAAAAACGCTGTTTAAGATCCTCTTCTCGCTCTTCATCTTCCCAGTCATTCTTGTCAATTACGAATTCAATGTTACCTAGATACTTATCAACCTCACCAGCAGCACTTGTTAGAATATAAATAGGGACTTTTGTATTAATTTTTCTGACTTCATCTATTAATTCGATTCCGGAATAAGTAGCTACCCCAGAATGTTTTAAGTTCTCATCGACAAAATATGAAACGGTATCTGGATAATCAGCAAGGACCTGCATCATATCTCCGAGGCTCTCTTTAACATCTAAACAGACAATTTCAAATCCATCGCCAAACATAAACTCCATCGAATCTTTGTAAGTATCTCGAATTTGTTGATCGTCATCTATAAATAAAATCGTGCTCATTTAATTGTCCTGTAACACTTCGATGTAAAAACCAGCACCGCCTAACTCGCAATACTGCTTTGCAGTGATTGTGCCTGAAGTCATATGCTCTTCAACTTGGCCTTTAATTATTGATAACCCCATCCCTGTGCCAATAGAATTACCTTTGATGTCAGTTTTTCGGCTATGCATCGGTAAGAAAATGGTATCTTCTTGACCAGCTTCCAAGCCACAACCTGAATCTAAGAAACTTAGCTTGAGGCGATTGCCACCAACTCTTTCAAAGATAACTTTAATTTTTCTCTCTTCTCTAGGTGTACCTTCTAGTGCCCAAGTTGAATTTGTGACCAAGTTTATAGCGATACTTTCCCAGTCAATTTCAAATGAGCGAACATTAAAATCTTCTTCTTTTATTTTGATAAATTCAAAGGAGTACTCTATTCCCATTTTTTTAAATGAAGCAGACATCATGTCGAAAATACGCCTAAAAACAGTAGGCACGCAGTTTTTTCTCCGTTTTCTTTTGTCTGGTTTAATATTGTCAATCGCTAACTTGGAGAATGTATCAACATACTCAGCACCTGTGACCATCCTAGATGTTAGGCCAATCAACTTTTCGTAGCTAATCTGCTCACCCGTTTGTTTTGATTTTCGCACCATCTTTGTAAGTAGCCGAGCATTTGTTAAAGCTAGTGCAGAGTGTGTACGAATTTCATGTCCAAAACTAACAGTCAATACACCTAGAGAAGCAAGATTAGAAAGAGTATCCTTTTGATCTTCGAGTTTCTCACGCTCTTTCGCCATATAGGCAGAATACTCATCTAGTGCTTTTTGGTGAGCTTGTTTCGCTCTTTCTAGTGCTCGCAGTTTTTGGTTTACTAGTTGCGCTGGAGGCGTCTTCTTTTTTCGTTTTTTAGTTTTCTTCGTAAATGCTTTTACTTCATTAATAGCTTTATCTAGATCTGAATCTTTTTCCTTGATTATGCTTTCTAGTTCTTGAGCTAGATCTGTTTCTTCATTAGCTTGAGCAGCTTTGGTCGCTAAAGTTTCAAAGGAAGAAATAACTTTAAGGATAAAAGTGCGAAGCTGCAGATAAGCCTCGTTTTCAACGATGCCTTCTCGGTTTGCTTGATCATTTAAAATGGCATTGGTTGTTTTGGATATACTTACGGCTCCGATAATTTGAGTCGGGGCTATTTTCCATCCGCCTTGCTTAATACCACCAGGGCTGGATGCTTTTCGATAGCCTAAATCTAGCCAATCACCTTTGCCTGTTGGTTCTCCATAAGGTCGAACTCGAAAGTCATCTCTATAAATCCGAACTCCTCGGTTGAGTTCCATGAACTTAGTCCAGTTACGTGTTGTCATGTCTACTTTGGAAAGGAACTCTTTCTTTCGTACCATGTAGTAGAACTCAAATTCCAACGCACCAAATAATGGCTTTTCACCTTGTTTAGAAATCCAATTCTTCCAAGGTGTCGGCACTTGTTTAATTTCCTCGCCCGTAGTGTTATTTACGAACTTTAAAGATACTTTGTGGTCCGAATCAACCTTGGCTTTGATTTCCCAGCTAGCAGCTTTTAATAGCTCTTGAGTATCAATTAATTCTGGAGTGTTTTTTATGCCATTTATACTTCGATGCATAGTGATCGAAAAATCATTTGCTCTGCGGTATGGGGAAATAAGCAGCCTGAGTTCTTCCTTTAAATCTTCAACAAATGCTGATGTCCAATGGTCTTTTAATCCAATTAGAACCATATAAGTTCCAGATTGTTCTTCGGAAGTGAAGATATCTCCGTACTTACCTCTTACAGGTAAGTCTTGCTCGTAGACCTCATGCTGTATTTCAGAAATAGAAGCATTAGTACCTTCATATTTACGCCAATCAACAACTAATTGTACAACGGTGTTACTACCTTGTTTCTTAGTATACAAAATGACCTTTTTACTTAGCCTGTCTAAGCCTAAACGACCTAGCCCTTTAGCCCCAGTAAGGACTCGCTTTTTATTCAAAGACAGTTCAATGCCATTCTTAAAATCTGTACCGATTTTCAGCCAGTGATCGTAGATGGTTTCAGCATCCATTCCATTACCATCATCCCGAAGAACAAGGGTTGATAATGCATTGTCTCTTAGATAAAACTCGACATGAACATCTTCAGCATCAGCGTCATACCCGTTTTTAATTAACTCCGACATTGCAACCGTTGAACTCGAAATGCTTTCGCGCCCCAACTGCATTGGAACGCGAGCTGACATATCAAAAGGTTTTCTTGCTAAAAGTCTACGTGCCATGATTATGCCTCTGAGAATGGGATGTCTTTAACTACGCCAACGGTTAAGTGCCTTAGCCGAATACGTTCATTTAGAAAATTGTCAGTTTGCGGGTTCTGCAGCACTTTCATAAGCTTCTTACAGGTATTCACTTTTCCATCCTTGGGAGTAACGACAATCATATGGTTTTCAATAGCTACTGGTTCTCGAAGGTTAATCAACGTTGCAGATGCACGATGTTTATCTGATGGGCTAGACGTTCTTTTAATCACAACAAATGGTGGTTTGAGTACTTTACCATTAAAGCGCCTTTTTTCTGTTGCTTCACGAACCACTCCCCACTGAGGACATATTTTAGGATAAAAGTATGGGTATTCAGGTCCTTCTTCAGGGTCTCGATACGCTACTAGTGGTCCAATTCTAACTGAAAAAAAATCGGCAATAGTTGACTCAGCATATTCTGCACTATGCCAGACCGCTGCTTGATGGTTTTCTCCTACTACTCCTGATAGCAAAAACACATCCACATCTGTTTTATTGTTAAATCGTCCCCAAATTTCTATCTCAGCTTGCATAGAGGCTGATGTAAACTGTCGGAATTCGTTATACCGACTACCAGAGCGAAGAACGTCGGGCAAAATAGCACTGACGTTAGAATGTTCTGGAAGCACTCTAAGGTATTTATCAAACACAATACCAGCAGCGTTAACTTTTCCTTCCTTCCAATAGTTTTCTTTAGGAGAAGGCCAAATTGTAAAAGGAGGGTTCATTAAAACATGTGTTACATGTTCTAAGTCTTGCTCATTAATGTCTAAAGCATCTCGAACATAAATATGAGGCAATAGATCGAATGCTTCGTCTAGATCACAATCCTTTTTGACTCCACGATTTAAAGCTTCGATGACAATACGTAGCTTTGTTGCCTCCACAAAGTGTAAATAAAGGTCAAATCCTTGCAGAACTTGTCCCCACACCAACAATGTTTCTGATAGCGTTGATTTAACTCCTAGTTGTCTCGACGCCTCTATGAGCAAGTTACCAGCACCACAAGTAGGGTCGAGCACTACGGAGTGGGATGTAATGGCAGGTAATAAATTGACGGCTGCTGTTGCTAACTCCTGCCCTGTAAAGAAGCTTCCAGCTTCTCGCATTTCTTCAATAGTGAGCAGCTCTCTTAACACTGAGTCAATACTATCTAGGTCAGCTAGACTTTGGAGTTCAGCTCGATCAGAAGATAGTAATAAATTACGCATCGCTGCGTTATGCGAGTTTAGGGCATTCATGATTGGGTTTTCTGCAGAAATTTGTGTTGATTATAACATTAAATCATGTCGTTACCTAAAAGAGAGAGCTTTGTAAGTATCTGTATTATAGCTGGTTTATTTTTTTTAATCGTGAGTGTTCTGCAGGGGTATGAAAGTACAAAAACTACTCGCTTTTGTGAGTGGTTATTTACTAGTACTGTTTGGGAAGTCATTTCTTCTCCATCACCAACACAACTCTATCAACGCCCCTTAATTAATCTTCTTCAACTGTTGGAGTTGAGATGCAGTGGCCGAGACAACTTGACCACTCAGATATGGTCAAACCACCTAGCT
The DNA here is from genome assembly GCF_003026075.1 of Photobacterium sp. GB-210. NCBI lineage: Bacteria > Pseudomonadati > Pseudomonadota > Gammaproteobacteria > Vibrionales > Vibrionaceae > Photobacterium > Photobacterium sp. GB-210. The sequence goes on along the minus strand of NZ_PYNU01000036.1, from coordinate 8,776 downwards.
TGCAATTAGGAGTATTCCGGACATCCTATGGTGTGTAACTCGGAAATGCCCAACTATGAATTACGGGCGGTGAGCACATAGTGTTTATGATGAAACAAAAGCCAAAATAACTCTCTGCCTGAAAGCTCCAAGCTTAAGTTCATAAAGTGCTTCGAGTTCTCCTCCATAGTGATTTACGCGGTTGGTTTGGTCTCCCCAAGATATTTCTGTACTCACTCCGTATCTACTTGGTAGTAAAGGAGGTATAACCTTTAAGTTATTTGATTGATCAAAGAAATCAGATTCAATTGATTGTCCCATTTTTGCATAGAGACAAGACTCTGGAATATCTTGCTCAACCCGCTCAGAAAATTGAATCAAACTTTGCTCAGCAAAAGTGAACAGCCACGCCTGTTGGTTTTCTTTTCCATTTACCCGAAGAATTCGCCCCAGTACTTGCCTAAAGTACAGCTCAGTTTTCACAGAGCTCATATGACAACAAACTTGAAGACGAGGAATATCTGTACCTTCGCTAATCATTCCTACACTGACGATCCATTGAGTATCACTTTTACGATAGCGTTCGATTTCGGCTAAAGGATCTTCATGGCGGTAAGTCACTATGGAGACTGTTTGAGCGTACTTTTGATAGAGTATATTTTTGATTATTTGAGCGTGCTGAACAGAAGAAGCGACAACTAATCCTCCAGCGTTTGACGATTGAGCACGGATTTCTGCCAGCTTCTTACAGCCAAGTCCAAGCAAATATTCCATGGCTTCTTGATTGTATATCACGCTCTGATAAGAAGCTTTAGTCTGCTTTAGCATTTCGAGAATCGATGAAAACGATTCTGCTTTTCCGTCGCTAGTTATCGACAACTTTTCATTGTCTAACAGTACAATTCTTGGTGCTCTACAAACATGATCAGCAACGGCCTGCTTGAGAGTGTATTGATAGTCGACCACTACCTTTCCATCTGGGTCGCTATACTGTGCCATCACTATTGGTAATGCATCTGAACGCCAAGGCGTACCTGATAGCGCTAAGGTATAGGTAGCTAGTCCCTGAATCTTTGTAAGGATCTGTTGCCCCCAAACGTTCGCTTTTTCATACTCAGAACCAGAACAATGATGTATCTCATCAAACACAACAAATACTCGATAGTTAGATAATGTTAGCCAAAACTCTTCGCTGAGAAACTGAATAGATTGGTAGGTAAGCGACTGCCCAATCGACCCCAAACCGCCATTAAAAGTGCAATTGAGAATTTCTGAAAAGGCTCTTTTTATACCATCCGATACCGTTAAAGATGGTGAAAAACACAAAACAAGATCAACCATGTCATCCTTCAACAACCTAGAGGCAATAGTTGCCGCCAATACCGTTTTCCCAGCTCCTGGAGTCGCTTGGCAAAAAAAGTGGTGCTGTTTATTTTTGTAGTTTTGTAACGCTCTTTCAGAGCACTCTTGCTGCCATTTTCTCAACATTCGGCAACATCCGAAGATATGGTGTTAATCACGTTGGTTAATACATTCACTTTGCCAAATAGATGTGCTGAGCGATCTCTCGCTTGCTGCAACATAGGGTTAAGCCTCTGTTCCAGTTCAGGGAAACGACGATAGAGCGATTGGTATTCGTCGATCTCACCCAAAACAATCTCTAACTCAGCCTTGTACTGGTTTCGCTCATGGCGCAATACCGAGTAATCTGGAGAGGCTTTCACTGGATAGGAGACATTCTTTCGTTCTACTTGAGACTTCATATTAAGAGAGTGAAACAGATCCGTTTGAAAGTATCTTTTATCTCGTCCTTTTCCCTCACTTTCAAGCCAACCGTTTCTCACAAAACGAAGAATCTGTCTGTAGAGTATTTTTCTTGCCTCATCAGGCTTCTTTCTAAGATCACTAATAGAAAGAGAGGCGTCGCGTAGTTCAATAACCGAAAAACCATCCATACCTTTTTCAATCAATAACTTGTGCATAATAGCACTGATTTTCGTCGAACGTTTCATTTACAACTCGTACAGAACCAAAAACTAAGGATTGCTTAGTATACAGAAATCGATAAAACTAAGAAAATCTTAGTTACATTGAGATTTTTGATATGAGCAATAAGTGTCCTTACAAAACCCAATCCCTATTCGCCTCAAAGAAGCGCGGAAAAAAGTCACACTTTCCCAAAAAGCCTTGGGGATACGAATAGGTATGGATGAGAGTTCTGCGAGTGCAAGAATGAATCAGTATGAAAAAGGGAAACATGCTCCAGATATTCAGACTCTTAAACTGATAGCCGAAGAACTTGATGTCCCTTTGAACTATTTCTTTTGTGAGGAAGAAAGCTCTGCCAAGTTAGCTTGCTTGATTGCAAAACTTAGCGAAGAGGAGAGGCAAGAGCTTATCAATAAGTTGAGCGATTCCGAAGAAAGTTAGGGGTTGCTGTAGCTAATTGAGTTTATGAACCACTCTTTGTCACCTTCAGGTGTGCGAACGGTGGCTTCGTCATCCACTTCCTTCTTTACCAATGCTCTCGCCATTGGTGAATCAATAGAGATGTAGTCTTTTGCGTCTCCATAGATTTCTTCAGGACCCACAATTCTGAATCTCTTTACATCACCTGCTTCATTCTCAATCTCAACCCAAGCGCCGAAGAAGACCTTTCCTTCTTGTTGAGGAGAATAGTCTACGATGGTCACCTCAGAGAGAAACTTACGAAGGAATCGTACACGCCGGTCTATTTGACGAAGTACACGCTTGTTGAAGGTGTAATCTGCATTTTCAGAGCGATCGCCAAGGCTAGCTGCCCATGTAACGATTTTGGTGATCTCTGGACGCTTCTCATTCCACAGATGGTCGTGTTCTGCTTTAAGTTTGTTATAACCTTCTCTGGTGATTAGTTTTGTTTTCACTTCTACAGTCCAAGTTATCTATAAGTTTTGTAGCGCCTTTTTGATTGCATCGATAGTCGCAACACGGAAAAAAGACTTTTGAGTATCACTCGAGACTATACTGCCATTTTTTCCAAGCTCCAATTGATGTCTGCGTAAAAACTCACTGGAAATTAGGTACTCCAATGCGCTTCGCTCCAGCTCAGTGAGCTTAATCGACGCCACAGAGACATCGACATTATCGAACACTTCAATGACCTGATTGATTGGCACCACTTCATTGAGTAATCGTTCCGCTTCCTTTTTCTGAGCATAGAGAATGTTAGCTTGAAGTTTAACTACTGGATCTTCGAGTTCATCTATCCAAGCGTGCATCTTACCTTTTGAGGTGTTTCGTACCGATTTAGGTTGGTCTTTTGTTGAAGAGTTGAAGCTAGCAATTAAAGTTCGGTACGATTCACCAGTTTTGTTGCGGAGGCTTTGTGCAGCGGGAACACCTCTTCCTTTACCAAGACGAGCTATCGTTGAATAACTAAAGTCGCTCAATCCGCGCTCTTGTTGTTCCTTGCATATGGTAAACACGGCCTCTAGTGAGTTCTGTACCCGAGATGATGCTTTCTTTTTTAGCTGACTCAGTACTTGCTCAGGAGTAATTTCTGACATGCTAACCGATCCTTTTTAGTGGTTTCGACTTCTCGAACAATTCACGAATCGTCTTTTCGTCGAACTGGTTATCTATCGACAAGTCCTTTAGACTCAAGCTCCCATCCATGAGGCGGTCGACGTTCTCCCAGCCTTTCAAACGTGTCAGCATTAGCTCTGTTAATTGGTTCCCAACTAAGAGTTGCTCTTCTTCTGACAGTAAAAAGAGCTGTGGCTGAATACCATTTTCAACCATCATTTTGTCGATCATTTGAGAGCGTCTAGTGACCGCTAAATCGTCGCTACAGCTATGGTACAGTTCTGCGTTCGAACATACCTCTGATAGCTGATGAAAGCTGCTTACTTCATCGAGCTCAACACCAAGTGTGAATTCATGCGGAACAATAAGCTGATAGTGATGCTCCGTGTTTTCTTTAGAGTTACGCATAAGAATTTGACAATTATAGATATGTCGGTGAATCGCGTTCATGTCTGAGAGATACAAATCCAGCTTCTTCGCTCGTGTTTCAATTTGTGAGTTCAAGTGCACACGCTCTCCAACTAACTCACGCCTATCAGACTCCAAAGCCGACTTCTCTGAGCTGTCCGCTTTAATTTTGTAAAGTTGGTGATCAATGACATCTATATTCTCTGCAATATTATCAAGCTTCTGACCAAGCGAGGTGTAACGTATAGATTGCGTATTTACGGCTAGGCTTATCTCATTGAACATGGCGGCAAGTCCAACCAAAAAAGCAGGGCCGGTGATAAAGAATCGACACTGAAAACAGTTCTGCTCACCTAAATAACCTGCTGATACGGGGTGATATATGTTGGCTTTTGAGGCTACAGGACAGCCCCCTTCCGAGCAAAAAGCACCTCCCACCGGACAGATACCAAAGTCTTTCCAAAGATAGCTGGAAGCAGGTCGAGCATTGTCTAGTGAATTCAGTAGATCAACAGACGAACCTACCAACTGTGATTTCACCTCTTCAATTCGCTGCTGCTCCACAAAGGATTTGAGCGTCTGAGTTGCTTTGCTCATCGCCTCCTTTTCTCCCACCTCCATTTTCTCTCGCAAGTTGGCGCCTGTTTTACCGCTCTTGGTATAATAGATTGTCATCAGAATACTGGAGTGACCGACCAATTTCATAATGACTTCCAGAGGAATACCAAATTCAAAGGTGTACGCGTTAATCAGACTGACGCGCATTGAGTGTGGAGTGTAAGGGGATTTGAAGTGTGAAAGCGGTATCGTTTGACTCTTTTCCAACTCTTTAATCGATTGATTGTATTTCAGCCCTTTGTAGGTAGCCGTTGTAATATCATTCTTACCAGAGAAATATAGCGCAACTGCAAGTCGTGTCGTTAACCTGCCATTAAATGTGCCTGGCTCTTTTTCTAGATAGTCTCGGAATAAAAAGCAATTAGACCCTTTGCGCTTAAGCTGTACTTCGTTTAGATTGGTGCGCTCACAGTCAAGCCATTTCGTTGGCTCCGTAAGTGGATTATATTTCTGTTGCCACTTTCTAAGCTTTACCAACCAATATGCCAGCTCTATAGGCATGAAGGGAATCGTGTAGCCCGAACCATCAAACTTAGTTTTGTTGGACGTGTAATGGACACCGAACTCTCCTTGGCCGGACTTACTCACCATGCTCTGCCGATTGGTTAGACCAGCTAACTTAGTCCTATTTTTCTTCCAAACGACTTTATTATTCTTAAAGTCGGCGAGTTCTTGATCAGCCTCTCCAGAGTCGCAATAGACAATTTGCATTCCTCTCGCCGGAAGTTGCATGAGTGAGTATGTATAGGTCCAGTATGTTGGAAACCAAAGGTAGGTTTTTCCATTTTCAACTTTGAAAACGATGTCAGGGTCATCCTTGTCTAGCAAAGAGTCATCTTCCATCTGTATCCAATCTGACGCAAAACAATGTAAATGACTCAAATCCCTATAGCTTAGTTTTTTTTCTATTGAGTCTAAGGGAAATATCCACTCGCGCCCTTGTTTTACAAATTGATATGGCAGGGACATCTTGTCCGTTTCATTGGCAAATTGTGGTGCTACTTCTCCATTAAAATTAATATGACTAAATGGGTTTTTGGCTCCTTTTATGTGAGTAATCTCTCCAGTCTCAGTGTCTTCTAACATCAGGTAGTTCGAAATAATCCAATCTAAGAATTCATTGATTGAGAACACCCATTTTTTTCTACGAGTCACTGGAACTTGCTCAAATAGATTCAGCATTGGTTGAATATTTGTCGAGCCACGTGTGAGAAACTCCAACGGGGATGTTTCAAAACCATTTGGCTCAATGTATTCACGAACAAATTCACATAAGTCTTTCGCTTTGGTATCTCCACCACGTGCAGACTTGAGAAACTCTTTTATCGTCTCCGCCCACAAGGACCATTTATCAGTAAAGTACTTAACTTGATATGGTCGCTTCGCTCCCCAAAAGTCATAAGTATTCGTCCACCCCTTTCCTTGATAGTGCTCTTCTGGCTTAGCGGGCATTCTAGGGTCATTGGATTCAACTCGAAGCTTCGCGTATTCTGCGAGACTGGAAACGCCTTTGCTTTGAACCAAAGCAGCTAGTTCGTCATATTCATAAGGTCTTGGTATTTCGAGAGCGTCATACCAATTGCTCCAGTCAGGTATTTTTTTTTCGGGTTTGGAGGGTAATTGAGAATAGCTCTTCTGCGTAACTCTATATTGAGCAGAATCTTTGATTTTTAGAATCGCACATGCTGTTTTGAACTGTTTCAGATTAGATATATCTCTGGGCAATAAGAATTGAATCCAGTTGGTCCAATCATTGGCATAAACCTGATTTGGACTCGAAGGAAGACGCTCGTCTTCTTTGTAACGCTGCGAATACTCAAGCTGCGATTGAATGCCCAATCCTATCGCCGCTTCACTGGCCTCTGCATATGTCGAATACCAACACCGCTTTTCTTTATCCAGAAAACTAAACCAATCAACCCAATCATTGGCATAAACCTTATATGGACTCGAGGGAAGACAATCATCTTCTTTGTAACGCTGCGAATACTCAGGCTGCGATTGAATGCCTAATCCTATCGCCGCTTCACTGGCCTCTGCATATGTCGAATACCAACACCGCTTTTCTTTATCCAGAAAACTAAACCAATCAACCCAATCATTGGCATAAACCTGATTTGGACTCGAGGGAAGACGCTCATCTTCTTTGTAACGCTGCGAATACTCAGGCTGCGATTGAATGCACAATCCTATCGCCGCTTCACTGGCCTCTGCATATGTCGAATACAAAGACCGCTTTTCTTTATCCAGAAAACTAAACCAATCAACCCAATCATTGGCATAAACCTGCTGTGGACTCGAAGGAAGACGCTCATCTTCTTTGTAACGCTGCAAATACTCAGGCTGCGATTGAATGCCCAATCCTATCGCCGCTTTGCTTGCCTCTGCATATGTCGAATACCAAGGCCGCTTTTCTTTATCCAGAAAACTAAACCAATCAACCCAATCATTGACATAAACCTGATTTGGACTCGAGGGAAGACGCTCGTCTTCTTTGTAACGCTGCGAATACTCAAACTGCGATTGAATGCCCAATCCTATCGCCGCTTTGCTTGCTTGATTTATAGTTTTGTAGAATGTTTTCATCAGCGAGTATTTTTCATTTGCTGACGAACCTCGTCGTCAGAAGGTTTCAAATAGACCAAACAACTATCAGGGCTTTTATGATGCATCGCTTTTTGAATTTCTAGCTGAGAAAACCCCCCTTGGCTTAATCTATATCCATAGGAGTGGCGATGTGCATGTGGGGTCGTCCCTAGCGATTTGGAAGGTTCGAGTCCGATTCTTTTAACTGCTCTACAGTGCTTTTGATTGAAATTTTTTTTACTCTCAGGGTTACCTTTTGAGTTAGCAAATAGGAAAGGACAGTCTGAAGCTGGTTTAGTCGAAAGGTATTTTTGCAGTAACAGAGTGAACTCAACGGCTTTACGTGCCGGATAAAACATGACATCAAAGGATAGGTCGCGATTTGTGAGCAGAGGTCCTTTCCAGCCAGCGTAGAGCCTATGACTTCTCGCATACTCGTTCCTTGGACTCATTCGGTATTTATGAGCTAAGTATTCATTTCGTTTACTGAAACGTTCATCAGGAGACTTTCCATCACTAGGATGGAAAACCGATATAAGCGCTGAACCTGATTTAGGATCTATTGATATATCATTGATATATATGTGAAAGCACTCTGACAGTCGTAACCCACCGAAATGCATCAACATTACGATCAACTGACTGGCATAATCCGGCACTCCAGAAGGAGAAACAAAACCGTACAAAAGTAAGTCTTCAATTCTATCTTCTGGAAAGCGATATACCGCTTCAATATCGACTAAATGACTCTCAGGTCCTCGAATCTTTCTAGCAACTGAGAATTGCTCTTGAGATGGTTTAGCTAAATGATTCAAAAAGCTACGACTATGCCTCCTGTAGTAAGCACACCATTGCAAACGGTCTTCTGAATGAGTTGCTTTCCTCATAGGATTTAGCTTGGGCAAGTCAGTGCCATGAACGGTGTCGAGGTAGTCGCAATAATCCGTAATATGGCGAAGAAGAACATTTACGTCTTCATTTCTACGAGGTGACCAGAACAAACCAGAGTCGTCTTGTCCATCTTGAATAGTCCCAAACTGTAATGCTTCGACGAACGCTCTCAGTAGCTCTGTGGCAGATGAAAATTTAGAATCTTGGTGGTCAATGAACTTTAAAAGAAGCTCAACAGCAAAGGCATTTCTCTCCATCCAAGATGTCGATTTACTTCGGTTAGAATACAAGTACCTCAAATGAGAAATCAGCAAACCGCTCTTAGTGAAGATGGCAGGAAAGCTATGTGATAAAGACGCAGTACTAACCTTATAAGAGACTCTTCTTTTAAGTGAATAAGCCATTATTAGTCACTTTATTTCGATGGCTTTGAGTCGTTGGTGCCGCGATCAGGCTTGCCTGAAAGATTTTTGTATTCCTTTGCCGACTTAACCTTCATCTTTCTTGTAACTTCATGCACTTTCTGATAACTAAGAAAGAATTTTGACATACTAACTCCTAGTACTAAGTTTACATTGCTCATACAAAAACCAAGTCTCCCTTAATATACTTATTAGTATATAGTTGACGGTTCTTATGCTTGCAAGTTTGAATAACCACCAAATCAAACCCGATACATTTCAGATAATATGGCAGTAAATAGTATGTGTAATGGAATGGAACTAAT
>NZ_PYNU01000035.1:0-19956 GCF_003026075.1 Photobacterium sp. GB-210 | reverse complement strand
TCGCTGCTTTGTAAGTTGCTGGGTGCCAATCGGTGCCTTAGTGGAGGCTTGAGCCGTATGCAGTGAAAGTTGCACGTACGGTTCTTAGAGGGACGGCACTTGGTAACAAGTGTCGTCTACTCGACAATAATGAGTTAAGTCAGCGAGTACGCATAAACATTGTTAAATGCACTCTCTAAAACAAAAAGCCAGCACTTAACATGCTGGCTTTTTGTTATTTAGCTATTGGTAAGCTTATAGCTTATCCCATGCGTCAGCCCAGTATAGGCTTGAACCCGGTGCGTATGAAGCGTTTGCACACCAGCCCGTGTAAGGCCATGGTTTACATTGGTATACGTTACCGTCTGTACCTAATACTTGGTCGCCCGCTTGGTACGCTTTACCCGCTTCATAAGCAGGAACGTCGGTCACTGGTGGCTCAACCGTACCTTGATCTTCTAATACAAACTGGTGACGAGATTCTACTTGCTCACCTTTTGATTGGGCAATCATGCGTAGTGAGTGTTTACCTTCCACTACGTTATTAAGTACCAGTTTAATCGCGCTGTTAGCGGCAAAATCAGCCGTGAAGTGACCGCCGTTAACTGGGTAACCCATTGCGTCAATCACATCAATCTGTACAGAACTTGCTTTATTCGCGGTGTAATTCAGGTTCAGTGTCGCTGTGCCGTTTGTGATCTTGTAGCTGCTGTTTACGCCCGATAGAGATGCGGTGAAATCTGCTTCTGGTTGTGGTGGTACAACGCCGCCACAGTCGCTATCGCCTGCTTCACGCCAAACACCCCACTCACCCGTTGTGCCTGGTTCTTCACCTTTCGTATACCAACCCGCTAACCAATCTTTACCGTTATGGCTTACTACATCATCTTCAACGTAAACAACATCTGATTTCCACGGATTAGTACACACGATAGAGCCATCGTTAACTATCACGGTACGCTTTACAGTTACCGTCTGGTTTGCGCTGTCTGTGATTGAGTAAACAAGTTCGTATTGACCCGCAACCGCAGTGTTTACAGTGCCAGATACTGTGATGTTTGCTGTTAGATCGCCATCTTCTGCATCCGATGCTGATACGCCAGCCATGACATCGAAGTTTTCACCGATTTTCACAACTGCATTTGCCACACCAGCGAAGGTTGGTAATGCGCTAAATACGGTTACTTTACGTGGTGATACGGTTTCATTGTTGTCTGAATCTGATACTGAGTAAGTTAGTACATACTCGCCTACACGTTGTGTATCTACCGAGCCAGATACGTTAATTGCTGATGTTAGGGTGCCGTCTTCTTTGTCTGTTGCTGTTACGCCAGCCATTGCATCAAAGTTTGTGCGGTGCTGAACGCGAGCATCCGTTAAACCCATGATCACAGGTTTACCCGGTTGAACAACCGGTGGCACTTGGCTGTGAATGAACGGGCCGTAAGTGTTAATAAAGCTGCTGTTGTACGCTTGACCTGCTTTATTCGTGCCGATATCCCAGTTGATAGACCATGTCATTACACCACGTAGTGGCTGAGATTGTGCTTCAAGGCGTTTGAATGCATCAAACAAATCTTGTGGGTCTTGTACGTAACCTGTTGCTGCGGCATCGATGTTGGTTGGAATACCAAATACAAGTTTATCGTGTGGGATCTTAGTGAAACCACGAGTACCGTTGATCAATGAATCAGCCATGTAGTAGATGAACTCTTCTTTTAGCGCATCATTATTTTGGGCAATCCAACCAATGCCTTCAATGTAAACGCCGTCACCACCTTGGTTGTAAAACTGTGGGTTGATCCAGTCGTAGTAACCTTCAAGACCTGTGATGTAAGGAATGTATTTGCCCGATTCTGTTAGGTACGGGAATTCTGGCGCCATGGTGATAAGGAAGTTTTTACCTTGTGCACGGTAGTGATCTTTAACCATACGCAGTGCCGCTGGAATAACGGTTTGGTTATCCGCCGCATCAATCGCTGCTTGCTCAAGGTCGATATCTAGACCATCGAAACCGTATAAATCTGTTAGACGAATGATTTCATCAGCGAATGCTTGCTCATCGCCAGTTTTCATTTCAACGTGCGCATCAGCGCCACCTAGTGCGATAAGTACAGAGCGACCTTGATCGTTAAGCGCTTTAATTTGGTCGATGAATTGCTGCTCGGTTAAACCCGTTTCCGCATCTAAATGAAACGTAGGAATACGGCCTTCAGCCACGTCGTAAACTTTCATGAAAGAAACATCAACCACGTTATACATTGGGTTAATGTCTTTTAGTGACATCGCAGGTGCATTACCCATTTTATAACCTTGGCCGTCAGCCCAGTTATGCCAGTAACCCACAACAACCCCGCCTTCAGGGTTAACCATTTTGTCACCCGCGTGAGCGGTAAAGCTAATTGCGCAAGACAGTGCCACTGCACTCAATGCAAATAGAGATGTTTTTTTCATGTTATTACTCTTAAAACGACATTGGATAGGCATGTATCTTTAATAAAAGTGCCTAAGATGCGAGGAGCATAACGGAGCTTGTGAGAATCCACAGTGGTGAGATGTAACAGAACATTATTACGGCACGCAGGATCGGTCTTTGATTGGTTCAAATTTGTGACATAGCTATCGTTATTTTTTTGGCGACACCAATATAGAACAGCGTTCAAAATTTAGACCTGCTTTCAGAAAAATATTTTTTTTGATTACCAACGATACTTTTTTGACGCGAAGAAGCTCAAATCAGCAGATAACTAATAACCTAAAGAAATTAAAAACAATAACTTAATGCTCACTGCGAATATTTACTCGTTACACTTTGTAACATTTACTGTGCAATTACACAGAAATCTACCAATCATAAATGTAAAAAGCGTGGGTGACATGGGAAAAACAGGAAGAGGATAACGAGGGTATAGAAGTAGGTAGCAAGTAGAAGGGGCGCTTCTACTTGCTGTACCATTACGCGGCTTGAACAGCGCCTTTTTTGAAGAATTTCAGGATTTCTTTAAGCCCCAGTTGCAACGCTAAACAAATAGACGCGGTAACAACAATGGTGGCCCCTGACGGTAGATTCATCTGGTAAGAGAAAATCAACCCCGTTAACGTAAAGCCAAGGCACCATAAAATACTGTGGCACATCATGGATAACATCGATTTTGTATATTGCGCCGCCATGTACGCTGGCATGGTTAGCAGCGCCATCACCAATACAATACCCACCACTTTCACTAAGATAACGCTGGCAATTGCCACCAGCACTAATAATGATAAGTACATGCGTTTTACTTTAACGCCTTTACTCTGCGCAAAATCAGCATCAAAAGACATTAAGACTAGCGAACGATAGTTATAAATCGTGTAAGCACCAATGATGAGTACACTGCCCCCCATCAGATATAACGTCGAGACTGGAACAGTGAGAATACTACCAAACAGGTAACTGCTTAAATCTGCCCCATATCCCGGCGTTAACGCCATTAAGATGATGCCGATTGCCATGCCTAGCGACCAAATCAGACCGATAAAAATATCTAACTGCTCTAGTTTACGCTGACTTAGCACCCCTAATAACAAGGCATTAATCGAAGTAAATACCAAGGTTGTTGGCATTACCGCAGTGCCTGCATAGAAAGCTAACCCCACACCGCCGTATGCTGTGTGAACAATACCACCAGAGAGAAATACTAATCGATTGGTCACGACTAATACGCCAATAATGCCGGCAACAATGCTAACCAGCACTGCTGCAATTAATGCATGTTGAATAAAGTTATATTGTAAGAGCTCGATCATACTAAAGCAGGACTTGTTTTGTGATTGGTTGTAGTTGGCTGAACAAGATCTTGAAGAAAATGGCTGTTCACGCCGTATAAGTGTTGCAACATATCAGACGTTAATGCCTTACTCTGCTGCACTTTCATGGTTTGGTTTAGCCCTAAAATCACATCAATCTGATACTCTAAAATCCCCATATCATGGCTTACCACTAATACTGCAACATCTTTGGGCAGCGCTGATATCAAGGCAAAAAATTGTGCCGTCATGCTTGGATCGACATTACTGGTTGGCTCATCAAGGATTAATAACTTAGGTTGGGCAATCAACGCCCTAGCCACTAATACACGTTGACGCTGCCCGCCGGAAAGATCTTTAAACAGCGTATTTTCTATATGCTCGATATGCATTTGTTGTAAAGCTTGGGTTAATAAGGCTGGCAGCGATGCCTTATCTTTTAGCTGCTCTGCATTGGCCCCCATTAATACTACGTCTTTTACTGTGACGGGTAATATTGGATTCAATTTATATTGTTGAGGAACATACCCAATAAGCGCTGGATGGCGACCGGGACGGTCACCAAACAGTGCGAGATTGCCCTGATAACCCGATAATATGCCCAGTAGTAGTTTGACTAATGTCGTTTTACCACCGCCATTGGGTCCAAGTAATGCACAACGTTGACCTTCGTAAAGCTCGAAGTTTATGTCAATTAATGCTTGATGGTTCTTATAAGCAAAACTGACATTCTGTACATCCACAATCTTTTTCATTTTTTCGCTCTTAATGATTCACGTTAGATTCAAACGCGTTCGCAACCGTTAGCAAGTTATTACCCCAATCTTCTGCAAGTGGGTTAATTGCCACCACTTTGCCGCCAATTGCATTCGCAATAACTTTTGCTTGTTCTTTTGAAAACTGCGGCTCAATAAAGATAACTTTAATGTGCTGTTTCTTTGCTGTATCAATCAGTGATTTTAGACGTTGCGCACTGGCTTCTTTACCTTCATTTTGAATAGGCAGTTGACGTAAGCCGTAATCTGTCGCGAAGTAACCCCACGCTGGGTGATACGTCATAAATTGATTATGTGCTGCAGGGATCTTCGCCATAATCGTAATTAAAGCATCATCAATTTGATTGATCTTTTTAGAGAATTTCAGATAATTTTCGCGATATTCTTGCTGGTGCTGAGGATCAATGTTAATTAATGCATCACGAATGTTCATGGCTTGAATACGCACAAGGGCTGGTGATAACCAAATATGTGGGTCTTTAATGCCTGATGCCTCAGGAATACGCTCACCATCGTCGTTATAATCCATTGGCATACGCTCAATACCTTGCTGGGTATCAACAATCGTTAGATCTTTTGCTGAGCTTTTAAATTTGTTTAACCAGCTTTTTTCAAATGGCACACCGATAGAAAAGTAAAGTTTACTCTTGTTAAGTAACACAACTTGGTTTGGTGTTGGCTCGTAATCATCTGGCTCAGCGCCTGCTGGTACCATTACATTGACATTAACATTATTCCCGCCAATTTCTTTCACAAAATACTTTTGTGGGGCAATACTTACCGTTACATCAATTGGCGCTTCTGCAGCCATTGCTTTTGATACTGATAACAAGACGCACAGCGTTGTCATCAATACTATAAATGAAGACTTCTTTTTCATTGATCTATTCCTAATCACGACATGAATAATCCTGAGGTAAACACTCAGAATTGTTATGTTATAACATTTCTTTGTTTTTAATAGTTCGAATATTTATAAAAGAAGCAATATTAGTTAATTAATAACGATTAACTACCATTAAATATAATAGCATTAAATAACAACCAACCTTCCCCTCTTTTATTTTTTAATTAAATATCATAAAGATATTTAATTAAAAACGTTAACTCTCATTGTTTAACGTTATTATTCTTATTATCAGTGAAATCTTAATTATCGATATTGCTGGTTATTAATAAGTGCTAATTTTACGTGGTCGTGAAATTAGTACACCTTACTCTATATTACTAGACATTATAGAATAATTGACGTGATTAATTTGTTTTCCAACGGCGAATTGCACGGCGATAATTACTGACATCAAAAAATTGCATCTCTTGCGCAATTTGGTGATCATCCCATTGTTTTATCTGTTGTAAATATAAAGCATGCTGCTGGTTAACCTCGCCCAATAATGAACGGTAAGTATGATGATGTGCTTTTAATCGACGTTTTAGCGTGGCAGGGCTCATTAACATCATTTCAGATAACGCATTTAACGACGGGACTTGAACAAGGTTTTGGCGAAACACATTTCGAATATGGCTCAATAAACCACAACTTGGAATGGGTGTTATCTTTCGTGCCACTTTATACAAGGTTGAAGAGCTATCTTTCAAAGTGACATCCAGATACTGCTTGGGTAAATGCAAGGCAATCATCGGCTGATTGAAATTGACCTTCTCCCAATACATCTGATAATGCTCTTGCCATGGTGGGCATAACCAATCCACCATAACAGACCAAGGTAATTGGGTATCAGCTCGCCAATTAACTAACGATATAACCGAAGTAAAGACATACTCTGTTAACCAACGAAAATAAGCAATACGATCTCGGGAACTCAATGAAGCCTCAATCCCATAAGGATCTTCGACGAAAACATAAACGCCCGAATCATCAAATTGTGTGGTGAGTTTAGATAAAGGGAAGTAGCTCTCAGAGTAAAGCGCTATATTATTCATCAAGGTGTTGACGGTCGGGGCATGGATCAATATATGGCTAGTCGTCGGAAATACACTCGGGATCAATTGCTGCCCAAACAGAAAGCTCAATTCTGGAAACTGCTCTAACTTCGCTACATTTCTAATTAAACGAGAGAATTGTACGGGACTTACCTGTAAATCTTGCGTAATTAAATCATCATAAAAAATCCCTGTATGCCGTAATACGTAGTGCATATTTACACCACGGCTACTGAGTAAATCCAGTAATAACGCAATGTGTTGCCTTGCAGGAATGGTTTTATCGTGGCATTCCAACCATGGTGCCGTCACTGCGAAATGCCCTTTCATGCGCTACCTTTATAAACGTGGGGCTCGCGTGAAAGGTTTATCGCTTCATCTATCTGTTTGTATAATGACGGTAATGAGTAAGTGGACGGTTTGACTTCAACAATACCTATTTGCCATTGCATATCTATGCGAATACTAGAATCTAAATAAAATTGGTAAGTGCTGAGTAACTGTTCAACATAGCGAGCATATATTACTGCATCTTTCTTGCTTAACCCGTCCAGTAACATAAGGTAGTGATGCCCCGCAACTTGGCACACTAAATCTTTATGGCGAGATGCAATTAACAACAATTCAGAGATCGAGACTCTGAGTCTTTCTGCTTCTTGAGGTGAAAGTTGAGGTAAAAGTTGGTAACTGTTTTGTAAGTTAATCGCAATCAAATAACAATCATTTTGTTTGCTCGACTCTGCGTATTGCGCTGTCAGTGCACGGTGTAAATAACTCAACTCTGGGAGGCGATAATTTTCAGAATGGAGCGGCGTTCGCGCATTTAACTGTTGGCGTTGCATCACATAATTTTTTACTACTGCAAGCTCTTTACGCCACAAACAAAAGGCATAAGTCACAATGGCCAGCCCAAGGATCATGTACTCCATGGTATTTCCAATCATGGTGTAGTTTTTTAAACGAATAAACTCATCAATAACATCTTGGGTTAACGCTAAAAAAATACAGGTAAACCCCATCGCAAAATAGTTGGTAATTTTCCCCGGTGCACGGGTGGACAGGATCACCACCAGCCACACCAATACCATGATTGCCGATGAGCCTTCCCCTACAACATCTAACCAATTAACTTGCTGATGGCTCTTAATCGTGCCGTTCGTAATATTAAACACAATCAGACTCAGTAACGCTATATTGAAATAGATGGCAAACAAATTGTTGCCGACGCAGAAGGGCTAACAATTTACAACGACGGTACGGTGAATGAACTGATTGTATCAAGCCAAGGTAACCACACTTATGCTGTTTACGATCTGGATAATAACTACCGCTATAAAGGCAGCTTTGCGCTCACCGCCGATGATGATAATGGCTTAGATGGTGCCAGTGAAACCGATGGTATTCATGCTGTTTCTGCCACGATTAGTGATCGTTTCCCGCAAGGATTATTCCTTGTTCAAGATGGCTATAACGTTGATGCCTCGTATGACGATCAAAATCAAAACTTCAAAATGGCAGACTGGCGTGACATCGCCAACGCATTGAAACAATAATGAATATAAAAAGGGCTTTGAATTCATCTTCAAAGCCCTTTAAGTATTGTTATTTACTACTAGTCCTATCAAATTATTTCACCATGTTGTTGCTTTTGTACATTGGTGAGAAAACAGGTACGTATAATTTGATAATTTTATTCATGATTGTAGACATGGTTAATTCCTCTGAAAATCAAGTATTAATAAAGTTAAAACAGCATACAAAGTCAGGTTTTATAAGCTTCAACCTTGCTGCTATGTGAGGAATTATAATCAGGCAGACTTAATTTAAAAACGAGAAAAACACCAAGTAAACATTAGATTAACTAATGCGAATAAGTTTTCATTCTGGCGTTATTTTTATTTAAAAAAGAGTCACAAGATTCACACTTAACCTATTGAAAACTTAGTTCACAAGCAAAAAAGCGCTGCTCACTGTCATTATAAGAGCGAGCATAAGTGCGAAAATTTCAGGCAGCATATATTTATACTCACCCCACTCGATAGTTGGCACACCAGGTTTTGCTCATGGGCAACATTGCTAGAAATTAAACGTCCAATAACTAATGCGATATATGAGTCTTCAATATAAACGTCTTTTTATTTATTATTGAATTAGCTTTTATTTTACAATTATTATTTTGTAAAAACATCGCAACCTTATATTTTCCATATCAATAAAGCCACAAATAAAAAATATAAAACCATTTATTTAAATAATTATAAAAATGACAATTATTAAACATATATTTAATTTTTAAGTTTAATTAAAAATAAGATTAAATTTAGTTTTATTTTTTGTGACAAAGCTCAAATTTGTTACGAGAGTATAATATGGTTTTATTAAGAAAAATCGCATGAATGCGATTTAAAATACGTAAATTTACGTTTTATACTTTAAAAAACACCACGAAAAACCAAGAAGTAGCAATAAAACGCTATGAAACCAATAAAAATACGGCTATATATTGTTCACTTATTATTAGCCGAATGAAACATATACTCGCTAAAACAAAATAATGAGTTATTTTTGTCTTATCTGTTGTCAGATATATCTATTAGTAGATCCAGATCGCTTTCATCATTTCTTTATATATTTATCACCAGTCCATAATATATAATGAGTTAAAATAATAATGAGTTTTAAAGTCTGTAAAGGTTTAGCAATGGAAATTCGTGAATTTAAGATAACAGGTATAATTCAGCAGGGAGCAAACCATCGAGAAATTGATTCGGTCATTAGCTCAACATCAAGCATCGAAGCTTTCAATACTTTCATTAATGAGAACCCAACGATCAGAGATGGATTCAGACTTGAATGCCATAACAATAGTGATCAGTCTGATACCGCGATATATAGCAATGCCAGTAACATGACCAAACTGACAATTTGTTTGGGCTAACATAGCCGGTACTGAGATAAAACGACCGCCTATATCATAAAAACTGTATCGTCATGGATAGCCTCTCATAACGTTACGGTTTTTATTCATCAACACGTTAAATACTTCCCTCTTCTTATTGTGGTCGTTCTCGGAATATTAACAACAGCATTAGCGTACCGCACCAACCTCAACGCTTTTTTATTTAGATCAAGCATTTCTTTCTTCTCTCTCACTTATTTACCGCTCAAGATTAAATGCTATGCATATACTCACGTTATAACTCAAAGTTCAACGTGGAGTAGCACCATGAAAATAACAACGCTGATCGCCTTATTCATGCTACTTTTCTCGCCGTTATCATCCGCTGCTATTCACAAAACATACTACCCCACAGGTGAACTAAGAAGTCTAGATAACTATGTGAACGGTAAGCTCGAAGGGCTACGAAAAGGCTTTTACAAAAATGGCGTGTTAAGAACTGAGGGCTATTTTAAAAATGGCAAACCCGAAGGCATGGTAAAGAGCTATTACGACAATGGAGCACTTCAGCTTGTTGGCTATTTTCGTAACGGCTACCCACATGGCCCCAGCAAAATTTATTATAAAAGTGGCGCACTCAAATACGAAGAAAACTATCTTAATGGGCAAACGCATGGGCTGTTAAAAGCTTACTACCAACATGGTGGGATCAAACTTGAAGAGAACTATGTTAATGGCAAACCTCGGGGAAGTTTAAAAGGCTACTATGATGACGGTACGCTAGAGTTTGAAGAAAATTACCGTAGAGGTAAGCTCAATGGCGTAGCAAAAAGCTACTTTAGAAATGGGCAATTAAAGGTTGAAGAATATTATGTTGATGGCAAAAAAAATGGGGTGGTAAAAATATACAACAAGCAAGGTGAGCAAATTGGTCGATTACGTTATAAGAACGATGAATTAATTGACAGCAATAAGCCATAGCTCATAGCTCATAGCTGCGTGATACTCTTTTCCTATCATCCAAAATAAAAAATGGATAGGAACTCACGCCCCTATCCATTTTATTTTTCATCAATATTTCGCTTATATGGCAGCGTATTACATACCAGCGCTTAAGTGCATGCCATAGAAGAAGCCACGACCGATTAGCTCTGCTACCACAATCATGGTAAATGCCATAGCCATCGGTAGTACTGTTACATTTTTACGCTGAACCACAGGTAATAACCACAGCACCATTGCAGCGACGATTAAGACAATACGGGCTATCTGCAAGCTTGTGTGCTGTGGCACTACCGCTAATGCCGTCGTCACACTGGTTTCAATACTCGCTAGGTGCGATGAAAGCAACATCACAACCATCACTACCGCGAACATCCCCACCAACCCCATAACAGGTAGCAGCTTGTTCGCTACTGTGCTGTCATGTTTTGCCACTGATAACAGGAGTTGTGCCAATGCTGTACCACTGATCAGCATAGTGATCACAAATGCTGCTGGCGTTAACGGTGTGTACCACGTAGGCACAGTATCAATCATGTATACCATGGTCATCGCATACATAAAGGCAACGCCCACCAACATCGCACCGATCATTAGGGCTTTGCGGATTGCTACACTGCCAACGTTTAATACCGACAATAACCAGAACATGCCACCTAAAGCGAAGAACGCACTCCCCGTTGCAATTTCATTTGATAACCAAGAGCTACCCAGCATATTCAACGCATTCATTGCGCGCAGTGGGCTACCAAGGTGCATAATCGATGCAAGGAAACCCAATCCCATTATCGCCCATAAACCGAACATCGCTTTATGAAGACGCTTTTCTGCAGCGAGTGACAGTTGCTTTGTTAACATCATGGTAGCTAACACTAAAAATGCACCTACCGATGTTTGTGCCAATACCGTAAAGACGATAAGCGGCCATTCATGCCATGCCATATTACACTTCCTTCGGGTTAGCCAAGTGACCTGTGGTGTCTCCACAAGGACGCGCATGGCGGTTCGGTTTAATGATGATGTTTGGTTGCGTTAATGATGCTTTTGGTAGCGGTGCCACTTCTGCATGACTGCCGTATTTGGCACGTAGCTCTGCAATAGGGCCAAACTCCAACGCACGTAGCGGACAAGAATCAACACAAATAGGCTGTAGCCCTTGACCAACTCGTTCATAACAACCATCACACTTGGTCATGTGACCTTTTTCAGCATTGTATTGTGGTGCGCCGTAAGGACATGCCATGCCACAGTACTGACAACCGATACATTTTTCAGTATCGACAACCACAAAGCCGTCTTCTTTACGCTTGTGCATCGCGCCGCTTGGACAAACTTTGGTACAAGCAGGTTTAGTACAGTGATTACACGCCATCGATACATAGTAAGAAAACACGTCTTGACGCCAAGTCCCGTTATCTTCTACCCAGTTACCACCCGCATATTCGTATACACGACGGAAGTTAACCCCAACATCTAAATCTTTGTTGTCTTTACAAGCAAGCTGACACGTTTTACAACCGGTGCACTTACTTGAATCAATATAAAAGCCGTATTGTTTCATGCTTTAACCTTATGCCTTTTTCACCAGTTGAACTTCCACTAAGTTAGTGTGCTGTGGGTTACCTTTCGCCAGCGGACTCGGACGCTGAGAGGTTAATACGTTGATACAGCCACCTTTATCGACTTTACGTTTATCAGGGGCATACCAAGCACCTTCACCCAGAGCAACCACACCCGGCAGAATACGTGGGGTGACTTTGGCTGGAATTTGAGTTTCACCGCGATCGTTGAAAATACGGATCAAATCGCCGTTTTCGATACCACGTTGCTGGGCATCAATCGGGTTAATCCACATTTCTTGACGTGCCGCTTCTTTGATCACATCGACATTGCCATAGGTTGAGTGACAACGGGCTTTGTAGTGGAAACCAGTTAACTGCAGTGGGAATTGCTCACGCTGTTTTGAATCCCAACCATCAAACGTTGACACATAGATAGGCAGTGGATGGATCACTTCGTCTTCTTGAAGTTCCCATGTTGCCGCTAGGTGTGCTAAACGCTCAGAGTAGATCTCAATCTTGCCCGATGGTGTGGTTAACGGGTTTTTCTCTGGATCTTCACGGAAGTCTTTGTAAGCAACAAAGTGGCCGTTTGGATCGCGACGCTTGTAGATACCTAGCTTACGCATAGTTTCAAAATCAGGCAGTGATGGATCTTGCTCACGAGTTAACGCATACAAGTGACGTAGCCACCCTTCTTGATCACGACCTTCAGTAAACTGCTCACCCACGCCCATGCGTTTTGAAATTTCAGAACACATTTCGTAAATACCTTTGGCTTCAAACTGCGGTTCAATCGCTTTATCGGCAAAAATGAAATACGGCATGTTGGCTGCTTTAGTATCCATACAGAAATCAGATTGCTCTGAGGTTGTAAGATCAGGCAGGACGATATCGGCATATTTTGCCGATGACGTCATGTGGTTATCAATCACCACAATCAGCTCACAGGCTTTGTCATCTTGTAAGATCTCGTGGGTTTTGTTGATATCAGAATGCTGATTGATCAAACAGTTACCCGCGTAGTTCCAAATCATTTTAATTGGTGATTTGAGCTGTTTAACGCCACGGACACCATCACGTAGATCGGTCATTTCAGTGCCGCGCACAATCGCATCTGTCCATAGGAACATAGGGATCGACGCTTCAATCGGGTTCGTTAAGGTTGGGAAACGGACAAACGGAATATTGTAGTCAGATTCACGCGCCCCTGTACCACCACCGTTAATACCCACGTTACCTGTAAGCAGTGCTAACATTGCGATCGCACGACAGGCAATTTCACCGTTCGCAGTACGCTGTAAGCCCCAGCCTTGTAATACCGCACAAGGTTTGGTTGAGCCAATTTCACGGGCAGTTTTAATAATGGTATCAACCGGAATGCCGGTAATTTTTGCTGCCCACTCAGGGGTTTTCACAATACCGTCTTCGCCTTCACCTAAGATGTAAGACTTGTAGTCACTCTTCGCGGGCGCTGATGCTGGTAAAGTTTTCTCATCGTAACCGACACAGTATTTATCCAAGAATGGCTGATCGACCAAATCTTCTTTGATCATCACATACGCCATTGCCGCAACAAATGCTGCGTCTGTACCAGGACGAATTGGGATCCACTCATCTTCACGACCACCCGCAGTGTCGGTATAACGAGGATCAACCATGATCATGCGCGCTTTTGAACGCTCTTTTGATTCCATTAAGTGATGGATCAAACCGCCGCCTGACATACGGGTTTCAGCTGGGTTATTACCAAACTGTACAATTAACTTGGTGTTTTCAAGATCAGAGAACGAATTACCCGCCCCCCAGCCACCATAGGTGTAGTTAAGGCCTTCTTTGATTTGTGCTGTTGAGTAGTCGCCGTAATGATTTAAGTAACCACCACATAGGTTCATCATACGTGCCACAAGCGAGCCTGCTGGCGGCCATGATTTAGTAACGGTGCCGCCAAGCGTACCTGTACCATAGTTCAGATAGATCGCTTCGTTACCGTGATCTTTGATGATTCGCTTCATATTGTTAGCGATTTCATCATACGCCTCATCCCATGAAATACGTTTGAATTTACCTTCACCACGATTTCCGACACGTTTCATTGGGTACTTCAAACGATCAGGGTTGTAAACACGGCGACGCATTGAACGGCCACGTAAACACGCACGCACTTGGTGATTACCGTATTCATCATCACCTGTGTTATCGGTTTCAACCCATTTGATTTCACCATCAACCACATGCATACGTAATGGACAACGGCTACCACAGTTAACGGTGCACGCACTCCAGACGATTTTTTCATTCACCGCTTGCTCTGTCGCGGCAGCAACAGGGCTTGATTTAAATGGCAGGGTCATGGCGCTGGCAGTCGCAGCCAATCCACCGACAGCACTCGACGTTTTCATAAAATCACGTCTTGATAGGCCACCGGAAATCATTGCTTTCAGTGTGTTTTTCATAGGACAACTACTCATAAAAAATGCGAAAAGACTCTCGCGGTCTTTTTCTGGGCGTTCTTTTACACTGAAATTACAGAGAGAATTATTGCGCTAAATCAACAAATCGTATTTGCAATATGAAATTCCATAATTGTTAAATCACAACTGAGAAGTTAGTCACAAATTTATACAACATGAAATTTTCACCAATATTTAACAAACATTTAATAACATAATTAAATGCAATTGCTTGTTTTGTTTTTTTGACCAAGCGCAATTTTTTCCGCTTATGAACTCGGTATGCTCCGCCAAAAATTTATCAAGTATTCTCTATGCATTACGAAGCTACACTTTTTCGCCTTCTTGGTGGTCTTTTGTTCTACTCACCAACATCAAACAATGGCACAGCCATCTTGCAAGCCTTCACAGATCAAGATGATGATTTATTAAAAAATATTGCAGAGCTTGCCCGTGTTGTTAACACGGAAAATCTCGAAGCTGATCACTTTCAATTACTGCAAGGCAGTGGTGATATGCCATGTCCACCATGGGGATCGGCGTATTTAGATAAAGAAAATGCCTTATTTGGCTCATCAACATTGGCATACCGTGAGTTTACTCGCCAACAAGGTTTAGCCTGCGATACGGGTATGCGCGAACCTGAAGATCACATCGGTTTAATGCTAATGCTGGTGTCGTTATTACTTGAGCAAGATAATCAAGCAGCAGCAAATCAGTTGCTCAGTGAGCACTTAATGCCTTTTGCGCCTTTCATGCTTGAAAGCATGCAGCAACATGCTGAAACCGCTTTTTACCAACAATTGGCCGCTTATACACAGGCATGGTTAAGCATCTATTGTGAAGAGAAACAGTTACAAATCGCATCACACCGTAACTACTGGCAAGAGAGCGAATAATGAAAACCGATAGCACCGAATCGATGCCTAACGAACATGAAATAAACCACAGTCGCCGTGGTTTATTTCGTGCGCTGTCGCGCGGTGTATCGCAATCTGCCGATACCCTAAAAGCTGACAGTATTAATACAGGAAGGCCACTCGGTGCTGTCGAAGAAAGCCTATTTTCTCGTTTATGTAATAACTGCGAAAAGTGTGTCGCGGCTTGCCCACAGAATATCTTGGCAATGGGAACAAGTGGGCCTGTAATGGATCTGAGTTTTAACCATTGCACCTTTTGCCAAGCCTGTATTCATGCTTGTGATACTCAAGCACTGAATACCCTTAACACCACAGATACAGGCTGGCGTCCAACTTTTAGTAAAAGCTGTAACGCTAAGATTTTTGATAATTGCCAAGAGTGTGTTGATGATTGCCCCAAACAAGCACTCAGCCTTATCGCTAACAGCACGCCAATCTTAAATGATGATTGTAATGGCTGCGGTGAGTGTCTATCGAGCTGTTATATCGGGGCGGTGTCTTAATTATATTCTGCGCTCGAATGTTCCTTTTACTCTAAGTAACATTCGTTCTAAAAAGATAATAATGTAAGTTCATTTATTGCAAGAAAAACACTTTATTTATCAAATAACAAAATGGATAGCAGCATTAGCTCCTATCCATTTTTATATTAAGGCTAAACACATTTATCAAGGGGGAATCAATAAAGTGATATTATTTAAAATATGTTATCTAGTTACTTGATGGTATTAATACGCTATCAATTACGTGAATTACACCATTACTGGCTTTCACATCGGTGTTAATAACCTTTGCATCATTAATCATTACGTTGCCGTTATCGACAGTAATATTAACTTTCTGACCTTCAAGTGTTGTCGCATCATTTAATTTAACCACATCATCTGCCATAACTTTTCCAGATATAACGTGGTAAGTGAGGATATCAATCAACTTTTGTTTATTCTCAGGTTTTAACAATGTTTCAACAGTACCGGCAGGAAGTTTACTGAATGCTTCATCTGTTGGCGCTAATACGGTAAATGGCCCCGTTCCCTTGAGTGTATCAACCAGACCTGCGGCTTTTACGGCAGTAACAAGCGTGTTGAATGATCCATTTCCAACGGCAATATCAACAATATCCTCTTTCTCTCCATGATGCCCAGCTTGAGCATTAACACTGACTAAACTTCCTACTAGAATTGATGCTGAAATAAGTACTGTTTTTAACATGGTTAACCCTCTAACGACTAAGAAATTAAATGGTTCAATCTCATTTACGTATTCATTTTTTAGAAGGATAAACAACGGGTGAGATAAATTTTACTTCGTAACGAATCTATCACAAGAAACTAGCAATAATTAAATGAATAAACGGTAGTCCATATTTTATATTCTTAAATCAACCCCTTTAAAATAATAACCACTTCATCAACCACTGTTATTTATTATAAAAACTTTTCTTTATATTGAAATTTAGGCATCACTTAATACTGACGCATTAATACTTAATCGATGTTGAACAAATTAAAAACAAAATAAAAACAAAATAATTATTACACTTTTAATTAATTGAAAGTTTACATTACTTTTTTGATCGCTTTTTAATTCTGTTTCTTATGTATATTAAATATAACACCGCTTAAAAATTACACAATATAAAAGGGGTTATATATGAAATTAGAAAATAAAGTCGCTATTATTACAGGTGCAGCAAGTGGAATTGGTCGCGCTATTGCTTTTGAATATGCTAAAGAAGGCGCTAAAGTTATTGTTGCTGATCTCAATATTGATGCTGCTGAAAAAACGGTCGCTGAAATCAAAAATAACGGTTCAGAAGCGCTCGCTATTTCAATGAACGTGACTAATGAAGAACAAGTCAATAATGATATTCAAACGGTTATTGATAACTTTGGTCGAATCGATATTTTAGTTGCTAATGCGGGATATCAACATATCGCGTCTGTTGAAGAATTAACTTATCAACAATGGAAAGATTTACTCTCAGTACACTTAGATGGTGCCTTCTTAACAACCAAAGCGTGTTTAAAACACATGTACAAACAAAAATCAGGCTCAATTATTTATATGGGCTCAGTTCATAGTAAAGAAGCCTCCAAATTAAAAGCCCCTTACGTTACAGCCAAGCATGGTTTGATTGGCTTATGTGAAGTTGTTGCCAAAGAAGGCGCTGAATATAACGTGAGAGCAAATGTTATTTGCCCTGGTTACGTTAAAACCCCCTTAGTCGAAAAACAAATTCCAGAGCAAGCAAAAGAATTAGGCATCACTGAAGATGAAGTAATTAAAAATGTGATGTTAAAAGATACGGTTGATGGCCAATTTTCAACAATGAAAGACATCGCGCAAGCCGCTGTTGTTTTTGCTAGCTGGGAAACTAATGCCTTAACAGGGCAGTCTCTTGTCGTTAGCCATGGCTGGTTTATGCAATAACACTATTCACTGTTTAATCCCCCTCTGACTTTGAATTTTAATTTGACGGTTCAAAGTCAGTAACACGTATTTAGCCATTTTCTATAAGGCATTACCCATGCAGAAAAAAACCAATAAAAAGATTGTTTATGTCTTCCAAGGTGGCGGAGCGTTAGGCTCTTACCAATTAGGGGCATTTCAAGCGTTAAATGAAAAAGGTTTTGACCCAGATTCTATTATCGGTATTTCTATTGGCGCGATTAATGCCGCCATTATTGCGGGTAATAAACCAGAAAATAGATTGAAAAACCTTCAGATATTTTGGGAAAGAGTGACCTCTTCTATTTCTTTTTCAAATCTCTTTTTTAACGTCGATAATAAAATGAAAAACTGGGCAGATGCGCAACAAGCAATATGGCAAGGTCAACCCGGATTTTTTAAACCTAAATTATGGCCCAGCGAATTTGAAACGTATAAAACATCAGAGTTAAGTTACTATGACACCTCACCGTTAAAAGAAACACTCAATGAACTGATCGATTTTGATTATTTAAATCAAAAGCAAATTAGATTAAGTCTCTGTGCGGTCGATCTTGAAAGTGGTGATTTTAAAACATTCGATAGTTTTCATGAAACCATCACAGCTGAACATATTATGGCAAGTGGTGCGATGCCACCGGGTTTTCCACCTGTTGAAATTGATGGAAAATATTATATCGATGGTGGGTTATATTCAAATACACCCATTATGTCGATATTAGAAAGAATATTAAATAACCCTAATGGTCGTCGAAATAAGCTGTGCTTCATGGTCGACTTGTTTTCAGCCAAAGGTGAATTACCAACTAACATGAATGCATTAGCTGAAAGAGTGAAAGATATTCAATTTTCTTCAAGAACTCGAAGAGCATCTTATCTTTATTCAACCTCTAAAAATCTGTGTTCTGCCATTACTTACTTAACGCAATTTTTATCGGAAGAAGATAAGAAAGATCCAAAAGTTCAAGAAATATTAAAATTAAGTCATACCAATAGCCTCGAGATTGTTCATTTAATTTATAAGTCTCAACAGGCTGAACTTGAAAGTAAAGACTATAACTTCAGCAAAGAAAATTATTATCGCCATCGAGATAATGGTTACAAAGACACTCTCGCACTTTATCAAAAAGATCATAAACAATGGTTAATCGATGAAAATGACAACGATATCCATATTTATACACTAGATGAAGATCTTCTTTAAAAACAGATAGAGATAAATTATGAAAATAGAACAAATAAAAAATAATGCTTTTTCTATGCCGATCACAACCCCTTCGGCACCTCTCATCGATTATAAATTTAAAAATAGAGAGTATCTGATCATCTCTTATGAAACTGACATCGAATTATTAAAAGAAGTGGTACCAGAGCCCTTAAAAGTGATCAGTAATGTGGTGCATTTTGAATTTATGAAAATGCCAGATTCAGCTGGGTTCGGAAGCTTTAAAGAATCAGGTCAAGTGATTGAAGTTGAGTACAATGGTAGGAAAGGACTTTATAGTCACCTGATGTTTGTTGATGATGTCGCCTCTATTGTAGCCGGCAGAGAAATTTGGGGCTTTCCTAAAAAATACGGTTTTCCCTCACTCGATGTCGATGTTGACACCCTCACTGGGCGATTAAAATACAATCAAACCGACGTCGCTATTGGCACAATGGGCTATAAATATTACGAAGGTGATACTGCTGCAACAAAATCAGCACTCGAAACCACACCTAATTATATTTTAAAGGTAATCCCCAGTGTGACAGGAAAAGGCACTGACGTTTGCCAATTAATTGAATATTACATGGCAGATGTAAACGTTAAAGGCGTGTGGACAGGCCCAGCAGCGCTTCAGTTATTCGAACATGCCTTAGCGCCAGTTGCTCAACTACCTATCAAAAAAGTCGTTGGGGGTAAGCATCAAATCGTCGACTTTACGCTTTCATACGGTAACGTTTTGTTCGATTATCTTAAATAGTTTTATTCTATATTCATTACTATAAATACATTTATCCCTAAGAAAATCATCAGATAATACTATCGTTATCCTCATAAATAAGAACAGGCATTGTAGTGGTACATTAAATTTGGCCACCTACTCAGAGGTGATATCATCACCTCTTAACATGGATAGGTGACATCATGACAAAACGAACAAGACGATTATTTAGTGCTGAATTTAAATTAGAGGCAGC
>NZ_PYNU01000034.1:0-22318 GCF_003026075.1 Photobacterium sp. GB-210 | reverse complement strand
AGTATTGAAGATGACTCTTTATCTGAAAAAGAGAAATATATTGCAGCAAAAGCAACTGAACTTTTTAATGGTGATGACTTTGCAATAAGCTTTACTCATCCACCTAAAGAAAAAGAAGCTTTGATTGCTGCAAATAATAAAGCTCAAGAAAAAGCAGATTCTGTAAAAAGAGTGATTTATATTGATGGTGCTCACGTACCTGAAGGTTAATTATTTTTGAGCACTTCCTAAATAAAAAGGAAGCGCTTTTTTAATCAATATTAAAGCAAATTATTGCCCAATTGTTTTTAGGTGTACTATACGCCATTAAAATCAATTAGCTTCTCAGTCCGTTAAGTTAAGGCCTTAAATGCATGAAAGTAACTATTACTACCCTTCTATTAGTTTTCTCTTTTTTAGCCTTAACCGGTTGCTCAAAAGCAACAGAGCCACAAAAGGCCGATATTGCTGTGTTTGAACAATTTTTATCAGAAAACCCGATATCAAGTATCAACCCTTCTATTGATATCGCGAGTATCTATCAACCTGGTGATCCACTTTTTGAAGGAGTGTTGAATATTCAGCGTAAGTTATGGGGAAAAGCTGAAAAAACACTTCAACCTTTAGCTGATAAAAAAAATCCAGAAGCGATGTATTGGTTAGCCACCATTACCTACGGTTCGAGCATATATGATACCCCGAAGGCCGGAAAAATGTTAATGGAAGCAGCAGAGTTAGGTAACCCCTATGCCGCTCTATTTTTTTCACCAGATAGCCGCTATTGTAATATGTATTTTAAAAAACAATGCAGTGAGAAGTGGGTAGAAAAAGCACAAAAACTGTTTGCAGAACAAGCAAAAACAGGTGACGTTCGTGCCGTATATTACAGTACGATATTAAAACCAGATTTAACCCACGAGCAATATATTAACGCCATTATCAATGCAGCAGACAATCACTATTATTACCCGCTTGTCGAATATTCGAATCTAATTATCAATGAGAAAAACCCTGACAAGGATATGGAAAATATTGCAGTAAAACTTCTTAATTATGCGCAATTTAATAACTTTATACCGGCTATTGACGCTTTGATGGGGTATGAGGGTGAAAAAAAACGTACTCAAGGTGAACGGTACAAAAACCTGACAGAGCAAGGAATTAAAATTGGCTCTAACCATGCATGGCGAGTTTATCTATTAAATAGCATTAATGATAAATCCTTATCAAGCCAGCAAAAATACTTCATAGCCAAAGCAAGTGAGTTATTTAATGGTTACGATTACGGCATCAGTTTTACTCAACCACCTAAAGAAAAAGAAGCTTTAATTGCTGCGAATAAAAAAGCTCAAGAAAAGGTAGATTCTGTAAAACAAGTGATTTACATTGATGGCGCTCACCCGCGAGTATTTTATTAATTATCTACCCAGTAATTAATATTATTTTTAAAGCACTTCCTAATTACTCAAGAAGTGCTTTTTATTCAATTACAACGAGTCAGAAGAAATATTTGTTAGTTCCTGCTGTTGTACTTAAATGAGAACCAAAGGTTACATCACTACCATTAATTAATATTGACGCCATTACCAAAGTTAACACCACTTCCCATATTTAAGTTGGTGGCGGTTGATGTGCTTAAACTTACCTGATGAGAACTTGCTTCAAGAAAACAGTTACCACACCCAGTATCAACAAAATCACCTACTCGTGCTAGATTTGTACCTAACACATTTGCAGCTCTTGGTGACTGAGCAATAATAGGCCCTTGACCACTACAACTTTTGCTTCCACATGGGCAAGTTGCTATATCACCAACAAGGGCAACCTTTTGTCCATTTATAATTACACCGCCGTGACCTGATATAACAGAGCCGCCAGTTGTGGTTTTACTGCCAACCGTTATTACGTCATTACTCATCAGATAGCCCTTTAAATTTACTGAACGTAATAATACTAAATAATGTACGTAGGCAATAATTTGCCCGAATTTCTGAAATATTTATAGCAACCAATTTACTCTTAAAAACCTAGTCATATCTATTTCCGCCATAATTTTCTGTTTTCCCTAACCTTTCAGCTCATACCGGATAATAGAACGATAAAAGGAGTAATGTAACAATGCACATTAATCCCCAATTTTATCTACATCATCGAAAGACAAAAAATTAGAAAGTTAACTTAGATCAAATCATGGTAAGAAGCGAAATGACTCGCCTCCTACCATTTTCTAATTGATTAATACAACGTCTTACTTAATTTAAAATTCTTAAACAAAGACGTAGTAAAAGGATTGGCATCCGCTTCCGAATTTAAACGATAAACGACATTCCCACTATCAAGCGCAAATTTATAATCCACACTAGTAGAACTTGCGCTTACAACTTCTCCTTTTTCTAATAATCGGAAGAATGCCCAAGGCCCTTGAACAGTAACAGCTCTTGGTGACAAGTTTGCTGCCGAAGGCACTAAAGAAAGCTTGGAAATTGCCGTTTCTCGGAGAGTATTTGGCCATATAACCTCTGTAGGATGACGCGGGCCATGACTAAACTCGATATATTGACCATCAACATTAATAACACTACGAAGTTGATTTGCACTCAAACTAACAGGCTCAATTGTAAACTCGACATCCAACAGTCCTTTACGGTTAAAAAATGCATGTTGAATTTTCTTAGCGCTCTCAAATTGCTTTAGCACATCACCACGTAATATTGAGTTTTCACCATTATTTCCTAAAGAAATATTGTCATCAATAAATAGCTTCAGATCATTTTTATAGAAATTATCCAATGTTCCATTAGGCGCAAAAAATGACTCAAAGTCTTTTAATGATACATCTTTCGACGCATTATGATTAAATGGATAGCGTGTTATCAGCTTCTCTTGATATTCTTTATAAACATCATTTTGCCAACGAACTTCTACATACTTAATTGCTTCTTGTTTTAGTACATACCAACTCTCATCAGCAATACCTTTTACTATGGTATCAAGCGGTGCTGGCAAATTTGTCGCCATTTGGTTTAATGCGAAAATTGGATCGTTATTTTTTAATGCTAATCTTTCCTTCGTTGCTTCTAGTGCAGCTTTTCCTTTATCAGGAGCATCTTGAATTGCTTTCATGTAATGATAAAGTTTTTGTACCGAAGACATGACTTCTTGTAAGTATGCAGGTTGATTACCATTTTTTTCTAACATTGAATCTATATCAGCAAACGGCAATGCAATCGAAGAAGCAACACGGTATTGAGGAGATTTCATCATTGCTAAACGCGCATCATCATTTTCAGATAACTTAGGAAATAGCCTTGTGTTAACGTCAACAGTTTTAACAAAACGTTCTATTGGCTGATTATGACCAACCAGGTTCCCTAAAATACTTACCGCTTCATCAATATCTGAGAAATATTTTATATCTAAGTTATTAAGAGCAAGCTGCCAAGTATTTATGTAATCTTCTACATATAGATCACGAATTTTATTACGTAAAACCTGCTTATCTTCTTCACTAAATTTCGCAACTGTTGATTCGCCAAGAACCCAACTGTCAGCCAACGCGATATCAGATAAAGATTCAACCTTAGGTAAAAAGTAGCTATTAAAACCTTTGCGGGTTAACAATTGTGAAATAACAAGCGCATTATCTTGAATACGCTCTTCGAAAACAGATTCAAACATTGGTCCAACAGACTTCTTCAAATTTAGCGGTGCACCTAAAGTTTCAGCAGCTGAACGTTTTAAACTGTCATAAACACGATCCGCCAGAGCAACAGAGCTAAGAGCGCTTTGTGTATTGCCAATTAAGTTATCATAAGGTTTTAATACTGCGGCCGCACTCTTATTTCTTTGATTTCGCAGTCCCTGTAAATCAGTGTGCAACAAAGCATAATTTAAGTGTTCTAATAGCTGATCTTGAGTTTTTGCATCATTAGGAAATGCGTGTTGCCATAAGCTCGAAAAGTAACCTAATACAACATTATTTTGGCGACCACTGAGATCTGTTAGCATTCTAAAAGTACGTAATGCAGCCAGCTCTTGTTGCTCTGAATCAGCATTTTTCATATCCAAAGCAAGTTGCTTCATTAATGCAGGTAAAAAACGAAACTGTAAAAGACCTAAATACGTTTCTTCTACCTTAGGTCCAATAGCGTGCCCCTGATATAACCCCATATCAGATAAATATTTTGACTTATCTTGAAACACTCCAAATTCTAAGGTGGCATTGCGAATTGAATTTAATGGCTCTAATAGCTCCTGCTCCGTTCGCATCAATTTCACATCAGAATATTCATTCTTAAATTCACTAACTTGCTCAAGAACAGCGTTTTGATGTGAGATATTCTGCTGATAATAACGTTGCCAGCTACCAATTAAGAGAACAGAAGCAATTGAACAAGCGAGAACAGATACAGCCATCACCTTTCGTTTGTGCTTTATCACACGCAAACTATCTGACGCTATACCCGCCTCAGGATATATAACTTCACTAAAAAGTTTCTTAATAAAGTAAGTCGTTGAGTTTTTCGAGTGCTGCGCACTGTTAATGCTATTCGACAGCCCATATCGTCGGGAAGAAGCATCAACAAATACATCTGTTGGTACGCCCTGTTGATAAACAGACAGAAAGTACATACCACGAATAAGGGCCGGTGTTGAAAATTGGTCACTAACAAAAGCATCATTTAATAGCTGCTTTAGTATGTGATGTAAGCCTGCTATCTGGCGAGAGAAGCTATAAATGGCAGCCCTATCATCACTATCCGTTGCGTGACGCAATGCCGCAGGCAAAGAGTCATTAATTCGATTGATAAACTCTTCATAATCATTATCGAATTCAGTCAGCCATTTATCAAAGTCTTCAACAGTATCAAGCGAGAATGTAAACCCCATGACTTCTTCACGTTGGCTTTGAGTATAGCTTCGGAAATAGGGTTCAAAACCATGCAAAAGGTCAAACTTTGTCAACGTTATATATACAGGCATACGGGTAGAGAGAATTTCCATTAATTCCCTCAAACGTGCACGCAAAAGGTTCGCGTACGCACGACGTTCCGATACCGTAGAGCTCGCTAAGTGCTCAATATCTAAAGCAATAACAACACCGTTTAATGGACGCTGAGATCGTGTTTTTTCAAGCCAGTTAACAAAGTTTAACCAAAGACGACGCTCCATCTCACCATCATTATCTTTCTCATTTTGGCGCTGCGTTAACAACTCCCCATCAGGATCAATTAATACTGCATCATCGCCAATCCACCAGTCAAAAGAATAAGGGTTTTCACTTTTCTTACCCGAGGCTCTCATTACATTTGAAAATACAAAATCTTGGCTTGAACGGTTAATTAAGCTTGTTTTGCCTGCATTCTCTAGACCTAGCACCAGATACCAAGGTAAGGAATAAAGGTAGTTACGCTTATTTAAACTGTGTTTCAACTCCCCCATCACTTGGTTTAATTCTGTTTCTTGACGCTCTTCTAAACGCTTTATCGGATCGTCAAGTAACCTTTCTTCACGATCTTTATCTTTGTGAATACGTTTCAAACTGCGCCATTGCATAAATCCCCATACTGCAAAACAGCATAAGGAAAAAATAACACTCATAACGATACGAGAAGCCACAGAGGTGAATGGTTGTTGGTCACCAATTTTTAACCATGGGCCTGCCCACCAAATGGCAACATTAATCAGAATAAAGATTGTAAACATGAGCATAGGCATTGATGATTTAACACCTGAAAGAAGCCTATTTATGAGCGGTCTTATTAAATTCAACATATGATATTTCCCGGTGTTATTGTTCGGCAATATTATTTTTAAGTTGGGCGAGTAATGATGGTTCCCATTCAGTCACCGACATTTCATTAACTTGCCGATATAACGTCTGGTATTGCACCGTTGCCATAGAAGAGAGTGAATGAGCTTCCATGACATCTGCAGATAGTAATCGCCAATAGAAAGCATCTCTGGGTTCTGTCGCTTGTGATAATCCTTCATCAAGCATGCTTAAGGCTGGTGCTATTCCTTCATCATCAGCTAACTGTAATGCCTCTGTACGCTTTTCATTCCAGCTACCTTGTTGAGTAATTTGAGCAACTTTAACGCTTTTATCTTGGTTAAGAAGCCAAGCGATTGTAGCTTCACTTGCAAAAGGAACTTGTCCTTTGAATGAATAAGTCAGTAGTGCTGGTAAGCGATCAACAAATGACTGAAGTTCATCTTTAATAATTGAAGCCCAATCATCCAACCCTAACGCCTTGGCAATACGAAAACTAAGAAAGTGTCCATCTAACCAATAAGGTGACTTAGTTAAACTTTCTTCAACGCGACTCCACAATTCAATATCCGCACCACGCTGTAAAGACTCTTCATAATCACTTATACGATCTGATGAAACGGGCATTAGTTGCGTTTCTTTTTGAGCATTTGCATCTGGTAAGGTATTGATTGAAAACCACATAGCAAAACGACGCACACGAATACTCAGCTTTATTGCATCACTACCAAGTTCATTTAGCGAATCTACCGCTTTCAATAACGAATTTTTAAAAGCACGCTCACTGCTGTTATCTATATCTAAATTAGGAATAGAAACCGGGGTTCCAGTCGACGTCTGACTCGTAATGACTGAAGATGACGAAACAGCAACATCTTGTGATGGTTGTGGAGCTTTAATTTTATTCTCATGATTATCACGACCAGCCTGTCCCAAGTTAACGCGAACACGCGCAGAAATATCGTTAATAATATCCACAGGCAGTGATAGCGAAGATGCTTGATTATCGAGCTCTTCAAGTAATGCCTCCAACACTTGTTTTAAATCACTGTTGAATAGGCTCCAATCTAACTTGTCTGCGGCAACATACGTTCTCTGACAAATTTGATTAAAGAATTTTTTACGGTGTATTTCACCACGCGCCCCTGGAAATGGTTGGCATTCAAGCCAAAAATTAGAGAGAAAATCAACCAATACACCTATCGACAATGAAAAACGCTCTGGTGTTGCCTGATGCTGTAAACATTGCATCAATACGGTCAGTAATTTCAGATCCTTGGTGTGCTCTGAAAGTAAGCTTACGGCACAACTTTCCACTTCATGCCATTGCACTTCTCCATGAGAAAGAGTACCGACCTTCATCATCTGATCATCGATAAAATTTAATTGAGGATGATCTCTTAAACGCTCTCCTACTGGGTTATCCGGTGATATCGGAGCGAGAAGTTGCTCCCTTAAAGTTCCCTTCAACATGATTCACTCCTACCAGCGACAATTTTCACGCATCGGCTCTAAGGCCTCTGCTAGATTGGAGTTATCAAATTCCAGATGATCAATATCAGCCACATTTGAACGTAAAATTAATTGCGGTGAAGAAATCATCGCTTTTATTGCTCTAATAGCAGGTAAACCTCGTCCAGAACGTAATACATACCCTGTTTCATCACTCATCCACTCTTGTGTAATAACAGGAGAACCCGGTATTGATAGTTCAACTTTTCCTGCTTTAACCGGAGTCGGTAAGATCAATTCGGCACGGGTGATTTTTTCATAACACTCCAACATCAAAATTGGGGCTTTCTGATCTTTTAGCTGCTCTGATGAACGAACAGCAGCAGACGTTAACCACATTCGAGAAGCCTGATTACTGCTATCTAACTGATGAAAAATAAACCCTGATCTTTTATCCCGTTTTTTCTCACTATCAACGGCACGAAGCCATGACGATGGATATTTCACATCTGCTTGACTGATCGACACTTGCTCTACAGGTGTATCAAAAATAGCGTCAAAGCACTGTAACCGCTCAAGTTTAGAAGGGATATCACGACAAGCTTCAGCGCGACTCAACTTGGTTTGCGTACTCGGTTGAGAAAAAACAGTCATAGAAAAGGTGTTCAACCCGATCAGTAACGTATATATCATCCACGACTTTTTCATTTAAACTGGATCTCCAACTTTTGACACTTATGTGCAAGTGTTCGTTTAGGTAAACCCAGGCTTTCAGCTGCTTTTGCACGATTACCGTTATATTGCTTTAATCGCTCGTTAATAATTGCTTTCTCATACAATTCCACTGCAATGCGTAAATCATCTATGCTTGAAAAATCGTCTTTTGGCGCAACCGTGTCTTTTATAGGAAGACTAATATCTAATGGTAATTTTGCTACAAACACCTTTTTTTGAATAAGATCATCACATTCAGTTTGTACACACGCCACTTCTATTAACGAACGTAATTCACGGACATTACCGGGAAAACTCATTTCTTTAAGGTGATCTAACGCCTTGGGAGATAAACCCAAAATATTTCGTTGTTCACGATTGTTATATTGCTGAATAAAGTAAGAAGCTAACTCTTCAATATCCCCCTTTCGATCATTAAGACTTGAGAGCAATAATGGGTATTGATAAATGCGATAATAAAGATCTTGTCTAAAGCCACCATCATTTACACTTTGACGTAAATTTACATGCGTTGCAGCGATCAAACGAAAATTAGAAGATTGCTCTTTATTAGAGCCAACCGGACGATATTGGCATGTCTCGAGCACACGTAATAGCTTCGCTTGAAGACCTAAAGATAACTCTCCTATTTCATCTAAAAATAATGACCCGCCGTTAGCTTGAGCTATCAGTCCCTTACGGTTAGCTACCGCGCCTGTGAATGCCCCTTTTTCATAACCGAACAGTTCACTTTCTAACAAGCTTTCAGGTATTGCCGCACAGTTAATCGCGACAAAAGGCTCTTTGCATCGTTCTGATAAGCTATGTAGTGCTTTTGCGACTAACTCTTTACCCGTTCCGGTTTCACCTTGAATAAGTACACTAAGGTTTGAGCCAGCAGCCACTGTTATTTGTTCTCGTAACTGTTTCATTACAGAGCTGCTTCCAATGAGCTTGCATGCCATATCTGACCATGCGCTCTTTTTCTGATGCTCTGCTTTTAGTCGTGTAATCGAGTCACTAAGTTGCTTTTTATGAGAAGACTGCGCATCCATATCTCTAATGAGTAACCACTGAGAAATAAAGGCACTGCTAAATTCACGCCAGTTTTCATCAGATAATAAATCGTTAATCTGCTTTTGTTCACCGATTAATACTTGAATAGCTGTCACATGGTTTTGACTATTCATTAAAGGAACAATAAGCAAACTACTTGATGCATCTACTTGCGAAGATAACTGCTTAAACGAATCATTTTGTTGCCAATAAACCAATTGTTGGCGATCCAGTAAAACAACTGACGCTTGCTGAAGTACGTGTGAAAAGGGATGATCAAAATCATTTACATCCCATACCCACGATTGATTTTCTGTCGCAAATAAAGTGCGACCGTCATCCGTCGGATAGATGATATAACTGGCCGTTAATGCAAGCTCTTCTTTTAACGCACTATTATAGAAATCAGTGAGTGTAGCTCGGTCACGATAACCTATTAATGCTGAGGTATAATGAAACCACTGTTGCATAACAATTACTCCACCTCACTGCAGAACTCGCCATTTTCTACCGTTAAGCAAATACGTGTAATCGCTTCACGATGAGCAAGTTTATTTAACAAAGCTAAAGAAACTGGCGGCAACATCTGCCCTTCAATGATCGCTTCTAGCATACGCGCACCATTTTCAGAGCGCGTTGCACGTACAAGTATTTCTTCAACAAGGCATGGTTCAATAACAACTTCCGCCTTATAACGAGAAGTTAATAACTTCTCTAATCGTGAGAGTTTTCCTCGAACAATTTGTGCTAAAACGTCCTTATTCAGAGGTAAATAAGGCACTACCTCCATACGCGCTAACAATGCGGGTTTAAAGAAATTCGCCAACTCTGGATACATCTTTTCTTCGATCAGTTCTGGCTGCTCTGCATAATCAACAATGGTCTGATAACCAAGGTTTGACGTTAGGAAGAACAAGATATTTTGACAATCGATTAAACGCCCTTCGCCATCAGCAAGTTCGCCTTTATCGAAAGCTTGATAGAACAGATTCAAGACTTCAGGGTGTGCTTTTTCTACCTCATCAAGTAAAACAATTGAATAAGGCATCTTTCTAATAGATTCAGTTAATACGCCACCCTCACCAAAACCAACGTAGCCCGGGGGTGAACCAATAAGACGAGAAACTGTGTGCTTTTCCTGATATTCAGACATATTTATGGTGGTTAAGAATTGCTGCCCACCATATAACTGCTCGGCTAGTTGAACCACTGTCTCTGTTTTACCCACACCACTTGGACCAACTAATAAAAATGCACCTTGAGGTCGGCCTGGACGACGAAGATCAGCACGCGCAGTCAATAAATGGCGATGAATACTCGCCAATGCGATATCCTGACCTTTAATCATTGAATTTAATACAGAGGGCAACTCAGTAATTTTAGCTAACTCATCAGTATTCATCTGATCGACAGGCACTCCCGTCCAGTCAGCAATGACTTGTGCAACCTGCGCCGCATCAACCTCAGGATAAATGAGCAACTCGTCATGAGGAATGAGTGCTAGTTGAGAATAAAGATCGACCAATCGATTCTGTAATTCATCAACCGACAAGCAAGATTCATCATCATCGTTCTGCTCTGGCAATAGCTCAGTCATCGGCGATAAGAGCTGTTGGCGTGTATCGATAATCTCAGTAACAAGTTCTTTTTGTTGCTGCCAATCTTTGTAGAGAGATTCACACTCAACTTGTTCTTCTAAATCTTTTTCTACTAATGCCGATAGTCGTTCTTCATCAACGGCTTTGCCTAATAATTGCTGACGATTGATCATTTGAATTTCAAGCTGACGTTGATAACTACCACTTTCAATCTCAGAAATTCTGCGAGGAGGTGCTGTAAGATTAATAGCAATACGTGCACAAGCCGTATCTAAGACATCAATAGCCTTATCGGGAAGTTGACGACCAGATACATAACGAGCAGACAATTCTGCTGCCGCACGTAGCGCATCATCACTGATCAATACATTATGCGCATTTTCATACACGCTGTGCAGACCACGCATAATATCAACAGCTTGCTCGGTTGTTGGCTCATCCAATTTAACTAACTGGAAGCGTCGAGTAAGGGCGGGATCTTTCTCAAAGTACTTTTTGTACTCTTTCCACGTTGTTGCCGCAATTGTACATAATTCACCACGAGCTAAAGCAGGTTTAAGTAAGTTCGCAGCATCACCCTCTTGATTACCAGCACCAATCAAAGTGTGAGCTTCGTCGATGAAAAGAATGATCTTCACTGGTGAATTTTTTACTTCATCAATCACTGACTTCAAGCGTTTTTCAAATTCACCTTTTACTGATGCCCCTGCTTGCATAAGCCCTAGATCAAGCAACCATAGCTCAACACGCTGAAGCTGCTCAGGCACTTTGCCCGATTCAATGCGTGAAGCGAGACCTTCAATAACGGCACTCTTTCCAACCCCTGCATCACCGACAACGATGGGATTGTTTTTGCGTCGACGACATAAAATATCAATCATTAGATTAATTTCATTATCGCGGCATAAGACAGGATCTAACTTACCTTGGCGAGCTTGCTCTGTAACATTTGAACAAAAACGATTAAGCGCACTATCACCAGAGTTTACATTTAGTGGCGCTTTTGTTTCGCCAGAATTTACAACAGGTGTTTCAGCAGAATCCGCTACAAGTGATGTGAACTCTTTACGTAAAGCCTCTCGATTAATATTTTCAAAGGCTTTTACTAGACTAAAACTTAAATAACGATCGGGGCGAATAAGTGCTGCCAAGAAAATAAGACCCGATCTTAACTCTGCTTCATTCATTTCTGTTGAAGCTAATAACCATGCATCTTGAAGTAGTTCAACCAGTAAAGGTGAAAAGCTCGGATATGTATCATTCCCTTTATCATGCGGCATTGCATCACCACACAACTGCTTAACAACATCCGTTTTTAAATTAACTTGTTCAAGTAAAACCCTAATATCTGATAAAGGATTTTCTAGAATAGAAAATAAAAGGTGCTCAATAGTAACTTCATTATTTTCACGGCTCATACATAACGATGAAGCCTGTTCTAATGCAATTTTTGTTTGTGCATTTAATTTATTGATGAGTACAGGGAGTTCTATTCTGATCACAATGAAGTCCTATTGAAGAATGTGATTAAGCTGTGTTAAAACATCTAAAGATTTATTATTAAGTAAGATTGAATACGCGATATAAATAGCAACCCAAGATAGACCAAAACCTATAAATACAGCCCAAAGAGGAATCTGTCTCGTTAACTTATATTTTTTTTGTGCAACATGTTTTGTTGCGGTAGTTAACGGTTTCGGTTCTTTATCTATTCTTCTTAACGTTTCATAAAGATTTGAAACGACTTTATCAAACGCTTCTTGACCATTATTCATCACCTTATATCGACCTTTAAATCCTTGCATCAAACAAAGATAAATAAACATCAATAAATCATGATAACGTTCTGGCTCAGTTATTAATCGAGATAAGATCGAGAAAACTTTTTCTCCACCCCATGTTTCATTGTGAAAACGCGTCAGCAATGAATGTTCAGCCCATATGCTATCCGCTCCCCAAGAAGTACTCATTACCGCTTCATCGATAAAGGAGCAGAGAACATAGCGATAAGCTAGGATCACAGCATGATCATAACTTGCTTCGGTGAGCTCTACCTCTATCGCTTTAATTTCTTCAACAACTTGATGATAAATTTCTTCAATATTATCGCAGCTACTTAAACTACGAATACGTGACGTCATGCCCATTAACGGCGTTGCAGCATCAATCAATAAATTAATATTGCTACCGCGTAATTGGAACCAAAAGTCCTGATCAAGATTTGTATTCTCTACATTGTCATACAGTAAATCATCATAGTGCGTGTCGCGTATACGGCCTTTCTTTTGAATAGTATGATCCATCATCATTAGCTCCTGATTGCCCAAAATTGAAGATCAAGTTCAGGGAAATCACCTGCAACATGGAATGCAAAACCACTTGAATTATTAAGCATCAGCCAAGCTTGGCTCGTCTTGTCCAATTTAAAGTACGTGTATCCAGCATGGTAAGGTAATTGACGTGGAGCCACAGGCAATGGCGACAATGGAATACCAGGTAACTGCAATGAAATAAGTTCACGAATCTTTTCAACAGACGCAATTTTTGTCTGGTGCATAAATAACTTACGTAACTCTTCCTGCGGAATACGAGCACGTACAGCCAAGATAAACTCAGCATCAGTAACCAAGTTAGTGTCCTGAATCGATGCCACCATGAGACCGTATTTTCTTTTCTGCAATTGAATAGATACGGCACGCGGCTCAAGAACAATACTCAATGCCTGTCGTAACATAGACATAACAGGCATAAATGCGTGCTCAGGCATGTCATGGTTATAACTTGCAAACTCGGGCGTCATACGACTTTCATCTGTAAAAGTGGCTAGTTCACCACAAAATGAAGTGAGTTCCTGATATAACTCTTCAGGATGAATACTACGTAAATGCGCGATATGCTGAAGTCTTGGCTCCATGCGATTAAGCATCTGAAGTAACATGAAATCTGCCACATCGGCTACGCCACCTTGATTAGGAGAACCTAAACGTAATGCAATATTTTTTGCTCGCTCTCTCATTAAGCCAGCCATTTCACCGACAAAGCGCTGTAATCGTGGTACTGCTTTCACATTTAAATGGCAAGGAATAAAGTTGTCATCCAACATCACACTGCCATCAGGACGTTTTTCTAAAATTCGTGCAATAGCAATAGACGCGTATGCACTTCGGTCATCCTTACCAAGCAAAAGGCGAACACTTGTTGAGCCAACGTCCATTAAGCAGCTGTCACCTTGAATGGATTGGATATCTCTGACTTCTTCACGTTTACATTTATAACGTGTCATACCACCCGCAGTTTCATTCCAACTAACTTCCGCGAGTGAGTCACTACGTAAAGGGATCGCTAAATAAATAATTTGATTGGCTAATGAACTATCAGTCACTTCCAACGCATCAGGCAACATGTCTTGCTGAGGAATATTAAAAGGTGTGCCGTCAGGCATAATACCAGCCGCACGTTCAATTGCGATGCGACCAAAACTTAGGTATTCCAAATTTAAGCTTAATTCTGTTATTCCATATAAATAGAGACTGACAGAATTAAGTCTTTCATCAATGATGCTTTCAAAATAGCGCTGCTGTT
Organism: Photobacterium sp. GB-210; assembly: GCF_003026075.1. Lineage (NCBI taxonomy): Bacteria > Pseudomonadati > Pseudomonadota > Gammaproteobacteria > Vibrionales > Vibrionaceae > Photobacterium > Photobacterium sp. GB-210. The sequence goes on along the minus strand of NZ_PYNU01000034.1, from coordinate 8,164 downwards.
GTTGGAAGTGTTGAGGTTTAATAAATAAACCTTCATTCCATATTACTCGGTTTTTTGATGACATCTACTCAACCCTATCTAGCACAACTTGATTATCTTTTAAATAAATAAGCAAGTGATAATCACGACCTAACGTTTTTACTTTTACAGACTTTTTCCAATCACTATTATCGCTATCAGAAAATAAAGCCATCACACCGATATAACGCGTGTCTTCATCTAATTTAATTTCTTCGACAAACTTAAATTTATTCGGCAGCATGACATAATCATAAACATCAACATAGTTACTCTTTAGTGCTTTTTTATATTCAAAAGCTAGCTGATCATAAGATGCTGAATTAAACATAGAGTCATCTTCAAGTTCGAAAACTTTTAATTCAACTGGTGAGGCTTCATTATTCCCATTCGTATTTATTGAATCGGTACTCACCATGCTGATTGTTATCGTACTTGGCTCTGATGCCGGATCATATTTAGAGCTACAACCCATCAACGTTAAGGCAAAAATAAAAACCATGTGGAACAAAGACGACGATTTCATCCAGCTACACCTCTTGTTGTTTATCACGCAGGTTTTTATCGTAAGATTGATCAAAAATCTCCCAGAATAGCTTTTCAAATCCATGCTGACGATTTGAAGTCAACTCTTTATGATAACTTTGATACATTTCCCAAGCCCATGCTTCTGGTGATTCACCAACCGATTGGCCAGGACGACGATAACGTAAAAACCTTCGCATCAACACTTCAGGTGAAAAGGCTTGAATAATTTGATTCAGTGCCTCGCTAATTGCAGTATGTACAGCATCATTATGATCTTTAACTGTGCGAAGACTTTCTTCGATGGCTGCTGGTGCAGATAAGTGAACAAGACTACGTTGGCTATCAAACATAACCTGTACTGTTTCGTCATAACTTAAACCAAGTCGTAACGGGTTATCTTCAATGGGTTGCAAGTTCTTATTCATCACACCATATCGACTGGTATTAACTTGTTGATGAAGTTCTATTAACCCTTTTACTGCAGCTTGTAATGATGCTCCCATCTCTTCAGATAGCATTTGCATTTCAGCTAAATCATCACTGTTATTCGTTCTAACGCCTAAACCACGAAATAGCGGACCCGTTAATAAATGGTTTTCATCTGTTGCTACCATCGAATGATTATTCGAACCAGAAAAACCTCGTCCCATTTCTTCTTCAAGCAGATCCAGCGTGTTATCGTCCATTCTTAGTTCCTTGCTATTTAAAGTAGTCGCTATGTATCCCGATGATTTTTCATCAGCATTCAACGTAGATTTAAAACCGCTTAATGTAATAGCTGACGTTGTGTCATTTTCAGTATCGGCTTGTATTGTCTGGGCATCACCAATCCACGAATCACATTCAGAAATTAATGACTGTGCATTATTAAAAGATACTGCTGGCTTATTTCGTGTAATTAACGATTCAACTTCTGTTTTATGTTTGAGTTGATCGAGTGCTAATAATGGATCATCCACATTCGCTTTTTGATCCTTAGTTGTGACATCTAGCTCATCACCAAATAAATCAATATCAGTTGATTTAGATAGCATCTCTTCAATGTCTTTATCATTTTCAGTGCATGCTTCACCGATAGAAACACGAATGAAATAAGGACCAATTGAAATAACATCATTTTCATTTAAACGCGCATGCTTGTGCCAACCAATCGGCATTGAAGCACCATTGATATAGGTTTGATTCGAAATATCAGTGATACAAAAACAGCCATCAATCATTGTGATCTGACAGTGAACCGGTTCCAAAACTCCGTCTCTATCAGCTAGGTGCCAAAAACTCGATGAACTAGAACCAATCGCGCCACCAGCAGATGAAAATTCTTTCGTTGCCGACAAACCCGGTTCTAAGAACCGAGTATTAGTAACTTTTAACTTTAGTCGTTGTTGTTCCGCCATTTTTAGCCCCTTTACTGACGAACTTGTATACAAACTTTACGGTTATTATTCGTCTCACCTAAGAAAGAAGACCAACCTAACGACAGCGTTGAGCCTTGTATCAATTGCAATGAAGGTACTTCGTCTTCTTTAAGCTCTAACTCCAGATCAAATGCCATTTGCTCACGAAGAATAAATTCAACCAGCTTACAAAATGGCAAATACTCTTTGCCTGACGGTAAAAAATCATTGAATCGTGATTGGGTAAGATCTTTAATCTCAATAACAAATTTTCCCGTGCAATCACGAACCGTCGAGCCAATAATCGTACTTTCACCTAACTCACAGTTTGCATTTCCAAGACACATTCGTTGATGATTGGGTATATCTACTTTCCGCTCTACCCACTGACGAATAACAACGTTATCCAAATCAAAGCAATGAGAAATGATACCTGCAACAATTTGTGGGGAACGGCTTCTACCAGCTAATGTACCGGCGTATGAAAGCATTTTCCCCCAGTTAATTGCGGTTTCACCACGAAGGTCTTCATCAGCCAAGCCGACTAAGGCAAATAACTGAGAAGAGAAGGCATCGCTGGCATTTTCTTTAAACCGAATGTAATAACGGTATTTACGCCAAATTCGATATACCAACGCCAATAGTCGGTTATTAAAGAAATCGAGAAAATGCCGTCTTAACCCCGTTTCACTCTCAGATGCTATTTCTTCTAATAAAAAACCCGGTAATGGTGATTGAGCACCATTTAATCCAAAGAACGTCGTTTCTAAACAGAAACCACCTTGCTCCAACATCTCTAATTTTGAAATATCACTCGCAGCAAACCCTAAACTCGGATTGGCTTTAAACAGTAAACGACAATGTGTTTCCCACCCTTCGGTCTCAGGATCTTCATCAGCCAAGCGCTGTAAAAGTTCGACTAATTGATAAAAGTCGTAAGACCGAACTTGTTGCTCTACTATTGCTAATTGATCGGATGCAAGATGGTCACAATCAAGATCTATATCAAAGGCTGTAGACCCGTCTGCGTTCCCCATGAATATCGTTCCTGATTGACACTGTTAATTACAATAAGCTCATGAAATGAATTGATACTTGCATACAAAGAAAAGAAGCGACTTAACACACTCCCAAACAAATACAAATCCCCTTCAGAGCTGAACGCTTCTTCGTTAAGCACTAGCTCAGACTGTAAACCTCGAACAGGTAATCCTTTGATGATCCGTTCAATTGGCTTAGATGTAATTTTTACGATCCCATCAAGTCTGTGTTTAGCAACACGCTCAGCTTGTCTATCGACAAGTGCTCTAAAGTCATAAGCTCGAAGTACAGAACACAGTGCATCTTTCGAAAGCAATGAAAGATAGTTAAGCGATAAATTTGAAATCAATGTCCACAACAAGCTGCCATCTAACGTCGGCCTTAACGGCTGTGTTGGTTCTGTGATGTTAGAAAAAGTTACAAAAGACGGTGAACTATTTGTTTGCACACAAATATCACCAATCCCTAACTCCAATGGCAATTGTCGATTCGTACACGTTAACTGCAATGAAATCGCTTCACTGGTTCCGACATTTAGCGTTTCATCCCCACGAACAAATGAAATGTAATGATCAAAACCATCATTTCTTACACTCTCTCTCACCCTTGCGCGGTAATAGAGCGCTAATCGGTGGCGAGAACGTTCGATTTCATGTTGAAAACTTTCAAAAGAGGTATAAACACGCTTTTGCCCCTTTGAACGTAACTTGTGATCCTCTTGTCGCCCTTCTACATGATCAATACTGAAAATTTCATAATGAGCAGGAAGACGACTTGAAGGTGCAATGCGATATTCCGCCCGCTTTCCCGTTAAATCGATAGGATCAGAATCATGAGTAAATAGATTGATAATCGGTGTACAAAATAATTTAAAGCTATCTTTACGTACGCGAACATCGGCAGGTAGCGTTCTTGAAAAAACAAATTTCAATTGAAACTTTCTACCCATATCCGGCGTGATATAACGATCAAGATTAACCAAATCACCAAATAAAAATGCATCTGGAAACGTTAAGTATTCTTGTAAAATACGATAACCTTCATAAACATTTTTTGGATATGGCATTACAGCATCAGCGGAATCAAAGCCACAGCTTTTAAATTGTGATGCAGGAATCGCTATCGTTTTATCACTACACACTAATTCAATATGTGATAAATAATGGTTTAGCCATAAATACAGCATCTGCGCGCTGTACTGATGTCCACCCAAGAACAATGACAGCGCTTTTAGATCTATATCGGGTAAACTTTGTTCGCCTAATACATCGAAATTCAAATCAATGATTGACGACTCCCGGCTATGGGTAGTCGCAACATCAACCAACTCCAAAGGATAAATATCTAGGTTTCGGCAAGTTCTAAACCGACACACAGTATCGAACACCGCTTCACTATCAACATCTGTATTTGCTGGTATTGTTTGACGAACACTTATTGCTTTTTCAATCGGTGTAAATTGAACAATACTCAAGCTTGGTACAGGCCTTAAATAATTAGGCCAAAGCATGTTGATTATAGAATGTGTGAGCTCAGGAAATTCATCTTCAACTTTTTCACGTAAACGAGCCGTTAAAAAAGCAAAGCCCTCTAATAATCGTTCAACATCAGGATCTGTATTTTTCCCTTGTAAAAAACGAGATAATTGAGGATGTACTTCGGCAAAAGCAACGCCTTGCTCTTTTAAAAAAGCAAGCTCATCCCTAAAATATTTTTCTTGTGACAAAGTTAAATTACTCTGTATTTACGACTATTATCCAACATCAAATCAATACGCACCGAATCATGCAGTGCTCTTGAATTAATACATGCTGTAATATGAAAGAAGATATTTAATGGACTTTCATCATTTGGCACATATTGAATATCAATCTTGTCTAAACGTGGCTCGTAGCGCTCAAGACAATGACGAATTGCCAGCTTAATTTGTAATGCCAGATCATGCGTACCTAAAGTTGCATCATTAAAATCAATTAATCCCAAATGAGGCGCACACAGCGCTTCACCTAAACGAGTGTTAAGTAATTGCGCAACATTGCGTTTAATTGAATTTAAAACATGTTTAGCATCCGGTCCTTTCGTCATCACTTTTCGCGGCGCATTAGTCTCTAAACGTTCAAAGAGACTAACACCATAAGCCCTATCTTCTAGTTCTATATAAGACATTGAAATTATGCCTGATCTAAACGACCAACTAGTGATAACTCAAAGTTTGCGCCCATGTATTTAAAGTGAGGGCGAACAGACAATGCCACTTGGTACCAACCTGGATCGCCCTCAACATCAAGTACTTCAATTTTCGCAGCACGTAAAGGACGGCGACTACGAACATCAGCTGGTGGGTTTTCCTGATCAGCCACGAATTGTTTAATCCATGCGTTCAATTCACGCTCAAGATCTTGACGCTCTTTCCAAGAACCAATTTGTTCACGTTGTAATACTTTCACATAGTGCGCTAAGCGGTTAATGATCATCATATAAGGCAATTGAGTACCTAATTTGAAGTTCATTTCAGCTTCGCGCCCTTCTTTCGTATTAGGGAACACTTTTGGTTTCTGAACTGAGTTTGCAGAGAAGAATGCAGCGTTATCACTACCTTTACGCATGGTTAATGCAATAAAGCCTTCTTCAGCTAATTCAAATTCTTTACGATCTGTCACTAACACTTCTGTTGGGATTTTTGCTTGTAATTCACCCAAAGATTCAAATAAATGAACAGGTAAATCTTCAACAGTACCGCCACTTTGAGGACCGATGATATTTGGACACCAACGGTATTGAGCAAAGCTATCAGTTAAACGTGAAGCCAAAGCAAAAGAGGTATTACCCCATAAGTAGCTTTCGTGTGAATCACTCACGTTTTCACGGTAATTAAATGTTTTAGTTGGGTTCTCTTCTGGATCGTATGGGGTACGAAGAAGAAAACGTGGAGCCGTTAATGCAAGGTAACGAGAATCTTCAGATTCACGTAATTGTCGCCATTTAATATAGCGAGGGCTGTCAAATGTTGCTTTTAAATCTTTAATATTTGGTAAGTCTTCAAAAGATTCGATACCAAAAAATTCTGGTGCTACACCTGAAATAAATGGAGCGTGAGCCATTGCACCCACAGCACCAATGTATTGAAGTAGCTTAATATCAGGCGATGATGGCGTGAATGAGTAATTACCAATGATAGCGCCAATAGGCTCACCACCAAATTGTCCGTATCCAGACGAATATACATGCTTATATAAACCAGATTGAGACGTCTCTGGCGCAAATTCGAAGTCGTCTAAAAGCTCTTCTTTAGTCGCATGCAATAATTCAATTTTATTGTTTTCACGAAAATCAGTACGATCAACAAGCATCTTCACACTACGCCAAGCAGATTCAACCTTTTGAACCTCTTCACAGTGTAAAATTTCATCCATTTGCGCACTAATCTTACTGTCTAACTCAACAAGCATCTGATCAACAAGTCCTTTATTGACTTGTTCTACACCAGAATTACCCAGTAAATTTTCAATGAATGCAGCCACCCCTTTCTTGGCAATGTCATAACCTTCATCGGACGGAGTCATGCGTGTTTGAAGCATAATTTCATCAAGTAAACTGCTTTCAGTTGTACTTGATGATTCAAGTGTTTTTTGTAAAGACATTTATCGTTCTCTTAAAATTAAAGCCAAAAGGAAATTACTATTTCTCACCTTCGCCACTAACAAGTTGTAACTCGTTAAGTAGCTTTTCACGTGACTCGTCAGATTCAATTAGTTCTTGAAGACGAGAACGAAATGCTGGAATATTTCCAAGTGGTCCTTTTAAAGCAACTAATGCTTCTCTTAATTCAATCAGTTTTTTTAATTCTGGAACTTGTTGGCTGATTGCATCAGGAGAAAAATCATTAAGACTTTTAATTGAAAGATTAATTGATAAGTCAGAATCATCGTCTGAAAGTTTGTTTTTCACAGAAGTTGTCAACGATAATTTACTTTCGCGCATAACCGATTCAAAGTTATTTTTATCAACTGAAACGGCTTTACGCTCTTCTATAGGTTTATCTTCCCCATCACCTTTAAATTCACCCACAACAAGTGTTTTTAATGGTAGCTCTACTTCAGATTGAACATCACCTTTGTGAGGAACGTATTTAATATTAATACGTTCTTTAGGTGCGACGGTGCCTTCTTTAGACATTTTAAACCCCGTTATTTTTATTATTTACAACGAATAGATAAACCAGCAGATTTAACATCTTTAACAAATTAAAAATGAAAATGTTATTTTTAATTAAATATGCTTTATTATTTATATTATTTCCTAACCAACAAAAATGCTTCTAGATAACAAATATTGCTTGCAGTGAATTAAATAGTAATTACCGTTGCATATCAAGCAATATTGTATAGATTTTGAGACACTAAAATCTATTAATACATACAAATAAGAATTTTAATAAATTCAAACACAACATAAAAAACTATTGATTCCATAACCTTAAACCCAGCATTAACATATTAACGCTAAACTCCAGACTAAAATGCTATGTTTTTTTAAAATATTGATTAAATTAAAAAACCAAATATATGTGATAGCCTTCCCAAAAAACAAACTCCCATATAAAAAATTCAGTATAAAAATGTGCTTCATTCTATTAATAATTTAGAGAGCCTAATTAATATAATAGAATAAAGGATATGATTTTAATAATACTAGGCCCTTTCTCACTAATAAGAATATTGTAAATAAAAAATTTAAAGCAATACCTGATATTTAACATTCGGGCAAGATCTTGCCCGCTTCGTTATTAACAGACTCCATTAAAAAAGAGATTGTTAAATAAACTTTATTATTTACATTTTACTAACCATATCTATTGCGCGTTTTTTATTTTTTAGCCATTTTTTTAAGCCCTTAATCATTGCTTATTCAGATGACAAATCATTACCAATAAAAATTCTTTAATCACGAAAGTAAGCAAGATCTTGCCCAAATCGAGCAATAAGTTGCCCAGCCGGGCAAGATCTTGCTCGATATTTACTAGCGTAAAAACGCAAAACCCATACTTATCAGGAACTTAAAAACTGGCACACTTCCTGCTCTAACAGCACGTCATCACAGCATAGGCTGTGTCATTTACTCCATCATAAAATAGGATACTAAGATGCCAACTCCTTGTTATATCGCGATCCAAGGCCAAA